>JBNATU010000028.1:0-40014 GCA_049701195.1 Neomoorellaceae bacterium
CTGCTTTTACTCCCTATACTTCGGCTTTATATATTTTTCGTGCGTCAGCACTGGGGCGACCCCGTACCCCCTTTTCTGTTTTTATGCCTTGACCTAAAATATTATCTGAGTCTGTATAATTGAGTCTTGAGTGTATAATATAATTTGCTGCCTGACGGGGGTAGGAAAGGATGTATAATGCAGTTACTCCTATAACCGAAAGGGACTTGGATTTCCTGGTGCAGGCAGTCGCCGATCGTCGTAATGACCCCGCTAAAGTTAAGGAAATAATTCGCGACAAAGAAGATTTGATCGAGATCATGCTAAATGATGCCAAGCTATTTCGTAAATTATTGGAAAAGCGGGAGGAATTGCTGTGCATATCCCCTTACTTTTTATTTAATATACTGTTGCGTCAGGTGCGACGGGATCTGGAACACGCTTCCTATATGTATGAAGGGTACGGAAGAATGCGCCTACCGGTTTTTGATGCCCCCAAGGTTAAGAAGGCTTTGGAAGATAACGCGGTGATAAGTTACCTTGCCGACCTTTTAAGCTCCTTTACCCGCGTGCAGACGTATGTGCTGGTATACTCTATCGGTTCCCGGGTTTATCGCCGTACACTCAGTAGTATGGAGCTGGATGATCTCCTCTTTCTGTCTTCTGTGGTGGACGAAAGATACCGCTTTGAGATACACCGGCGCATAGGTGACTTAGCCTTATTCATGGCCGGTATGTTTCCCGAGCACGTGGATAGTTCCAGCTGGCATATAAGGCGCGCACGAAGATTAGGCAAATGGGAGAGGGGCTTAGAAGACTATTTAGAAATCGGGCGGCATTATTATGATTTGGCCAGCCAACACCTTTACGCCTCGGAGTTCGGCCTGAGCGAGATACTCCGCTTCCTGTCCGAAAATATTGCTCTGCTTCGCAGAGCTCTAAATGTATTGTCTGACAAATATGTTGGAACTAGCCGCAATCTATGGTTCGGAGTCGACAGGTGAGTCTTGAGGGGAACGTTTTGAACCTGCAAGGGCTAGTTTCCGCATATTTCTAGGGTGCTTGCTAGTGACTGAAAATATGGGTTTTGCCCTTGAAAGGGCTGGCTACTTGGTTATGTGACTAAGCCGGCGACGCTCAAAGAGCCTGAGATATTACCAAGTATTCCAGTCAGTTAGCTCTCAAAGTTCTGACCGAGTAAGGGCGGGGGTTATTCTATAAGAGTGAACGCCTCACTCTAGTATTACCTGGAACATACAATAATTACGGAGAGAGGTATTTTAGGAACGAGTGCGGAAGGAGAAGAAACATCATGAAGGAACTACCGCCCGGGCAGCATCACTTACCGCCCCTGCCCTATCCTTACCATGCCTTAGAGCCTTATATCAGTGCTACTACATTGCGCCTTCACCACGACCTCCATCACGAGTCTTACGTGGAGGGGTTAAACCGGGCTGAAGTTAAATTAGCTGAAGCCCGCCAGAAAAAAGATTTCTCCCTGGTTAAGCACTGGGAAAGGGAACTGGCCTTTCACGGGTCCGGTCATATACTTCACAGCATTTACTGGACTACTATGGGTCCGTGGGGAAACCGCGAACCTTCCGGGCTAATTCTCCAATGCCTGGAAGAGTATTTTGGCAGCTGGCCCATATTCCGGGAACAGTTTACGCGGGCAGCCGAAAATGTGGAAGCTTCCGGATGGGCCCTCCTGGTGTGGCAACCTTTCTGGCAGCGTGTAGAAATCCTTACGGCAGAAAAACATCAAGATCTAACGCAGTGGGGTGTGATCCCTCTTTTAGTGCTGGACGTCTGGGAACATGCCTATTACCTGGATTACCAGAACCGACGGCGAGATTATATAGAAGCGTGGTGGCAAATCGTCGACTGGTCGGAAGTAGAAAGGAGACTGCACCTGGCCCTGCCCGTTCAAGTGCCGTTAAGCAAATTCTATCCTTAAACTATGTTTTAAGCTATGTCTCTTACTATCTCTGAAAATGCGCTCTTTGCCATCTTCATCCTTTCGCTGGTGCTGCCAGGGCGGCATGAAGGTTTTAAGCTTACTATGTTCCTCCCTAAGCTGCGCTTTTTTACTTAAAGCTTCGAGTGGAAAAACAGTGAGACTATCCCTCTAATCTTTGGTCTTCAAGTTTTCCGCAAGTTCCTTCAGTATAGCTTCCAGCGATCTTAAGGTATCGGCCATAGCCTCATGGGCTCTCATAAACCTCCAAGCTACCACCAAGAGGATAACCCAGCCCACCATCATCCCTAAAGGTACAATAAATGATACGAAGGTCATCATCTGGATCATGCTTCCCGGCATAGGTTTAAAAACACCCCATTTCATGATTTTATGATAAAGTTGGACCTCTTGATAAAGCAGAGCTCCTGGACTGCATTATCCGCTGGAGGTGAAATACCGAACAAACTGCCACCTCTCCTACAGTTGGGGCACAAAGGAGGCCCCGCACGCATTAACCTCAGGGACGCTTCACTTCCGAATAGACCATCTACAGACCATCTACAAAAGAATAGGCCCCTCGCCTAGGGGTGGCCTATTCTCTCTACCCTTTGGTCTTTAAATTTGGTGCGGTCGAGAGGACTTGAACCTCCACGGGAGATTTCCCACCAGATCCTAAGTCTGGCGCGTCTGCCGTTCCGCCACGCCCGCATGAGCCTTTGCGCTGCAAGGGCTCCAGGCACGGCTTCCGGACACTCCGCCAGCACCACCAGACTTCGCCTTTGCTTAGGGTATTCCACACATGCGTGCGCATTCCTCCCCGCGGCTAAAACTTTCGCCATGGCCGAACGTCATCCTTGTTCGAGGAACGGCCTGTAATTGCGGTACCACCCCGCGGGCAAGCCCACTTCACGGCACACCTCATAGTATTCCCTTATGGCCTGCCGCACAGAACCCGTCCGGGCCTTCCTGGCAATGCGCTCAATCTCTGCCTGGGTGTACTCCCACTCTCTCACTGTAATAGCACCGTACAGCAGCCTGCTCTTGTGCTGCCTCAGAAGGCTAAGGAACCGTTTCCTGAGTTGCTCTTCAGGCTTGCATACGGGGCACTCCTCATGATAGAGGGCCGCGTGCTTCCTGCAAGCCTTGAAAGGCCGCCTTACACCATGCATAAAAGCCAGTGTGAGTTCGGCTGCAGCAGCCTCCAGCTCACCTGCAGCCTTCACATGCCACCCGAAAGCGTTAGCACGGGGCAACCTGGCATAGAAAGGCAGGACTTGCAGCCTGTTCCACACGGCCCACAACTCGGGACAACTGCCGTTCATGTAGACCTCCAGCTCCACATCCTCCTTTCGAGGCAGCCCTTCCATTGCCTTCCTCCCCCTGCCACCAGCCAGGAAAAGCGCCATAACAGCGACAGGCATGAGATAGCGGCTGGTCTCCTCTTCATCCGCTAGTCCGAGCCTTCGCCCAAGGGAGGCAGGACCCTCCTGCATTAGTCTGTTTACAAGCGGCACGGCGAAATGCCCCAATTCCACACGCTGCCATTTTTCACCAGTGAAAAGGTACTCCTGCATACCCCCCGGCACCGGCCTGAAGAACAGCTCCATTTGTCACACCGCCTCTTTTCTGTCACATGCGTGACATAATATTTGGCGTGCAGGTGAAAAACATTGACATGTATTGCCTTAATCCGATTGTAACGCACTAGCAAGTGTTTGTCAATCGTAAGGCGGTGCTGGTAAAATCAAAAGCAAGAATTTACCAAAGGAGGGCGAACTGCAAATGACAAAGTTGTTCACCCTTAAAGACTTGGAGGACCTTACCGGGATCAAGGCCCGGACGTGGCGCTTCTATATTCAAACGAAGCGTTTGGAAGCGCTCCGCGGGCCGCGCAACCGGCTTTTAGTAACGGAGGACGAACTCCGGCGATTTATTTTGAACCTGCCGAAAGCACGCTAACTAAAAATGCCCCCGGCGGGCATTCCCGGAGGCGAGGCGAGGAGGTGCAGAGCAGTTGTCCACTAACGTTATACCACCAAAGCCCCCTAAGTGTGCAGTACGACCGGAAGCCATTCCCGTCGAACTTAAGGAGTTAAGCCGTTGGATACTCTGGCGCTATGAGCACAGAGACAACCGCTGGTCCAAGGTCCCATGTAGCGCGAATGGCAATCACATAAACCACCTGGATAGCCGCAACTGGCTTACCTTTGACCAGGCCCTTGAAGTTTACGAAAAGGGTGGTGCCGATGGCATTGGTGTCGTCCTAGGGCACGGCCTAGCAGGTTTGGACCTCGACAACTGCATTGATGAGAGCGGGTGCCTTAAGCAATGGGCAAAAGGCGTCATCCAACTATTGCCAGCAAGCTATGCGGAAATTTCACCCAGCGGCCAGGGCGTTAAGGTTTTCTTCCGCACGGACGCAGAGCTGAACCGTCGGGAGGGTCCAATAGAGCTGTACAGCGCTAAGCGGTTCTTCACCGTCACAAGCCGCAAACTCCCAAATGCACCACAGGAGCTGAGAGAAATTGGCAAGGCAGCTCTCCAGCGGGTAGCCCAAAACCTGCGTGTGATAAACATAGCGGCCCAAATCGAGGCCGGCGAATACGGCCCGGAACTGCAGGCCCTATTCCTGGGCGATACCAGGGACTACCCCTCCCACTCAGAAGCAGACTTGGCTTTCATATCGCTAGCGATCCACAGGTGCTCAGTGAACACCTCTGGCGAGTTGGATTTTCTCATGCGGTTGTCCAGGCTCTACCGCTGCAAGTGGGATGAGACCCACGACGGGGCCGGAAGAACGTATGGGGAAATGACCATAGAACGAGCGCTAATGGGCACAGCCGAAATCGTGCTGCCAGCGGAGACCCCAAGCAACGGACCCGAATTCCCGGAAACCTGCCTTGTGGGCCTTGCCGGTGATTTCGCAAGGCTGTTCAGCCAGTATTATGAAGCGCCAGTTGAGTTTTGGCACTTCGCCTTCCTAACCGTGCTGGGGCACCTCCTGGCAGGCTGTATAACCCTCGCCAGCGACCTTGAACCCCAGCCACGCCTTTACACCGTTTTACTTGGGCGCTCAGGCGTGGAGAAAAAATCCACGGCCATACGCCGGACGATAAAGTTTTTTGAAGACGCGGGCTTTCCGCCTCACGTGCTCTATGGTGCCGGGAGCGCGGAAGGTTTAGGCGAGGCTTTGAAGGACCACAGCGACCTGCTTCTGGTAGCTGACGAGTTTAGAGCGCTCGTATCAAAAACTCGAATTGAGGGCTCAGTTCTAGGGCCAATGCTCACTTCGCTCTATGAGCTGACCCACTGGGATCACCGGGTAAAGGGCAAACACCTAAAAGTGCGCAATGCTAAGTTATCCCTTTTAGCTGCCTCCACGGTGGACAGTTACAACCTCGTCTGGGATACCCAAAACCTGGCAATTGGGCTGCCCAACCGGCTGCTCATCGTGCCGAGCGAGACGACAAGTTCTCACCCGTTCGTGAAGGAGGTTCCACAGGAGGAACAGGGACGGCTGCGGGGACGGCTGAGAGAGTTGTTCGAGGCGTTGGAGCGGCGCAGGCCGGAACTCATTATTCGAGCCGGGGACCGGGAGGCAGCCCTGCCGGATACCTTACGGCTGCACCTCAGCCCGGAAGCGGAAAAACTCTGGACTGAATGGTATGCAAACCGGCCCAGGGATATCCACGGTACGCGGCTGGACACCATTGGTCTGCGGCTTGCTATCCTGCTGGCCGTGACTTCGGGCAACTTTGAAGAAGTTGACCAGATCACAATTGAGAAAGTCTGCCAGATTCTGGATTGGCAGTACCGGATGCGGGTATTGCATGATCCAATTGACAGCTTAAACACGGTGGCGGAGCTAGAGGAAAAAATCCGCCGCGTTTTACAGATCCACGGAGGGGCAATTTCCTGGCGGGAATTGCAACGCAAGGTCAACGCTTCCAGGTATGGTGTCTGGTTGTTTGAGCAGGCTGTGAGGAATCTCGAACGCAATAAAGAGCTGCGCATCATCAAGCAGGGTCGCTCGAAGGGGGTAGTACCCGTTGCAAGCTAAGGGGATTTGTCATCACTTCTGTCATCAAAGCAAAAAATGCCCTTCAGCCCAACAGCCACAAGGCTTTGCGGGATTCTTATAAGAGAGGGGGAGAAAGTGAAATATTTCACAAATGCACTCTCGCTTATTATAGCAACGGCTCGACGGGTGTTGGTATTTCTCGCCTGTGGTGCTCTATAAAAGGGTGAGAATGCCTATTTCCATATTTTGGTAGCATCTCCCCCTCTCTATATAGAAATCCGCTAAGCCTTGGCGCTCAAGGGCTGAGACCCGATTTTGCGGCTGATGACAAAAGTGATGACACTTCGCAAGAAAGGAGGTGCTGCCGTGAGGGTATTCTATGTTGGCTCAGGCCCTCACACACTCCGGGGGCAATGCAATTTGACCCTGCACGCGCAGGGCGGCGTGGTCAAGGGCCGGTGCCCTTACTGTGGTGCTAAAGTAAGGGTGAAGGTGCGGCCCGGCCAGGTGCGGGAAGTGATTTGGCTGCACGAGCCCTGTGCCGGAAGGCTTTTAGCGGGAGGTGCTTAATACCGCATGCTGAACATGCTGCTAATCCTTGGGTGGACGCTGTTGATGGCAGCCTGTTATGTGCCCTGGGCATTCCGCTTTACAGCTCTGGTCTTAACTAAAAGGAGGAGGTGAAAAGTCATGGCAAAGAGCAAGCGCTTTAAGCGCGTTGCCTTGGACCAGGCGCATAGTCATAGGCGTGGAGCCGGGCCAACCACCGCCAGTACGGTACGGCGACCTGGTAATACACGGGGCCAGGTACGTGGGCCGTTCGCCTTGGGGTGACGACCTGTGGGAGTGCTACGGCTGGAAGCCTTACGACGCAACACTCTACCGCTTACGGGAGCAGGACCCGCGCAACTGTCCGCATGAAGTTGTTCCCCTGGGCTGGGAGTGCTGGGCCACTGATCTGCGCTGGCTCGCACGCGGCGACGGGTCGAGCCGCTAATACGCCTTGCGCCTGTACCACGCCTCTAGCTTTTTCTGCAACGGGTTGCCGTACCTCGATGATCTGCGGCGGCCCCCTCCCCCGCCTGTGCGGGGCCTTCCGTCGTAGAGGATTATATCCCTGTGGCGGAACTTCGGCAGGCAGTCCTCCAACCCTTCGAGAGGGCCGGCATAGCGGGATTTGTACAGTTTTTCCAACAAGGCGCTGTCCACCTCACGACTTTGGGGCATGAGCGCTTCTATTATACCGCAGAGTGTACGGTGTTGTCGAATGTTAGAATATGGTATTTGCAGGATACGTGCCAAATCTTGGAAATAATTACCATGCAATAGTCAAGCCCGCATATGGAAAACTTGGGCGTGTGACACCCCGAGCCCGCTGCGTGAACGGGACCGGGGTACCCAGGCCAGCGACCCATTTGCCACCCCTGTGGAAAAACAAGGCCGGGCTGGCGGCTTGCATTTATTGCTGCCACAGCCCGGCCTTGCGTTTGGTCCAACGAGAGAGGGAAAACCCCCAGACGGGGTGGCCTAGGGGTTTTTGGCTTGTTTACCACCTGGGATAGCTATCGGCGTTACCTTCGAGTATGTTCAGGGTGTCCATCAGGGTGTTCACTCTTTCGGCAACGTGCGGATCGGCGTTTAGTGCTTCCTGCAACCTGAGGCTGTCCTCCTCCGCGAAGGTGTGGAATGCGTATACGATTTCGTAACCGATAGCTGCAAGTATCTTTTCCTTAAGCATTTCAATGTTCACTTCCCCGTTTACTTCCTGCCGGGTGACTTGCACCTTGGACATAGTGGAAACCTCCTTTTTGGTAGTTTTGCGTGAGCCATTGGCTCACCTTATGCTACCAATATACCATGCAGAAGATCTATTGTCAAGAGATTTTTTCGCATTTCACTGAGATATTTGCTTTCCTGCTTGTGCTAATTGCGTACCTATGCTATACTGGCGTTGGGGGTGAATTTGCAATGCCGATTACGTGCAAATTGTCCACACTTCTCGGAGAACACAGACTAAAAATGTCTGATGTTGTGAGAGGTACAGGTTTAGCGAAAAACACAGTTTTAGCCTTGTATCACGATCGGGTTCGCAAAGTTGATTACGGAGTGCTTGAGAAGCTTTGCAAGTTCCTCAACTGCCAGCCTGGCGATCTGCTCGTCTACGTGCCGGATGAGGAGCAAGTTCGCTCAGGGGCGTAACTCATGGTGGGCTCGCGGGCTCGTGAGCTAGAAGCCGCGGTGTTTAAACCCAAGGGTGAAGGAGGTTTATAACTGTTATGCGCTTTACGGCTGTATTGACGAAAGAAGGCCGGTGGTATGTAGCTAAAGCGGTGGAAGTAGAGGTAGCCAGCCAGGGCAAGACCGTCGAGGAAGCTCTTGCGAACCTGAAAGAGGCCCTGGAGCTCTACTTCGAGGATGAGCCCTTGCCGGAGGCCCTGCCTGAGCCCATAATCGCCACGGTTGAGGTAGCATTATGAGCCCTAAACTGCCTGTGGTATCCGGCAGGGAAGTCATTAAAGCCCTTGCAAAGGCGGGGTTTCGCCAGGCCAGCCAGCGAGGGAGCCATGTGAAAATGCGTCATCCCAGCGGCAGGACGGCCGTAGTGCCTTTGCATGATGAGCTTGCCCCTGGTACGTTGCACTCGGTGCTCAAGCAAGCTGGCCTTACTGTAGAAGAGCTTACTGCGCTTTTGCGCTAGGAGGTCAAGCGCCAATAACCGAATACCTTATTGTAATCGAGCGGGCGGGCAATAACTTTTCGGCCTATTCCCCCGACCTGCCGGGCTGCGTAGCTACAGGAGCCACGCTGGAGGAAGTGCGGGAAAACATGGCCGAGGCCATACGTATGCACATCGAGGGCTTGAAGGAAGACGGCCTTCCCATTCCACAGCCTGTGACCATAGCTGAGCGGGTAAGCGTGGATCTGGCCTTCTAGAAGCCTCTAAAAGGGCGCAAAATGGCCGGGTAATGGTTTTATACCTGCCCCGGCCTTTAGCGTGGCTTTATAAGCCAAAATAGAAGGCGTTTTTGCATTAGTGCCTAAAGCCTGCGGTTAGCCCTCTTGCCCAACTGCTGGAGTTTTGCCACAGGTGTGGCCTTTTCGTGGATCTCCTTCACGTCTTCTTGCAGGTAGCGGACATACCTGCGGGTCATGGCAAGGTCCTTGTGGCCTAAAATGCGCTGCAGGGCAAAGGGGTCATTGGCTTCCTTCAGGAACTCGATGGCAAAGGTGTGGCGCAGGCCGTAAGGCGTGACCTTTACACCTGCCCTGTGGCAGTATTCCCTCACCCTTGCTGCCCACTGGCTGCGGTCTAGCGGCCTCCCGTTTTCGGTGGCAAATAGCGGCACATCTTCATTCCACCACTGTGGCCGCGCTTTAAGGAACTTCGCCAGCGCTTGCGTGGTGAAAGGCGAGAGGACCAGGGTTCTTCCCACACGGGTCTTAGCCACTTCAGGGCGAATGTAAAGTTCCCTAGCCTCAAGGTTTAAATCGCTTACCTTCACCTGGAAAAGCTCACCAGGCCTTGCTCCGGTGTCTATTTGCGTCAGTAGCAAGCAGTAATCCCGCAAGCCGGCGTAGGTCTTCTTATCGGGTGTGTTGAGCAGCTTCTTTACGGCCTCCAAGGGTACATGCCTTATGTTGCTTAAGTCTTCTATGGCCTTCCTTATGCCTGCTACTGGATTGGCCGGTAAGTAGCCCTGAGATACACACCAGTTAAAGAAGGCCTTAAGGTGGCGCAGCCTGATGTTACGGTATCCAGGAGAGCAGGGCTGGCTGAAGTAGCGCATAACGGCTTTCTGCAGGGCTTCGTAGGTGTTGAGGTTGGGGCTGGCCTTGAGGAAGGTCTCCACATGGAAGCGGTAATTCTCCAGCGAAGCCGGGGCTATACCATCAGCCTGCTTGGCAAGAAGGAACTCTTCCAGGGCTTGGGATAAGTCCAGCACCCTGGGGTTGAGCTTAACGGTTTTAGCGATTTTGCCCATAAAAACAGCCTCCTCAGCAACACTAGATTTCTCGAGGAGGCAAAGCCTTGTGGTGCGGGCGAGAGGACTTGAACCTCCACGGGAGATTTCCCACCAGATCCTAAGTCTGGCGCGTCTGCCGTTCCGCCACGCCCGCGCCTGTTAAGGTTAGTTTAGCATATCGAAATTCCCACCGTCAAGATCCTGCGCTCGGAGTGTTACCGGACTGTGATATTGTCAGGGTGAAATCCATCAGTGAAAATTGAAGTCACGAGCCGGGAGAGGATTACTTTGCGCCTTCGCCTTTCGCCGAACTTGATTTTAGCTGCTGTGAAGGCTTGCTCGCTTTCTAGCCCAAGGCCTTCCCACAAAAAACCGGACCGGGGATACGCCAGCTTGCGCTGCAGCCAAGCTAAATCTAGACTTGCCGAACCTATACTTATACTTTCGGATACTTTCGGACAGAGAGGCGCCTTTCATAAGACTACAAACGCTGAAACAAGTGTTTATTAGCGAGATAAATCTCCTGGTATACTTCGAATAGTCGATCGTAAAAGCCCTTATACTCTTCTTCCGGCAAAATTGGTTCACCTGTGCCCCTTTGAAGCAGCTCTTCCAGGTCGCACCTAACTTCGCCCGTACCTTTGCCCGCCAACCAGGCAGCACCGAGAGGCTCCGTCTCCGGATTCTTGAGTACCCTCAGGGGCCGGCCCAGTACCGAGGCCAGTATAGTTAGCCAGATGCGGCTTGCCGCTCCTCCCCCGTTGACATACAGGGTCACATCCGAGGAATTAGACGCCATGAGTTCGAGATTATGTCTTATAGCCATAGATAACCCTTCCAGCACGGCTCGGTACAGGTGTCCCCGGGTATGATGCAGCTTTAGGCCGGAAAATATGCCCCGGGCCTGCGGATCCCATAAAGGAGACTTTTCTCCCCCCAGGTAGGGAAGAAATATCAATCCGTCGCTACCGGGTGCTATGGCGGCCGCTTCCTGGTTTAGCTGGATATAGTCTTCACTCACTAAATTCTTGTACCAATGCAGGCACGCACCTGCGGTATTAATGAGAGCAATGCTGATCCACTTATGCTCTATACCATGGTGGCAATTCAGGAACTCCGGTTTCCACTCACCTTTCTCGGTAACCTTAGATATTCGGCCCACCGTACCCAAAGTTATTAAGACCTGGTTTTTTTCCGCCAATCCTGCTCCCAGCATAGCCGCAACCGTGTCCATGCAGCCCGCCACCACCGGAGTACCGGCCTTCAATCCGGTTATTTCCGCCACCTCCGGCTTTACGCCGCCCACCACTTCCCAGGAGGGACAAATTTCGGGCAACTCTTCAGGGGTTATCCCCACATCCGCCATAAGTTCTGTAGACCAGCATTTCTGGCGGTAATCGAATAACAACATAGTCGCCGCTCGGGAGTAGTCGACGGTGTAGCGGCCGGTCAGTTGAGATACTATAAAACCGGTGGGCATCAAAAAAGTATGCTTCTGACTGGCCAGAGCGGGAATGTTTCTCTTCATCCAGAGAATGGTAGGCAGAGAAAAAGTTCCCGCAGCTATACGGTTACCGGTGGTATTAAACACCCGCTCAAAGCCTACTCCTTTTTCAATTTCCGCCGCTATAGCCACCGTTCTTAAGTCCAATTGCATAATGGCACGACAAAAGGGATGGCCTTCCCGGTCTACCACCAAAGTTGCATTAGTCCCGCTAACTCCTATAGCTACTATTTCGCCGCATGCTTGGCCGACCACTTCTTTTATCCCCCGGACACAACTAGCCCACCAAAGTCGGGGTTCGGCCTCCACCAGGCCACTGCCGGAAAAAAGAAGCGGCGTTTCGTAGTAACGCGTAGCCTTAAGGGTACCTTCCTGGTCGTATAGGGAAACTTTGCACCCGGTGCCGCCTACATCTATGCCCAGAAGGTATTTCTTCATGGACCTTCTCTTCCTTTGCTACCTACTGTCCCTCTTTACGAATTAAGGGGTATGCCTGCACGGCATAAAGCATACGTTGCAAATAGTTGTGAGGCTATTTAGCACTACCAAGTTGGGTATATTAGGCATATCAGCCTCGTTTCCAAGTGCCCAAGATATTTCCTCCACCTTTCTCTGCTGCCCGAAAATGCCATTATAACCCCCCGAAAACCATATAAAAAACTAAGAACATCAGCAGCTCTCCTCCGGCAGGATTTCCGTTTCACTCTACGGATTACGGCTTAAGTAGGGTCTTGAGGCCTGCATAATTTTGCTTCATTTCCAAAGCCTGCGCCCAATCTTTTAATTCCAAAATATCTCCTATAGTACTCTTTATGTCAATAAACTTCCGTGCGGCCAGCCTCAGCACCGTAGCCAGATTTCCGGGGGTAGAAGCCGAGGAGCCTATCAAGTCCACTTCTTTGTAGTGTATTTCGTTAGGATCTATCTCGGCCGTACTCCCTACCGGACAGCCGGCAAAAAGTACACAAGTTCCTCCTTTTTTGGCCAGGCTTATGGCTTCTTTTATCACCGAGGGTATACCCACGTCTATGAATACCACGTCTACCCCTATGCCTCTGGTAATTTGTTGGACCGTATCCTTTAGTTCCTGAGGTGCGACCGCGGCTGTAGCTCCGAATCTCAAAGCTTTGTTTCTCCTCTCCTCCTGGGGCTCGGAGACGATCACGTTGCGGGCACCACGCCAGAGTGCTAATTGCACATGGTAGAGACCTATAGGCCCGGCGCCGATAATACATACATCCTGCCCCGGGGAAAGCCGGGAACGCAGCACCCCATGGAAAGCCGCCGCCACCGGCTCCGCCGCTGCTGCCTCTTCAAAGGTTACTTCCTGAGGTAGCGCTATTACGTGTCCCCGCTCCACTGCTTCCCGGGGTATCCTGATGTATTCCGCAAAGGCGCCGTCCAGCTCATATCCTAAAGTAAGGCGGTTGACGCATATATTGGGTCGACCGGCGGTGCAGGCGTAACAGGTGCCACAGGGTATTACCGGATAAACGGTAACCCTGTCCCCCACTTTAAAGCTTTCTACTCCGGGACCCACTTCTGCGACCATACCCGCAAATTCATGGCCTATAATGCGCGGAGATTTTATTATTTTGGTCCCTTGGTATATGCGTACATCAGTACCGCATACCCCCGCATACTTTACTTCTACCAGTATCTCTCCAGGACCGATTTTAGGCCTTTCCACTTCTATCAATTCCATTTTTCCGGGACCTAAGAAACATAAAGCCTGCATGGTACTCTTCTCCTTTTTTAGGTCTTATTTACGCCTTAGGGTTTACGTTTTGATTAGGATGACCCCAAGTTTACGTCCCACAAATGGGGAAACAAGTTAAATAGTATTGGCTTCTTTACCCACCAGGAGGTAGAGATGGGCGTTTTCTTCAATTTCTTCCAGCAGGATATAAGCATATCTCAGATCTTTAGCTGCTACAGTGACTCCGTGGTTTTGCATGAGCACGGCGTCATGGTTTTTCATTTTTTCCAGCACATTCTTGGCCAATTCTTCGCTTCCAGGAGGTGCATAAGGCACGGCAGGAAGCTTCCCCACCCTAAGGGCGTAGCCCGGGGTAAGCCTAGGCAAAGCGTCTTCCCAGTTCAGGTCTTTACGGCAAGAAGCAGCCACCGTATAAGTAGGGTGGGCGTGAATGACGGCTCCCGCTTCAGGCCGCATCTTCAATATACCGGTATGAAAGCGCCATTCTTTGGAGGGCTTACCTCCGCTCAGTATTTCTCCCTCTAAAGTGATCTCTACTATATCCTCTTCAGTCACCTCTCCCAGAGAATAGCCGGTAGGAGTTATATAGATCCCCCTTTCGCTCCTTAAGCTCACGTTTCCTCCGGTGCTGCTCACCAGTTTGCGCTGGTAGAGCTGATGGCATATTTCCACCAGTAATTGCTTGGGATGCATATTACCTTCCTCCTCACCTTTTGATTAGGTTTCGCTGTATTTATCTCTTAACGAAGGTTTCCTCCTTCGTCGAATTGCATATTGACCGGACCTTCCAAGAGCTCTATATTAGGATGCCCTTTCAATTCCTCCAGACAAGCCTCAGAAACGTACATTTCGCTCAGTTGGAGGGTATTCTTTATCCGGATAACTTTGGCCTCCCGGCTCCTCACCGGCCCTATCCACATGAAAGCCGTCTTTATGGCCAGTTCGTCCGTCTCTAAAGTTACCGGTATTTTGCCCCTCTCAGGAAAGGTGGAAGTTATGCAGTTGGCATACATCTGCTCCCAATCTATTTTGTTCACCAGCCTCCTGGTGGTAAGATCCGCCAGCCCTATCCCTACTGCATTGCCGTGGCTCTCCTCCGTCAGGTCCAGCACCACTACTACCTTTATATCCGGCCTTTCCGGTTCCGGCACCCCTTTGATCTTAATTCTACCTATGACGTTGGTGTCCATCCCGCACCCGCTTATGTTCTTCCCCATCTCCTCCACTATGAGTACATCTATCTTGTCTAAAGGCAAAGAAGGCATAAGCTCCCGCTGGGTTTTAAGCAGCCTCTTTTCCTTTTCCTCTATCTCTTCCGGTTCCATGGCTTCTATTATGGCGGTGTGGTCATAGGCATCTTCTACTATTCCTATCCCTAAAGCTACCGGACTCTTCTTAATCATTACTTTGGCCACTTCGGGAATGTGTTCCTTTAATCCCCACGCTCCATACCGGTGTATGTTGGCTGCTCCTTTGTGCTTCCCCAGCCCTATGGCCAGAAGCTTGAGCACCCCGCTCTCTATCTCCCCGCGAAAATCGGTATGTAGCTTTATACGGTTGATGGCTATAATGGCGTCCGCTCCATAGGCCTGTTTATCCATAAATACTTCTACGCCCTGGTCTGTCTTCCCCAGAGAGACTACTTCCATAGAAGAAATTATGGGCGCTCCGGTGTACTCTTCGGTAATGCCGTAGCTCTCTAATACTTGTTTCTGCCCCTCGGCTGTAGCTCCACCGTGGCTACCCATGGCCGGAACTATGAAGGGCCTTCCTCCATAGTTTTTCACTTCTTCTACTACGCTCTTGACTATAAGGGCTATATTGTTGATGCCCCGGCTCCCTACGGCTATGGCCACTCTCTTTCCGCCAGCCACCTTTTCCCTAATTTGGGTCTTGCTCATCTCTTCCCTGATCTTCCCCGGTATATCCGGCAGGGCCAGATCGGGAAAATGCTGCTTTACCCGGTACATCTGCGGTAAAACTACGTTTTCTAAGCCTTCTATGCGCATATAAATACTCCTCTCAAAAAGTTGCGCGGTTCTGATCAAGGGCTAACATTTTTTAGTGACTAGGCCCGGCTCCCTTTATCCCTTCGAATTTGTTGGCCTACTTTCGCCCCGGTTTTTCCTCCTTTCTTCCAAACCGTTCTTGAGTATGCCTTCAGGATAACGTTCTCTAATATCCTCTATCATAGTCTCAATATGCTCGGCCATTAATTCCGTAGCCCTCGGGGCATCTTGAGCAGCTACAGCTTCTAAAATCAAGGGGTGGTAATATAAGCCCTCTTTGGTACCGCGAAAGGCTACTATCTCTTCCATGTGGCAGCGCAGAATATCTCTGGTAATCTGAGCTACCTTGAGGATAAGGGAATTCTTCGTAGCCCGAGCCAGCTCTAGGTGAAAATTGAGATCCTCCACGGAAAACATAGAAAGATCCTCTTTAACCTGGTGCATACGATCTACAATACCGCGTAGACGCTCCAAATCTTTTTCCGTGCGGCGCAAGGCCGCCAGGCGGGCATTTTCGATTTCGTAGATCCTCCTGAACTCGAGAATCTCCAAAAGATCATGTTTGCCCAAAGCAAAGGCCGGTATTAAGGAAGTTAAATAAACATCCGCCGTAAGGTCGGTTACAAAAGTACCCCCGCCCTGCCGGCTGTAGACCAGACCCAGGGTATTCAACTTTTGTAATGCCGAACGCACAGAGATACGGCTTACCCCGAACATCTTGGCCAACTCGTTTTCCGAAGGAATCTTACTACCTGGAGGCCAATTCCCGCTAAAAATTTGCTCCTTCATCTGTTCGAATACCGCCTGACTGACATTGACCTTAGGAATGCGTTTGATAGTCATGCTAATCTATCTCTCCCATAAGCTCGTTTTGGGGCTTACCTGCATTTTTCTCCAAGTCGTAAGTTGTAATACAACTTTCAGGTGTATATATTCGCTATTCCAAAGTAATTTCCTGCTCGTTCTCGAAAATTTTACCCCGGTAAGTGCCCCTATACGGCGATAAGCCCGGTGGCGTCCTCTCTCCCGGTTCGTCTTTTTTATATCTTTTTTTCATGAACCTTTTCATGAACCCGCTCTCATGAGACCACTTTAGGTGAAACTAGGTTTCCCTGTAATAGTCCCGAGCCACCTTGTGTACCCCTTTCATGAGACTACCCGGGGTGAAACTATCACCCCTAATAATCCGGGACCACCATGGGTCCCCACCACCGGTCCTATCTCTCCGGTGAGCAACCGGCTACAGTTTAACTTGGGCTGCACTTTCTCCTTCAGTTCTTCTAATCCGCCGGGATCGTCCCCGTGTACCAGGGCGCACCACACAGGTGTATCGGAAGAAAATTTTTCGGCCACTATTTCTGCTAACCGTTCGATACCCCTGGCTCTACCTCGAACTTTCTCGTAAGGATAGATGACACCCTCCCTCAACGTACAGATCGGTTTTATGTTGAGCAAACTTCCTAAAAAAGCTTGAGCTTTGCCGATACGCCCGCCGCGCTGTAAATATTCTAAAGTATCGACCAGAAAGTAAGCCGCTACATGGTCTATAACCGACCTGGCTGCTTCCAGCACCTCTTCTTTAGTACCGCCTGCCAAAGCTTTTTCCGCCGCTGCTAATACCACTAAACCCAGAGCCAGACTGACTAAGCGGGAATCGATTATCTCCAGATCTTCATATCCCAGCATGGTTTTAGCCAACCGGGCTGACTGTAAAGTACCGCTTAAGGATGCCGAAATATGGATGGAGATAATGCTCGCGCCCTCTTCGGTCAAGGGTCTGTAAGCTTCCACAAATTCCTGGGGAGAGGGTTGAGAGGTGGTAGGTAAGTCAGGGTAAGCGCGCAGCTTTTCATAAAACTGTCTGGAGTTTAGCTCCAACCCCTCCCGATAAATTTCCTGTCCGAACATTACTTTCAGGGGTACGACGGTGAGACCATACTTTTCTATGATCTCCGCCGGCAGGTCGGCCGTGCTATCGGTTACAATTCTTACTTTAGTCACTTTAAGCTCAGCTCCCTTCATTCTACGGAAATAATAAATGGATATAAGGCCTGCCCGCCGTAATATAGTTCAAAATCCACTCCCGGGAAACGTTGCTGCATAATCTTGACCAGTTCTTCGGCTTCGGAAGTGGTCAGACCGGCACCGAAATATAAGGTTACCAGACTTGAGCGGTCATCAAGCATACGCTCTACGGTGTCCCGCACCACCTCTGCTAAGTTAGTACCCCATACGGCCACTTCCCCTTCTACCAGACCCATGTAATCGTCGGGACGGATTTCCTGCCCCTTTATTCGGGCACTCCTGACGGCGCGGGTTACTTCCCCGGTCTTCACTCCTCCTATGGCCTGGGACATCTTAAGCAAGTTTTCCTCCAGGCTAGCATAAGGATTAAAACACATAAGAGCGGCAATGCCCTGAGGCAGGGAGACCGACGGTACTACTCCCGCAGGGCGGTCGGCTAGCTGCTTAGCCTGTTCGGCGGCTAAAAGTATGTTTTTATTATTGGGCAAAATTATCACCGCCTCGGCTTCTATTTCCTTTATGGCTGCGGCCAAATCCTGCGTACTGGGATTCATCGTCTGGCCGCCGTCCACTACTTTATCCGCCCCCAGGCTTTCCAGTATGGCTTTAAGCCCCTCGCCCGGACCCACGGCAATCACTCCCACCGGTCGCTTTTCCGAGGAGCGGAACTGTCTCCCCTCCGCGCATTGTTCTTCCATATTATTTATGTGTACCGAAAGTAAGGCTCCGTACTTGAGGCCGCATTCCAGCACTAACCCCGGGTGATTGGAATGCAGGTGAACTTTGGCCGTCTTTTCATTCCCTACCACTAATAAGCAATCTCCATAAGGAGCTAACTCCCTCTTCAAGGCCTGCAGGGGAAGGTTTTGGCCTACCAATACGAATTCGGTACAATACGTATATTCCAGGCCTGCGGATAATACTGCTTTTCTGGAGGAGGCAAATTGCTTTTGCTGCGCAGCGGCTAAATCGAAAAGCTGTATATCCCTATCCACGGCTAAGTCCTTTAGCGCCTGAATAATACCTTCCAAAATCACCACCAACCCCTTACCGCCTGCGTCTACTACTCCCGCCTCCTTCAAGACCGGCAAAAGTTCCGGGGTTCTTTCCAAAGCCAGTTGCGCCTGCCGGCAGGCATACACAATCACCCGCAGCAAATCCCTGGTCTTGGCCCCCGCTTCTGAAGCGGCCTGGCTTATCGCCTTACCAACCGTGAGAATGGTGCCCTCCAAAGGGTTGGCTACCGCGCGATAGGCGTACTCGGCGCCGAGGGCAAAAGCGCGAACCACTTCCTCAACCCCTGCCTGTTCTTTGTCGGCCAAGGCGTCCGCAAAACCACTGACAATTTGAGACAGGATGACTCCGGAATTCCCTCTGGCCTCTAGAAGACAACCCCGGGCTACGGCCTCTGCCACAGCACCCACAGAGGTATGGGCTTCGGGGATCTCTTTAACGCCGCCTAACAGGGTTAAATACATATTGGTGCCCGTATCCCCGTCGGGAACAGGAAATACATTCAAAGCATCTATTTCCGATTGCATCTGCCCCAGGCGGTTGACCGCACCAACCAGCATAGCTTTCAAGTCGCGCCCATCAAAAAAATAGTAATGCAAAACGCAGCCCCCATTCCCTACCACATAAAATGCGCTTTTTGCTATTTTTATCCTTCTGCCGGTGCCGCACCACCGGCATGAGCATCTTAAGCGTAGATTCCCAGCGCAGATAACTAAGTAGATCGCCAAAAAATAAAATCCTATCCTTCATTCGACATCTAAAAACTTTTTCCTTCTCTGCGCTTTTCCTTCACAAGTGCAATACTTATCCAGCAGAAAAATGAGGGATACCCTTGCCCAAACTTTATCCCAGAACGGTGCCCTACCTTCATGCTCCCTTCATTTCAAAGAGGCCGCTAGGTTAGAGTTGTTTATATAGCGGAGTTTCTTTTGCGTAAGGAAGTGGGGGGAGCTACAGGAAAACGGCCTCTTTATGGCGAACTGTTAATCCAGTCCCTCCGTACGGAAAGGGAGGCCACCTCAGGTGGAATATAAAGTGAAAAACAACATGGGAGGAACAGCAAGGTTGACCAGAGAAAATATTTTCCGTCACGCCTCGGTGCTAGGCAGACAATTGCTCATCTACCGTAAGCTGCTAAAAGAACCGGTCTATGCTGCCTTTCTGGAGGTATTGGACTGCCTGAGCCGAGAAGAAGTCGAAGCGGAAAAGCTTTTATCCGCCTGCCAGAATTTTTTCTGGCTATTGGCCGAAAAGAGCGAGCTTTATCCCGGAGAAATAGTAGGGGATCCCTGGAAGAATTACCTCCTGGACCAAATTATCCTGTCCGATAATGTATTTACCCGCAAGGCGGCTTTAAAGGACCGTACTGCTATGGGACCTGCCCTCATTCAAGCGGTACAACACGACCTGCGGATTTTGCAGATGATGGCAGGTTGGGGAGAAGCGAGTTATCGAGAGGCCAGTGCCCTATTAGCCCCTGCCGGCCGGGACGACACTCTGCCCAATTGGTCCGCCTTTAATCCTTTAAGCCGGCATCGTCCCCTGGGGCCGGCAGAGAAGGTCAGGCAGCGTATAAAAAAAGAATTGGCATCCGTTCCGGATTGGGACCGGACAGGCTTAGAACTGTTGGCCGACTATTATGCTGCTCACGGTTCTGGTGTTTTCGGTGAGTTCTGGGCGTTTCGCTGGGTGCGCGGCAAAGACGGAGGATATTTGGAAGGCATTGCCAACCCCGACCCCATAAGGTTGGAGGACCTAGTGGGTTATGAAAAAGAACGGGCTGAAGTAGTACAGAATACGGAGAAGTTTTTACGCGGCCTGCCGGCCAGCAATGTATTGCTTTACGGTGCCCGCGGTACGGGGAAGTCTTCCACAGTCAAAGGGCTGCTTCACTCTTACGGCGAACAGGGGCTGCGGTTAATAGAGCTTCCTAAACGGTATTTGAGAGACTACCAGGAAATATTAAAAATAATCGCTTCTCAGCCCCAAAAATTCATCATTTTCCTCGACGACCTTTCTTTTGAGGAAGAGGAAATAGAGTACAAAGAACTTAAAGGTCTGCTGGAAGGCAGCTTACAGGCCAAACCGGATAATGTTCTGGTCTATGCTACCTCCAACCGCCGGCACCTGGTTAAAGAATATTTCTCCGACAGGGAATTGGGACCCCAGGAAGGCAAAACACAGGAGGTCCGGCAAGCAGATACGGTACAGGAGAAACTATCGCTGGCGGAAAGGTTCGGTCTGACGGTGGTCTTCTACACTCCGGACCAAGAGGAATATTGGGCCATTGTAAAGGAGCTGGCAGCTCAGCGCGGCATCACCATGGAGGAGGAGGAATTACGCCAGCAAGCTCTGAAGTGGGCTCTTTTTCAAAACGGAATTTCCGGCCGTACTGCCAGACAATTTGTGGATTACCTGTACAGCGAATTAAAGCTACATGCAGAAGCACCGGCCGAATAGGTTAAGGCCGGTGCTTCTGAACCCGGGGACGAGCATCTGTACGCGGAGGCTAATTAATAATTAGCGGAATGATAAGGAGGACCTTAGGGAGGGTCAAAACCGGAAGAAAGACCACTGCCGGGAAAGGTTGTATTAATGATTAAGTAGGATCCTAGGGAGGAATAAAACCCAGGCGACGCCAGAGATAATCTTCTTCTTGCCAGTAATTGTACTCCCAAGAAGGAAATGGGTAGAAAACGGCGAATAATAATCATATATGTTTTTAACAATATCCCAAGACCTTAAGGAGGGACGGTTTCATGACTTCTCTACACCAGGTGTATAAGTGCAGCGTTTGCGGGAATGTGGTGGAAGTGGTACACACGGGAGCCGGCACGCTTGTTTGCTGCGGTAAACCCATGCAGCTCTTCACCGAGAACACAGTGGAAGCCAGCAAGGAAAAGCATATACCTGTGGTAAGCAAGACGGCTGAAGGTTTTAAAGTGACCGTAGGCAGCGCCTTACATCCCATGGAAGAGCAGCATTATATCGAGTGGATAGAGCTTTTAGTGGGTGACCAGCTCTGGAGAAAGTACCTGCACCCCGGCGATCCTCCGGAGGCCCTTTTCTGCGTTGATGCGGCAGAAGCTGTTGCCCGAGCTTACTGCAATATTCATGGACTCTGGCGTTCCTAGAAGGGCAGGTGTTAGCGATGAAATGGCGTTGCTCCCAGTGCGGTTATTTTTATGAAGGTGACACGCCTCCGGATAGATGCCCCTCCTGCCAGTCCACTTGTAGCTTCGTAGATGCTACTTGTTATATTCCCGATTGCGGTGGTGGAAGCTGAGGGTGTCCGTTAGGTCCCAAGAAGAATCTACTGGGCCAAACCTAAGATTGGGTTCAGGGGGTAGACCAATGTTCCGGGCCAGTGAGATTATAGATTTTGCTATAGCCATCGAAAAGAACGGCCATTCCTTTTATCAGACCTTAGCCGAAGCAGTAGAAGAGCCTAAAGTGAAGCAAGTATTCCGACGGTTGGCCGAGGAGGAGAAACAGCATATCGCCGATTTTAACCGCCTGGCAGACCAGGTGAGCGGGTACGATCCTCCAGAGTCCTATCCCGGAGAATATGCAGAGTATATGGAGGCCTTGGTGAACAACCATGTTTTCCCACAATCACTGGACCCCGAAGCCGTAGCGCAGTTCGTCTCTTCCCCTGCAGAAGCTATAGAACTGGCCATCCGTTTGGAAAAGGATTCTCTTCTTTTCTTTGAAGGGCTTAAAAATTTGCTGTCCCACACAGAAGTCAAGCCTATCGAGGAGCTCATAAAGCAAGAAAGGCGGCATCTGTGCGAACTGTATAGCTTACGCAAATGAGGGAGGGGAGGATTGCCTGTCTGTAATTAAAAATTGGCTATAAAGAGTTGGCAAAACCTTAATTACGCCAAGTGGCTGGCCTGGTCCCCGGAAGGCAATCGGCCGACTTATATCTCGGGTGGTATACGGAAAGCCATCATTAGCGAGCGTCTCAGTCTCGTAGATGGGATGCCAGGGGTAAGATTACTGACTGCGGCCGGGCCAGCTTAGATACTATGCCGGTGTGGCCGCACGCTATTTGTTAAAGCCTTTCATTAAGCCTCAGTAGTTCAGTTAACTCTATCCCGGGTTCCCCACCACCAAGAACCAAATAGAAAGTTCAAAGCGATTGCCTCTTTTTACACACTATGCCGGACGCTACTGCCCCACCTGCGGCCGCTTTTTCTAGCCCCCTGGAAATGAGGTATTAAATTTCCAGCCGTTAACCGTTTTGTAACCCTTTAGATTAGATGGGAAGGAAAGGATAGGATGAAGGTAGAATTTAATAAAGAAGCAAGGGAGCGAGTTTCGTGCACTGCTTAAAAAAGTGGTTTGCCTTAATCCTGGGGGTAATCTTTTTACTCGGCGGGTGCAACCTCCCCAGCCCGCTGGCTGCCATCAGGCCACCTGAGGTGGCCGGACAGGTGGATGAAGTGGCTAAAGACGTCCAGGAGTTGCTGGCACCCGGCCAAACTGTGGCCGAAGTCCGAGCGTTACTGCCCCCGGACGGCGGAGCCGGGACGCAAAGGGCTATTGCCGCAGAAGATCTGGACGGAGACGGTGAACGGGAATTGGTGGTAGGCTACCGAGGTCCAGAGCTAACGGCCGGAGTTTTTATCGCTCACCGCACCCCTCATGGTTGGCAAAAAGTCTGGCATAAAGAAAATCCCGGCCTTCCGGAACTAGACGTTCTAGGGGTAGAGGATCTCACCGACGATGGCCGGCCCGAGATTACCATAGGCTGGACTATCGGCGCTTCCGCGGGCAACCAGTTGGAAGTGTTGACTTATACTGAGCCCGAAAAGGACGGCGATGTAACTTACACTGCACTTTGGCAAACCGGTTACAATTTTCTGGAAGTCGGCGACTTCGACCAGGACGACCACCAGGAAATAGCTATCTGGGTGAGAGATACCGGATTTGCTTTTGCGGTAGAGGTCTACCGCTGGGCACCGGCCCTGTATTTCCCCTCCGGATTTCATGAGGCTGAAGACGCCTATCCGGCCTACTTCCCGCGCGTAATAGAATATTACCGGAAACATCTCCAGGAGATGCCTGATGCTGCCTTTCTGTGGTACTACCTGGCTTCCGCTCAGGTGAAGGCGGGTCGACCGGAGGAGGCCCTGGCCTCCATAGAAAAAGGGACCGCCCTGGGCCAGGAATATCCTGCCTCCGTCCAGTGGGACCTCGTGAAAGGCCAAGCCCTGTTGGCCATGGAACGTTACCCGGAGGCGCTGGCTGCCTTCTCTCAGATCACGGCAGGGGATGACTTTCAAGGCCCAATTTCGGCACCTCCGGAGGCCCCGGAAAAACTCTCCGGACCTATTTATCGGATTCCCCCAGCCCTGCTGGCGCAGGCCTACTACGGTAGCGGGTTGGCCTGGGAAGGGTTGAAACAATATGACCGGGCCAGAGGCTCCTACACCCGCGCTGCGGAACTCCAGGGTGACTGGCTCCCCCCGGCCCGGGCCCTGCAGCGCCTTAACGCCCGGCCGGCCGTGGATAAAGTTACAGCTTATCTGGCGGCCTTGAAACCGGAGGAACGAGAAAGGGGCCTTAAGCGAATTGCGCAATGGGCCCAGGAGCAGGGACTTTACCTGGCCGTCGTGAAAGCGCAAGGGACGGGCGGCTTGCCCGAGACCTTGCTGGTCGATCTTAAGGCCGGGCCCTACGACGGCACCATCGATGTGCACCTCGTTTACTGGTGGGAGGAAGAGCCATCGGCTCCGGGAAACGGTCGGCTTAAGTATCAAGCCTTCTACAGCACTGAGGCCCAAGTTCACGGCCTGGGACCCACCCACCAGGCCTTCAGCGGGCGCCTGGCTCCTGGCCCGGAAGGTAGCGCCGAGATGGCCGCCGTTTACGACAGCGCCTTTTCGGGCAGCGGCTCCCCTCGCCCAGAATTTTATCTTTTGCGTCGTAAGGACAATGGCTGGCAAATCCTCTGGAGGTCACCGTCCCGGGAATGGCACAACAGCCACGGCAGTATAACTTTCACAGGAGCCAGCCTAGAAGAGTTTATCTTGCAAAGCGACTCCTGGGAAGCAGGGGACGGTAAAGATCAGATATTCCACGAGGCCAATGCGGGGCCGCATCGCCGGTTTCGGGATGTCTGGCGAAGGCAAGGCGATAAGTATCAGCGGGTGACCGCCGAGACAGTATCTACCGCCTACAGTGCCTTGGTGGAATTTATCTACCACCTGAGCCTGGGGCGGGAGGACCAGGCGGCCCAATGGGCTCTGGAGCCCGGACTCGTAAGCCAAGCTAAGGAATGGGGTCTTATACAAAGGCCCCTGGGCCAAAGATGGCTTTTGGAATTGTCCGACCCGGCAGCGGAGGTACAGGGACCCCTTACCATCGCCAGCGGGCCGGCAGCCGGGATCCAGGTGACCTTCGCTAACCGGGAAGGGAAGTGGCTCCTCAAAGAGCTAAAAAAGGTGCAGGTAACGGGTAAATAAAGGCCAAAAACACTGGTCAAAAAGGTTAATTAATCGTTATAAATTGCGAAACGATGGCGATCATTGATGATGGCCTCTGATAAGACTTCACTACTAAATTAAAGATTAGGTGATCCTTATGTATGTATTACGTCCAAAGGCGCTTTCAGCTTTGGATCCTCCTGTTCCTAAATTTCCGGCCTGGGTGAGCATCTATCATTTATGGGGAGTAGGAGAATAGGTTAAAAATGCTTAGGAGGAATGAGATAGCAGCTAAGGCATTTGTCTAATTACCGTCTAATTACCAGAGTTTCCTTCGCCTGGCATCAGAGCTAGGTACAAAGATTTTTTGTTTGGAAGGAGGCTAGTAAGTTATGAGTAAAAAATGGTTGATGATTCTGGGCGTTCTTTTGCTAGTTACGTCCGTTTCCGTGGCTGCTTTTGCGGCCGAGCCCATTAAGCTGGTGGTCAACGGGAAGGAAATCAAGCCCGACGTTCCGCTCCAGATGATTAACAATCGCGTGATGGCACCGGTGAGGTGGATAGCAGAGGTTCTGGGTTGCGCTGTGGATTGGAATGAAGAGACGGGTACAGTATCTATTTTTGCTCCCTCCCAATCCGGTTGCAAGCTCCGTGTGGAGCTCCTGGAGGAAGCTTTGGCCCCCAATACACCCCGGGAAGCATTGGATAGGTGGGTAGAAGGGGTAAGGGCCCGCAACGGCGCGCTGCAATATGCGGTTTTATCTCCGGAGCTCAAAAAGCAAAAATACGAAGAATTTGAGAGCTGCGGCTGGATCACCGGTACTTCCAGCCCCTGGGTGGAGAACTGTGAGATAATCAAAGAAACCCAAGCCCCCGACGGCAGCCGGATGTACGAAGTAAAGTTAAACCTCATGACCTCCACAGGGCCTGCGGGCTCGTACCTCACGAAGGTCAATGTAAAGCAGTACGGTCAGCATTGGTTTATCGACCGGCTTGAAGAGGATAGGGTTTTTGCACAACTGGAAGACAAAGTGACTGAACTTTTAAAGGAAATGTATGAGCAGCACTACCTCCTGCTGTGGACTTCGATTATCTGCCACTCTTACAGCATTAAGGACTCCCAGGTGGAAGCCCTGTTTGGCACTACGGTTGGCCACGAATTGGCTTATGACTCTCCTTCGGAGGTCCCCTGGCAAAAAGGGCGGATCAAATTCCTGGAAGAGAACCGCGACAAGCTCACGCCCGAGCAGGTGCGCAAAGTAGAGGAGCAAATAGCCTTCTGGGAAAAGGAGCTTAATGATTACATCAGAGAGCCCCAGGAAGCCAATATGTTCTTTAAAGTGATGGGGGAATTGAATGCCGATGGAAACCTCAAGCCCGAGACGGTGAAGTTCTACTACGAAGACCCGATGGGTAACTACTTGCCCTTCATAAAGGAACAGTGGGACCAGTTCAAGAGCGCGGCGGAGCTGGAGAAGCAGGGCTATGAAGAAATGCGCCAGATGGTAGAGCAGTAAGCAAGTTGTCAGATTGGAAAATTCTCCGGTGATTTTTATAATGTACCACAACTTAACGAGTTTAAAGCTCACTACGGTTACAGGCTGGTAGCCGGGCAAGACATTGGGTGTTTAAAGCTCACTATATATTTTACAGAAGAAAGGGGCTGCACGGCAGGCTTTCGTGACAGCCTCGCTTTATATCACGGTAAAGTGTCGTCTAAAGGTTGGCCCGGCACCAATAATTGGCTTCTAATCCGATACCCTAGCCCTCCTCGTTTTGAAGAGCCCGTTTGGTCGCTGCTATTAGTCATAAAACCACATATTCTCACTCTTCAGGCTGCTTTCCACATTATCAATACGGAGTTGTTACAATACCTAAAATCGCCCCTGTTATCCTTTCATTAGAAGCCAGCTTTTCTAATGATTCCGGATTCCCGACGACTACCACACCGTAGTATCTGATTCCGTTTTCTTTTAAAAAGCTTACTGTCCTCTTTAGGTTATCAGAATGATAACTCGGGACTCGGCTAAGCCCTTCCAGGGCTTTAACAAATTCTATTTCACCATTACTGCCACCAAGGCATGGGTTGCCCACTAATCTTTCGGAAAGATAAGCCCTTCCCTCATAGTCTTCATCTTTAAAGGCACACACAGCTCCCCACATGAGTTTTAACTCTCTGGGCAATAATGCTTTCATTTCGTCCAGGGTTAAAGGTTTGCTAAATGAAAGTGCCATCTCTACGAGATTGTCCCGGGGAATAATCTTCAGGACCTCAAATTCTCTTATGATTTTTTCGTAATTCGCCGCCGGATGGTAAAACCTCAGTTTCGGTACTGCGTAAGGAGCGAGATATTCCTTGGCCCCTTCTGGAATAGCAGGCGATATCTCCGGATATCCGGGCCAAGAGTCCTCCCCAGTGGAATTCCTAACACAAAAAGAATAGTTCCCCTGGGTTTGTTCGCCTCCCCAGACGTCAAAATCCACAGTTATTGTTCCAGCAGGGTAAGGTTTATCACCTATCAATCTCAGGAGATAATATTCCTTCTGTCGTCCGAATAATCTAACATTGTAACTTTTCCCCCCTAGCACAACTGTGTTGGGCTCGCTAAACCTAACAAGGTCTGGATAGAGACTATCCAGGCGGTTCTCTTGGTTTTGCAGCATTATCTCCGGAACTACAAATGACAGGACAACGATACCCACTGCCACACCTAAAGAAATAAGGGTTATTCTGAGAAGGCTTTTGAAACGAGCTTTGCGCAAAAACTCTTTTTCGTCAAAGGATGTTTCCCCGTTACTATGGTGAGAGTTGATGCCCTGAGCCATTTAACTACCCTCTCCCTCTTTTAAATATTTTCTTAGCTTTTTTCGCAATCTCCAAAGCATTGTCTTAACTGAGTCAGGGCTTGTATTAAGCAGAGATGATATTTCCGCATTGGTAAGCCCCAAATGGTATTTCATATAAAAGAGCTTCTGCTCGGTGATACTCAGTCTATTGACGGCCTTCTGTACCACCTCTTGGGTTTCGAGCTGGTGCATTTCTGAAAGGTTATCTATACCAAAGTCACTCAAGGGCTGTATAACGAGCTCTCGGGTATTCTGCTTTTGCCTCAAAAGATCAATGAACCTGTTTCTGGCTGTGGTCAGCAAATAAGATGTTAGTTTACCCTCTTCAATACTGTCGAGGTGCAGGTATGTAGAGAGTAAGGCTTCCTGGGCTATGTCCTCTGCGTCGGCGCAGGATAAGCCCAGTTTGAGTAAATAGCGAAACACTATGTTGTATAAGTGCTCCCACATTCATCCCTCCCCCTTTGTTACTTTTTCTTCTTTCACTTATAAAGACGTTTTAAAAAGAAAAAGGTAAACAACGTCTTGGCAAAAAGAAAAATGCCCTACGTTGCCTTTGGAGAGCGCAAGCTCAACAAAAGGCCTTCATCTAGGGCTGGTTCATATTCTGTATTAAGACATATAGCCTATCTCCCCCGAGCTGGAGGAGCAGGGCGAAGTTTATTATATTAAAGAATAATGTTTTAGCTAGTCCGCGGCCATACCACTAACTGTTGTCTACTTTCCAACCATCCCACTTCGTATCCCAAGGCCTCGGCCACATATCGTGCCGGCAGGAAAACGCGCCCCTCCCTTTCCACAGGAGTCACATCCATGGGCTTGATCTGCCCGTCCACCTCTATCTTTTTCTCCCCCAACCGCAACACAACAGTACGGCCTTGGGAAGAAATTTTTACTAACCGCTCTTGCCCATCCCAAAGAATACCTTCTCCTGGTACCCCTAAGGCTTGGGCCAAAAACCGCAGAGGAACAAAACTGCGCCCTTCATCGACAAAAGGAGCCACATCCATCTCCCTTACTTCACCCCGGCAGATGTAGCGTTTCTCGCCCAGGGTGAAAACTGCTGCCGGAACACCTCCGCCTTCTATCTGGAACGCCCGGCTAAAAGCTTCTCTTCCTTGGCTGTCAAAGACTTTAACCCCAAGGGTTACAGGCTCATATACCCGGCCAAAATCAACCCTAGCCAAGTAAGGAGGACTGCTGGCCTGGGCTATAAGCTTTCCGCCAAGATAATATTCCACCCTGCTGATAAAGGGATCATAGATCTTGGCGTAACTACCCAGGATAACCTCGCCTTGAAGTTTCTCGCCTTCTCTTAGCTCCTGGTAAAGAGGAGCCGTACTGCTCTGGCCGATCTTTTCCAGGTAATGAGGGCTAGCTATAGCTTCCCGGTAAGCCCTCCATACCTCTTCTTTATCGCTTAAACGGTAGTCGCTCACCTTGGCCTGGGTATACAAGGGGTCGCTTTCATCAAGGTCAAAATACACAACCGCTTTAACACGGGGGTAAAGGAGGGGCAGGGTGCTGTAAAACTTGCGGATATAGTCGGCCGCCCACCGGCTTACATCTTCCCGGTAAGGCTTAAGGGCCGTATGAGCAATCCCGAATTCGCCCACCATAAGGGGCTTGCGGGCAGAAAACATGCGGTACCAGTAATCCAGACGCTCTAAGGGATCTATACCCGCTCCAGGCTGGTCTGCCTGGCCGCTTAGATAGTAGTCGCTATAGAAATTTACTCCTACCCAGTCAACATAGGCATCTCCAGGATAATAGGAAAGGGCGGCGGCCTTAACCCCTTCGGGCTGTACTATATCAAAGGGGTTCCATACCATGGCTACATTAGAGGCGTATTCCCGCATGATAGAAGCAACCTTACGGAACCATAAAACATATTTTTCGGGATCGCCGTGCCACTGGTTGGTGCCCTCCATATTCATTTCCGAAGCAAAACGTAAGAAAACCGGTATGTTTAAATCTCCTAACTGCCGGGCCACGGTCACAATATCTTCTTCCCTTAGCTTATCCAGGCCGCAGTTGGGCTCCAAGGCCAGGACCAGCCCGGCTCCCCGGACCTCCTGCACCTTATGTATGGTATCCCAAGGCAAAAATACCTCTCCCGGGCCATAGATATGGGCATAGCTTAAGAAGAGGGCGTGCTGCTTGCCATACAGGTCCTTCACCTGATCATAATCGTCCCTAGCCTGCCCCCGCTCTTCATAAAGACCTAAATAAGCGCCTCTAGGAGGCTCAAACTTGGCTAAAGAGGGGATATCCCCTGTTCCTGCCCGGTAAAAAAGGCGCACTACAGGCCGCAACGCCTCTCCCCTGGCCGTCTCACCCCACGCCCAGTCCGACTTGCCAGCCTGCTCAAAAAGGGCCGCTTCCTTGGCATAAGCCTCTCCTGCTTCCCTAAGCTTTCCCTGGCGCTCACAGAGATAAAATATCTTCTGCCACGCCAAGCCCGCATTGATAAGGTCGCCCTGTTCCTCAAAATAGGAAGCTGCCCGGCGGTAAAGGCTCTCGGCAGAAGCCGGGTCAGTAACCTCGATGTCTTTGGCCCTCTGCCACTCCGTCCAAGGATCGTATCCGGCTAAAGCCCGGGAGGTAAACAGAATCAGAAACAAAAATAAGGCTACTCCCCTCACTGCTTTAAGCAGTGGTAGCTTTCCTCTCTTGGCCCTCTCCAAATTAACTCCACCTCGCCGTTTTCCTCTTCGTAGCCCTAAAATATAGTTAACGCTGAGCATACCAAAAATGATGGGTGGCACCCGCCTCGAGGTTCAGCTTATCTTTGCAGCATCGTAATAATTACACCGGCAAACCCGGCGATTAGGGTAATCACTGCGCCTATAGCCCATGTTTTTACGTTTTCTAGCTTTTGATCTAAGCTATCAATCCTGCCGGAAAGTTTCTCGTCCAAGCTGTCTATCTTGGCGGACAACTTAAGGTCCACTTCTTTAATCTCCCTGGACAGTTTCTCGTCTAGCCTGTCTACTCGCTGGAGGAGGAAGAAAAACTCCGGAGATGCCAGCCTGTTCGGCGGCTCGTTCGTCGCCGCAACCTCTTTCAATGCTTCCTCCGGCACGGTACTCACCTGCCTTCACCTCCATTCTAGTCAAAGGTTGCCAGACTAGCAAGTCTCTTTCAGTTTACGAAGCTGTCAAGTTTGTCATTATAAAGCGCACAAAAAACGGCCACCTTATGATGGCCGGTTACCGGGCATCAGGTGTGAGGCTCGCATTCAGGCATAGGCTTTTAACAAGAACTCCCGAGTACCCCAGGGATAACCTAGGGAACGACCCTCCCCTTCGGCAAAGAAATGAACTTTATTCCAGTTTACGGTCAACCATAACTCCCCTCCCTGCGGTTCCACACGATTCCCGCTGAAAGAGGCTATTATCTCCTTATCCCCGGCTGCCAAGTAAACTAGTTTTTCTTTGCCGCAATTTTCTCGCCAGGTAACCCGTACGGGCAGCCCTTCTCCTTCCGCTAGCCTTTCTTCCCTCAGGATAACATCTTCAGGTCGCACGCCCATGATTACTTTATTCTGCGACTTTCCCAACAGCCAACTGCTCCAGTTGTCGGGCACTATCAGTTTGAAACCTTCGCCGAGAAACAACAGGTTGCCTTTTACTATCCCCGGTAAAAGATTCATAGGCGGGTTGCCTATAAACCTGGCCACAAAAGTATTTACCGGACGGTGGTAGATATTCTCCGGTGTATCTACCTGCAAGAGAACGCCGTTAGCCAAAATGGCTATCCTCTGCCCTATACTCATAGCCTCTATTTGATCATGAGTAACATAGATCATGGTCGAACCGAGTTTCCGGTGCAGACGTACCAGCTCACTGCGGGCCTGGGTGCGTAATTGAGCGTCTAGATTAGAAAGGGGTTCATCAAGAAGGAAATAGGGGGCCTGTTTGACCAGGGCCCGGGCAAGGGCCACCCGTTGGCGCTGCCCCCCGGACAGCTCCCTGGGTCGGCGCTCCTCTAACCCCTCCAAGTCGAGGGCAGCCAGAGCCATCTTAATTCTAGCCTTAATTTCCTCCTTCGCTATCCGCCGCACCTGTAGTGCAAAGGCGATGTTCTCCCATACCGTCATATGAGGATAGAGGGCATAGTTCTGGAAGACCATAGCCACCTCCCGCTCACCGGGTTCCAGGTTGTTGGCCAGGCGGCCATTGAGGTACAATTTACCGCTGGTCACTCTTTCCAGTCCGGCTACCAAGCGTAAGGCCGTCGTCTTGCCGCAACCCGACGGGCCCAGGAGTACCAGCCGTTCCCCGGCCTCAACCTTGAGGTCCAACTGCTGCAACGCCGTTACCCGACCGTAAACTTTGCGCACTTGGTCAAAAAGAATTTCTCCAGCCATTGCCGGCATGTTTTTAGCCTCCTCCTTAAAGATTTTTTGAGGCTTCCGACCCATTCGATATCCTGTCTCAGTAGCCGGCCGCAGGACTTGGGCCCTCAGCCCCGCCTCCGAGCTTAGTTTTGCCTGCGGCTCGCAAGGATTACCCCCAATCGCCTTACGCCAGCATCCCCAACATTTTTATGTTTTCTTCGGAAACACCAAGATTTTTATCCCTTTAACCCGGATTGAACAAAAGTGTCTATCACATAACGCTGGGCCAGAAGGTAAGCCAGCAATGGCGGCAACGAGGCCAGGGTCGCCGCCGCCATCATCGCTCCCCAGTTGGTTCCTCCCTCGATATTGGTGAACACCTGCAAGGCCAAAGGCAAAGTGTACATGTTCTTATTATTGAGTATTAAAAGAGGCCAGAAATACTCGTTCCAAGTATTTATAAAGAAGAGTATACTCAGGGCGATCAAGCTCGGCCTTATTAACGGTAATAAAACGCACCTTAATATTCTGCTGTGTCCCACCCTATCCAGGCGGGCCGCTTCCACCAAAGAAGCTGGTAGGCTACGGATGCTCTGCCGTAACAGGAAAATACCCAGGGCATCCGCCATTTGGGGAAGCGCCACCCCTGTATAAGTATTAAGCCATCCCATCCTGGATACGAACAGGTAATTAGGCACCATGGTGACCGTAAAGGGGACGAAGAGGCTTAAGAGACACAAGTAAAACAGCGTTTCCCGACCCCGGAAAGTAAACTGGGTAAAGCCATAAGCTGCGAGGACGCTGGTGAACATTTTGGCTGCCGTCACCAGGGCGGCAATTACAAGGGTATTTAGGATATATCGTGCCAAGGGAACGGCTCTCATTACATAAGCAAAGTTAGAGGCCGTCGCCGGATGCGGCCAGAGGTTTAATGAATCCTGGAAAACTTGTTCCGGCGTCTTCCAGGCCGTTGATAGCATCCATATCAAAGGTAGCAATGATCCAAGTACCACCGCCAGCAAAAAGAAATGGGACCACGGGATTTTAACTTTCATAAATAAACCCCTTTCTCTTTGTCCCTCCAGCCCAGGCAGCCCGATCCCCCTAAGATTTTAACTTTCATAATAAACCCCTTTCTCCAGTACCCGTTTTTGCAGAATAAGCAAGCCGCCAAAGATGTTCAGCGTTATCACAGCCGCCGCTGCCGCCTTACCCGTTTGGAAAAAATTAAAGGCGTACTGATAAATCAGGAATATCAGGTTGGTGCTGGCCTGGTCTGGACCTCCGTTGGTCAACATTTGGATGGGCACAAAAACATATTGGGAGCCCATAATTACCGTCATTGCCAAAACATAAAGGGCTGTTCCCGAGGTCAAGGGGCGCACTATGCGCCAAAAGATCTGCCAATTTGAAGCCTTCTCCAACCTCGCCGCTTCGATGAGCTCCCTGGGTACTGCCACCAGGCCGGCCATTAGGACGATAAAGTTGTATCCAAAACTCTTCCAGGCAGTGATTACGGCCAAAGCTGAGATGACCCACCTATAACTGGTCAGCCACAGAGGTGTCGGCAACCCCACAAGCCGCAGAAGAGTATTAATCGGTCCCGCCAGAGGATTATACAGCCAGAGAAAGATCACGGTAGCTACTGCCAGAGATAGAACGCTGGGCAAGAAGATCATAGTCTGGTAGAAGTATTTCCCTTTTCCCGCCAAACGCGCCAGGAGGTAAGCGGCAATATAGGGCAGAGCCAGATTTAGCATCAGTAAAATCAAGATATATTCCAGGGTATGCCAGAAGGCCAGCCAAAACTCCCGGCTCACGAGTATCTCCGCATAGTTGGCCAGCCCCACCCACCGGGGGGTAGGGCTAACCATATTCCATTGGTAGAAGCTCAATCTGAGCGTGGATATTACAGGCCAGAAGGTGAACAAGGTCAGAAAAACCAGAGCAGGAGCCAGGCATATAACCGGTGCTAAATATTCCTTGAAAGCTGTGAACCTTCGAGGGCGTTCCCGGGCGATCCTTATGATTTTCATGAGTTTCCTCACCTTAATTGCCGATCAATTTATTCACCTTAACCGCAGCTTCCTTAAGAGCCTCTGCTGCCGACTGGCGACCGCCGAGAATGGCATCTCTGGCGTCCAGGAGGACTTGCTCGGCCTGAAGGCCGTTATTTCCCGGAAAACTTACCCAGGGAACGGCATCCGGAAGCTGGGCTACCGCCGGCTTCATTAACGGATTCTGTTCCATAAAGGGTTTAAGATACCGGGGATCGTCAGCCACGTCCTGCCTGGGCGGAAGATAACCGGTGCCTTTGGTCCAAGCAGTTAAAGCTTCGGGTGATTCCAGGTATTTGATAAACTCCCAGGCAGCCTTTTGCTGGTGGGGGTCCTGGGCAAAGATAAAAAGGGCGTTACCGCCGGCCGGAACCCGTCGCGGTTTGTTATCAAAAGTGGGGAAAGGCGCCGTCAAAACTTGAAATTTGGAAGAAGTCTCGATGTAATTTCTTCTGGCAATGGTGGTGACATACATTCCCACTTTCCCGGTAATAAAGGCCTGTGTGCCTTCTTCCCAGGTGGCATGTAGAGCCGTCCTGTCCTTTAAAACCATGTCGGCCATGAATTGGTAAGCCTCTATAGCTTCAGGGCTATCAAAAGTAGCCCTGGCTTTATTATCCTCCCTGGTCAATATCCGAGCGCCATTAGACTCCATCATGGCCTGCTGGGCCCAGTTGTCGGAAGGCTCCTGGACATAGAGACCGTAATTGCCGGTTTCCCCTTTGATGATCCTGGCCATCTCCCGTACCTCTGCCCAGGTTCTAGGCGGATTTTGAGGGTCCAGACCAGCCGCTCTAAACATATCGGCATTGTAATAAAGAACGGGATTGCTGATGGAATAAGGCATGCCTTCTAATTTGCCGTTGACCCGGCCCAGATTTAAAATGTTGGGGAGGTAGTTGCTTAAAAAAGCCTGACCCTCGGGATCCTTTTTAGCTGCTTCTTCTACCGGTAGGTGGGGCAAATTAGCTGTGGCGTAATCCAGAAAGTTATATCCGATCTGGACCACTGCCGGAGCACGTCCCCCCGCAAGAGCAGCCTGTAAATTTTGCATGAGCCCTAGGTACATGTTGGGCTGAAACTTTTCTACTACTTCTATGTCCGGATGATGTTCGTTAAACTTTTGTACCAGTTCGCGGACGGTCTGCCCGCCGAAGTTCTCCGAGTTAACATGCCAGTATTCGATTGTCGTTACCTTGGTTTTACTGCTGACAGGATTGTTATTATCCGCTAATTTGGCACCGGTACCGCAACCGGTTATCAAATTACCGGCCAGAATAAGGCCCGATAAGACAAAACTAAAACTTAAAATACGTCGCCACTTGGTAACCACCGTCTCTCTCCTCTCTTACCGAAAATAAGCTTTTCGATTTTTAAGGTTCGTGGAGTGGCTGCCGACCTTCATAAACGACCTCTCCTAAAATAGCCTTTTGCTTTCCATGGTTCGTGGAGAGGGCGCCAGTCTTCATGAGCGGCTCCCCGAAAATTTTCTGTAAATAATTAGCATCATTTAATGTCTCTTGCACAGGTACATTATAATACTCTAACACCAGAACCGGCCTTGCCGGTGCTTCAGCCAAGGCCTCCCATATAGGCCGAAAATCAATACTTCCTCTCCCCACCGGCAAGTGTTCATCGACCTGCCCCCAATTGTCGTGCAGGTGTAAAGCCACCAGTTTCTCTCCCAGCCGCCCTATCACCTCCGGAATATCCCAACCGTTGAGATGGGCGTGACCAACATCCAAAAGGCCTACCACCCCGTCGATTTCATAAATCAGCTCTACGAACTCCCGTGCATCAAACAATTGAGCAGGTCCATAGCCTACATTTTCGATGGCCAGCTTTACCCCCACCTGCCTGGCCTTCCCGGCCAGATGGTTAAGCGCTACTTTTATCCATTGTTTGGTCCTGGAGCTCTCGAATACGCGGCTGCTACCACTATGGGGATGGATGACCATATACTCACATTCTAGTTCGGGCGCTCTTTCCAAGGCATGTTGGAGTATTCTAAAGCTTAATTCACGGAGAGAGGAGTAATTTTCTGAGGCCAGGTTTAGGTCATAGAAAGGAGCATGCAGGCTGCGTGGCCCTTTATGGTGGCGAAGATATGCTTTGGCTAAACTGATCCCTTCATCAAAGTCCCGCCATTCTGGCCCTTCGGCAAATATCTCGACGCCCATTCCAGAATTTATCAAGGTCTCCCATTCCCCAGGTTGTGTCAGAGTTGTTAAAGTGCTGACGAAAATACGCCGGTTCATAGGCAATTAAACCCTTTCCTCCTTTCCATTGTGTGTATTAGCTTCCCGCAAGATATTAAAGAGAGCTTGCTACGAAATTCGTCCGCCGAACGGCCTGGACTAAGATAATCTATTAGACGAGTTTATTTTACTAGGGAAACATTGTGCCCCAGTTAACTACCCGTTAAATTAGACTGAAGGCGAGGTAAAATTTAGCTTGCGTTTTATCTTGTAATACCGGTAAACAGCGCAAGGTCGTTGGCCCTGATAGCGCAGAATTTCACGTCTTGGGGAAGCCCTCGGCTCTAAGGCTGAGTAGGTTCAAAGCCTGGACTATGAAATTCTGTAAGACAGGCAGGGATTGCCAGTTCTGATGGCGAAGAAATTACACGTTTCTTGTTAATAAGTCGATATTCGATACTGTCTTTGCAGGAGGTTGAAAATGAAACGGTTACTCTCCATCACTCTCCTTTCTGGGGTTATACTGGCCGGTGGTTTCTCGCTTCCGGCCTTCGCTCAAGAAGTGAGAGAAATCCCTGTTCTGATTGACGGCTTGCCGGTTACCTTTGACGTACAGCCGATCATTCAGAACGGGCGTACCCTGGTTCCCTTCCGAGCCATAGCCGAAGCGTTGAACGTGAAGGTTTACTGGGACGGGACTACTCAAACGATAAGTGCTACCGACGGGAAAACCTCTGTCCGACTCCAGATTGGAAATAAGACCGCTTATCGCAATGACTCCCCTATCCTGCTGAACGTTCCCCCACAAATTCTGGGCGGGAGAACACTGATACCGCTGCGGTTCTTCGGCGAAGCCTTCAATTGTAAGGTGGAGTGGGATGACTCGATTAACGGGGTTAGGATTGCCTCACCACCCCAAGAGATGACGGTAATCGGGTTCTACGCCCTGGGTGACAGCAAAACCAGCAGTTGGACCAACCTCTTTGGAAAGCCTTACCCGGAAACGGACAAAGGAAATACCGATGTGGTAGGTGAACTGGCTTTAGGCTGGTACAGTCTGGACAAAGAGGGTAACCTTTTGACCAAAAGCCGGACCGGCTGGCAGAGGCCGGACGGTTGGGAGAAGGTGCTGGAAGCGGCCGAGGAGTACAACCTGAAAACCGAGATGGTAGTCCATGTGACTGACGGTGACGGCACCATTTCTTCCCTGCTAGCGAACGAGGCTGCCATGACTAGGGCTGCTAATGGTATAATGAGAGAAGCGGTAATATACCAAGGAGTAAACCTGGACTTTGAGGGGTTGGGCTACCGGGATGACGATGAGCAGTTAAAGGCGGTGCAGGACGCTTTTACCAGGTTCATCCGACTCTTAGCAGAGCAAGTGAAGGCTGCTAACCTCACCCTGACCCTCACTCTCCACGCTACCAATAGCGCCTATAAGGGTTACGATTACAGGACGCTGGGAGAATTAGCCGACCGGATTATCGTCATGGCCTACGACTACGGCTCCACGCCGGAGCCGGTAGCCCTTGTCGCACAAGCGGTGGAGATGGCCAAGGCTCTCGTCCCGCCGGAAAAACTGGTACTGGGTATTTCTGCTCCCACAGAAACGCCAGAAAGCATTCTAACCAAGGTAGGCATAGCCAAGCGATACGGCCTTAAGGGCATCGCCATTTGGCGGTTGGGTCTGGTGAGCGGTGAGATGTGGGAAACATTGAGGGTTAGCGTAATACCGAGAAGGTGACTCTGTTAGAGCTGTTGAAAATTTTTCTGTGGAGAGCGCAACGAAATAGCCGATTTGTGCGTCTATATTTTTGGAAGAAAAAATTTCTCGAGGGAGATTTTACCAGTGCAGAAGAGGTGGATAATTATTGTAGGCGCTATTTTATTAGCCAGTATCTTTACCACTATAGCTTCCGCTGATGACGCTATCAAGCTATTTGTTAATGGCAAGGAAATTAAGCCGGATGTTCCACCACAAATTATTAACGGCAGGACAATGGTGCCTATTAGGTGGGTAGCTGAAGCGATAGGTGCAGACGTGCAGTGGGATGAACAGAACCGAACTGTTAGTGTTTCTCTTACTGAGAGATTGGCGGCAGATTTAATTAGTGGTTATTTGCGAACAACGGACACTCCTAGACATTTTATAGAAAACTTTGTCCATGCCCTGCAGGATAGAAATGGGGCTGTTGCGCGCTTGTTTCTAACTCCTGAAATTAGAGAGCAGATAAAGCCAGAAGTAATAGGTACCTCTACACCGGTAAAGAAGATTGAAATTAATGAGGTTACCGCTAGTGACAATACTTACACATATAACATTAAGGCATACTATGGTCCTTACGGAAACCAACCAGCACTACTAGCTTTTGAGATGAACGTAATAGTTGAGCCAGAAAAATATACAGATGGTTCAGTTGTACCGGGTAGATACTTTGTTACTAAATTAGACTGGATAATAAGTCGATGGTAGTCCGGGTACACCTCTCGATCAAAAATGTTAAGCAAGGGGTGCCCCTTGCTTAACATTTTTGTGCGCCCGGCAGGGGCGAAGGCTTACGGGTGGAAGTCCCGAACGACGAAGGTAGCAGTAGTCGTTAGCTTAAGGCAAGGGTGTCCGTCGTGAGGCGGAATCACATCGGTGCGCCGGCGGCAAACCTCCGGCCCGACGAACAGGAACCGCACATGGAGGAGGAAATTTTTAGGATCTTCCTTCACCTGGGAACGGGAACCGAGGATAAGGTTAGCGCCCAAGACGATAAAGCGGTTTAAGGATAGAATACGGCAGATAACGAGGCGGAACTGGAGTATAGAGCTTAAGCGGCGCATAGAGGTGCTAAACACTTATCTTAAGGGATGGATAGGGTACTTTCGGCTAATAGATACGCGAAGCACCCTGGAAGCCTTGGAAGAGTGGATAAGGTGGCGGCTCAGGATGTGCCTACTTAGGCAGTGGAGGAGACCCCGCACCAGGAGGCGGAACTTAGTAGGGCTAGGGATACCTGAAGACTGAGCGAGCCTTATAAGCAGGTCCCGGAAAGGCTACTGGAGGCTAGCGAACACTCCCCAGATGCATAAAGCCCTTGGCCTTAAATACTGGCGAGACCAAGGGCTGACGAGCTTAGTCGAACAGTACTTAGAACTTCGTAGCGCCTTATGAACCGCCGTATACCGAACGGTACGTACGGTGGGGGGTTAGCCGCCCCCTCCTACCCGATGTATTTAACGTTATGAAAATCGCCACAATACATATGACCCACCCCAGGGGGTATTGCCATTACATCCATACGGAATACCGAGTTGAGTAGCTAAACCATCTGAAATATCAATGTCTGCGGGATAGGTTCCATAATTTCCGGTATTCCAGTAAGGATCATTGATTCGGAATGGTCCAACGTCAAGGACTTGCGGATTTCGGAAAGGCCCAGCATAAGAGGTTGAAATGTATATTTTTTTAGAACAGAGTCCGGTTGATGGTAGAGCAACAAATACACTATCAGGAGGTAAAGGGCCGACACATGCTGTTTTCAATCCATAAGAAAGTGTGCCATCACAATTCGTATGGAATTCGACAGAACCATAGACGTAGAAATAGACTGCTATACGGATAGAAGAACTCTGGAGACCATCAACGTCACGTGCTATTACATACCTAAAGGGATTTGTACCATAGATGATCGTGATAGGATTACACCATATTGTAGCTTGACCATTTGAAGCTTGCGCTGAGCCGATTTGATATGGATAACTTCCACTTCCATTGTCTGCGTATACATTAACAACTTTATTGTAACTGGTATCAATATTACCGTAAGCGTCATATGCTGTTACAATTACCCGGAATGAATTTTTAGCGGTAACGTTCCACTCGCCCTGAGGGTCCGCTAAGGTGGACCCCTTTGTCAAGACACGAATTTAAAAATTTTAAGCGTGGAAAGA
>JBNATU010000029.1:0-37614 GCA_049701195.1 Neomoorellaceae bacterium
TGAGGCAGTTGGAGAATGCCATGCTCTATGCGGTCACCATGTGCAAGAACGGAGTGATTTATCCGGAGGACCTGCCCATAGAGATTCGAGGTGGAGGGCAAGTAATTGTAGCTGGTCTTATACCTTGGGGAGCCTCAGGCGCGTTAAAGGTGGCGGGTAATAACAAGGCGCCGGAAGAACTGGAACAGAAACCTGGATCGGAGCGGCTTTTGCCGGAAAGAGTTTTGTCTATGAAGGAGCTGGAGAAGAGGGCCATCATTCAGGCTTTGGTGCAGACGAACTACAACGTCCGCGAGGCCGCGGCGATCTTAGGTGTGGGTAAGTCTACTTTGTACCGGAAGATAAGGGAATATCATTTGTTCAGAAGGTAGCCCCCCTATAGGCATCTGTTTCTTTAATCGTTGACTAGCCCACCTTCTGTGGATAACTCCCATAGTGTTTAGCCAGGCTTACAGCATCAAAACCTCTTGTCCCATTCTGGAACTCCTCTGTAACCCTTTATCCCATTATGGAAAACAAGTCTTACAATGGGACCGATGGGGAAATTCCCGAGCCGAAAGCTGAACGGCTGATACGTTAATGATCCATTAGGCCAGGAAGGGCGCCGAGCTCTTGCAGCAGGTCGTGGAGCAGGAAGACAGAAAAAGAGCTGGGTGGCATGATTCTTGCAAGTCTAGATTGGTTAGATAGGAAGCTCTAGAAGGGAGGGCCCAAATTCAAGGAAAAGAAGTTGTATCGCCTAAAATATGTGATTAAAGGCACAAGTATTACGTCCAGGCCGTCAAAACCGGGCTCTGGCTTAATGGAGGAGGCCGGCTCAAAAGGATTTGTAAGGATTTGTTAAATAAAACAACATATTATATTTAGAAGAGGTGAAATTATGAGTATTAGTAAGGCGACTCAAGCATGGACCTATGAAAAGGACGGGTATACTGTGGTAAAAACCTGCGCCTGGTCGCCTCCGGGAGACCATCCGGTGGGTTGTGGTCTGCGGTTATACATCAAAGATGGAAAACTGGTAAAGGTGGAGGGAGATCCGGACCATCCCATAAGCCAAGGTAGACTATGCATTAGGTGTTTGACCCTTCCCGAGTATGTGCATCACCCGCAGCGGGTTATCTACCCCATGAAGAGGATAGGCGCGCGAGGAGAAAACAAATGGCAGCGGATCTCCTGGGATGAGGCCTACGACCTCATAGAGAAGAAGACTAAAGAAATAAAGGAGAAGTATGGGCCGGAATCTATTGTCGTATTCGGCGGAACGGGCAGGGAGGCGTGCACGTACTATCCTGCACTGGCCTATCGCGTGTTCGGTACCCCCAATGTATGCTATTCGCATAGCGGCTATTCTTGTTACGGCCCGAGAATCGCGGTTACCAGCTTTGTATTGGGCGCACCGTATCCCGAAATCGACTTCGCAGGTCAGTTCCCGGATCGCTACCATAACCCTGAGTGGCGGCCGCCGGAGTGCATAATAATTTGGGGTAAGGATCCGCTCAAGTCGAACCCCGACGGCCTATTCGGACACGCTATTGTGGACATGATGAAGATGGGGACCAAGCTTATAGTGGTGGACCCCAGGTTGACCTGGCTGGCCTCTAGGGCGGAGCACTGGCTCCAGTTGCGGCCCGGTACGGACACCGCCCTCGCCCTCGGGATGCTCCACGTCATAATTAACGAAGGCCTCTACGACGAGGAATTCGTGGAAAAGTGGTGCCACGGGTTTGAGGAGCTTAAGGAGCGCGTACAGGAGTACCCGCCGGAGAGGGTGGCGGAGATAACCTGGGTGCCCAAGGAGAAGATCGTGGAGGCGGCGAGGTTCTTCGCCCAGAGCAAGCCGGCCAGCATTTGCTGGGGCCTGGCTACCGACCAGAAGGTAAACGGAGTGCAGCAAGCGCACGCTATAATCGCCCTTTTGGCGATAACCGGCAACATCGATGTGCCCGGTGGGGTCATTGTGGGAGGAACCTTGGGGACGGTCGGAGGATTAGGCTGGGGATGGGATGAGCTACCCCAAGAGCTCCAGGAAAAAATAATCGGTCTAAAGGAGTACCCGGCCTACGTCCAGGTATGGCACTTTGCCCAAGCCGATCTTACGCTAGATGCCATGGAGACCGGCAAGCCCTACCCGATCAAGATGGCCTTCTTCCAGAGCAGCAATCCTATTGCCGGCACCTGTCATGCGGACCCGCAGAGATGGTACCGGGCGCTCAAAGAACTCGAGTTTGTGGTAGTTAGCGATGTATTCATGAATCCGACGGCGGTGGCTTTCGCCGATGTATTCTTGCCCCTGTCTACCTTTGCCGAGCATGACGGCGTGGTGGCCACCCATTATGGCGCGGCCGGCATAATGGTGGGAGCGATTAATAAGGCGCTCCAGGTGGGTGAGTGCAAGTCGGATGCGGAGATCTTGTTGGAGCTGGGCAAGAGGCTGAACCCCGACCTCTGGCCGTGGGATAACGTCGAAGAAATGCTCACGGACGTAAAATTAAAACCCGCGCTCGGCATAACCTTCCAGGAGCTGAGAGAGCGGGGTGTGGTTAACCCGCCTTGCGAGTACCGGAAATACGAGAAGGGCAAGCTACGGCCCGACGGTAAGCCCGGTTTCCTCACTCCGACGGGCAAGGTCGAGTTGTACTCTACGGTGTTTGAAGAATACGGCGAGGATCCTTTACCGTACTACGAGGAACCTCCTTACAGCCCGTACAGTACTCCGGAGCTGGCGCGGGAGTATCCGTTCATCCTGACTACGGGAGCCAGGATGTGGGGTATGTTCCATTCGGAGCACCGGCAGATCCGGACCATACGCGAAATACATTCCGACCCGATAGTGGAGATCCATCCGGAGACCGCAGCCCAGCTGGGCATCAAGGACGGCGACTGGGTGTACATCGAGAATATGTACGGCAAGTGCAAGCAGAAGGCCAAGCTGACGGTGGGCATCCACCCGAAGGTGGTCCATGCTCAACACGGCTGGTGGTTCCCGGAGAAGGCCGCAGAAGAGCCCAGCCTCTTCGGCGTATGGGAATCCAACATCAACCAGTTGGTACCCCATAAATGCATCGGTAAGCTGGGCTTTGGCGCCCCGTTCAAGTGCATGATTTGTAAGGTATATAAAGCGGAGGATTAGGCTAACGAGGCAACGGTTGATAGTTATAGATTTCTCTAAAAGGACCGGGGCGGGATCTGGGAGGTAGCCTTTCATGATCTTCCATGAGGGCGAGTGCCCGCTCCACGAACCGTATTAAAGGGCTATTGGGGAGGGGGCAAGAAGCCCGGGTCCCGCCTTCAAGAAATAGCGATGGGAGGGGAAGGAAATGTCGCGCAACGGATTATTGATCGATTACGAATATTGCACCGGTTGCCATAGCTGCGAGGTAGCCTGCAAGAAGGAGCTTAATCTTCCTGTAGGGAAGTGGGGGATTAAGCTGGCGGAGGTAGGCCCCCTGCAGGTGGCTCCCGACCGGTGGGAATTAGATTATGTCCCTATACCGACGGAGCTTTGCAACCTGTGCGGGGAGAGGGTAGCCAGAGGGGAGAAGCCGGCCTGTGTGCATCACTGTTTAGGCAAGGCGATGGAGTACGGTCCGGTAGAGGAGCTGGCGGCTAAGATGGTGGCCAAGGGGAAGAAAATGGTGCTGTTTGTGCCTTAAGTAAGATATGGAGGTATTTTCTAGGCCTGTCTAGCTTGTAGCGGGTCGACGGGACCAGGGCGGTCGGAGTGGGGAATGCGGCTGAAGCTTTTTACCGGCTTTGCGGGAGAAGTTAAGGATTTGGGCCCGGGTGCTGGTGAGGGTTTTGAGGCGTTCCTCGGAAGTTTAGGTATTTTACCTTTGGTAAGGGTTGACTGACGCTCAGGTTGAGGGTAACAGCAAGTCTAGGCAGGCCTTCTCTTCTACAGGAATGGAATAGGCTAAGTAATAGGCTATGAGATAAGGAGGGCGTGGCGTGAAAAGAAAATCCTGGGCGGTTATGTGGACGGCTTACCTTGCAGGCGTGGCCGTAGCCATAAACCAATTTAAGGTGCCGCCGGTAATGCAGGTTCTCATGGAGAATCTTCACGTAGATATGACCACGGCTGGATGGTTAATGTCGGTATTTTCGGTCGCCGGGGTTATCTTGGCGCTTCCCGCGGCGTTGCTTCTGGCGCGGCTAGGACCCAAGGTAAGCGGACTAATAGGGCTCGGCTGTACCATCTTGGGCTCGATTATGGGGGCCTTGGCCCAAGGACCGGGAGCTATGCTGGCAGGGAGAACTATCGAAGGTATAGGCCTGGCTTTGATTGCGGTGGTAGCTCCGGCAGTAATCAGCATGTGGTTTGAACCCCAAGAACGAGGATTGCCCATGGGTATCTGGTCTACCTGGGTACCTGTGGGGACTTCCCTTATGTACAACCTGGCCAATCCCATGGAGAAGCTTTGGGGTTGGACGAGCATCTGGTGGTTCGGAACCGCCTTTGCTCTAATCGCTTTCATAGTATATAGTGCTGTAGTAACTCTGCCGAATAGGGTAGAGAAAAAAGGTGGGGCACAGGATAACGTTAGCCCACCTTTAGGTTCAGGATTAAAAAATGCCAATACTTGGTTGCTGGCCCTTTCCTTTGCCGGGTTCAGCTTTAGTTTTATCGGCTATGCCACTTGGGCTCCTTTGTTTTTAAATCAGGTGCATAATATGGAGCCGGCAGCAGCCAGCTTTTACGCCAGTTTGATGACCCTGATTTATATACCTGGTGGTATAATAGCCGGTTGGGTGCTAGACCGTACTAAAAATCGTAAGGGTGTACTGGCGGGCGCTCTCGTTATAGGCGCCGTTTTGCTGCTTTGGGCCTTCAGAGTGGGCGGAAGCATTTCGTACATGGTCATGTACTTTATTATCCTGGGTTTGGTGGCCGGATTTATTCCTACCAGCACTTTTACTTTAGCTCCGGAGACGGTTCCGGATCCCCGATTGGCCGGGGTGGCTTTGGCTACACTTATTATGGGGCAGAACGCCGGTACGCTGCTGGGTCCCCCCCTCATTGGTCGAGCAGTAGCCGGCGAAGGTTGGGCGGGCGGAACGTACCCTATGGTAATAGGCATCATTGTGGCCCTGGTAGCGACGGTATTGTTGCGCACAGGAACCGTTAACAAATAAAATGAACCTTAAAACCGAAAAAGCGCCGGGCTTTAGAAGGTGTACCAAAGCCGGAAAATGGTAGGCGGCGTTGTTCCGGGCAGGAGGACCGGAAGACGAATACTTCGGAAGACAAAACGGTGGCTGTCCGGCATTCAGGCGTTGCAGGCTGTCAACTTGGTCTCCAGGCGCTCGCGAGCGTTGTCCAACTCCTTTATGAAGGGCAAAACGGAAGGGTTGATATTGCTCTGCTTCCAAACGGCCACGATGTCTATTTTACATTCTTCGTCCTCTAAGTCTATAAAGCACACATTGGGGCTGGCATGGACTATATGGTGCCGGGGGGCGATCAAAATTCCTGTTCCCAGTTCGGCCATGAGCAAGGCCGTATCGATATTGGGGGCCTCTTTGACAATGTTGGGGGAGAAACCTTTGGCTTCGCACAGTTTGATGGTGTGGTTGAAGACCGCAAGATTTTGATTCCGGTTGAGCATGATGAAGGGTTCTTCTGCCAGTTCGGAGAGAGTGATGCTGCCTTTGGCGGTTAGAGGATGATCGCAACGAACTATGACGCAAAGGTTATCGCTATATATAATTTCTTGGTTTAATTCCTTGGTGTAGTGGAGGCTGAGAGAAAGGGTGAAGCCTATATCCAGTTCGTCCTTTTTGACCGCTTCGGTGAGTTCATGCAGCTCTTTATAGCAGCAAAACTCCAGACTTATATGGGGATGAGTTTTGCTGAAGGATAAAATAAAGTCGGTGAGAAAGTTTCTTACGGCTCTCTCTAAAAAGCCTATTTTTAAATGCCCTACCATACCGCAGGAGGCCAGCCGTAGCTTCTGGCAGGCCTCTTCATATTTAGAAATAATAGCTCTGGCTTCCTGGAGAAATAGCTGCCCTATAGCCGTGAGCTGGACCTTCTGCTTGTTTCTAACAAAGAGCTGTACGCCTAACATGCGTTCCAAATCGGCAATGTGCCGGCTCAGCACCGGTTGCGTGATGAATAAATGAGTAGCGGCCTGGCTGAAATTTAAATATTCAGCTACCGCGATGAATTCGCGCAAACGCTGTAGATCCATAGAAAGCGTTACCCCCTCCCTGGAAGATCTCCGTATCTACCCCAAGCCCGTCTCCCTCCGTGAACTTTCTAATGGTACTTTAATTTAAATTATAGCGTATAGTTGCAGGACAAGGCAAGGCTATGGGGCTTCTGAGCTATCCTCGAGATTTATCCCAATCCTGCTTAGGCCGGAGAGCTAGCTTTAAGCCGAGCATTTTTCTCCAGATGGGCAAAAAGTAAAGTAGCCAGGGTGGCCAGAAGCATACCCAGTAGTACGGGATAATTGCCTGCCGCCCACTTGCCGCCGTATTTTACCGCTTGTCCTATCACCGGAGGGCCGACCAGCATTCCGAGGTTTTGCCCCATAATAAGAATACCCATAATGGACCCGCTGGCCTCGGGTAAAGGTATGGTTTCCGACGCCAGAGTGAATATGGTGGTGGCGATAAATACGGAAATAAACCCTCGGGCCAGCATGTAGGGAACGATCAGAGAGGCCGATTTCAGGATGAAGCCCCAGGGATAAAGTACAGTCGAGGCTATGACCGCAGTTATCAGGACGAGTCTCCGGTTTGGCACCCGGACGAGAACCCACCCGCAGATAAGGGCTCCGATAACATTGGCTATATACAAAAGGCTGGTATAAAAGTTGGCCGTAGCGGAGTTTATTCCGAAAGCCTCGTGGTAGTATATAGGAGCCCAGGTAGTATAACCTACAGCACTAAACATGAAAGCAAAGAAAGTGAAGGCTAAAAGCCATATCCCGGAGTTTTGGAATGCCCGAGTACATAGTAAGGTGGAGGTAGTTGGACTTCTTGGGCCGTCGGGTTCCTTGGGCTTCGGGCAGGTAACTACCAGGGCGTGAACTATGAAGGCCAGGACCCCCAGAAAAGCCCCCACCCACCAGATACCGCGCCAGCCGTAGGCTGCCTGTAAAGGGGTAGCTATATTATAGGCTATAGAGCTTCCTACCGGGACCCAGGTGGACCAGATGCCCATGGGTAGCCCCACCTCCTCGGGTTCAAACCACATGGCCACCGCAGCCGGGGCTACGACGGCTATCAGTGCCAAACCCACACCCTCGATTATGCGTCCTGCAAGAAGTACGGTAACACTGGGAGCGAGGGCGCCGAGGACGCAGCCCAGCGTGTTACATGCCAGACCTATAAGCCCGCTGTGTTTGGGGCCGAACTTATTCAACAAGAAGGCCGCCGGAAGGGCCAGTAGGATCCCGGCCAGGGCGAAAAGGGACATTAGCCACCCTGCAGTACCCAGGTCTACCTGCAGATCCTGCATCAAGGCTTTCATGACCGGCGGAACTTTGAATTGATTTATCACCACTATCACGCTGGACAGGTATACGGCCCACATTACGGCCCACGATTTACGCATATCAGGTTAAGCGCCTCCCGAAATCATTTATTGAAATATGAAATATTTACAAGAACTTACATGAATAGGAACTTACATGAATCAGGCCTTCTATAAATAGAGGGTCTTTTATTCTCCCTGGAGGCGGCCGGCAAGCCGCAGACGGAGATCGGGGAAGTATATGCCTAGTATACCGGCGCGCATTGCAGAAGTCCATATTCCGCGCTGCGGACCGGAGGGAAACCGATTATACTGTTTGTGCATAAGAATGCGCTCGATATCGCATTTCACTTTTGTAGAGCGTTCGTTTACTTTTTAAGCAGGTTCAAAGGATCTGTAGCTTCATAGGCAGAATAAATTATTTACGTAATAAACTTAGAAAACAAAACTGTAATGGCGCAATTTCCACAATTTAGGAGAAGATTTGAGAAAGAAATGGCAAAGAGATTACCAAGGGGGTGGAAATGAGAGGGGCGAAGAGCAATGGTGAGTAGTAGGGCAGTGTGCAGCTTGTGGTCGTAATGGCAAGAACTTGAAACCCATGGTCTGAAGACTTAAGGAGGAAGACTTGAGGAGGAGGCTAGGAAGAAGTGAAGAAAAGGGCGTACGCAAGAGGATTCGCGGCGGCTTTTATTTTTCTACTGCTTGCCCTGCTGGCCGGGTGCGGCGGTGGCGGCACTAAAGAGGGGGGGCAGGAGCCGGCCAAGCAGAGCGAGGGGAAAGTATATGAGCTGAAGTTTGCTACTATGCATCCGGCCGAGTCGGAAATGATGAAGCTTAATGAAGCCTGGAAGAACTGGATTGAGAAAGAAAGCGGGGGCAGGATTAAGATCACCTTACTGCCTGCGGAACAAGCGGCCAAGGGTACGGAGCTCTACGATGCGGTTATGAACGGTACGGTGGACATAGCCTGCCAGATGATAGGGCTCTGCCCCGGAAGATGGCCCTTAACCGAGGTGACCGACCTGCCGTTTATCTTAGACAATCCGGGTTCTAGAGCGGCGGCCCTCACGGCGTGGGAACTGTTTAAGAAATACCCCGAGCTGCAGGCGGAGCACCAGGGGGTAAAGGTAATAGGCTTCCATGCCAACGGTCTTCAACACATCCACACTACCAAGAAGCCCGTGCGGACTATGGAAGACCTGCGGGGTATGGTGTTATGTACGGCGGGTAAGTACAGTGTAGGAGCCGTAAAGCTGCTCGGCGGCACACCGGAGACCATTGCGCCCGGTGAGAAGTATGATGCCATGGCTAAGGGTGTGGTGGAAGGGAATCTTAGCGAGTGGGAAGGCCAGTATGCCTTCAAGCTCTACGAACTGACCAAATATTCTACTGAGGTAGGTATTTCCCTATACACTTTTATCCACGTTATGAACCTGGATACGTGGAACAGCTTGCCTCCCGACCTGCAGCAGTTGTTCTCCGATGATAATTGCCGGCTGTATTCCATGCTGCAGGGCTACAACTTTGACAAACGGGATTTAGAATACAAAAAGCAGCTCAATGATTACTATACCTCTAAAGGCCTGCCGGGAGTGTATGAGCTACCGCAAGAAGAGCGGGAAAAGTGGAAGGCGGCCGTTCTGCCGTTGCATGAAGAGTGGGTGAAAGCCGCGGCGGCCAAGATCGGCGAAGAAAAAGCCAGGGCCATCCTGGAGGATGCCAAGCAGTTGGCCAAGCAGTTCGCAGGCTATCCGGACCAGGCCAATCCGGAAGCGGCGCAGATTTTACACGGCTGGGGGATGGAAGGTTATTAAGGTTTTGGGTTTGGGGCTTTTGGCTAGGACGCCTGGCATATAGGGGACGGAACTCCGGGCGAAACTTAGCCAAAAGTCTTAAACCCCCAAGAGGCTGGTGAGCCGTAGGAAAGGAGGCAGGGCAAAAGTGGCCGAGGAAAGACCTGCAGCGGAAAACGACGGGATGCAGTCCCAGGGAGCAAGAGGAGGGTTTGCTCGGGGAGTGGAAGGGTTTTTTTTAGGTGTGCATTATATCAGCGGCGTGTTTGTGGCCGTTATGACGGTTATAACCGTCATACATGCTATAGGCCGTTATTTCTTTGCTCGCCCGGTACCGGGGTTGGTGGAAATGTGCACGTTTATGGTGATCCCCATAATTTTTTTCGCCGCTCCCTATACGGAACTGCAGAAGGCTCACACGGTCATACCTTTAGTGGTGGATCTTTTGCCGGGCAAAGGGAAAGCGTTCCTTGCGCTTATAATGTATATTCTTTACTGCCTTGTGGCGGCTATAGCCTGCTGGCAGTCGGTGCTACGGGCGGGATTTATTAAAAAGTCCGGGTACGTCAGTACGGTCTTGAGCATACCCCACTACCCTTTCGTTTTCATGGTAGCCCTCGGGTGGTTGCTGCTGGCAGTGGCGGCTCTGTGGCGCGTGGGGGAGCATATTAAGAGTATCAAGGAGGGTGGCCGGTGAGTCTGGTAGCCATAGGCCTTCTGGGAGTGGCAATATGCTTTCTGCTCATTTTTTTGGGGATGCCCATATATATAGCTTTCACAGGTGTGGGGTTTGTGGGCTTGTGGATGGTGCGGGGGCTCAAGGCGGCCCTGAGTTCGCTGGGCAGCGTGCCTTACAGTACGGCCTGCAATTACGTTTGGTCGGTCGTCCCTCTTTTCGTGTGGATGGGGTATATTGTGTTTTATAGCGATATCGCCGGTGAATTCTTCGACGGGGTGCGCAGGTGGATCGGGCATATCCGCGGCGGGCTGGCCCACGCCGTGGTGGTGGGCAACGCCATCTTCGGCGCGTGTTGCGGGAACCCGATCGCTTCGGCCGTGACTTTTACTTCTATGTGCCTGCCGGAAATGAGAAGGTACGGATATGCGGACAAGTTGACCCTGGGAGGTATTGCCGCGGCCGGCCTCCTGGCGGCATTGATACCCCCCAGCATGCCCTTTATTATTTACGGGGCGGTAACCGAGACTTCTATAGGCAAGCTCTTTATTGCCGGGGTGGTTCCGGGTTTGGTGCTCACCGGCCTTTATATGGCCGTGGTACACCTTTGGTGCACAAGGGACCCTCAGGTCGGGCCTCCGGGGCCGCGGTCCACATGGGGCCAGAGGTTGCGCTCCGGGTTAGGGATGTGGAGCATAATAGTGATTATGTTGGCCATCATAGGGGGGATTTTTGCGGGCGTGTTTACCCCTACCGAGGCGGGAGCTGCGGGAGCGGCGGTAGTTCTCCTGCTATCGCTCTTCAGGAGAAAGCTAAGCTGGGATAGCTTTAAGAAGAGTCTGGTGGAGACCGGGCTCACTACCGGGATGGTGGGCATGCTTCTTGTAGGGACGATGCTTTTCAATTCGTTCCTGGTGGCTACGGGGCTGCCGCGGGTGATAGGCACGGCGGTAATCCATATCAGCCATGGCTCTCCTGTGGTGTTTATGTTCATCAGTGTGGCCGTGCTCCTGTTTATGGGCATGTTTTTGGATGCCATTCCCATCTTGATGCTTACCATTCCCATCTTGCACCCGGTAGCGGTTAAATTGGGGATCGATCCTTTGCACTATTCTATTGTGGTGAACATCGCCCTCCTTCTCGGCACTCTTACCCCGCCTTTCGGCATGGTGGTATATGCGGTGCATAACACGGCGAAGGACGTGGAGCTTATGGAGGTGTTCCGGGGGACGTATCCTTTTATTGTAGCGGGCCTCGTCATGCAGGTGTTGGCCATATTTTTCCCCACGTTGTCTACCTGGCTGCCGAGCCTGATGGCCGGGAAGTAGAGGGAAGAGCGAAATGGGGCGGGCTCCCGGACGTTACGGGACCGCCCCGTTTCCGGGTTATAAGGCGAGCGAGGCCAGCCCGGCCGAGGGCGCCGAGGGGTTTACTGCCTGGCAACCGGGCATCGTCCAATAGCCAGTCCAGGACGAGGCGCCAAGAGGTTAGCAAAAGGTGCTGATGGGCGCTCATTCACGGGGCCCGGAAGTGTCAGAAGGCGGGATAAAGATGGTAGACGGCGATAATAGGGAAAGGTTATATAAGCCATATAAGCCGATAAAGTGGTCTGCGCGGTAAGGTCTCGGCTAAGAATATCAAGGAAACCGGAGGGAGGGGGCGAAAAAATATGATGTACGAAGGGGTAAAGGTTTGTAAAGTTAGGCAGAAGAAGTATCCCCATCTTTTCAGCCCGTTAAAGATAGGTAATCTTATTCTCCGCAACCGGATCGGCCTTGCGCCTATGTCTTTTACCAAGCAGGCGCCGGGTGGCGGGTTTTCAGAGGAACAGATCGCGTTTATTGAAGCCGTGGCTAAAGGAGGGGCAGGGCTTATTACCGTTGGGGAGACCCTCGTAGGTAACCATGACGGCCGAACCCATGACGATATAATCATGCTGGGTGATCCTGCCGTCCGAAGGGGGCTTTTCCGGTTGGCAGAGGTGGCCCATAGACACGGCGCGGCTATTTCCATTGAGATCAACCATGGCGGAGCTATGGCCTCGCCTTCGTTTAACAAAGGCAGGTGCCCTGTGGGCCCCAGTAAATTCAGCCGCGATTTGGGGTTTGCCGAGGTTAACGGCGAAATGGTCGTGGAAATAGACGAGGCCACGATGGACCGGATAGCCGATGATTTTGCCGAAGCCGTATGGACGGTGAAGGAATGCGGGTTTGATATGGCTCAGATACATATGGGCCACGGGTGGTTACTTCACCAGTTTCTTTCTCCTCTGTTTAATCACCGGAAGGACCAATATGGCGGGTCGCTGGAAAACAGGGTAAGGTTCCCGTTGATGGTGCTGGACCGTATTCGTCAAAAAGTAGGTCGGGATTTTCCCCTGGACGTCAGAATATCCGGGACTGATGTACTGGAAGGGGGACTAGATGTTCAAGAGGTTGCCCGGATCTGCACCTTGCTCCAGGATAGAATAGATCTTATCAGCGTGTCTTGTGGGGGTATATACCATAAACGGGCCACTGCCCGGATGTCGCCTCATGTCTTCTTGGAACGTGGATGTAATGTTTATCTGGCCGAGGAAATACGCAAGCACGTAAAGATAGCGGTTTCCACGGTGGGCGCACTGGCCGATCCGCATCACCTGGAGGAGATCATCGCCGGTGGGAAGGCAGACCTGGTTTACATGGGCCGCGCCCTTATCGCGGACCATGAATTACCGAACAAGGCTCTTCACGGTAAAGATGAGGAAATCTTTCGGTGCATACGGTGCTATTCTTGCCAGCATGGGCTTTTCAACGAGCCGCACAGGCTTATGCGTTGCGCTATAAATCCCACAGTGGGATTCGAAGGGAAAGGTTTCGACGTTATAGTTCCGGCCCCCACCAGGAAAAGAGTGCTCATTGCCGGCGGTGGGCCGGCGGGGCTCATGGCGGCCCTGACGGCAGCCAAGCGAGGACATGAGGTCATCCTTTGTGAGAAATCGGACAAGCTCGGTGGCACGCTGAATTTTAGCAACCATGTGGACTTTAAAGCGGATATAAAGATATATAAAGACAGATTGGTCAAGTGGGTTGTAAATCATCCCGGTATTGAGGTGCGGCTTAATACCAGGGTCACTTCGGAGCTGAGCAGGGAAGTAGCGCCGGACGCCCTGATTGTAGCCATAGGCGCAGTGCCCATTGTGCCTTCTATTCCCGGTGTTGAGCAGCCCAATGTGTTTTTGGCCAAAGATATTTTTGGCCGCGAAGAGCAGCTAGGAGATAAAGTTGTGGTTGTAGGAGGCGGACTCGTAGGTTGCGAGACTGCGGTTCACCTCGCCCACCGGGGTAAAAAGGTAACTCTGGTGGAAACAACTTATAATTTAGCGGCTGATGCCACGTTGACCCATCGGGAGGCGCTACTGGAACGGTTAGAAGAGACAGTGAATGTTCTGGTGAATACTTCCTGCACCGAGATAACAGGGAATATCGTACGCTGCATCTCGGGAGGGCTCCCGGTGGAGATTAAAGCTGATACAGTGGTTATTGCCGTGGGTATGCGGGAGTTATCTGATGAAGCTTACGCCCTCGGGGAGGAAGTAATCGAATTCAAGGTGGTGGGCGACTGCCGGCGGGTAGGAAAGATTCTCACGGCAGTAAGGGACGGATATTTCGCCGCCCTCGATTTATGATCCTCAAAGATTATCATCCTCAAAAAAGGCAGTGCAATAATGCTTTTTAAGAGCGGTGAATTACTTTTAGCTTGACCTCCTTTTAGCAGGGATATATGTAGCAGGGATAAATTTTGGTAGGGATAAAGGCATTAATTCTAGTCTTGTTCGGCGGGAAGGTAAGTTAGACTGAAAATTAAAATTTAGGAGGGAAGGGATGTTTATGACTCCTTATCCTCATATTTTCAGCCCCTATAAGATCAAAAACATTACTTTTAAAAACCGCATTTTTGCCGCCCCCGTCACCGTCAACCGGCTGGCCGTTGGAGGGGTTCCCACCCAGGAATGTATAGATACCTATGAGAACCGCGCCCGCGGGGGCTTCGCCCAGGTGACGGTCACGGAAACCTTTGTGGACTTTGAATATGCCGCCCGTCATCGCATCGGACTGGATATAGTTTCGCCCGACATGACGGTACATCATATGGAGTCCCTCTGCATACTTACAGAGGCTATTAAGGCCCACGGCGCCGTGGCTTCTATCCAACTGAACCACGCGGGTGCAGCCAATCACCCCGATTGCCTGGGAGGCAAAAAGCCTATCGGCCCCACGGGCTACATCCGGCCGGACGGGGTGGAGGTACAGGAAATGGACGAGGAAATGATCTACCGGGTGGCGGATAATTTCGCCAGAGCCGCCGGCCGCGCCAAGGCCTTCGGCTTTGATATGGTTATGCTGCACGGGGCGCATGGCTGGCTCCTGGCCCAGTTCACCTCGCCTTTGACCAACAAGAGGAAGGACAGATGGGGCGGCAGCCTGGAGAATCGCGCCCGGTTCGCCTTGCTGGTGCTGGACAAGGTGCGGGAAGCGGTGGGCGACGACTTCCTTATTGAATATCGTGTTTCCGCCGAGGAAGGCGTCGAGGGTGGAATGACTCTGGAGGAAACCATTGAATTCTGCAAGATGATCCAGGACAAAGTGGATCTCATTCATGTTACTCGCGGTGTCTATTATTTGCATGTAGAGACCAAGGCCTTTTCTTCCGCTTTAGATCCGCATGGCTGCAACGTGGATTTGGCTGCGGCTATTAAAGCCGCCGTCCGGGTGCCGGTGGTAGTAGTGGGCGGCTTCAATGACCCCGCTCTGGCGGAGCGGGTTATCGCCGAAGGCAAGTGCGATTTTGTGGCCCTGGGCCGGCAGCAGCTTGCCGACCCCAACTGGGTAAAGAAAGCCATGATGGGGCGGGAGGACGAGATATCTCCCTGCCTGCGTTGCAGTTGTTTCAATCCCCTTTCCTCCAGCAGCGAGGCTCGCCCTATAGCCAAGCCCTGGAGCTGTACGGTAAACCCCTGGGCGGGACGCGAACTCCGGTGGCGTTGGGCGCCCAGACCGATGTCTTCCAAAAACGTATTGGTGGTCGGCGGAGGGGTGGGCGGTATGTATGCGGCCATCACCGCGGCGGAACGCGGCCACAAGGTCACTCTGGCGGAGAAGGAGAGCAGACTGGGCGGGCTCCTTTGGTTTACGGAGGTGGACGTCCACAAGCACGACTTGAAACAGTACAAAGATTCTTTGATAACTCGGCTGAACAGGCTGGGCGTCTGCGTAGAGCTGAACACCGAGGTGACACCGGATTACCTAAAGCTCAAGAAACCGGATGCCGTCATCTGCGCCGTGGGCTCCGAACCTATCGTGCCCCCCATTCCCGGTATCGAAAGGGCCTACTCTGCTCTCCAGGTTTATTCCGATTTGGAAAAACTGGGACAGAGGATTGTTATAATCGGCGGCGGCCTGGTAGGCTGCGAAACCGGCTTGCATCTGGCAGAGCTGGGTAAGACGGTGCATATTGTGGAGATGTTGGAGGATGTGGCCCGGGACGCTTATGACAGCCACCGGCGGGCTCTCATTCCTCGGATGAAAAAAATGCTTACCTACGAAGTGGGTGTAAGGTGTACGGAAATCACCGAGCAAGGGGTTAAAGTAGTAGATAGGCAAGGCAAGGAAAAATTTGTCGAGGCCGACACCGTGGTCTACGCCGTCGGCATGAGGCCCAGGACCGAGGTGGTGGAGGTCTTGCGCGGCATGGTCCCCTGGTTTGTTCCCGTAGGAGACTGTGTTAAGCCCCGTACCGTAAAAGAGGCCGTTTATGAAGGCTTTTGTGCGGCCATGGATATTTTATGAGGTATATTTTAAAGGCATAATGCATTTTGTGCATAAACACCTGCGCATCAGTGAATTTCACTTTTAAATACCTTTACGCTACACTAAAGTCGGAATTTAATGTGCAGGTGGACCGGCTTGCCTTAAGCGAGAGGAACGTGTGGCCGGGGGTAAAGATTATTTGCCCTACTAAGTTGTACGAGGTTAAGGGATAAGTTAAGGGATAAACAGGAGGGTTGGCCGTGAAGCCGAAGGCTAGAGAAAGGGTAAGAAAGCTGCGGGAAAGCATGCTTGCGCCGCCGGAGATATGTGTGGAGAGGGCCTGTCTTTTAACCGAGTCTTATAAAGAGACGGAGGGCGAACCGGAAGTAATTAGAAGGGCCAAAGCGCTGGATAAGATATTGCGAGAGATGACCATCGGCATAGAAGAGGGAGAGCTTATCGTAGGCCGGGGGACGAGCAAAAAACGCGGCGGTATACTTACGCCGGAGCTAAGATGGCAGTGGTATCTCGAAGAGATGGATACGCTTTCTACCCGGCAGTGGGATAGGTTCGCGCCCATGTCGGAAGAGGAAAAAGCCAAACTGCGAGAGTGCCTTCCGTACTGGAAGGGCAAGTCGCTGTATGAGCGTTGGCTCGCCCGCATACCGGAACACTTGCGTAAGCTGCACGGTTTTGTGCAGTTGGGAGGGGCTTTCTGCGCCAATAACCAGTACTATGGGCATAACAGTGTGGATTATGAAAGAGTGCTGACCAAAGGGATAAACGGCCTCCAGAAGGAGATAGAAGAAGCGCTGGCCAAGCTCAACCCGGCAGTATTGGAGGATCTGGAGAAATATCATTTTTTGACGGCCATGAACCTGGAACTGGAGGCTACTAAGCATTTTGCCCGGAGATATGCCGATCTGGCCGCCGACCTGGCCGAGCGTGAGGCCGACCCCGAGCGCAGGGCCGAGTTGCAGAAGATAGCCGAAATATGCCGTTGGGTCCCGGCCAACCCGGCGAGGACCTTCCACGAGGCCTTGCAGTCTATGTGGTTCATGTATCTGGCCATCATGATGGAATCTCCCGGTCCGGGTCTGGGCTTCTTGAGGGCGGACCAGTATCTCTACCCGTATTACCGGAAAGATCTGGAGGAAGGCAGGCTCACTAAGGACGACGTGCTGGAGCTGCTGGCTCTGTTCTATATCAAGGTGAACGGCCTGGTCATTCCTTACCCCACGGAGGCGGCCAAGATTTTCGGGGGATTTACCCTGACCGCCAACTTTACGCTGGGCGGGTTGACCAAGGAGGGGAAAGATGCGGTAAACGAGCTTTCCTATCTCTTCCTGGAGGCGGAAAAGGAGGTGGCCTTGAACTCCGAAGATATTATTATACGCATTCACAAGAAGACCCCGGAGGCCTTCGTCATGAAAGCCTGCGAGGTGGCCAAGGCCCTTCGCGGAAAGCTGAAATTTGTGGGCGACGAGACGGTTATCCAGCAGTTGCTTCATGACGGAAAGCCCATCGAGTATGCGCGTAACTATGCCATAACCGGTTGCAACAGCCCGACGGTTCCCGGTTATTCTTTGGATCTGCCCGGGGGCCTCACCAATATACCGCTTATGCTCGAGCTGGCGTTAAATGACGGCAAGTCCCGGATGACGGGTGAACAGATAGGCCCCCGGACCGGCGACCCGAGAACGTTCAAGTCTTACGAAGAGGTTTGGGACGCGTTCAAGCGGCAGGTGGAGGCCCTCATACCGGCTTGCCTTATGTTCAGGAATATCGACAAGCAGCTTTTTGCCGAATACCTCCCCAGCCCTATTCAGTCGGCGCTTTACCACGTCTGCATACAGAGAGGGCGAGATGTAATAAACGGCGGAACGGCTCCGTATATTTCCACCGCCATATCCTTGGGAGGAGTGCCCAATGTAGGCGATTCCCTGGCGGCGATTAAGAAACTGGTATTTGAGGAAAAGAAGATTACTATGGAGCAGTTGATAGACGCGCTGGACAAGAACTTCGAGGGCTACGAGGAGGTATGGCGCCTGCTGCAGAGCGCTCCGAAATTCGGCAACAACGACGATTATGTGGATGCGATCGTGAATGACGTGGTAATACTTTTGAGCAACGAAGTAGGGAAAACGAGAGGGTTTGCGGGCGCGGTATCCAATGTGGCCCTGGCGACCATAACGGCGAATATTCCCATGGGCTACATGGTCGGAGCCCTGCCGGATGGGAGAAAGGCGGGAGAGCCGGTGGCGGATGGCGGTATTTCGCCCCATCGTGGCCGGAACGTAAGCGGCCCCACGGCCACCTTAATGTCGGTGGCCAAACTGGATCACGTGAGGGCGACCAACGGCTCCGTCCTGAACATGAAGTTCAACCCGGATACCTTGAAAGATGAAGTGAAGATGAGGAAGTTCGCCTCGATGATCAGGACCTATCTCGAGGCAGGAGGGTTTTTTGTCCAATTCAACATCGTCAGCAGCGATACTTTAAGAGAGGCGCAAAAGCATCCGGAGAAGTACCGGGACCTGCTGGTGAGGGTGGCCACGTACAGCGCCTACTTTGTCGAACTGAGCACCGAACTGCAAAACGATATAATAGCGAGGATGGAGTTCCAGGAAGTTTACTAAAAGGTCATTGCGGCACCAGCAGAAGGATGAAAACGGCAAAGAGCGCATTTTCGGCGTAGAAAGGATAGGGTAACGTGGAGAAGCTTCAAGGCGTGGTGTTCCATGTCATTCATGGGTCTTTCGTGGACGGACCGGGTATAAGGACTACGGTTTTTTTGAAGGGCTGTCCGTTGAGGTGCGTATGGTGCTGTAATCCCGAAGGCCAGGTGTTGGCTCCTGAAGTCAAGCTCACGGTAGCCAGATGCGACGGCTGCGGCGAGTGTGTACCTGTATGCCCGCAGGGGGCTTTGAGCTTGGAGCCCTTTCAGGAGGGGAGAAGGGTACGGATAAACCGGGCGCTGTGCACGGGCTGTATGCAGTGTTTGGAGGCGTGCCCCACCGGGGCGCTGGACCGCTTCGGTAAGTATTATACAGTAGATGAGCTGTTTGAGGTCATAAAGAAGGACGAACAGTTTTACCGCCTGTCGGGCGGCGGAGTTACGATAGGCGGAGGGGAGCCGACTTTCCAGCCGCGGTTTACGCGGGAACTGATTAGAAAGTGCAAGGAGAACTATATCCACGTGGCCCTGGATACCTGCGGCTACACCACCTCGGCTGAAGGGGTTAAGGCCCTGGAGGAGGCAGACCTTCTGCTGTTTGACCTTAAAGGCCTGGACCCGCGCAAGCATCTGGAGGCTACAGGCGTCTCTAATGAAAGGATATTGGAGAACCTCCGGATGCTCAATGCCGCGGGGAAGCCGATAATTGTAAGACTGCCTCTTATACCCGGGTATAACGATGCCGAGGAGAACTTGAGGGCTACGGCGGAGTTATTGGCGCAGTTGAGATGCGTGGAAAGAGTGGACCTTATGCCGTACCATGAGTACGGGAAGGTGAAATACGAACAGTTGGGTAGGGAATATAAGGTAAATGCCCGGCCGATGCCCCGTGACCGGCAGGAGGAGTTGAAGGATTTCTTCGCGAGGTATGGGCTGAACGTCCAGATCGGCGGTTGAAGGGGCGCGGTAGCCATGCGGCCCGCGGGGTTTGCTCAGGAGATGCCGGCGTGAGCGCTGCGGCATGGGTACTGCAAGAGGTTTTTCGGGTAGGCAGGTGAGAAGATGAGGGTATTAGCCATCAACGGAAGCCATCGCCAGGGACGCAATACTGCCAGGTTGCTGGAGACGGTTTTGGAAGAGGCCGGGAGGCTAGGAGCGGAGACAGAGCTCCTGGAACTCGGCGATTACTGCATAAAACCTTGCCGCGCCTGCGATCGTTGTCTGAAAGTAGTGGAATGTTCCATTAAGGATGATGATATGGAACGGATAGTGGATAAGATGAAGGCGGCCGACGCTATAGTGTTGGGGTCTCCGGTTTACGTATACAATGTGACGGGGCTGATGAAAAATTTCATGGATAGGACGCGCTGGCTACACATGTGCCGCAATGTGCTTCATGGCAAGGTGGGCGCGGCGGTAACCCATGCGGGCTTAAGAAACGGGGGACAGGAGCTTGCGCAGATGTTGCTGGAGCGCTTCCTGGCGAGTTTGGGCCTGATGGTGGTAGACAGCCGCCGGCAGGAGGGCCGCCTTTATAACGGAGGCGCCATGGGGACACTTTTTCATGCGCTGGAGGGCGACAAAATAAAGTGGAAAAAAAGCGTGGAGGAGGATTCGTTGGCGCTGCACGAATGCCGTATGCTGGGCAGGAACATGGTAAGGTGGGTGAGGCTTATAGAAGAGGCGAAAAAAAGGTGGGGAGAGGAAGGCTAAAGCATTCTGAGAAGAGCCACTACTTGACCGATAACGCGAGAGTATGTTGGTGCTAGCATTTACCAGATGGATAAAGCCGCTATAGGATTGGTCGACAAGGGACCTCACTATAAAAGACCTGATCGGAGTTCGGCAGTTAAATTCGGTAGTTAAATAGAGGCTGTATTAAAGTTCGAGGGGAGAGGGTGGGGGTTGGACAGGTATCCCGAAATTAAGAAGGTGTGTGTAGTAGGTGCCGGTACCATGGGGCACCAGATCGCGCTCTGTGCTGCTCTGGCCGGTTATGAGGTTAAGTGCGTGGATAAAGATTCCGCCATGCTGGTGAGAGCAGAGGAGCTGGTAGCCGCGTATCTGTCGGCCCAGGTGAACAAGGGACGGATGGGCGAAGAGACGGCACAGCAGGTTCGTTCCCGGCTGGTCTTTACTCCTTCGCTGGAGGAGGGGGCGGGTGAGGCGGACTTCGTTATTGAAACTATTTCCGAAGACCTGGAGCTCAAGCGGCGGTTGTTTGCCGAGTTGGACAGGATTGCGCCGCCTCATGCCGTGTTGGTGACCAACAGTTCCTTCATTGGAAGCTCCAGGATTGCCGGCGCTACCGGCCGTCCGGATAAAGTATGCAATTTGCATTTTTTCAATCCGCCGCTGGTGGTGAAGGTGGTGGAGGTGGTGAAGGGGCCTCACGTTTCGGAGAAGACGGTGCGCCTGGTGATGGAAGTAAGCAAAAGTATGGAGAAGATACCTATTTTGATCCAGAAGGAGATCGACGGGTTTGTGGTCAACCGGGTCATAGACGCCATGGTGGACGAGGCGGTTTATCTTTACGAGATGGGTGTGGCCTCTTATGAGGACATTGATACCGCCGTAAGGCATGCTTTAGGCCAACCCCTGGGGCCCTTTAAGATAATGGACCTTATCGGCATAGACCTGGTGTACCAGACGCGCATGAACCGTTACCGGGAAACGGGCAATCCCGCCCATAAGCCGTCCCCCACGGTAATAGAGAAATTTGTCCGGGGGGAATGGGGCCGCAAAAGCGGAAAGGGGTTTTATGAGTACCCGGGAAAGGGAGAAAAGGAAGAGCGGTAGTACGGGGAATTATGCGGTTTGCGCATAAGTGCCGGTTTAATACTGTATTTCACATTTAAAGATATTTGTTCTACCATCAAAGTGAGGGGGAAAGGCGGGAGCTTAGAGCGCCGGCCTTCAGCGTCAGAGGGGAGGAAAACGGAGTGAAAAAAATAGAGTTAAAAGAGGCAAAGCCGTATACGGCCCCCAAGCACTTCAATATGACCGCGTTAAGGCTGCACGGGAAAGAAGAAAGCGGAGCGCAGAAGTTCTGGATGGGGCTATCCTACTTCCTGCCGGGCGGAGGCGCGGAGTATGACAGCGCGCCGGTAGAACGGGTTTATTTCGTCTTGGAAGGGGAAATGACGGTTATATCCGCCGAGGGGAAGACGGTACTGAAGGCATGGGATTCGATTTATATCGGCCCGGGAGAGGGTAGAGAGCTGATCAATGAAACCAATAGGCCGGCGGCCATGCTGGTCATAGTGGCGCAACCCGAATAAGGATTGCGGTTTCCGGGGTCGGTGGATAAGCGTAGCGGCGCTGAGGTGCAGTAAGCATAAATCATAAAGTGCGCAAAGGAGTGAGAGACCGGATGGAGGATATTTTTTCGTTGAAGGGTAAAAACGCAGTGGTAATCGGCGGAGGCGGCGGTATAGGACTGGCCGTGGCCAAAGGTCTGGCCTTCTACGGCGCGAATGTGGCTATCGCCAGCAGAAACCTGGAAGGGCTCAAACAGGCGGCGGAAGAGATCCGGGCGGAGATCGGGAAAGAAGTAAAGGTTTTTCAAGTAGATTGCAGCGTGGAGAGCAGCGTCCAGGAGTTGGTGAAGCGAGTAGTGGCCGAGATGGGCACGGTGCATATACTGGTAAATTCCCAGGGATACAACGTGAAATATCCGGCCCTCGAATTTCCTATGGAAGAATGGGATGCTCTATTCCGGGTTAATGTGCGCGGAGTAATGATCTGTTGTAAGGAGTTTGGCAAGATTATGGCGCAACAGAAATACGGCAAGATAATCAACATTTCGTCGGTGAGGGGCATCCGGGCCGCCGGCGGGGGCAATACGGCCTACTGTGCCAGCAAGGGGGCGCTGGATATGATGACGCGCGCGCTCGCGGTGGAGCTGGCACCTTATAACGTAACGGTTAACGCCATCGGGCCCGCTCTTACCGAGACCAAGATGGTAGCACGGTTTATCCAGCAAGATCCGGAGGGCAAAGAAAAATACATTCGCAATATTCCCTTGAGCCGGCTCGGGTTGCCGGAAGATGTTATCGGAGCCGCGGTTTATCTGGCGTCGCCCGCCTCGGACTTTGTGACGGGGCAGGTAATATATCCTGACGGCGGACTTACGGCGATAGGATAGACGCTCATGCCGCCGGAACGGCGCCGACCGATTTTAGGGGTGGCCAGTGTTCGAAATCCGGTCGACGTTCCCGGTTGAAACTTAAGAGCGACATTAATGCCCGGCTTTTAAGCTACAGGTTTGAACAACTTTTATCAAAAGAGAGAGGCAGGAGGGCGAAATTCATGGCTTACGGCAAATACGCGGTAGATTACGAGCAAAGGATTAATTATGACCGCTTGCGCAGGGAGAGGCTGGAGAGAGCTCAGCAGCAGATGAAAAAAGACGGCATAGCGGCCATCATGTCCTTCAGCGCAGATACCATCCGCTATCTCACCTCTTATTGGGTTACTACTCCGTTGAGACAGGCCGAGTTTCAGATGGTCTTCTGCCCCGCCAATGGAGAGCCCATTCTTTTCGGCGGCGGCACCCCGAGCGAAGTGGAACGCAGGATGCCCTGGATGCGCGGTCGCATCCGTCCGTCGCTGCCCAATGCTTATGTAGCGGCGGACAGCGCGGACAACAAGGCGGTACAGATACATGTGGATACCGTGTTGCAGTTAATGGAAGAGCACGGTCTCAAAGGGGAGCCCATCGGCATAGAGGGCACGGCGCTTTCCATGCTGTACGCGGAGGCCTTTGCCCGTCGAGGGGTCAAGGCGGTATATGCCAAGCAGACCCTAGAGAACGCAAGGATGATCAAGACGGTGGACGAAATCGAATTGCTCAGGATAGCGGCGGCTATGACGGAGAAAGCCCTGGCGGCGGTGGTGGACGCCATACGGCCCGGCATACGGGAATGCGACTTGGTGGGTGTGGCCATCAAAGCGCTGTATGAAGAGGGCATAGACCATAACGAGGACTGCGTTTGCATGTCGGGCTACAATACTAATCCCTATAACTGGTGCTTCACCGACAAGCCTATACGCCCGGGAGATTTAGTCTACGTAGACATCAACGGAGCCTCCTACCAGGGATATAAGACCTGCGTGTACCGCACGTTCTGCTGCGGTAAAGCCAAGCCGAGGCAAAAAGAGATCTATGCTCAGGCCTTGGACTTTCTCCGGGCGGGCCTGGAGATGCTTAAGCCGGGCAAGACGAATTACGATATCATGGCGGCCTTCCCCCAGACACCCGAGGTATGGGGATGGGGTCCCAACGATTGGGGACAGGTGGACCCGTACTGTCTGGCCCACGGTGTCGGCCTAGGGCTGCATGACAAGCCTCTGGCCACCTACAGCTATGTCCGTTCCGGACAGCCGGAGATCGAGCTGCAACCGGGGATGGTTCTGGCCATTGAGACCTATGCCGGCAGGCGCGGAGAGCCGGACGGAGTACGTTTAGAGGAAATGGTGCTGATAACGGAAAACGGAAACGAGGTTCTGTCCCGTTTCCCGATCGATGAGCTCATCGAGTGCTGGATACCGTATTAAGCTACGGCCGGCCCCGCGGGGCCGGCCTTTGCGGCGAAGGAGAGCCTAAAAAGCGGCTTATTATACCGGCGCTTCCGAAAGTGTTGTGCAAATGTGAGGGTTGACGTAAAGGCGGTTAAGGTTGGATGGAGTTTGGCGCGGTCGAAAGTTACAGCGTCGGCTATGGACATGAAAGCCTATAGGTATGGGAGTTTATCGGGGACAGGATTATACCGAAAATGGGAGGGAAATGAGGAAGTGCAGGGGAAGGAGATTAAGAGGGCGGCCTGTTTAGGCGCCGGAGTGATCGGAGCGGGTTGGGCAACCAACTTTTTAATGAAGGGAGTCCCGACGGCCGTTTATACCCGGAGGCCGGAGTCGTTGGAGAGAGTTAGAAGGTCCATTGAAAAAAACCTGGAGTTTCTGGTTAAGAAAGACCTCTTGACCCGGGATTTTGTGAAGCAAGCTTTGGAGATGGTGGAGTACACTACGGATATAAAGACGGCGGTTCAGGATGTGCAGTTCATTCAGGAGTCGCTGCCCGAGGAGTATGAACTCAAGCAGGCGGTGCTGGCCGAGGTGGAAAAGTATGCCGATCCCGCGGCCGTCATAGCCAGCAGCACTTCGGGCCTGCTCATAACGGAGATCGCCAAACCGCTGCAGCATCCCGAGAGGTTCTTAGGTGGTCATCCCTACAATCCGCCGCATTTGATCCCGCTGGTGGAAATCATCAAAGGCGAGCGTACGAGCGACGAGGCGGTGCGCACTGCTTACGATTTTTATACCAGGCTGGGTAAAGAGCCGGTGGTGCTAAACAAAGAGGTAGTCGGGTTTATCGCCAACCGTCTGCAGCTAGCCCTGTATCGCGAAGCCATCGACCTGGTGATGCGCGGAGTATGCTCGGTGGAGGATATTGATAAGGCGGTAGTTTACGGCCCGGGATTGCGCTATGCGGCGCTAGGTCCCAATTTAGCTTTCCATTTGGGGGGCGGCGAAAAGGGGATAAAGGGCCTTATGAGCGCTCTGAAGGAGTCTACCGAAATGCGTCTGCGGGATCTGGCCACTTGGAACAAGGAACCGGAGGGTTGGCCGGATGTGGCCTATGAGGGCGTGCTGCGGGAGATCGAGAACCGGCCGCCGGAGCTGGGCAAGACGATGGAAGAGATCGCCGAATTCCGGGATAATGTGCTGATCGAGCTCTTGAAGCTGCACCGGAAGCTGTAATCTCAGTAGGGTTAAAGTAGAAGGATAACCCGGCTGTTCCGGCGGATGCCGGGAGGTAAATATAACACAAAATAGAGTTTAGGTCTATATGGGAGGGGCAGAGTGATGGACAGACTGGAGGATAAAGTAATCATTACCGCCGCGCTTACCGGCGCGATCACTCCTAAGCAAGCCAATCCGCATGTGCCCATCACGCCTGAGGAGATCGCCGAGGATGCCTACGAGTGCTGGAAGGCAGGGGCGGCCGTGGTGCATTTGCACATGAGGGATGACAATGCGCGGGGTACTATGGATGCAGCGAGGTTTAAGAAGACGGTGGAACTTATCCGGAAGAAGTGCGATGTAGTAATTAATCTGACCACCTCGGGGGATGAACGGGCCTCCGACGAGGAACGCATGGCCCACCTTATCGAGATAAAGCCGGAGATGGCCTCTTTCGATGCGGGAAGCTTTAACTGGATGCCCTTCGGCGTGTTTATGAATTCGCCGCAATTTCTGGAGAGGCTTGCGCAAGTGATGCTGGAGAACGACATCAAGCCGGAGATCGAGGTATTCGACATGGGTATGATCCATGTAGCGGAGTATTACCTGGAAAAGGGCTTGATAAAGCGGCCGCCTCATTTCCAACTTTGCCTGGGGGTAATGGGAGCAGCCAAGGCTACGGTAGAGAACCTGGTGTATCTCCGGAAGTTGTTGCCGGCGGATGCCACCTGGTCAGCTTTTGGCATAGGTAAGGATCATTTGCCCATACTATATGCCACCATTGCCCTGGGAGGCCACATACGCGTAGGGCTCGAGGATAACATTTACTACGCTAAGGGCCGGCTGGCCAGCAATGTGGAACTGGTAGAACGAGCGGTACGGCTGGTGAAGGAGGCCAATAAAGAAGTGGCCACTCCGGATGAGGCCAGACGCATTTTAAAGCTCAAAGGCGCGAAATAAAAGATATCTTGCAGAGAGGTGAATGCGGTGAGAGAGGCAGTAATTGTTTCGGCAGTGAGGACTCCGGTGGGCAGGTGCCGAGGTGTGCTGGCGCCGGTACCCGCTCATGAGCTGGGCGCCCTGGTGGTTCGGGAAGCGGTACGGCGGGCGGGCATTAATCCGGAGGAGATCGATGAGGTTATATTCGCCAACCTGATGAACAATGAAATTAATAATATGGCTCGCATGGTCCTGCTCAGCGCAGGCCTGCCCATGAGCGTCCCCGGGATAACCCTGGACCGGCAGTGTGCCGCATCTTTGAACGCCATTGCCTATGCTGCCATCCTGATCCAGGCGGGGTATGCGGATATTATCGTGGCCGGAGGGGTGGAGAGCGATTCTCGCAGGTGCTATGTCATGGAGAAACCGGTGCAGGCCTACCAGGTAGCGCCGCCTCAGTGGGCCGTTATCCACACGGCGCCGGGGGAATTAAATGTAACCATGGGTATGTCCGCGGAAAATGTGGCGGAGAAGTTCGGCATAACCCGGCGGGAATGCGACGAATTCGCCCTGCTCAGCCACCGGAAGGCCACCAAAGCCTGGGAGGCAGGGTATTTCGACGAGCAGATAGTGCCGGTGGAGGTCACCCAGGAGAAGGGCAAAAAGGTGGTAGTCACCAGGGACGAGTGTGTCAGGCCGGATACTTCTATGGAGGACCTTTCTGCCCTGCCGCCGGTTTTCAAGAAGGATGGGATTGTGACGGCCGGTAACAGTTCGCCTATGAGCGACGGGGCCGGGGCGGTAGTGGTGATGGAAAAGGAGAAGGCCAAGGCGCTGGGGTTGGAGATAATGGCCAAGGTCAAGGGTTATGCGGCTGCGGGAGTGGACCCGCGGATTATGGGCATCGGCCCGATCGCGGCCACGCAGAAGCTCTTCCGGCTGACGGGTATGACTATGAAGGATATTGATCTTATTGAGCTTAATGAGGCCTTCGCTTCCCAGGCCATCGCCTGTATTCGCGAGCTGAACATCGATATGGAAAAATTGAACGTAAACGGCGGCGCTATAGCTCTGGGTCACCCGTTGGCGGGTACGGGGGCTATACTCACCGCCAAAATGGTGTATGAATTGAAGCGCCGCGGGCTTCAGACGGGGTTGATATCCTTCTGTGCCGGCGGCGGCCAAGGCGTCTCGGTTATCCTGGAGCGGGAATAGGGGGCCGAAGGACGAAAATGAGCGAGACCTTGCAGGTCATCAAGAATCGCAGAAGCGTGAGAAGCTACACGGAGGAACAGATAACAGACCGGGAGCTGGAGGCCGTGCTGGAGGCGGCGTGTTATGCGCCCAGCCCGGGTGGGTCTCAGCCCTGGCATTTCAGTGTGCTTCAGGACCGGGAGCTCATTAGGGCTTTAAGCGAAGCTTCAAAGGAAGTAGCCCGGAAGCGGGAGGTGGAGTTTTTAAGGGCTCTGGGGAATCATCCGGAATATCACGCTTTTCACGGTGCCCCGACGGTAATTGTGGTGTCGGGAGATGAGAGTCAACCCTTCGCGGCGGCGGCTTGCGCGGCGGCTACGCAGAATATGCTTCTCGCCGCGGAGGCCCTTGGCTTGGGGGCGTGCTGGGTGAATTTCGGGTTATTAGTTTTTGAAGGCGAAAAGGAGGAGCACTATAGGAAAATTCTGGGGATCCCTCAGGGCTATAGACCCCTTTATTCAGTAGCTCTGGGCTATCGCCGGGGGGAGAGACCCACGGCGGCTCCCCGGAAAGCGGGTGTGGTTAGCTACGTGGGACGTGAGTTTTAGATGGGGGATGTTTCGGGAGCATCACGATAAACCGCGGAGGTACGAATAGTATGACGAGGTTTAAGCATGTTTTTACGCCTTTCAGAATTCGGAACGTGACGTTTAAAAATCGCATTGAGGTTTCCCCGGCGGTAGTATGCCTGGCCTCGGAGAACGGTATGGTTACCGAGGCCATGATCGCCTATCATCAACAGCTGGCGCGCAGCGGGGCCGCCATAGTGACCATAGGCGACAGTGTGGTGGACTTTTATCAGGGTAAGGAGCATGAGGCGCAGCTTAATCTGGGCGATGACCGCATTCTTCCGGGGTTGTACCGCTTGGTGGAGGCTATCGAACGGCACGGCGCCGTAGCCTCGATAGAGATAAACCACGGCGGACGCTTCTGCGCCCCCGGGCTGCTGGAAGGCAGGAAACCTATGGGGCCTTCTCCCATTCCTTCCCGGGCGGAATTGATGTTCGCGGGGATCGAAGGGCGGCGGGCGGTCCCGGTGCGGGAGATGACCCAGGAGGATATCGATAGAGTTATCGATCAGTACGCTCACGCCGTGTATAACTGCTATCAGGCGGGCTTCAAGATGGTCATGCTTCACGGTGCGCACGGTCACCTGCTGGCCCAGTTCCTCTCACCTTTGGCCAATAAGCGGAGGGATATTTACGGCGGCAGCCTGGAAAATCGGGCCAGGTTTGCCATCCAGGTGTTGGAGGCTATCCGGAAGAAAGTCGGGGAAAAGATGATCATCGAGTACCGGATAAGCGCCGACGAGCTGGTACCCGACGGGATGCGCCTGGAAGAGACAATCGAGTTTATCAAGATGATAGAGGACAAGATCGATCTGTTGAACGTTTCCGCCGGGGTTATAACGGAGCCGGAGACCAATCCCGACTTTATACAGCCCACTTATTATCCACACGGTCATAATGTGCATTGGGCGGCGAAGATTAAGAAGGCGGTTAAGGTACCGGTTACGGCGGTGGGCTCCATTACCATGGAGATGGCCGAGGAAATCCTTAAAGAAGGCCAAGCCGATATGATCGGCATGATGCGCAACATCCTGGCGGACAACCGGTATGTAAACAAGATGCGCCGCGGCGAGGTGGAGGAAGTCCGGCCCTGTGTGCGCTGTAATACCTGTACCCACAACACCGCCCGTTTCTATCCGGTGATCTGCGCGGTTAACCCCATGGTGGGAAGAGAAACGGAGTTCACCGAAATCCGGCCGGCTATGAGAAAGAAGAAGGTGGTTATCGTCGGCGGCGGACCGGCCGGGATGCAGGCCGCGCTGACGGCCGCCCAAAGAGGGCACGAGGTGGTCCTTTTGGAGAAAGCCGACAGACTGGGCGGCAATTTGCACTTGGCGGCGGCCCTTTCGTTCAAGGAGGATATGCGCCGGTATCTGAATTGGTTGATCAAGCAAACCATGAAGGCTTCGGGGGTAACGGTCAGGCTGAATACCGAAGCTACTCCCGAACTGGTCGGTGCCGAGAAACCCGATGTACTGTTTATAGCCGTAGGGGCCAGGCCGTTTATACCGGCCCTGCCGGGTATTAACAAGCCGAATGTGGTTTGGGCCGGCGACGTGGATCTGGGCCGGGCTACGGTGGGTCAGAACGTGGTGGTGGCCGGGGGCGGGCTTACCGGCTGCGAGACGGCTCTGGAACTGGCCCTGAAAGGCAAGAATGTTACCATCATAGACATGTTAAGCGAGCAGGAGATCGCCGGGGATTGCCCCATAATCAATCGCCTGGGCTTGATGTTGTTGCTCCAGAAGAACAATGTAAAGTTTATCACCGAGGTTAAGTTGGAGGAGATTACGGACAACGGTCCTATGGTGATTGACAAGAAGTGGAACAGGTACGTAATCCCTGCGGACACGGTAGTTCTATCCCTGGGGTTCGTACCCCAAACCGAAGTGGTAGATAAGTTCCTGGACTTAGCTCCCGATGTCTATGTCATAGGCGACTGCAAAGAGCCGCGGAATCTGAAAGCGGCCATCCATGAAGGGTTTAACTACGCCATGGAGATCTAGTATACCTCGGGTAGACTATACTGGTCGGTCCGTACACAGGCCGCGGAACAGGAAAGGGCGTGGAGGATGCTGATGAAGGGCCCTCCTGTGCGCGCACGGGAGGGCAAGGAGGCGGACAGAGTGCGGGTTTTAGCCCGGTAGCGACGGCTGAGGTTTTCTACCGGCATCAAGGCAGAGGGGGGATATGGTGGAATACAAGAACCTTATTGTCACCAGGGAGGAAGGCTTGGCCTTAATAACCCTGAATCGCCCGGAGTATTCCAATGCTCTGAATACGGAATTGCTGGGCGAATTGGAGCAGGTGTTATGGGAGCTAGAAAGGGACCGCACGGTGCGAGCGGTGATTATAACCGGGAAGGGGAAGGCCTTTGCCGCCGGCGCCGACGTACGCGAACTGGTGGAGGCCGATCCCTGGGGAGCCCTGGATAACTGTTCCCAGGCCCACCGGGTGTTTGACCGGGTAGAAGGGCTGCCTTGTCCCACGATAGCGGCGATAAACGGGCCGGCTTTGGGCGGAGGATGCGAATTGGCCCTGTGCTGCGATTTCCGCGTGGCAGGGGAGAGCGGCCGTTTGGGTCTGCCGGAGATTTCCCTGGGGATCATACCGGGAGCCGGAGGGACTCAGAGGCTGGTACGGTTGGTGGGGGTGTCCCGCGCCAAAGAGATGATCTATCTCGGCAGCATAATTGACGCCCGGAAGGCCTGGGAGATAGGCCTGGTGGACCGGGTGGTCGGTGACCAGGAGGTTATGGAGGAGGCTAGAAGGCTGGCGGCGAGGCTTATGGAGAAGCCGAGGGTAGCCCTCAGCCTGGCGAAAAAAGCCATAAACTTCGGGCGTGATAAAGATCTGGAAAGCGGTAAGAGGTTTGAAATGGCCCAGTTTGCCCTCGCCTTTTCTACGCGCGACCAGAAGGAGGGCATGAGGGCTTTTGTGGAGAAGAGGAAGCCGAATTTTGTTCATGAATGATAAGGGCTTTCTCATGTGGCCTGGGGCCCGCGCAGCGGCGTCGTGTTTTAGACGCTCATGCTGCCGGTGCGGCACCGGAAAAGTGGGGATACGCCGGGTTGTTTTCGGGGTAGACCCTCATGCCGCCGGCGCGGCATCAGCAGGAGGAGGAAAATAACCGAGAGCTATTTTCGGGGTAGACCCCCATGCTGCTAAGGCAGCACCGGCAGAAGGATGAAAATAGCTAAGGACTATTTTCGGGGTAGAGCGCAGAATTTGGATTAATAGGGTAATAGGGGGTGTGGCTGGTGAAGGTACAGAAGATAGGGATATTGGGCGCCGGTACTATGGGTGGTGGGATAGCCCATCTGGCGGCTATGAAGGGTTTGGAGGTGATCCTCTGCGATGTGGAGGAGCGCTTCGTGGAGGCCGCCAGGCAGCGTGCCGCAGCCCTGATGGACAAAGACATCGCTAAGGGGAAGATGACAGCAGAAGAAAAAGAGACAGTTCTGGGGAGGCTGACTACCACCACTAAAATTGAGGACTTATCTTCTGCGGATTTTGTGGTGGAAGCTATTATCGAGGACCTGGAGCTAAAGAAGAATGTGTTCAAGAAATTAGATGAGATCTGTCGGCCGGAGGTGATACTGGCCACCAACACCTCGTCCCTATCGGTTACGGAAATAGCCTCGGCCACTTCCCGGCCGGAAAAGGTAGCCGGCATGCACTTCTTCAATCCGCCGCAAGTGATGCGGCTGGTGGAGGTAGTGTGTGGGTACCAGACCGACGAGGAAACCGTCAGGCGGGTGATGGAGCTGGCCCGGGCGCTGGATAAAACGGCGGTGGTGTGTCGGAAAGACACGCCGGGCTTCATTGTAAACCGGATCCTGTTCGCCCAGTTCTTTGAGGCCATCCGCATGCTGGAGGAGGGTTTGGCCACTCCGGAGGAGATCGACACGGCAGTCACCTTGGGCTTGAATTATCCCATGGGCCCCTTCCAGTTGATGGATTTCGGCGGGCTGGATCTGGCCGTTAAAATAGGAGAGTATTTCTACAGCGAAACGAAGGATGCTAAGTGGAATCCACCGCATAGCCTGAAATCTCTGGTTAGGGCAGGAAGAGTGGGCCGTAAGGCCGGGGCGGGGTGGTTTACCTACGAGAAAAAGAACTGAGGAAGGTGCTCATGCTTGCGTAGAGGAGATATAGTGTGGGGTGGCCTTCTCATAGGCATTCTGGCTCTTATGGCGGTACCCCAAACGAATAAAGTCTTTGTGCGTCTCACCTTGGGTCACCCCTATCTCATGTCTTTTGCTAAGTTTTTTATGCTGGCTACGATGGGCGAACTACTGGGGCAGCGCATCGTGTCGGGTCGGTGGTCTAGGCCGCCGGGACTTGGGGCCAAGATGCTGGTATGGGGTATGATCGGCATATTGATCATGCTCACCTTCGAGATATTCTCGCAAGGGGTACAGGCGGTACTCAAGAAGGGCCTGCTTCCCGGGGGTGACAACCGCTTGGTGGCGGCTTTTTACACCAGCCTGGTAGCCAATATAACCTTCGGACCGGTATTTATGATCTTCCACCGCTTTAGCGACACGTTTATCGAAGTGAGATGCGCTTCGGGGAAGAAACCTTCTTTGAAAGAAATTATCGATATGATTGACTGGTACAATGTATACTCGTTTGTCGTTTTGACCACCATACCCGTTTTTTGGATTCCGGCGCATACGCTTACCTTTTACCTGCCGGGTGAGTATAGAATGATCTGCGCTGCGTTATTGAGCATAGTCATCGGAGCCATTCTTTCCTTCGCCAGTAAAAAGGGACAGGCCGGAATTCAATTATCGCCCGCTAAGGGAGTGTCGTCGCCGCGGCGGCTGCGGCCCCAGTATTAAGGGTGCCGCCAGCACACGCTGCGGTAGTAATAACCGGATCTTAGGAAATTAGCAAGGGGGTTATAGCGTGGGTATCGGAACATTTGAAGCTTATGTGAACCGTCTCAGAAAGATGCGGCCTAATGTGTATATCAACGGCCAAAAGCTGGATAGGACGGGGGATTGGATCAACGGGGGGCTTTATGTCATCAGGCAGACTTTTGATTGCGCCCATGATCCTGCCTATCAGGACGTGTGTGTAGCTACCTCTCACTTGACGGGGGAAAAGATCAATCGCTTTACGCATATTCACCGGAGTATAGACGATCTGCTTAAAAAGCAATTGATGACCAGGCTCCTGTGCCACCGGGTGGGAGGCTGCATTCAGCGGTGCATGGGTGTGGATGCGCTGAACGCTCTGTATGTGGTCACTTATGATATGGATCAGGCCTGCGGCACCAATTACCACCAGAGACTCCTCAAGTATTTGGAGTACAGCCAGGCCAACGATCTGGTGGCTTGTTGCGCGCAGACGGATGTAAAGGGGCACCGGCTGAAGCGGCCTCATGAGCAGGACGATCCCGACCTGTACGTGCGTATAGTAGAGACGCGGCCCGACGGGATAGTGGTACGGGGTGCCAAGTGTTGCAATTCCATAGCGCCCTATGCAGACGAGATTATCGTAGTGCCTACCCGTTTTATGACGCCCAACGATGCCGATTATGCGGTGGCTTTCGCGGTACCGGGCGATTGGCCGGGTGTCAAACTTTTGGCCCTTCCCGGTCATCACGGAGAGCGCCGGCACCTTAAGGCGCCTATCGGCGAGGTAGGCGACGTAGAATCGCTGACCGTTTTTGATGACGTATTTGTGCCTAACGAAAGGGTCTTCATGAACGGTAAGGAGAACCCGAATGTGGTGCCGTATGCCGGCTATCTGGCCCTGATGTTCGCTCACTTCCACCGGCACTCCTATACCGGATGTAAGGCCGCGGTTTCCGAGGTTCTGGCCAGCATGGCGGCGCTGGTAGCGGAGATGAACGGCATCGAAAGAGAAGACCATGTCCGGGAGAAGCTGTGCGACATTATCGCCACCGCGGAGCTGGTGTTCGCAGCCGGGCAGGCCTCCGCGTACCGGGCCGTCCAGTTCCCCTGCGGGTCCTTTGTGCCGGACGAAATCCTGACCAATGCGGGTAGGCGTCTGGCCGGGCAGTCCATTTATCACGAGTACAAGACGCTGGCGGATCTGGCGGGGGGGCTGAGCGCCACTCTGCCTCTGGAGGGTGAGTTCTACTCCGAGGAAACGGGCGCGCTGGCCAACAAATATATCATGAGAAACCCCAAATTTACTGCCGAGGAGACGCATCGCTGCTTCCGGATGATCCAGGAGCATTTGTGCTCGCATTTTGGGGCGGCGCAGATTATAGCGGGGCTGCACGGCGGCGGCTCTCCGCAGATGGAGACGGTGGCCATGATGTCCCGGTACGACGCGGAGAGCCTGAAGAGCATTGCCAAGTATTTGGCGGGGATTACCCAGGAGCTTCCGCGTTATGAAAGGCCGACGGTAACCCCGAAGTCTATACTGGACCGGTTTGCTAAGAGCGCCAAGAAGTAGGCAGAAGGTGGTAGAATGAGCCTCCCGGCTACACATATCCGGTGTAGCCGGGAGGAAGGCCTGCGCCGGCGCATCCTGCTGGAGGAGCACCTGCCTTGCGAAGAGGTTGGGCCCGAGCTAGAGCCTTCCATAGTGATCCAGTGATCCGTGTGATCCGCGACTTACGGACTGGGCTTTTAGGAATGTGAATTACTACAAGGGGGGAAAGGCATGCACGTGCGCGATTTGTTTTCCTTGGCCGGTAAGACGGCGGTAGTCACCGGCGGTGCGACGGGATTGGGCGCCCAGATGGCGGAAGCCTTGGCAGAAGCGGGGGCCAATGTAGTAGTAGCGGCTAGAAATGTGGAACGCTGCAAGGAGATGTGCGCTAAGCTGGAAAGTCTCGGCGTACGTTCTGTACCCGTGGCATGCGATGTTAGCAGGGCAGAGGATTGCGAGCGACTGGTTAAGGCCACAGTAGAGGAATTCGGACGACTGGATATTCTGGTGAATAATGCGGGTATGAGCTGGGGGGCGGATTCCCTGAACTACCCGCTGGATAAGTGGCGGCAGATTATGGAGGTCAATGTAACCGGGCTTTACCAGTTATCGGCGATGGCCGCCCGGATAATGAAGGAGCAAGGGGGAGGCAAGATCATCAATATAGCCTCTATCGGCGGGCTGCGCGGGGATAAGCCGGAATATGTGGACGCCATTGCTTACAGTACGAGCAAGGGCGCGGTTATCGCCATGACCAGGGACCTGGCGGTGAAGTGGGCGCGGTACGGTATTTATGTCAATGCCATCTGCCCGGGGTGGTTTCCCACGCATATGAGCGAAAAGGCGCTGAAGCGAAACTGGGACGTTTTGCTGGACAAGATACCGCTCAGGCGGTTTGGAGGCGAGGACGATCTTAAAGGTGTGATTGTTTTTCTCAGTTCGGCTGCCTCCAACTTCATTACCGGCCAATACATTGTAGTCGACGGCGGGCTCACGGCTTCGCTGTAATAAGCGATACCAGATAGGATTCAATCGATTAGGAAAAGGATTATAATTAACAATTCTGGTTTTTGGATGTCAATTATATCTCGCTTTTGGACTTTTAAGGAAGGGGCTGGAGATGGTCATAAAGTCCTTTCAGGATATACTGGATACGCTTCAAGGGCAAAGCGAGAAACGTACGGTGGCGGTAGTGGGGGCCGAGGACAGTCATACGCTGAAGGCCGTTATAGCGGCCTGGGAAGACGGTTTGATCACGCCGATACTGCTGGGGGACAGGCAGGAGATTGGTGCGGTTTTAGCGTCCTTCGGTCGGAAGGATACCGAGGTAGAGATAATAGACCTAAAGGACCCCGAGGAAGGCGCCCGGGAAGCCGCGCGCTTGGTGAAAAAGGGTAAGGCCGACTGCATCATGAAGGGCAGGATTCATACAGGCGCCTTGATGCGGGTACTGCTGGATAAAGAAAGCGACCTCCGGACAGGGCGGCTTATTTCCCTGGTAGCCTTAATGGAGATACCCACCTATCCCAAACTCCTGGGCATAACCGATGTAGGTATAGTAACCTATCCTACCCTGGAACAGAAAAAGGCCCTGATCGAAAACGCGGTAGAGGTGTTTCACGCTCTGGGGGTGGAGTGCCCCAAAGTAGGCGTTATGGCTGCGGTAGAAGAGGTTAACCCCAAGATGAAGGAGACCGTAGAAGCGGCCACCTTAAAAGAATGGAACGAACAAGGGCTCATCCGGGGATGCCTCGTAGAAGGCCCTATATCCTACGACCTGGCCATAAGCAGGGAGGCCGCCCAAAAGAAAGGCTATAAGAGCGAAGTAGCCGGGGACGTAGACATCATGCTGGTACCGGACATAGTTTCCGGCAACTTACTGGCCAAAGCCCTGGTGCATTCTGCCGGAGCGCGGACGGCGGGCATGGTGGTAGGGGCCAAAGTGCCGCTGGTCATTCAATCCCGCTCGGCCTCTCACGAAGAAAAATACCTGGCGTTGGCCCTGGCGGCACTGGTGAAAAGCGAAAGGGGGTGGCAGTCGTGACCCCCAAGGCATATAAGATTTTGGTCTTAAATCCGGGGTCGACCTCCACCAAGATCGCCCTTTTTGAGGATGAAGAAGAAGTATTCCGGAAAGAGATCGAACACCCGCATGAAGAGCTTTCTAGATTTCCCCGAGTATTGGACCAACTGGAATTCCGCAAGGCGGCCGTACAGCAAACCTTGAGCGAAAACCGCATAGACTTGAAAGACCTCTCGGCCGTTGCGGCCCGGGGAGGGGCCCTTCCGCCGGTATCCGGCGGCGCCTATATCATCAACGAAAAAATGCTCGAAGTACTGCGGTCGGATAAGATACCCGAACACGCCTCCAACCTGGCGGCCTTAATAGCTTATGATCTCGCCTCTCCCCTGGGTATTCCGGCCATGATTTACGATGCGGTGTCCACCGATGAGATGGAGGAGATCGCCCGGCTATCGGGCATGCCGGAGATCGAACGGCCCAGCTTAAGCCACGTGCTGAACAGCCGGGCGGTGGCCAGGAAGATAGCGGGTCGGCTGAACAAGGACTACCGGGAGGTCAACGTCATTGTAGCTCATTTAGGAGGAGGCATAACCGTCACCGTCCATGCAGGCGGGAAGATTATAGATCTGGTTTCCGATGATGAGGGGCCTTTTTCGCCGGAGAGGGCCGGCCGCGTACCCTGCCGTATACTGATCGATCTCTGCTACAGCGGTCAATACGACCACCAGACTATGCGGAAGAAACTGCGGGGTCGAGGAGGGCTCATCGCCTACCTGGGCACCAGCAATGCCCTGGAGGTAGAAGAAAGGATAAAAGCAGGCGACCGTTACGCCGAGCTGGTGTATAAGGCCATGGCCTACCAGATAGCCAAAGCTATTGGCGAGCTGGCCACCGTAGTACACGGAAAAGTAGATAGAATTGCTCTAACGGGTGGGCTGGCTCATTCTAGGCTTCTGACCGGGTGGATAACGGAGAGGGTCACCTTTATCGCCCCTGTGGAGGTATATCCCGGGGGATTTGAAATGGAGGCCCTGGCGTTGGGGTGCTTACGCGTATTGCGAGGCGAGGAGCAGGCCAAGGAGTATGTATGACTGACTGCGATATGACAGTTCGCGAGTGGGGGTAGGAAAGCAGATGAGCGAAGTAGTCATAATAAGCGCCGTACGCACGGCCATAGGCCGATTTGGGGGGGCACTGAAAGACCTGCCGGCATCCGAGCTGGGGGCCGTAGTCATACGCGAGGCCCT
>JBNATU010000030.1:0-36858 GCA_049701195.1 Neomoorellaceae bacterium
CCTGCTTTTACTCCCTATACTTCGGCTTTATATATTTTTCGTGCGTCAGCACTGGTCAGGATCAAAGGCCGTTGTACGCTACAACGGCCTTTGGTATAATGGAGAAAATAGGAGAAAGGCGAGGTGCTACGACTCTATGGAAACAAGACCCATGGTAGCTCCCGAGGTGGCGACGGAATTAGGTTCCATCAGAATAGCCGATGAAGTAGTGGCCATCATCGCCGGGCTGGCAGCTACAGAAGTGGAAGGCGTGGCCGGTATGAGCGGGGGTATTGCCGGCGGTATAGCCGAGATGCTGGGCCGGAAAAATCTTTCTAAAGGGGTTAAGGTGGAGGTAGGGGAAAAAGAGGCAGCGGTCGATCTTTTTGTAATAGTGGAATACGGTATTCGGATACCGGACGTGGCCATGAAGATCCAGGAAAGGGTTAAGAGATCTATCGAGAGCATGACAGGGTTAAAGGTGGTAGAAGTCAACGTACATGTGCAGGGGGTGGCTTTCCCCCAGGAGAAGGCGGCTGAAGAAGAGCCGGGCCGGGTACGTTAGGGAGGCTTGAAGAGGTGCAAGCTTGGGAACGGGCGATTCTCGCCCTTTATTCATTATTAATGGCCGCTTTGAGCTTGGCTTTAGCAGTCATTAGCGCCGGTTGGACTATACCTCTGGATCTATATGAGTATACCCTCACCCGTATAGATTATCGTCTGGCAGGCGTTACAGTGGCTACAGCGCTCTTCTTGTTATCTCTGCGCTTCCTTTGGGCCAGTATACGTTTGCCTTCCAAGAGGTTGGAACAGGCTGTAGTGTATCGGGGAGAAGCGGGGGAAGCGACCATCGCTTTGACCGCCTTGGAGCATTTGGTGATACGGGCCTCGCGCCAGGTTAAAGGCATCCGGGAGGTAAAACCCCGCATCAAAATCCTGCCCGAAGGGGTGGCCGTATTTTTGGAGATTAGCGTGACTCCAGAACAAAATTTGCCGGCTCTGGCTCAGAACCTCCAGGAGATGGTGCGCAGCTACATAACGGCTACTACGGGTTTAGAGAGCGTGGAAGTGCGTATCTTAATAAACGGTATTCTGCAGGAGAGCGTAAGGCGCCTGGAATAGCGGGGTGAGGCTGATGGATTGGGATAGTCTCCTAAAGGTGTGGCGGGAGCATCACGGTAAGATAAGCGGAGTGGGGTTGGGTTTGCTCTTCGGCCTGGCGGTGGCCGTGCTGGGGTTGGGCCGTACTCTTATCATATCTTTTTGCATAGCTGTGGGCTACTTTATCGGCCGCCGGATTGATGACCGCCAGGGTTTGGAAGATATATGGTACCGCCTGTTCGGCAGGCGCTGGTAGAGAGGAGAGCAAGGTCTTAGTGAGCAGAAGGAGAGCGCGGATGGCCGCCCTTCAAGTCTTATTTGCTGCGGACGTAGGACGGACACCGGAAGAGATAGCCTTTAAACATGTACTGGAAGAGACCGCCTTGCAGCCCGGGGACGCTTCTTTTGCTCGTGAACTGGTAGTCGGCGTCCTGCGGCATTGCCGGGAGTTGGACAGGCTGCTGGAACAGTACTCTGTAGGCTGGCAGATAAATCGCATGCCCGCGGTGGATCGCAATATTTTACGCCTGGGCTTATACGAATTATTGTATTTAGGGGAAGAAATACCGCCCTCGGTGGCTATTAACGAAGCCATTGAACTGGCCAAAGTTTTCAGTGAGGAAGAAGCAGGCCCCTTTATTAACGGTGTCCTGGACAGCATAAGGCGAGACCTGGAGACAGGCAAGATACCACGGAATTCTATTCGGGATTAGAATTAAAAATCTGTGCGGAGAGAGCCGAGCAGGCCTCAAGAAGGACGGGCATACCTCAGAAAACTGGAGGATAGTCCAGGTGGCGGTTTTAGGGATTGATACCAGTTGTTATACCACGTCCGTAGCTATAGTAGATAAAAAAGAAAACCTGCTTTTCGATCACCGCCAGTTGCTGCGGGTACCGGAGGGGGAATACGGCTTGCAGCAGTCTATGGCGGTGTTTCAACATATAAACAATCTCCCTGAAATTCTGGAGAAAGCCTTTAAGGTTGTTCCTCCTCAAGAAATTAAAACCGTGGCAGCGTCTATTAAACCGCGACCGGCTGCGGGTTCTTACATGCCCGTTTTTATGGTTTCTGCAGGACAGGGCCGCGTTTTGGCTGCCGGGTGGCAGGTACCTTTTTGGCCCACTACCCATCAAGAAGGCCATCTGCGAGCAGGCCTATGGTCGGCCGGCTTGGTTATAAAGGACCCTTTTATTGCGGTACACCTGTCCGGCGGCACTTCGGAAGTGCTGCTGGCCACCCCGGAGAAAGGGCGCTTTGTGGTGCAACTGGTAGGCGGAACTACCGACCTGCATGCCGGCCAGTTTGTGGACCGTATAGGAGTGATGCTGGGCCTGCCTTTTCCGGCCGGCCCTCATCTGGAACGTTTGGCTCGGGCACAAGAAGTGGAGGAGAAAGAAATTACCCTGCCTTCGGCAGTACGCGGCTATAATTTCAGCTTTTCGGGACCGGCGACCCATGCCGAGAGGCTTATCCGGAGTGGGGCGCCACCGGCAGCCGTAGCTCGAGCGGTAGAGAGATGTATAGCCAACACTTTAGAAAAGGTCTTACGACCTTTAATTGAAGAGACCGGCAGGCGAGACATTTTGATTGTGGGTGGGGTGGCGGCCAATCAATTTTTAAGGGAGCGGTTGCGCTACCGGTTGGAACACCGGGCCGTAGGAGCCAGGCTGCACTTCGCCTTACCTGAGTTTAGCACGGACAATGCCGTGGGAGTAGCCCTCCTGGGATTAGAGGGCTCTGCTAGCTCTTTCTTGGGTTGTGCCGGGTAAGAATAGGGTTAAAGTAAAACCTGCCGCCGGTATAAGGGACATGAGGGAGATGGTGGTTGGTACACCCACGGCGTCGGCAATTAACCCCAGGAAGAAGAGCCCTAGTCCACCTGTTCCTATGGCGAAGCCCATCATCAGTCCGGAAGCCATGCCTATATGGGACGGCATGAGGTTCTGGGCCAGGACTACGGTTGGTGCAAAGCTGGATATGAGAGCAAAGCCTCCTAAGGCTACCAGCAGGATAAGCCACCAGCCGCGAGCGTGGGTAAAGAGGAACACTATGGGCACCATAACGGCCATAGAAGCCAGGATCATGTTCTTGCAGCCCCAACGGTCGGCTATTCTCCCGCCGACCAGTGTGCCGGCGGCGCCGGCCAGGAGAAAGGTGGCGAGCAGATTGCTGGTAAAGGCTTGGTCTCCCTGTAAATAGCTTATGTAATAAAAAGGTATATAGTAAGTGATACCGGTGTGCAGCCAGGAACGTATTATTACCACTACCAGCAACAGCATAAGGGCCTTCAGATTATCTTCGCCCCCGGCTGCGGTGCGAGGGTTAGAGAGCGAAGCTTTTGTTGGTGGAGTAAGCTCTCCGGTTTCCGTTCGGTCAATCTCAGGCAGGAGGCGCCAAAGTAGCAAAGAAAGCAAACCGGCAGGCAGCAGCAAGAGAGGTGTAGACTTAAGCCCGCCGTGAGCCAAAAGCAAACCGGCTACTAACGGGCCTAGACCGAAACCCAGGTTGCCCCCCACGGAAAAAATGGCCATGGAACTGGCTTGACGCTGGCTGCTTAAGTGATGGGCGGCCTTAGAGGCTTCCGGATGGTAGCTGGCCACACCCAAGCCGCTCAGAAAAACGGCGGCCGCGAAGGCGAGATAATTAGGAGCCCAACCGGCCAGAGCCATACCCAGAGTGGCCAGCAAACAGCCCAAGGGTATCAGCCACCGGCTGGCTTTGCGATCAGACCAAAACCCGAATAAAGGCTGGATAACCGAAGAACTGACATTGGAGATCAAGGCTATCAAGCTCGCCGCCGCATAGGACAGTCCCAAGTATTCCTTGTAAATAGGTAAAAAAATAGGCAATAAACCTTGATTGACATCGGTCATGAGATGGCCTAGGCTAAGGAGATAGAGATAATGTTTGTTTTTAGCCATGACGTCTACCTCCAATCTTAACCTATATTAAACCTTGTAGGCCTTTTGGTCAAGGGAAGAAAGCCTACCCCAGCAAAAACCGGGGATAACTCAGAAGAAAGCCCGGCTTCCGGCAGGAATACGCCGTTAGGGGCAGAATAATAAAAAGCGAGGCCCCGGAGAGTTCTGTATTTAATCTTTTGAAGGAGGGAAGAGAAAGAATGTACCCTATAGTCAAGAAACGGCTATTGGCTCAAAACATTAAACTGCTGGAGGTACACGCTCCGGAGGTGGCGCGTAAGGCTCAGGCCGGTCAGTTTGTTATTTTGCGCATTGACGAGCCGGGCGAGCGCATCCCCTTGACCATTGCGGATTATGACCGCCAGCGGGGCACTATCACTACTATATTTCAGGAGGTGGGCTATACTACCCAGCAATTAGGGCGGCTGGAGGAGGGGGACTTCTTGGCCGACTTTGTGGGCCCCCTGGGGCGGCCTACGGAGATAGAAAATTACGGCCGGGTAGTATGTGTAGGCGGGGGAGTGGGAGTAGCCCCCATTTACCCCATCGCCCGGGCACTTAAAGCAGCGGGTAATGAAGTGCTCTCCATCATAGGTGCGCGCAGCCGGGAGTTGCTCATCCTGGAGGAAGAGATGCGGGCCGTGTCGGACGAGCTGCTGGTGGCTACGGATGACGGTTCTTACGGGCATAAAGGCTTTGTAACGGACCTGCTCGCCCAGGTGCTTCAGGAGAAGCAGGTAGACCGCGTGTGGGGAATCGGACCGGCGGTGATGATGAAAGCGGTATGCGAAGTCACGCGGCGCTTTGGTGTGACCACCATCGTGAGTTTGAACCCTATCATGGTAGATGGTACGGGGATGTGCGGGGCCTGCCGGGTAAGCGTGGGCGGGGAGACTAAATTTGCTTGCGTAGACGGCCCGGAGTTTGACGGACATCAAGTGGACTGGGAGCTTGCGCTACGCCGTCTCAGCCAGTATAAAGAAGAAGAGGCCAGGGCTTTGAGCTTTCACCAGCACGAGAGAAGAGGTGGTTGCCGATGCCAGTAAGCCTGGAGAAAACCCCTATGCCTTCCCAGCCCCCGGCGGAGAGGATCCGCAATTTCCAGGAAGTGGCTTTGGGGTATACCCGGGAGCAGGCTCTACAGGAGGCCCAGCGCTGCCTCCAGTGCAAAAAAGCCCCTTGCCGCCAGGGATGCCCGGTAGAAGTGGACATTCCGGCCTTCATCGGGCTTATTAAAGAAGGGGATTTTGCCGGCGCCATAAATAAGATTAAAGAAAAGAACAATTTACCGGCCATCTGCGGTCGGGTCTGCCCCCAGGAGAACCAGTGTGAAAAATACTGCACCCTGGCTAAAAAAGGCGATCCGGTGGGCATCGGACGGCTGGAGCGCTTTGTAGCCGATTACCAGTTGAGCCAAGGAGGCAGCGAGGCCTTGCCTCCCGTGTCTCCCACCGGGTTTAAGGTGGCGGTGATCGGTTCGGGTCCGGCAGGACTGACCGCAGCGGCGGACCTGGCCCGCATGGGGCATCAGGTCACGGTTTTTGAGGCCCTCCATGTACCCGGCGGGGTATTGATGTACGGTATCCCCGAATTTCGTCTGCCCAAGAAAGTAGTGCAGGCCGAAATAGATTATATACGGAGCCTGGGGGTGGAGATCCGCACCAACGCCGTGGTAGGGAAAATGGTGACGGTAGACGAACTGCTGGATAACGGTTATGATGCCGTTTTCATAGGGACGGGCGCCGGGCTGCCGCATTTTATGGGTATACCGGGGGAGAATTATCTCGGGGTGTATTCGGCCAACGAATTTTTGACCCGCACCAACTTGATGAAGGCCTATCTTTTCCCCGAATATCTGACCCCCATTAAGGTGGGTAAAAGAGTGGCGGTAATAGGGGCGGGCAATGTGGCCATGGATGCGGCCCGGACGGCTTTGCGCCTGGGAGCCGAGAAATCTATGATCGTCTACCGCCGCTCGGCGGAGGAAATGCCGGCGCGGAAGGAAGAAGTGGAACATGCGGAAGAAGAGGGAGTGGAATTTCACTTCTTGACCAGTCCGGTAGAGATCCACGGCAATGAGGCCGGTTGGGTTACCGGTATGACCTGCATCCGCTATGAACTGGGTGAGCCGGATGCCAGCGGAAGGCGTCGGCCGGTGGCCGTTCCGGGTTCGGAGTATCATATAGAAGTGGATACGGTGGTGATAGCCATCGGGCAGGGACCTAACCCCTTAGTTTTAAGGACTACGCCGGGACTGGAGCTGACCAGAAAAGGGACTATTGCAGCTGACGAAGATACAGGGGCTACTTCGCGCCGGGGCGTATTCGCCGGGGGAGATATTGTTACCGGCGCGGCTACGGTTATTCTGGCCATGGGTGCCGGCAAGAAGGCGGCACGGGCCATAGATGCTTATCTCAGAGAGAAAGGAGATAAGAGAAATGGCTAACCTTATCGACGGGAAAAAGATCGCCGCTGAAGTGCGTGAAGAGGTTAAAAAGGAAGTGGAAGAACTCAAGGGACGGGGTATCACTCCGGGACTGGCCGTCATCTTGGTCGGCGATGATCCGGCTTCCCAGGTCTATGTGCGGAACAAGCACCGCGCTTGCGAAGAAGTGGGGATTTACTCCGAAGTACACCGGCTGGCGGCTACCACCAGCCAGGAGGAGCTTCTCAAACTGATTGAAGAGCTGAACCGGGATACCAAGATCCACGGCATTCTGGTGCAGCTGCCGCTCCCGGATCATATTGATGAAAAGAAAGTTATAGATACCATAGCCCTGGACAAAGATGTGGACGGATTTAGCCCTGCTAATGTAGGCAATCTGGTAATCGGCGACCGGTGTTTTTATCCCTGCACTCCCCACGGGTGTATGGTACTTTTGGACCGGGTGGGAGTGGACCCTAAAGGGAAAAAGGCCGTAGTGGTGGGCCGCAGCAATATAGTAGGTAAACCCATGGCCATGATGCTTCTGGCCCGGCACGCCACGGTTACCATTTGCCATTCCCGCACCCCGGATCTGGCTGCTGAATGCCGGCAGGCGGATATTCTGGTGGCGGCGGTGGGTAAGCCGGAGCTCATAACCGGCGATATGATTAAGGAGGGTGCGGTAGTTATCGATGTAGGCATCAACCGCTTACCGGACGGAAAACTGGTAGGGGATGTGCATTTTGAAAGCGCTAGCCAGAAAGCTTCCTGGATTACCCCGGTCCCCGGCGGCGTAGGGCCCATGACCATAGCCATGCTCCTGAAAAATACGGTGGAGGCTGCGCGAAGGACGTGCTAGCCCGGCAGCGAGTTTTGAGTGTGGGCGAGCTGACTTACTATATAAAGGGGCTGCTAGACCGCGACGGCTTCTTAGCTAATGTATGGGTCAAAGGCGAAATATCGAATCTGAAGTGGCATTCCTCCGGTCACCTCTATTTCACCCTCAAGGATAAGGCGGCGGCCTTGCGCTGCGTTATGTTTCAGGGCCGCTGCCGCGGCCTTAACTTCCAGCCGGTAAACGGCGGGCAGGTTATCGCCCGCGGCTATGTTTCGGTCTACGAACGGGACGGTTTGTACCAGCTCTATGTTCAAGACCTTTTTCCCGCCGGTGTAGGCCTGGGAGAAATAGCGTTACAGGAATTAAAAAGGCGGTTGGAGAGGGAGGGACTTTTTGATAAAAGCCGGAAGCGCCCTCTGCCTAGACTTCCTCGGCGTATCGGTGTGGTTACCTCGCTAAACGGTGCGGCTTGGCGCGACATAGTTACGGTCGTCCGTCGGCGTTACCCCGGTATGGGCATTGTCTTGGCCCCCGCGGCTGTTCAGGGGGATACGGCGGTGCAGGAGATAGTCCTGGCTTTAGAAAACCTGAACCGGTGGGGGCGAGTGGATGTAATCATAGTGGGCCGGGGCGGGGGCTCGGCTGAGGATTTGTCGGCTTTTAATACGGAAGAAGTGGCCCGGGCTATATACGCTTCTCGTATTCCGGTTATCGCCGCGGTAGGGCACGAGACGGATTATACTATAGCCGACCTGGTGGCGGACCGCAGAGCCCCTACTCCCTCGGCGGCTGCGGAGATGGCCGTGCCCGTACGGGCGGAATTGGAGCGAGAAATATGGGTTTTGCGGAGCAGGCTGTACCGGAGCATCTGGCACCGGTTGTCTCTTTGGCGAGAAAGGGTGGAGCGTCTGGCCCGCAGCCGGTCGCTGGCCCGTCCGCAGCAGGAAATCTACTGGCGGCAACAATATGTAGACGGCCTGGAGCAGCGTCTGACCGGGGCCTGGAAGGCCCGCTGGCTGGAAAAGACAAGAGAATTGGAGGTGTTAACCGCCCGGTTAGAGGCAGCCAGCCCTCTGGCTATATTGAAAAGAGGATATGCCGTCTGCCGTCGGCCGGACGGGGGAGCGATAATAAAATCCGGTCGGGAAGTCCGAACGGGAGATGAGGTGGAAGTAATCTTACAGGCAGGAGCTCTTCGCTGCCTGGTGGAAGAGGTGGAGGGGGAGCTGAGTTGGCAGAAGAAAGCAAATTGAGCTTTGAGGAAGCCCTGTCCAGGCTGGAGGCCGTGGTAGAGGCCCTGGAAGGCGGGGAACTGAAGCTGGAAGAAGCCCTGGATTATTATCAGGAAGGTATACGTCTGGTTCGCTTTTGCCGTGAACAGTTAAATCGCTTTGAAAATAAACTCCAGCTATTGACGGCTACGGAAGACGGAGAACCGTTCCTTCAGGAGATAGAGCTGCCGGGGGTAAAGGAAGGATGAGGAGCCTCGAGGCTTATTTGGCGGACCGCAGACGGTTGGTAGAGGAGGCTTTGAAGGCTAACTTGCCGGGTCCCCAATGTTACCCACCCCTTATTCACGAAGCCATACACTATAGCCTGTTCGCCGGCGGTAAAAGACTGCGACCTATCTTAGTGATGGCGGCGGGAGAGGCCGTAGGTTGTCCCTATGAGCGCCTGCTTTTGGCGGCCTGCGCTGTGGAGCTCTTGCACACCTATTCCTTGATTCACGACGATTTACCGGCTATGGATGATGACGATTTTCGCCGCGGGCGCCTGACCTGCCATAAAGTGTACGGAGAGGCTATGGCTATATTGGCAGGCGACGCTTTACTAACCGAAGCTTTCGGCCTCCTGGCCCGGCAGGTGGAGGTGGGCAGCGCTCCGGAGGCCACCGTGGCGGCCATCCAAGAGCTGGCCGACGCCGCCGGTAGCCGGGGTCTGGTGGGGGGCCAGGTGGTGGACATACTGGCCGAAAAAGGACCGCCCGATCCCGAAACGGTGGAATATATTCACCGCCATAAGACCGGCAGTCTTATCCGGGCCTGTCTGCGCATCGGAGGACTTTTAGGGGGAGCCACGCAGGAGCAGATGGAGAGATTGACACGCTACGGAGAAGACATCGGCTTGGCTTTTCAGATCACCGATGACCTTTTAAATATAAAGGGGGAATTCTATAACCTGGGCAAACCTGTGGGCAGCGATTTGAAGAAGCAAAAGGTTACCTATCCGGCCTGTTTCGGTATAGAAGAGGCCGAACGGCGAGCGTATGAGCTGGCCGGCAGAGCTGCACGGACGGCCGAAGAGCTGGGAGAAGGGGCCTGGCCTTTGGTGGCCTTGGCCAAATATATAGTAGAGCGAAAGAACTAGTAAAAATCTATAACGATAAGCAATCGTAAGGTACATGGTGGATATGAGGAATTTGCAGGGATAGAAGCCCTATGGAGCTATGGGATAACCTAGTTTGACGGTTTCCTGCCTTGCTGGAGGGCGGCAAGATACCGTATAATACACATTACAAAAGAATAGAGTTTCGGGCCTATAAGTGGGTGGCGCAGTATCCTAGTCGGTACTACCGTTCCTGAAGACGGGCCTAAAAATCCGTCAAGGGCACACCGATGAAGTTCCTGGTGCTGGCTGCTGACGCCCAGTCGGGGGTTGGTACTGGGAGTTAAGGAAGGGGGGCGATCTACAATGGCATGTAGGCGTGGACCCTCCTTCCGCGGAGACCCAAGTGCGTGGGAAAGTTCCGTGGCAGGAACGAATACTATGGCTTGGGGTAGAAACCTGCAGTTGGTACAAAGGGTGCTGGCTGCAGCGTAGCCTGCCTTGAGCGGTTGTGGTGGAAACCAGCCTCCTTGAGGAGGTTGCTGTCTGACCCCGCTGCCCGGAGTGCCGGCAGTACAGTTGAAACCTCAACTGCAAAAGAGGCTAGGGAACGGATAGTGCTGTCGAGGAAAACTCCTAGGCTGTTTACCTTTACGGTAAGATCTGCCGGGGATTGAAGTGTGCGCTAAGTGGTAATCCAGTCCTGCAAACGGCGACGCTGCAGGGCAACCTTTAAAGGGAAACCGCCGCTACGGCGACGTGCGGTAGGTTGCCGGGAAATCCTACTGGACCTAAGCCACAGCCTTTACCCGGCAGGTTGCCACCCACTTTCAGGTAGTAAAACTTAAGTCGGAGAAGGGAAGCAGGGATATTTGGCCAACAATCAGGGGCGACGCCCGTGGCGCAACGCCCTGAGCATAGGAACGGGCACTTTTTTTTTGGCGCTTTTGCTAGGCTATGCTACCCAGAGCTTTATAGGCCACCTGGGCTCGTTGGCGGTATCCTTTATTTTGCTGCTGGTTATAATTCTTACCGGCATTGCTTTTGACATATTGGGAATAGCCGTGGCGGCTGCTGCCGAACCCCCTCTTCATGCTCGGGCGGCCAGGAAGGTGCCCGGCGCTAAAGAAGCTATATGGCTGTTGCGCAATGCCGATCGTGTGGCCAGCTTCGCCAACGACGTGGTGGGCGATGTATGCGGCACGTTGAGCGGAGCTATAGGGGCCAGCATTTTGTTCCGCCTGGCGGGAAGCAAAAGCGCAGAGAATGTGGCCCTCGGTACGGTGGTAACGGCCGTGATTGCCGCTCTTACGGTAGGGGGTAAGGCCCTGGGAAAAAGTTTTGCCCTGCGAGAAGCCGAAGACATAGTATTCTGGGCAGGGCGCCTCTTGGCCTTCGTGGAAAATATCCGGCATAAACCTCTAGCCAATAATGGCCCGCGAAAGGGTAGGGCGAAATGAAAATATTAGAGAATATCTCTTCACCGGCCGATTTAAGGCGGCTGACCCTAGAGCAACTGGAGAGCTTGGCTCAGGAAATACGGGCGGAAATAATTAAAGTGGTTTCCCAAAACGGAGGCCATCTGGCTCCCAACTTGGGAGTGGTAGAGCTTACCCTGGCCCTTCATTTGGTATTCGATTCTCCCCGGGATAAGATAATCTGGGATGTAGGGCACCAATGCTATGTGCATAAGCTTCTGACGGGCCGGAGGGAGCGTTTTGCTACTCTCCGACAGTTCGGGGGCCTGAGCGGTTTCCCCAAGCGCACCGAGAGCCCGCATGATGTTTTCAACACCGGACACAGCAGCACTTCTATTTCGGCCGCTTTAGGTATGGCCCTGGCCCGGGACCTTAAGGGAGAAAATTTCAAGGTTGTGGCAGTTATAGGCGACGGCGCCCTGACCGGAGGCATGGCCCTGGAGGCGATGAATCATGCCGGCCACCTGAAGACCGATTTAATAGTGGTATTGAACGATAATGAGATGTCCATTGCCGGTCCGGTGGGCGCTCTTTCGGCTTATCTTTCACGCCTGCGTACGGACCCCCGCTATTCCCGCAGCAAGGAAGAGATAGAGGTCCTGCTTAAGCGATTGCCGCGCGTGGGTCCTAAATTTTTGCACCTGATGGAGCGTTTAAAGGATAGTTTTAAGTATCTGGTAATACCCGGAATGTTTTTTGAAGAGCTGGGCTTTACCTATCTGGGGCCCATAGACGGGCACAATATCGCCCAATTGAGGGAAGTCTTGCAGCAGGCCGGCCGTATGCGCGGGCCTGTTTTGGTGCACGTACTTACCAAAAAAGGGAAAGGTTATCCTCCGGCCGAGGCCAGACCGGAAGTTTTTCACGGAGTAAGTTCATTCGACCCCCGGAGCGGAGAGGTCCTGACTGCGGGAGGACCGCCTACCTTTACTTCGGTTTTCGGTGCGGAATTGGTGCGCCAAGGGGAAAAAGACGAGCGCATAGTGGCCATTACCGCGGCTATGCCCGAAGGTACCGGCCTGCTTCCTTTTGCTCAGCGCTTTCCCCGGCGCTTCTTTGACGTAGGAATCGCCGAACAGCATGCGGTAACCCTGGCCGGCGGCCTGGCGACCATGGGATTGAAGCCGGTAGTAGCCATATATTCCACTTTTATCCAGAGAGCGGTAGACCAGATAATACACGATATTGCCTTAATGCATCTGCCGGTTACTCTGGTTTTGGACCGGGCGGGATTGGTAGGCGAGGATGGGGAAACGCATCATGGAGTTTTCGACATCGCCCTGCTGCGCTGCATACCCGGGATGGTGCTTATGGCGCCTAAGGATGAGCAGGAGCTACGCCATATGCTGGTGACCGCCTTGAATATTAAAGGGCCGTCGGTACTGCGCTATCCTCGGGGCCAAGGGGTAGGAGTACCTTTGGAGGGAGCGGCCAGACCCTTACCCGTAGGGAAGGGCGAAGTTGTGAGAGAAGGGACACGGGCGGTTATTGTAGCCTTAGGGCCTTTGGTCTATACGGCTCTGGAGGCGGCGGAAACCTTGGCGGGACGGGGTATAGAGGTGGCGGTAATCAATCCCCGGTTTATTAAACCGCTGGATGCAGAGTTGATTACCGCCTGGGCAAGGCGAACGGGACATGTAGTTACACTGGAGGAGCACGTAGTAGCGGGAGGATTTGGCAGCGCCGTTTTAGAAACCTTAAGTTCCGCCAACTGTAGGGAAGTAAAAGTCAAGTGCTTGGGACTGGAGGATGCCTTTGTAACCCACGGCAAACCCCAGGTCTTGCGAGAGCACTTGGGGCTCACCGCACCTCGAGTCGCGGTGGAAGTGGAGAAGCTTTTGCAGAGCCAGGGTGTCTTGCAGGCTGCGGGCTCCCAGAAGGCGAGGGAGATGTCCCATGGATAGCGGTCGGAAACGTTTGGATGTCCTGCTGGTCGAGAGGGGATGGTTTCCCAGCCGCGAGAAGGCCAGGGCAGCGGTTATGGCGGGGCAAGTGCGGGTGAACGGTAGGGAAATCAGCAAGCCGGGAAGCCTGGTAGATGCAGAAGCAGAGATCAAAGTATTGAGCGCCACCTCTCCCTATGTGAGCCGGGGAGGTTTAAAGTTAGAAGGTGCCTTGCGCTCTTTTAAGGTAGACCCGGCAGGTAAGGTAGCCCTGGATGCCGGAGCTTCTACCGGTGGTTTTACCGACTGTTTGCTGCGACACGGCGCCCTCAGGGTACATGCGGTGGATGTAGGATATGGCCAGCTGGATTGGCGGTTGCGCCGGGACCCTCGAGTGGTGGTTCACGAACGGGTTAACGCCCGCTATTTGACCCCGGAAATTTTGGGCGAAAGGGTAGATCTGGCCACGCTAGATCTTTCTTTTATTTCTTTAAACAAAGTCTGGGCGGCCGTTTTAAGCTGCCTGCGAACGTCGGGAGAAGTCCTAGCCCTGGTTAAACCCCAATTCGAAGCCGGGCCCGAGCGGGTGGGTAAAAAAGGAGTGGTACGCGATCCGGGAGTCCATGAGGACGTATTGCTCACCGTATGTGCTGCTGCCCGAGAGCAGGGGTTTTCCGTCTTAGGGCTTACGCCTTCTCCTCTTTTAGGTCCCCAAGGAAACCGGGAGTTTTTTTTATGGCTGGGATTGAGCGGCGGGGGGCTGACCGAGGAAGAAATAAAAGAGGCAGTGGCAGCCGTAGTAAGGCAGGCTCATGCGGACCTACCGGGTGGAAAGGAGTGAAGCCTTGGGGGCGACCGACCTGTATCTCCTGGGATTGCTAACGGGGTTTTTTTTAGCCCTCTGGTACTTAAGAAGGCATCAAGCCCGGCGCATGGCAGCCCGGCTAAAGCGGGCGCGCGGCGCCGAGAGAGAAGCCATTAACTTTTTAACAGAACAAGGTTATCAGATCATTGATCTTCAGCGCCGGGTACCCGTAGTGATGCTGGTAGACGGGCGAGAATACAAAGGGGCTGTTCAGGCCGATTTAGTAGTCCGTAAAGGGGGAAAAATGTACATAGTAGAAGTCAAAAGCGGCCGTCAAGGCGAGGAACCGGCCAGGGCTACTACCAGGCGCCAGTTGTTGGAATATTTTTTGGTATATCGGCCCCATGGGCTCCTCCTGCTGGATATGCATACCCGCAAAATACACCGCATCTCTTTTCGGGTGGGAAACAACTGGTATAATAGATTAGAGAGGCTACCGGCTGTTTGGAAATACCTACTGGCCGGAGCAGCAGGTGCCTTAATAACTTGGCTGGGATTGGTAGCCGGATCGGGGAAATGAGGGACTATCTTTGCGCAAGATCGGTTTAATAGCCAACCATAATAAGCCTCAGGTACGGCCGGTGACCCTGGAACTGATGGACTGGTTGGAGAAGCGCGGTGTGCAACCGCTAATATTAGAAAGCACGGCGGCCATGCTGGGCTGCCCCCAGAGAGGAGCAGGGCCCCGCGAGCTGGCCGAAGCGGATTGCCTGCTCTCCTTGGGCGGAGACGGCACTCTTTTGCGGGCTGCGCGTCTGGTGGCGGACAGAGGCACCCCTATTCTGGGAGTTAATTTAGGGCACCTGGGGTTTTTGACCGAGATTGAATTGAATGAGCTTTTCCCCTCGGTAGAGCGGCTGCTGGCCGGAGACTTCCGCCTGGAAGAGCGTATGATGCTGCACACCTGCCTCCGGCGGGGAGAGAGGAGGGCTTCTTTTGTGGCTTTAAACGATGTGGTTATTACTAAAGGGGCCTTCTCCCGGATGCTAAGGCTGGAGGTTTATGTAGGCGGCGATTACCTGGATACTTATACGGCCGACGGCTTGATCATATCCTCTCCTACCGGGTCCACCGCTTATTCCTTGTCTGCGGGCGGACCTCTGGTCTCTCCGGAGCTGGAAGTGATGATTTTGACGCCCATCTGCCCGCACACCCTTTATGCCCGCCCTTTAGTGGTACCGGGCGAGCGGAAGATCCAGGTAAAGGTTTACACGGCGGGAGCCGAAGTTATGCTGACGGTAGACGGCCAGCAGGGGATGCAGTTGAACCATAACGATGAAATCGTGGCTTCTCGAGCCGGTACGCCTGCGCGCCTGGTGCGCCTGGGGGAAAGGTCCTTTTACAGCCTGGTGAGGGAAAAACTGCGGGAAGGAGGTAGCCGGCATAGACATAGAAATTGAGGGCCCTGGCGAGGAGGGATGGAAAAAAATAAACGGCAACAACTGATTTTAACCATTATTTCCCAGAAGCCTATCGAAACCCAGCTCCAACTGCTTCAGGAACTGCGAGCTAAAGGGTTAAAAGTAACCCAGGCTACAGTATCCCGAGATATTAAGGAGTTGGGTTTAATAAAAGTGCCTTTTGGGGAGAATAGCTATCGCTATGCTCCGCCGCCCGAAGAACGGCGCGCGAACCCTTATGTGCGCTTGGAGCGGCTATTTCGCGATGCGGTGACCAAAGTGGACTTCAGCGAAAACCTCATCCTCATCCGTACGCTGCCCGGTGCCGCTCATGCCGTGGCTTCCTGTATCGACCAAATTCAGTGGCAGGAAATAATAGGCACGGTAGCGGGTGACGATACTATATTAGTTATTGTTAAACCTAAAGAAGCGGTGCCGGATATTTTGCAACGCTTTTTAGCGCTGCTGTCTTAGGGGGGAGCGTATGTTACAGGTATTGCAGATAGAAAATTTTGCTTTGATTGAAAAACTGGAGCTCACCCTAGGGCCGGGCTTAAACGTGTTAACGGGAGAAACCGGAGCCGGCAAATCTATTATTGTGGATGCCATAGGATTATTGGTGGGCGCGCGGGCTTCGGGAGAGTACGTGCGGGAGGGAAGCGAACGAGGGCAGGTTACGGGTCTCTTTTATTGTCAGGGACTAAAGGGGGTAGAGGAAACTCTGAAAGAAATGGGCCTCTCCCCGGAGGAAGACGGCACCTTGCTTCTCACCCGGGAACTGAGCCGTAGCGGTCGTAACCTGTGCCGCGTCAACGGCCGGAGCGTGACTCTTTCTATGTATCAGAAGCTGGGCCAGCAACTCGTGGACCTGCACGGGCAGCATGCCTACCAGTCCCTGTTGCGCCCCGGTTATCAGCTACAATTATTGGATAGTTTTGCCGGGCTTCAGGCATTGCGCCGGGAAGTGGCCGGCCTCTACGGTCAGTGGCGGGCTAAGCAAAAGGAACTGGCCGACCTTTGGGGCAGCCCGGAAGAGCGGGAGAGGCAGAAGGATTTGTTGCGCTTTCAGATAGAAGAAATAGACAAGGCCGCTTTGCAGGCGGGCGAAGAAGAGAAGCTGCGCCAGGAGCTCGACCTGCTCCATAATGCCGAAGAATTGGCGCGGTCGGCACAAACCGCCTATTCTCTTTTATTTGGCGGGCAAGGCTCTAGAAACCTGGCAGCGTACGATCTATTGGCTCAGGCTGAGGACCAATTGAGGTTTATGGCCAACTTAGACCCGGGGACAGGGCCCTGGCTGGCCCAGTTGGAGGAAGCGCGGCTGGCGGTGGAAGAAGTATCTCGAGGGCTGAGGGGTTACGCCGAAAAACTGGAGTTCAATCCCCGGCGTCTCCAGGAGATAGAGGAGCGGCTGGAGACCTTACGGCGCCTCCGACGGAAGTACGGCCAAACCCTAGAAGAAATATTGCGGTTTCGCGAAGAAGCCGCCTGCACGCTGGCCAGGCTGGAGCAAAGCGCGGAGATAGCCGGGCGGCTGGAAAGAGAGAGGGACGAATTGTTAAACCTTTACCGGGAAAAGGTCGAGACATTACGGGCCTTGCGCAGTCAAGCTGCTCGACAGTTGGAAAAAGAGATAGAGCCTGTTTTACAAGAGCTGGCCATGCCGGCGGCCCGTATCGAGATCGTATGCCGCAGGCAGGAAGAGCCGGGCCCGACGGGGATGGATGAAGTGGAATTCTTGTTTCAGCCCAATCCGGGGGAGGGAAGTTATCCCCTGGCCCAGATCGCCTCCGGAGGTGAAATGGCCAGGGTTATGCTGGCCCTTAAAAGCATCTTGGCAGAAGTGGATGAGGTTCCCACATTGATTTTCGATGAGATAGATGCGGGAGTGGGCGGACGAGCTGCCCGAGCAGTGGCCTTGCGCTTGGCCCATATAGGTCGGCGTCACCAAGTGTTGTGTGTCACGCACTCGGCCCAATTGGCCAGCCTGGCCGATTATCATTTTAATGTAGGAAAGGTAATATCAGGAGGAAGAACCTATACCTATGTGCAAGAGCTGCACGGAGAGGAGAGATTGGCGGAACTGGCGCGGTTGCTCGGGGGCGAGGCCACCGAAGTCGCCCTGAAGCATGCGGCCGAGCTCCTGGACCAGGCTAAGGCGATTAAACAAAATTAAAGCAAAAAAACGCGAGATTTCACTCTCTGGGAAGCTCAACCTCGTTCTCAGGCCGTTTTTTACAGCATAAAAGCGGCCAAACGGGGTTAATTTATTTTTAGGAACACCGATCAAAAAGCGAGGTGAGGTATTGAAACAGCGCGGCCGACAATTTAAGGGGATAATTTTAGCTTTGCTGTTAGCCTGCCTTACCCTTTCTTCTCCGGTGCGTACTTTTTTCGCCCTGCCGCAAGAAAAAGAGGTGGTGTTGGGGGAAAGAGTCCAACTGGAGTGGCGGCTTCCCTCGGTAGTAGAAAAGCAAATAGCCTGGGTGATTCACCACTCCCATGGAAGTAGCCAAATAGCCGGGGTAAGCGGGGGATTTAGAGCAACTGAAACCGGTGACCTGTGCCTGGAGCTGAAGCTCTTTGGCCTAATTCCACTAAAAAATATTAATATTCAAGTAATACAGCCGGTGGCCGTGGTGCCCGGCGGCCAATCCATCGGCATTTTACTGCATACGCAAGGAGTGCTGGTGGTAGGGGAAGCGGGGATCGGGAGCCTTCAGGGGGCCAAAAAGTATCCCGCCCGGCTTGCCGGGCTGACGGTGGGAGATGTTATTCTGGCGGTGGATGGCCAGGAGGTTAGCGACGAGCAGAGTTTGGCCCAGCTAATCCACCAGGCAGGCCAGGCAGGCCGGGAAGCGGAACTGCTGGTGCAGAGGGGTGAGCGCAAGTTTACCGTCCGGGTCAAGCCGGAATACTGCCCGGAAACGGGGCGCTACCGCGTAGGACTGTATGTGCGAGATACCACGGCGGGAGTGGGGACATTGACCTTTTACGAGCCGGTTCACCTCCTTTATGGTGCCTTAGGCCACAAGGTGGCCCCGGACTACAGTCATAATGGGCTCGAAATAACCGGAGGAAGAATTGTAGCCGCTCCCGTGCAGGCCATCCATCAGGGGCGAAAAGGTCAGCCGGGAGAAAAGGTGGGGCTTTTGTTGGATAACGGAAGTTTTAGCGGGGTCATACAAAAGAATACGGCATTTGGTATATTTGGGATATTATCTCATATGCCTTCTTCCCAATTTTATTCTGAGCCGATACCGGTCGCTTTAAGTTCTCAAGTGCACCCGGGGCCGGCAGAGATGCTTACCGTACTTTCGGGCGAAAGGGTGGAGAGATTCGAGGTTTTCATTGAAAAAGTCCTGCCGCAACAATACAATAGCGGCAAGGGATTGGTTATCCGCATAAGCGATCCGCGCCTCTTAAAATTAACCGGAGGCATTATTCAGGGCATGAGCGGCAGCCCTATAATCCAGGAAGGCAAGCTGGTGGGGGCCGTAACCCACGTCTTTGTCAACGATCCGGCGCGAGGGTACGGGGTGCTGGCCGAATGGATGATAAAAGAGAGCGGGTTAGGAGAGGAGAACGGTGCGCAGGAAACTACCAGGGGGTTTGTTGTCGAACTTCCTGGTAGTTTGTTTTAGAACCAAAAGTTTTGCCATTTACTGCGATTGGAAGGATTATCCCTACCGGGCGTCGAAATTTATTGGCCGGAAGACTGTATGATTATGATGAGGAAAGTATGGGAGGCGGAATGGATAGATGGTTCAGCCCATTAAGGTATTAGTAGCGGATGATAATAAAGAATTCTGTGAGGTATTGGAGGAATTCTTCAGCGAGCAACCCGATCTGGTGGTTACGGGTGTAGCTCATAACGGTCACGAAACCCTGCAGTTGATTCGAGAGCGAGAGCCGGATGTAGTAGTCCTGGATATTATCATGCCGCACCTGGACGGCATCGGGGTACTGGAGCGTCTGGCAGAGTGCGAAACGCGTCCCAAAGTGGTGGTTTTAACTACTTTGGGCCAAGAAGCCATGACCATCCGGACGCTGGAATTGGGAGCGGATTATTATATACTTAAACCCTTCGATCTGGAAGTCTTGGGAAATCGGGTACGCCAGTTGGCCAACGGCCAGCCGGTAGTGGCCTCCTCTTCTCCTTCCAGGAGCCGCAATTGGGATGTCGAGGTTACCAAAATTATCCATCAAATGGGCGTGCCGGCCCACATTAAAGGCTATCAATATCTGCGCGAGGCCATTCTGCTGGTGATCGAAGATATTAATCTTCTGGGCGCAGTAACTAAAGAACTCTATCCTATGATTGCCCGGAAGTATATGACCACTCCTAGCCGGGTGGAGCGGGCCATTCGCCATGCCATTGAGCTGGCCTGGGATAGGGGCAACGTGGAAGTCATCAATAAATTCTTCGGTTATACTATCAATATGGAACGAGGTAAACCTACCAATTCGGAGTTTATCGCCATGGTAGCCGATAAGCTCCGCATTGGAGCCAAAATAAATTAAAAGAATTAAGGGCACCCGGCAGGGTGTTCTTAAAATTTTAGGGAGGCTGGTGCGTGGTGGAAGCGAAGCACAACTTAAGAGAAGTATGTGTAAAGTCGGAGAGGATTTACACCGGCAAAATATTAAACCTACGCAGAGACATAGTGCTGTTGCCCGACGGCAGAGAGGCCAGCCGCGAGGTGGTGGAACATACAGGAGCAGTGGCCATCGTGGCGCTGGAGCCCGATGGACGAGTTTATTTAGTTAGGCAGTATCGCTACCCCATTGGCCGGGTCACTTTGGAAATACCGGCCGGCAAGTTGGATGCAGGAGAAGATCCGGCAACTTGTGCCCGGCGAGAATTGATGGAGGAGATAGGGTTGGCTGCCGGAGAGCTGCGACTTTTGCTTACTTTCTATTCTACGCCCGGTTTTTCCGACGAAATTATGTACCTCTTCCTGGCTACCGGACTTCGCCCTCAAAAAAGTCAGCCCGATGAGGACGAATTTCTGGAAGTTGTCTGCCTACCCCTCGAGGAGGCCGTGGAAAAAATCCGCACGGGAGAAATTGTAGATGCCAAGAGTATCGCCGGCTTGTTGACCGTAAGGTATAAAGTGACCGGTCAAGCATATGTATTTTAGTGGGGGAGGTAGCCCGGATATACTCTGGTAAGGGGCGGGGTTCGTGGAACAGGCGTTGCTCCGTCATCTGAAAGACAACATTCTGCTTTACGGGATAGTGAGTACGGCCTTTCTGGGGGGAATCTTAAGCGGGGCGCTCATGGTTCTGGTGGTAGGAGAAGGACAGCAGGTTAGACTGGCGGCCTACTTGGATAATCTTTTACACCAGCTCGTTACCGCCGGGCCCCAGCCTGGGGCCGTAGCGGTACAGGCGGCAGTGAAGGCCTTAAAAGAAATCGGCGTCCTCTGGTTTTTGGGGTTAACTGTTTTGGGCGGGCCGTTAATTATTTTGCTCCTTTTTGTTAAAGGGTTTATCCTGGGTTTTACGGTAGCTTTTCTGGTACAGGAAAAAGCCCTCCAAGGGGTAGCCCTCTCCCTGTTTTCCATTTTGCCGGCCAATCTCTTGCGTGTACCGGCTCTGTTCCTGGGAGGGGCGCTGGCCCTTTCTTTTTCTCTGAGCCTCATGAAAGGCAGCACGGGATTTAAGGGGGGTTCTCTCGGGCAGTTGGTGAGGTACTCGGTCGGCATGGCGGGTTTGCTGTTGGTGGTGGTGGGAAGCGGGTGGATCGAGGCTTATCTGGTGCCTCCGCTGTTGAAAGTGGCGGTGAATTATTTTTAGGGAGAGGAGGAAGAGCCTTGCTGGTGGTGACGATTGCTAACTGGCGCCGCAAGCTGGTATGGCTTCTGGCTGCTCTGCTGCTCATGACCGTAATAGTGATGGGTCAATTTGCTTTCGGTCGCTCGAGTGCCGGTAGGTCTGCCGGGACACCGACCAGAAGCGAGTGGGTCGAACCCACGGCGCAGGAGAGGGGAGTGTGGGAGGGGCTGGTAGTAAAATTAAGGCAGTATTATCAGGGGCAGTTCGCCGGGCGGGTAAAATAGACCCGCTTTTTTATAATATTGCCCGCTGTCCTTGGAGGAATTTGGCAATAGACGTGGAAATAGAATTTTAAACTTACATAAGGAATGGTGGTGGCTTTGAGGGAGCTGTTGGATGATTTTCTGTATTATTTGGCCGTGGAGCGGGGGTTGGCGGAAAATACCCTGGCGTCCTATCATAGTGACCTGGAGCAGTATTTCGCTTACCTGGCCCAGGCCAAGGTGAAATCCATTAAAGACACCAGCCGGGGCCTGATCGTAGCTTACCTGGTGCAGTTGCAGAGCCAGGGCCGCTCTCCGGCTACCATCTGCCAGCATTTGGCCGCTCTTAGAGCTTTTTATCAATTTCTGGTTAGGGAAGGCGTGCTGGATAGCGATCCGACGGCGGCCATGGAATCCCCGCGCCAGGCCAAGAAGTTGCCCCGGGTTTTGACCGTAGAAGAAATAGACCTGCTGCTTAAGCAGCCGCAGCCCAACACTCCGGCCGGGCTTCGGGATAAAGCCATGCTGGAGTTGCTGTACGCCAGCGGGTTGCGTGTTTCCGAACTGGTGGCCTTAAATGTGGATCAGGTTAATCTACAGGAAGGCTACGTGCGGTGCTTGGGGAAGGGCTCCCGGGAGCGGGTGGTTCCTATCGGAGCGGTGGCCAGTTTTTATGTGAAGGTCTACCTGGAACAGGGCCGGGCTCGTTTGCTCAAAGACCGGAGAGACCCGGCGCTCTTTGTGAACCAGAATGGGAAGAGGCTGTCCCGGCAGGGCTGCTGGAAGATTATCAAGGCTTATGCGCGGGCGGCAGGTCTGCCGCACCATATCACCCCCCATACCCTGCGCCATTCCTTTGCCACCCACCTGTTGGAGAATGGGGCCGACCTGCGCTCGGTACAGGAATTATTGGGTCATGCCGATATAAGCACCACTCAGATCTATACCCACCTTACCCAGAAAAAAATCCGCGAAATTTACCATCATACTCACCCCCGGGCCTGAATATGTAATTAAAGAAAGGCTTGTTGGTGCTTCCGAAGGAAATAGGAAAATGTCGGGGATGCTGGCGTAAGGCGACTATGGGCGAGCCTGGCGAGCCGTTGGCGAGAACGAGCCCGGAGGCGGGGCCGAGGGCATGGATGCCCGAGGCCGGCCACTGAGACAGGATGTCGAATTGGCCGGGAACCCCGCCGGAGGGTGAGGGGGAGCCATACGGATCGCTGGCGAGCCCATTAGGAGCCGGCGACAGCGCCCCGACAGGGGAATGTTTTGGAAGCATCGGCTTGTTTCTGAGGGGGGAATACCATGCCGAGGTTACTGGCTTTAGCTCTGAGCCTAATCCTTTGGTTAAGCTGGTGGCCGGGGTTGCCCGGAGCGTCGGGGGAAGAGACCGTTGGAGAAAACGCGATACCTGCCGGAGCACCCCCTCTCAAGCTCAATGCTAAGGGCGCCATATTGCTGGACCCGTATTCCGGAAAAATCTTATGGGAACAGAATAGCCGTTATAGAGGTTATCCGGCCAGTATGACCAAGTTAATGACTATGGTAGTGGTGATGGATGCGGTAGCGAACGGCCAGGTTAGCTTGGATGACCCGGTGCGGACCAGCGAGCGAGCCGAAAGCTTCGGAGGAACCGAGGTTTTTCTGGAACAGGGCGAAACAGTTCCTCTGGAAAAGATGCTCATAGCCATCGCCGTAGCCTCGGCCAATGATGCCAGTGTGGCCGTGGCCGAACACGTAGCCGGTTCGGAAGAAGCGTTTGTAGAATTGATGAATGCCAAGGCCAGAGAGTTGGGTCTTCAAGATACTCATTTTACCAATTGTCATGGTCTGCACGATCCGAATCATTACACTACTCCTTATGATATGGCCTTGGTGGCCCGGTATGCGCTTAAGTATCCCCAGATATTGGAATGGACCTCTATCAAGCGCTATACCTTCCGCCAAGATCCTTTGACCATTCTGGACACTACTAACAAGATGCTTTACTGGTACCCGGGGACCGACGGGTTTAAGACAGGCTATACGGAGGCGGCCGGTTTGAATCTGGTCTCCACCGTGGAGCGGGAGGGGCTGCGCCTTATAGCTGTAGTTATGGGCGTGGAGACTCCTCAAGGACATTTTACGGAATCCATGAAGCTCTATAACTGGGCTTTTCGCCAGTGGGCCTGGAAAAAGATCTATGATCCCGGAGAAATAGTGAGCGAGATACCCGTAAATAAAGGAGCGGAGACCAAGGTCAGGGCTATAGCCGCCGGTAAGGTAGGGGCGGTTATTCCACGTACCCGAAGGTCGGCGGATAATATTTCTATCAGGCTGGAGCTCTCCCCCATAATTAATGCTCCGGTGAAAGAGGGTCAGAGCTTAGGACGTATAGTGGTCCTGGAAGACGGTCAGGAAATCCGCCAGGTAAGCGTATTGGCGGATAAGAGCATTCCGCGAGCTACGCTCAAGCAAGAAATCCAACGAGCCGTTAATCATGTTTTTACTTTGCGGCGATAATTTACCATATTTTTGCAGGAAAATGGAAACTCGGTGGCGAAAATAACCCCCTTGGTAAATTTGCTTGACGAGGGGGTTTATTCTTTTGCAGATCTTTTTGAGCCAAGAAGGACAGGCTTTAGTGGCCAGGATCAAGGGTGAACTGGATTTGAGTACCGCCGACCGGCTGCGGGAAGAGTTGGAAGCCGGCATAAGCCATGCCCGCCCCCGGGTTCTTTATCTGGACCTGGCCGGGGTTTCCTTCATGGATAGTTCGGGCTTAGGGGTAATTTTAGGGCGCTATCGCCGCTTGGCCGGGGAAGGAGGCAAAATAGTGATATGCCGGCCGCAGCCGCAGATACAGCGGCTGCTCGAGCTATCCGGGATCAGCAAGCTGGTGGAGATAGTGGCTGAAGATGCCGAAAGCTGCTCCCGCAAGGAGGTGCGCTGAAGGGTGGTTCAAGGCAACGGGCAAGTGGTGAATAGTATGCGGTTGGAGTTTTTGAGTCTCCCGGAGAATGTGGGTCTGGCCCGGGTGGCGGTGGCGGCCATGGTGGCCCAGGCAGATATTACCTTAAGCGAATTAGAGGAGATCAAAGTGGCGGTTTCGGAGGCGGTAGCCAATGCTATTATCCACGGCTACGGAGGCGAACCCCGGGGTTGGGTTCGCCTGACGGTAAACCGCAGCCGGGAAGGATTAGAAATTATGGTGGAGGATGAAGGCAGGGGCATAGCGGATATAGCTATGGCCATGCAACCCGCCTACTCTACCGACCCGGAGAGGATGGGTTTGGGTTTCGCCTTTATGCAATCTTTTATGGATGAAGTAGAAGTGTTATCCGAGGAAGGTCGGGGTACGAAGGTAATAATGAGGAAAAAGCTCCAGTCTGACTCCGGCGGCCTGCAAGGTTGAAGACGGGAGGCGGGAAGCTTGCGCCTTTCAGAGATGAATCTGCCTCGTTTTCCGCTGTTGTCCGAGGAAGAGACTTTGGAGCTTCTCCGCCGGACCAAGGCAGGAGACCAGGCCGCGCGGGAGCGGTTAATCAATTGTCATTTAAAATTAGTGTTCAATATTGTACAGCGCTTTGAAAACCGGGGCTACGAGCTCGAAGACCTGTTCCAGATCGGCACCATTGGCCTAATTAAAGCCATAGACAAGTTTGACCTGAACTATCAAGTTAAGTTTTCCACTTATGCGGTGCCCATGATCTTGGGGGAAATCAAGCGTTTCCTGCGGGATGATAGCACCGTTAAGGTCAGCCGTTCCTTAAAGGAAACGGCTTTTAAGGTAAACCGGGTACGGGAGGAATTGGCTAAAAAGCTAGGGCGGGAGCCGGGGATAGGGGAGATCGCCCAGGCCTTGAACCTTTCGCGAGAGGAAATTGTGGCCGCCATGGAAGCCATGCAAGCGCCCGGGTCGATACATGATACTCTGTATCAGGATGACGGAGACCCTATCTATGTCTTAGATCAGCTAACAGATGAAAGCGAACAGGAACCTGTCTGGCTAGACAAAATAGCCCTCAAAGAAGTGCTGATGAAATTGCCGGAAAAGCACCGTAAGGTCATAGTCATGCGTTTCTTCCAGGATAAGACTCAAACTGAGGTGGCGGAGAAGCTGAACTTGTCCCAGGTGCAGATTTCCCGTATAGAGCGCCAAGCTCTAGCCCGCTTGCGAGAACTCTTGCGGCCGCCGTGAACCCTTGGGGTAGGACTGCACCGGCTAGGAGTGCACAAGCGCGTCTGGTACCCTTTAAGTAAGACTGCATGAGTGGTGTCCGTGAACACAGGCAATAGTGACACGAAACGACAAAATGCATCAGGTTAAGCGCGTGCTAGACCAAAGCCGAAATAGGCACAAATTTCCTCCTGAGCGTGAAATATGCTGGATAATGGAAGTTGCCAGGGCGTAAGAAGACGTTCAAAATGGAGTTAGAGATCTTTGAAATTTAGGGTTTTGAAGGACTATTAGCCTCTAATACAGGTAAAAACGAGTTAGATGCTCTAAGGCTGCACGAAAAAGGCAAACCGCTCGAAAGGGCGGGGCGCAAAGCTATGGGCCTAAGATCCTCCGGATCAGGATTATGGCTGCCAGGCTGCCGTGACAGGAGGGTGAGGTGACTGGTTAGCCGGGTCACCTATTTTTATTTTTTTGGTAGTTATTAGGAGGTGGCGAGAGGGATGAAAGACAGGGTAAAATATATGGAATATAGTGTAAGAAATGGAATAAATACCTTCGGGGGGGGGGGGGGGGGGTATATTTAACAGATCTACTAATTAAAGGAATTAATGGGAAATATATAATATTAACTTCTGATAATTTTCTCCTTGCAGTCACATCTTATTCTTTTCGCCTTTCCTATAAACGAAATCTTTTCTGGAGCGTTGGTAGGATTCCCTCCTATTTTTTCCCACGGTCTTATTTCATTTATCCCCGACCGGCTCCTGAAGCCGAACGATTTGCACGCAGGCGGCCAGTGAATAATAGTATGCCCAGCTTTCCCGAAATTTGCGTTAGGGCGTTTGTATGCCTTGATACCGGTAGATTTTGGGCAGAAGGGGGAAAGCGTATGAGCCTTAACCGGCATTTTCTGGTTCTCTTCTATATGGTAACCTGTGTACTTCGCTTGTACCGGTGCACCAGAAAAGTAAGAGACGTGCAGAGCGTGGCATAAAACTCAAAGATGTGGGAAAGGCAGCACTAGTGCTGCATATTTTAAAGAAATAAAAAGAAATAACCTGAGAGGAGGAAGTGTTTATGGAGAAAAGACTTGCGGTACCGGAAATTTCACCGGAGGCCGGCGCAAAAGAGGGGGAAAACAGGCGCCTCCAGGAGACGGCCAAAAAGCTGGAGGTGCAACGGCGCCAGGCCAGGCTCATGGCCAAGAGACAGCAGTTGGCCGAAAGGATCGCAAGCGCTACAGAGCAGCTCTCGGCAGGAGTAGAGGAGGCTTCTTCGGCCATTAACGAATTGCAGGCGGCCATGGAGCAGATAGGCAAAGGCGCGGAAGAAGCCTCCAGTGCTACCCAGGAATCCCTGACGGGCATTGAGCAGATCAACCGCAATGCCCAGGTAAGCGTGGTCCGGGCCCAGGAAGCTTTGAACAAAGTCATTGCTTTGCAGGCGTTGTCCGGGGAGACGACACAGAACATCCAAAAATTAGTAGACGGAGTTATAGCCGCGGCAGCACGGAATGAAGAGTCGGCCCGGTCGGTGGTGGAATTGGAAAAACAGGCGGAGGAAATTGGAACCATTGTGCGCACGGTAGTTAGGATAGCGGATCAGACTAATCTTCTAGCCCTGAATGCGGCCATCGAAGCCGCCCGGGCCGGCGATTACGGCAAGGGATTTGCAGTAGTCGCCGATGAGGTGCGCACCCTGGCCGAAACCTCTGAAAAAGCGGCAGAGGATATTCGCGGAGTGGTGAGCGGCATCCAGTCGCGGGTAAAAGAGATAGCCGGCGCCATAAATAAGGCGGCAGAAGTAGCCAGGAGCGAGGCCGATAAAGGCCGGGAGGTATCAGCAGGGCTGGGGAAGATAGCCCAGGGTATGGCTATGGTGCGGGAAGGTTCGGAGATAGTTTTGACTCTTTCCCAAGAAGTAACCCGGGCGACCCAGGATTTTCAAAATGGAGCTTCCCAAATAGCCCAGGCGTCTGAAGAACAGAGCAGTGCAGTAGCCGAAGCCCTTACTTCCATAGAACAACAGGTTAAAGCTCTGAGCGACATCAGTGCCGCAGTCAATGATCTTTTGACCCAGGCAGACGCAGTTAGAAGTGCCCAGGATCCCTCAAAAGCTTCGGAAAGTGTAGCGGCGTCCGCGGAGGAGATCTCGGCTGCTCTGGAGGAAGCCCATACAGCAGCCAGACAGATTATGACCGCCATTGATCAGATAAGCCAGGGGGCCCAAATACAGGCACAGGCGGCCGACAAATCCCTCGCCGTGGCCGTACAGGTTGCGCGGCAGATGGAAGGGATAAGGCAGGCCTCTGGCAGGAGTCTCGCCCAGGTAGAGTCCATGCAAGACCTGTTAAAGCGCAACCGCGAACTGGTGGAGAGTCTAATATACGGTATAAACGAAGCCTTAAGGACGGCCCGGGAAAATACGGCAGCTATGAGGGACCTGGAACAGGAAGCCAGGAAGATAGACAAGATAGTGGATAGCATAGTTACCGTTGGTATCCAGACCAACATGCTGGCGGTAACCGGCGCTGTGGAAGCAGCCCGTTCCGGCGAATTCGGTAAAGGCTTTGCCGTGGTAGCCTCGGATATTCGCAATTTAGCTCAGGAAAGCGCCCACAATGCGGACCAGATAAAGGATTTGGTACGTGCCATACAGGATCGCATTGCCCTCGTTACGAGGGAAGTGGAAACCGTAGTATCCGAAGCCACGCGTGAAGTAGAAGAGGCCAAGACGGTGGTGGGGCATCTGGAGAAAATGGCCCAAGACATAGCTACCATAGCCCAAGGTGCCAAGGAGGTCGACGATAATGCGGCCCAGGCTGCGAAGGCCGTGGAGGAATCCCGGAAGGCGGTGGAGAATATCGCCGGCGCCGCCCAGGAAGCCGCTTCTGCCTGCGAACAGGCGGCCAGCGCCTCACGCCAGCAGGCCCAGGGTATGGATGAGCTCGCGCGGGCCATTGAGGAGATTGCCGCCATGGCCAACGAGCTTCAGAACCTGTAGGAAACCGTGGCCGGGAAAGGGTGAAGACTTATGCCTTCAGTCCAGTATGTACTGTTTCGCCTCGCCGGAGAACGATACGGGTTTCCGGTACAGGCAGTGCAGGAAACGATACGTCTTCCACACATTACCAGGGTTCCGCAGGCACCTCCTTACGTGGAGGGTCTGGCCAATCTTCGCGGGCTTATTATCTCGGTAGTCAGCGGTAGGAAGAAGTTCGGCCTGCCTGAAAAAGAGCATGACGAGGACACCAGAGTCTTAATAATAACCTTAGGCGACTATCGGGTTGGTTATGTGGTTGACGCAGTTACAGGAGTAGTGACGGTAGACACGGAGGAGATCGAAGCCCTCCCCCAGGACCTCCCCAATCAAGTATATTTTTCTGGGCTTCTGCGCGCCCAGCACGGTGTTATTATCCTGCTTGACCCCCACAAACTTCTCGGCCAGGGGCTTGGTTTAAGCGCAGGAGGAGAGGAACTCGGGTGGCGACAGTATAGGGGCCAAAGATACGAGGAGCAGTCCGGACATACGACAGGTGGAGCAGAGCGGCAGTTAGTTACCTTTAGCGTGGGAGAGGAAGAATACGGACTGGACATCGGCCATGTCCGGGAAATAGTGGCCTATCCGGAAGTTTTAAGCAGCGTACCTACTTTTCCGCCTTACGCCGAGGGAATCATGGTACTGAGAGACCGTTTGCTTCCGGTGATAAATCTGGCCAGACTTATGGGGTTAAAGGAAGGAGAAAGCGACCGCAGCCGGAGCAGGGTTATTGTCCTACATGGGGAACGGGGGCTTCTCGGGATTGTGGTGGACGGTGTCTCTGAGGTGCTAAGTATTGACGTAACTACCATCGAAGAGATGCCGGAGTATCTGCAAGTCGATGCGGGGCTCAAGTTTACGGGAATCTGCAAAATAGACACCGGTAAAAAAAGGCGCCTTGTCTATATTTTGGACCCTGCCTGTCTCCTGGGACTGAAAGTAACGGCGTCCGGGATAGGCCACACGGCTCGCGAGGTCGGGGAAGAAACCACTACAGGCCAAAACAGTGAGGCTCAGTATATCCTCTTTAAGCTTGGCGAGCAGGACTTTATCACCGAGATAACTTCTGTGCGCGAGATCCTCCATGTGCCGGAAATAACGCGCGTGCCTCAGGCTCCTTCTTTTGTAGAAGGGGCAATAAACATTAGAGGCAAGATTATTCCGGTGATAGATTTGCGCAAGCGCTTGGAAATGGGTAATTTTTCCCGGGGAGACCAGAACAGGATTATTGTAGTAGATATCGGAGATAGTCTGACCGGTTTTATGGTGGATGCGGTCAAAGAAGTGAAGAGAATTTATCTGACCGATATTGAGTCTACCGGCGCCTTGACTTCAGTGGGACTGGACCACGAGTATGTAGTCGGCATAGCCAAGTTGGGAAGAGAAGGAGCGGTAGCCCTAGTGCTTGATCTCCACCGGCTCTTGAGCTGCTTTGAAGTGCGGGTTTTGCAGAGCATGAAGGGCGAAGTTGCGAAAACGCCTATTACAGAAACCGGAGAGGGGGTTCAAGGGATAAACTGTGACGGGGAATCGGCTCAGAGTATTAATAGCCGATGATTCGGCCTTTGTACGGAAATATTTGAAGGAGATTTTAATGCAGGATGCGGAACTTGAAGTAGTAGGAACGGCTCGGGACGGAGAAGAAGCGATAAAGCTGGCCCGGACTTTACGGCCCGACGTGGTCACCATGGACGTAGAGATGCCTAAACTGGATGGTTTGACGGCCCTCCAGTACATAATGAATGAGTATCCTGTGCCGGTAGTGGTTATCTCTTCTCTGACTCAGAAAGGAGCGCTATTGACCTATGAGGCGTTGGCTTTAGGGGCAGTAGAGGTGATAGCCAAACCCGGCGGTGCAGGGGCAACTGATTGGAGAAAGTTGGCTGACGAGATCAGGCGAAAGGTCAGGGCGGCGGCGAAGTCCAATATTAAAGCCGCTATGAGGGTCATAAAGAAAAAAGAGGTAAAGAAAGGGGAGACGGGGCCAGCCTATAGGTCCTTCCCTTCCGGCCTCGCCGTTCCTTTTAAGAAACTGGTAATCATAGGAGTATCTACGGGTGGCCCTAAGACCTTGACGGAGATATTGCCCGACCTTCCGGCCGATCTCCCGGCCCCGGTCGTAGTGGTACAGCACATGCCGGCGGGATTTACCAAAGGCTTTGCCGAAAGGCTGAACGGCCTCTGCCAGATGGAAGTCTCCGAAGCCCAGGGTGGCGAGATCCTGGTTCCAGGCAGGGTGCTGGTAGCACCCGGGCACAGCCACCTTAAAGTAGAGCGCAGGTTAGGTAGGAACGAGGTAAGAGTAAAAATTACCGATGAACCCCGAGAGGCGCTGTATAAGCCCTCCGTGGAAGTGGCTATGGAGAGCGCCTTAAAGGCCCTGGGCGGACAGCGGCTGGTAGGGGTACTGCTCACCGGTATGGGAGATGATGGTGCTAACGCCATGGTCAAGATAAAAGGCGCAGGAGGTATCACTATAGCCGAAGCCGAAGAGACGGCAGTCGTATGGGGCATGCCCAGAGAAGCCATAGCCAGGGGCGGCGCCTCCGTAGTAGTCCCTTCCTACCGCATAGCCCGGGAGATAATCAGAGCGGTAAACGAGGGGTGAAGACTATTATTCTTGACCATAAAAGCTTCAGGAAACTTACCGAGCTGGTCTACCGCACCACAGGGCTCCGTTACGATTGGAATAAGAAGTATTATCTGGAACGCAGGATAAGGGAGCGCATGGAAGCGCTGGAGATGGAGGAGGTAGAAAGGTATTTACGGATTTTACAGTTCGATGCTCTGGAAAGGCAAAAGTTCATTAACGCTTTGACCGTAAAAGAAACGTACTTCTTCCGCGAATACGAACAGCTCAAGCTTTTTGCCGAGAAAGTACTGCCCAGGATGTTAGAGGAGGGGCCTATCAGTTCCGGCAAAACGATTAGAGTGCTTTCGGCCGGCTGTGCGACCGGAGAAGAAGCGTATACCCTGGGGATAATCTTAAGTGAAATGCTCGAGGGGGAAGACGTCGACTGGAGGGTAGTGGGAATAGACATCGACACTCTGGCGCTGGAGAAGGCTAAAGAGGGGACTTATGATGCCCGGTCGGTCCGTTTAATACCTAAGGAGTATTTGCACCGTTACTTGGGAGCAGATGGGGAGCTTTATAGAGTTAAACCCTTCTTAAAACAAAAGATCACCTTTGCCTGGGCCAACCTTTTGACCGGCATACCGGAGGCTCTTTCTCCTTTCGAGGTCGTATTCTGCCGCAATGTGCTCATATACTTTGACGAGGTGAGCAGGGAAAGAGTATTGCATAACCTGTATCAATCCTTAGTGCCCGGAGGATATGTTTTTTTCGGTCACGCCGATTTTGTAGGCAAGTTCTCTACCGTTTTCAGGCCGGAGCGCCTGGGCGGGCACCTCGTTTACCTGAAATAGAGCGGAGGTGGAACCGGGCGGTGGACCAGATAGATAGAACGCTGCTGGCCTCCTTTCTGGAAGAAGCGCAGGAACTCCTGGAGGCGATAGAGTATAAGCTCCTAGAGTTGGAGAAGCGCCCCCGAGATACCGAGCTTATCCACGAGCTCTTCCGGGCTTTTCATACTTTAAAAGGTTCTTCGGGCATAGCGGGTACGGTGACTTTTCAAAACATAGCTCACGAGTTGGAAAATCTTCTGGAAACATTAAGAAAGAATGAGGTGGAGGTCACACGTGAGCTGATTACCCTCTTTTTTCGAGGAGCAGATGCCCTGAAAGAAGTGGCCATAAGTTTGGCGGAAAAGGGAGGTGAACCTCCGCTTGATTATTGGGGGGAATTGTTGGAGAAAATTAGGGCCAGTGTTTCAGGAGGCGCGCTGTCGAAGGGAGAACAGTCGGACCCGGCCGGAGGTGAAAGATTAACTGTCTTTAAGGGCCTGCACCTTTTGCCTCTGGGCTTTCGCTTGGCTATATTGAAGAACATGGTGGAAGACCGCAGATGGGGCGCTCAACACCTGAGTAGCGGAAAAGGAAAGGAGCGAATATATGTATTAACTATAAACTGTAGTACCGGCATTTTTGAAAGAGGGCTGGACCCTTTAAGACTAATTCGGCAAGGGATGGAAAGTTTGCCGGGGAAAGCTGTAGCGCTTACCGTGCCGGGCGAGAGATTACCTTCTCTCCCGGAGTTCGATCCTGAAAAATGTTATCTACCTCTTATAGTGGCCTTTCAAACTTCTGATGGCCTTGAAACCCTTTTGGCCGAGCTGGAATTTCTGGCCGATGATGCGGACATAAACTTGGGATACGTGGAATCGGTCATGGACCTTTTCTCCCCGGACCTAACGGAGATCCAGTGGCCTTCAGATGAAGAGAGACAGAGACTAAAGGCTATCGCGGAAGGAGCCTCCTGGAAGGTACCGGATGAGGGGTTGAAACGGGGAATGGAGAGCTTTGTATCGTGGGCCTTAAAGAGGCACAGGTTCCCTTGCACGAACAAATCGCTCTTCTGCGAGGCGGTTCTCCTCCTGGCTTTGTTTAAAGAGATCTGGTCGCCTCCAGAGGGGATAGACCGGCTGGGGGAAGACCTCAGAGATTTACTGCTGGAGTATGCCAACGCAGACTCCCGGACTGCGACAGGGCTGATGGCTCCCAGGGAAGCCGCCCGGGACATATGGGAGTATGGCCGGGGTGAACCCGGCGGGATTCAACAGGCGGGACTGCCTGGAGCCGGCATTTGTGGCGGCGAGACCATACCGGAGAAGCTCGGTACAGCTTCGACGGCTACAGAAGGAGCAGGGGCCGCCATTTCTTCGTCCCTGAATTTTAAGGGCGAAAGTATTCGCGTAGATAAACATAAAATTGACCGCCTTATGGATTTAGCTTCAGAACTTATTTTGCAGAAGAACGGGTTAGAATACCGGATCGGGTGTCTTCAAAAAATGGTGCAGGATCGGGAGCTTCTCTATGCGCTGAAGGAGCAGGAGCAGGCTTTGACGGCGGTGGTTAGAGAACTTCAGGAAACGGTAATCGGCTTGAGAATGACGCCCTTACGCCAGCTTTTTTCCAGGTTTCCCCGTTATGTACGGGATATGGCCCTACAACTGGGGAAAGAAGTGGAGCTCACTTTTCAAGGAGAGGACACCGAAGTGGACCGGGAAACGGTAGAGAAGCTTTATGAGCCTCTTCTTCACCTGATACGCAACGCTTTGGATCATGGATTGGAGACGCCCGAAGAGCGGAGGAGAAAGGGTAAGGAAAGCAGGGGGCGCTTGACCGTAAGGGCGTCGCGTGAAGCTTCGGCAGTACTTATAGAGGTGATAGACGACGGCCGGGGAATTGACCTGGGCAGGGTAAAATACAAAGCTATCCAGCAAGGTCTGGTCTCCCTCGAGGAGGCGGAAAAAATGAGCGTTCAGGAAGCTCTGCAACTAATATTTAGGCCCGGATTCAGTACTGCGGAAAGCGTAACCGAAATATCCGGCCGGGGGGTGGGTATGGACGCGGTGCAACATATTTTGATGGAACTGGGAGGGCATGTTAACCTGCACAGCGTCCCGGATAAAGGAACAACCGTAAGGTTGGTATTGCCTCTTAATCTTTTGACTACCCAGGTATTGGTGGTGGAAGTGGCGGGGGAAGAAGTGGGTATCCCGGTAGGGGATCTGGAACGTATTGCGGAAGCGGAGGAAATTTTACGTTTTTCAGCGGGCGGGAAAATCGCCCATGCGGGCGCGCGCACCTTGAGGCTCCAGGATTTGGCGTCGGTACTCGGTGTGGCGGCCGTAAGAAATAGACCGCACGAGAGAAAGGCTATCGTATTAAGAGGGGGAATATGTCTCTTGGTAGACCGCATTTCGGCCACGGAGGACTTAGTAGTAAGAAAGTTGACCGGAGAGCTTGCCGGTTTAAATCTTTACTTGGGGGCAGCGGTAAGGGGTAACGGCAGAGTGCTGATGATACTCCATGCTCGCGGCTTGAGGGAGGCCAAGGCTTATGAGCATTGAACTGCGGGAGGGGAACCTTTTAATAGACGAGAGTTTGACTGTTGAAGAGGTTAGAAGCGCCTGGAACCTAATAGTGGAAAATCTACAGGAAATTAAAACTGTAGACCTGAGGAGCCTGAAAGAGATTGATTGGGCCGGTATACAGGTGTTATTAATGCTGGTCCGTTGGAAAGAAGAGATAAAACTCCTGAGTCCAGCAACACCAGAAGATAGCGGGTTGGCGCTTTTTTCTTTCATCATGGAGGATGACGGTTAGACGATAAGCCCCTCATGCTGCTAGTGCGGAATAGTTAACTACTATTTTCGGGGTAGACCCTCATGCCACCCTGGCGGCACCACCAGAAGAATGAAAATGGCAAAGAGCGTATTTTTGGGGTAGACACTCATGCCGCCAGCGCGGCACCAGCAGAAGGATGAAAATGGCAAAGAGTGCATTTTCGGGGTAGACGCTTGTTAAAATGGCAGGTTAAATATGGGGTGAAGAAAATTGGCGTGGTACGAGTGGGTGTCTTTTTTAGCCGGAATTCCTGTGGGATGGTTCCTGGCCTGTGTGCTGGGCCGCTCTCCCGAGGCAGGAGCCTTTCCGCCGGGACAAAGAGCGGTCTCCGAGGAGCCTTCGGCCGGCCCGGTCCAGACCGGTGAACCGGCGACTCACCCGGAAACGGCCATCGGCCGGCAAGATAGAGAAGCACCGGGGTTATCTCAAATTCTGGACATAATTGAAGGCCAGATCGGAAGTCTGATAGCGGAGAGTGAAAAGGTGTTCTCCTCGATACTGCACAGCATAGGCCAACTGCAGGAACGGGTGCGCCAGAGCCTTACCGATGCCCAAGAGTTAGGACGAAAAATATACAGTCCTGCTTCTGGCGATAATGGAGGAATAGTAGGCCGAACGCTCCAAGAATTAGTGTCTTTTTCTCATGAAGCTGAAATCGCGTTGCGGCAAGTGGTGGAACGGCTGATAATAAGCCGGGACAGTTGCCGGGGTATAGCAGAAAAAGCCGAGAAAGAACTTTACGGCTTTGTGGAAGAGGTGGGCAGCATAGCTTACAGGACCAAGATTTTGGCCCTAAACGCTTCTATTCTGGCAGCTCACGCCGGTGAGCAAGGCAAAAGTATGGAAGTTGTGGCGCAGGAAGTGTGGCGGCTGGCGGATACGGCTTATGAGGCTGCTTTGAGGGTGAAGCGCATGGCGGAAAATATTGCGGGTGCCGTCCAAGAGGTGGCTCTAGACCTGCAAGATTACTGGGACGAAATTGAGCACGAGAGACAGCGCCTAGATGACGCCGTAAAGAAGGCCGACCGAGATATTAACAGGGCGGCACAGGAGGTGGAAGACCTCATTTCTAACTTGCTATTGGAAATCGGGGGTTTCTTTCAGGATATCGACAGCACCATAATTGCCGGGCAGTTTCAGGATATAGCCAGGCAACGTTGGCAGCATGTCCTGGAGGTACTGCGGGAGCTGGGGGATATACTGCAGGTAGATGGGAGGGCAGAAGTTATTAATAGAGGCCAATTAGAGAAGACCATAGCCGGCATGGTGGAGAAGTATACCACCTACATAGAGCGGCAGAATCATTACGCCACCTTGGGAGTGAACTATGAAGAAAGCTTGGGAGATAATGTGGAGCTCTTCTGAGGTGTGGGGGTGCTTCCGGAATATAAGTAATAAGTAGGATTTGGAGCGGCGGGCAGTGGATAATGTGGAGCCAGCCCGGTGCTTCCGGAATATAAGTAAGTATGATTTTCCCGCGGTGGAAAATTTAACCCTTAAGGGCTTTTAGGCTTGAGGGAGAGGGGAAATCAAAGCGGATTTACAGGCTTCAGCCTGCGAGCAATTGACGAGTCTTGTTTCGAGAGTACCGGTGTGGGTAAGGGGGATCTTAATGGCCGAGATACTGATTGTAGACGATTCTACCACTATGCGATTGGCCATAAAGACGGCATTAAGGCAAGCGGGACATGTGGTGCACGAGGCCTGTAACGGGGCAGAGGCCCTGACTAAATTGAAGGATGGCCTAAAAGTTAAGGCCATCATTACTGATCTTAATATGCCGCATATGGACGGCGTGGCTTTTATACAGACGGTGAGGAAGTTGCCCGGCTTTAAGTTCGTGCCCATACTTATGTTGACTACGGAAAGCTCTAGGGAAAAAAAGGAAGAAGGGCGTAAAGCCGGCGCCAGCGGTTGGATTGTGAAGCCCTTTAGTCCGGACCAACTATTAGCCGTACTAAAGAAATTGGGCGTATAATTCTCCTAGGGGGTGGATTGAAACACCGGACCTGGTCAAGGGGCTAGCCCGGAAGACTTATCGGTCTATACAGGAGGGGGACTATCTTGAGAGGGGGACTATCTTGAGACAGAACCTGCAGGCAAGGGGCTTGGGGAAAAGGTAGAGCAAGAGGGAATAATTCTATG
>JBNATU010000031.1:0-35920 GCA_049701195.1 Neomoorellaceae bacterium
TAATGCTCCAAGAAAAAATATTGGTAATTGTACCCAAGGGTGCGGAATGTAGGTTTTTAATATATAAGGCTTGGGATTTCTTGTCCCATTTTCAAAGCGACAGTATACAGACCTTGAAATCCCTAATAATTTGGCCATTTTTGTTTGCGTTAGACCTCGTTTTCTACGAAACTGAATTAAGAGATACCTGCTTTCCAATATGTCCCCTCCATTCTGACGTACCTAGTGTGACAATACGGAAATCATCTTGGCCTTATTATAATGTACCATATCGTCACCTGTCAAGAGGATAAGCTAAATTTTTAAGCCATTTTGGCACACCAGCTTTTAATGACAATGCCATTTTGGTACACTATACGTAAAGTAGGTGACGATATGTTAACAGAAAGACTGCGTAAATTGCGGGAACAAGCAGGTCTTACGCAAGAAGAATTAGCAAAATTGTTGGGTGTGGAACGTTCTACTATATCCAGATATGAAAGTGGAAACCGAGATCCAAGCTCTGAAATGCTTGATAGGCTTGCTAAGTTTTTTAATGTTTCCGTCGATTACCTCTTAGGTCGGACTGATGACCCTCGAACAATCGAACAAATAAACGAGGAAGCACAAAAGAAGATAGAAGAAGCTTTGGAGGGGGATGAAGAGTTATTATCCTTCTGGCAGGAACTCAGACAGCGCGAGGATTTACAACTGCTTTTTAAGCAGGTCAAGCCCCTGTCTCCTGTATCTATACGTAAGATAATACGGGTAATTAAAGCTATTGAAGATGAAGAAGCTATGGAGAGTTAAAAAAGGTTATCCTCTATCTGTGAGATGATTCGATTTCAAGGCGAAAGAGAAGGAAGGGAAGGTTATAACTATGAGGCGTATACCTAGGGAACGTAATCTTATTAAGAAATTGAGAAGAATAAACCGTATCCGCCTTACTAAAGAACCCACAGTAGCCCAAAAACTTGCTGCTGCTCGTAGGGTTAGGGGTATTTGGGCTGATAAGGATCCGTCGTTTTTTAAAGAGGAGTTTGGAGCATGAGAGGTATTCTCCTTGATACCGGCATACTAGTGGACTACCTACGATACAAGCGTAGTTCCAGGCCGAAGGATAAACGACAGGCTTTCCTGTCTCACCAAGCTGCGAAATTGATAGAAGGGGCTATCGAAGAAAAAATCCCATTATTTATCTCGGTTCATACTTGGAAGGAGCTCATCCAATATCCCAATATTTCGGAACAGGAAGAGAGAAGGATCCTCGCTGATATACCCGTATTCTGTAAAATAGTTAATACTACTAAGAATATAGCCAAGGTAGCCGCTTTATTAAGTCGAGCTTCCCCTGAATTTCGTAAACATCATGTTGAGGACTGCTATATAGCCGCGGTAGCCATTGTAAGACAGCTACCGCTGTATACGACTAACCCTAAGGACTTTAATTATGTTAAAAATGAAAAGCTGAAAAGAAAATTAAAGATAGTCCAGCCTTACCAATACGTGGAATAACTACATAGTTTGCTTTCTAGCTGCTGCCCCAATGGCGGCAGTTTTCCTTTTATACATATTTCGACAGGATGTGACAACATTGGAGCTAAGTCTTTACAATGCCCGTAAATATCCTATCTTAGAATTTCTTTTCGACGATAACCTAGATTTCCAAGAAATGATGCTAGCATACAATATTCACCCCAGTTCTGCTGACTTGGGACCCGACGTAGTTGCCTTAGTGTATCGGTGCCGAACGGATCATTTCCACCTAGTTTTGAACTATAATCTTAACCCTGACTACCAACGCAAGGTATTTATTCACGAAATCCGCCATATAGTGGAGCATATGCCCAAAACGGGGTACGTTCTCGGTCTAGATATGGAGAGACATGAGATTGAAATAGACGCGGAATTGTTTGTCCGCGAAGTAGCAGCCAGTTACTTAGAAAGGGAAGTTTCATGCAACTACAGATAGATATTTAGCCACCCATTAAGTACATACTAATATTTAGTCTGCCTTTCATTATACTTTTCTTGCTCGTAGAACTTCTTTACGCCTTACCCCACTGGTTCCGCGACAGCCGGTACCGAAATGCTGGCCTTCATGAAATTGATACTATGACCGGCCGAGATTTTGAGATTAGGCTCCGGCGGTTATTCCATAACCTAGGCTACAAAGTAGAATTGAAACGGGGCTATAAAGACCACGGGGCAGACCTTATCCTTACTAATCCCCAGGGAGCTAGAATAGCAGTCCAGGCCAAAAAACTAGCTGCTAGGGAAGGAAAAATTGGCGCAAGAGTTATAGGGGAAGTATTGAGGGGTAAACAATATTATGACTGTCACTATGCCATGATTGTGACTAATCAACGCTTTACCGAGCAAGCACGAGAGGAAGCCAAGAGGTTAGGGGTAATTCTGTGGGACCGTGATACCCTGTCTAAATATCTTGAAAAAGAAAAACTCAGACTTAAACAGGCTGGGGGGGTTAGATGAAAACAGCTATAGCTTATGCAAGGTTTTCTTCTGATAGTCAACGCGAGGAGAGTATTACAGCGCAACTCCGGGCTATCCGTGAATATGCTTTAAAGAATGACATTCAAATTGTCCGTGAATATACTGACGAGGCCAGATCCGCTACTACCGATGACCGTCCAGGTTTCTTACAGATGATTGCCGATCTCAAGAATGGACTAAAGGTGGATCTAGTATTAGTCCATAAATTAGACAGGTTCGCCCGCAACCGTTATGATGCCGCAGTATACCGAAAAGAAATCCAAAAGGCAGGGGCCAAGTTGGTGGCTGTGGATCAACCCCTAGACGATAGTCCAGAAAGTGTTCTACTCGAAAGCTTGTTGGAGGGGCTAGCAGAGTACTACAGCAAAAACTTGGCCCGGGAAGTAATGAAAGGGATGAAAGAGAATGCGCTTGTAGCTAAATTTAATGGCGGGTGGGTTCCATACGGCTATAGTATTGTGGACGGTAAGTATGTTATTAATGAGACAGAGGCTGAGGCAGTAAAATTAATATTCACGATGGCCCACCAAGGAAAAAGCTACAGCACTATTTGCCAGGAACTCCAAAATAGAGGGTTCCTTAGCCGCCGAGGTAAACCCTTCAGCACTACAGCAATTCATGAAATACTACGTAATCCGAAGTATATGGGAGTCTACATATTTAACCGCGCTCCAAGGCGCATTGATGGCAAGCGCAACTGGCGCCGAGCAAAATCACCCGAAGAGATTATAGAAGTTCCTGGTGGTGTGCCTGCTATCATAGACGAAAAAATTTTTAGAGAGGTGCAGGAAATCTTGGATAAGAGGAAAATAGGCCCTCGCCAGCGCGAGGACATTATTTATATCCTCACAGGTAAGCTAGTATGTGGATTATGCGGTTCTCCCTGCGTAGGAAACTCCAGGAGGAGAGCAAAGGAAGGGAAAATATACCGTTATTACGAATGCAACTCGAAACTTAGAAAAGAAGGATGCCAAAACCCTCCCTGGAGAAAAGAGGAGCTGGAAGGTATTGTACTGGACTACATTAAAACCGAAATATTTGGAGCTATCGAACCCCTAACTGAAAGGCTATATATGTTCTATCAAAAGAAGAACTTGGAAGGCCAGCACAAGCTTCAGAAGCTGAGAAAGGAAATAGATGATTTAACGGCAAAGATTAATAACCTTTTGGACTTGGTCGAGATAGGAAATGCAGATCCTCGTTCTATTGGCCCCCGGATTAATAAGTACCAGGCGAGAAAGGTTTCCTTGGAACAGGAGCTCTCTATTTTACAACACCAGCAGATAAAATACACCAAGAAGATGATTAGAGAGTACCTCGAGAGTGTCAGAAAGGATCTAGCAGGTCAATTGGGGCCAGATGAGGCTCGTAAAATCGTTGACAGCTTTGTAGAAAAAATAAACCTCTACCCTGATAAGGCAGAGGTCCTTCTAAAGATTAGATTGTGTGCGGATAAAACTGGTGTCGGAGGCGGGACTTGAACCCGCACGGGAGTACCCATACGCCCCTCAAACGTACGCGTCTGCCAGTTCCGCCACTCCGACACGAGGTAAAACTCTACTGTAAATTATATGCCTAACCCGCAGAACTGTCAAGGATAAAGACGCTGTAACTTAGGATTAGGAATAATCCCCGGCAGGCGGCCGCGCTTGGCCACCGGGCGTCCGGCAACCTCCTTCAAATCCATAGTCATATCGATGGGAGGGGCGCCGGAGATATAACTTCCGACTCCAAAGGCATCGGCTCCTGCTTCGGCCAGGAGGCGAATCTTCTCCGGAGTTAACCCTCCGGACACAAAAATCCGCACATGGCGGAAGCCCGCTCCATCCAACCGGGCCCGCACCTCCCGAACGAGGTCCGGCGTCACTCCTCCTCTTTCGCTAGGGGTATCCAACCGTATCCCGTCCAAGGCCTCGCCCAAAGCCTGTGCTACCCGCAGAGCTTCCTCGGCTTCGTCTTTAAAAGTATCTACCAATATAGTCCGCCTGGCCTCTGGAGGCATTAAGCGGTGGTAAGCCTTGGCTCCTTCTACGGTATCGCCGACGATAAGGAAAAGAGCGTGAGGGACTGTACCCTGGGGTTCAATACCCGCAATCCTAGCGGCCAGGATACAGCTCGCCCCGGAGGCTCCTCCTACCAGTGCTGCTCGCTCCATTACCGGAGCCACTGCGGGATGAACGTGCCTGGCTCCAAAGCAGATGAAAGGCTTGTCGCCAGCCGCCTCTTTAACTTCTCGGGCGGCCGTAGCCCACCCGCTGGAGCTGGCCAGTATTCCCAAGATGGTAGTCTCAAACAGACCGAATTCGCTATAAGGGCCTCTGATGCGCATCACCACTTCTTTGGGTGTGAATGGCGCGCCCTCCGGGAGACCCCAAATCTCGATCCGTTTGCCCCGCAAAAGGTTCAACACTTCCGGCACGCCGGCCAGGATACCCGAGCCGCGGGGGAAGATTTCTGCCGTCACCTCTGTATGTAAAAGGCCCAGATCTTGGAGAATTTCATAAGTGCGCACAAAATAAATGTCGGTGGTAGCTCCGCGCATTATCTCTTCGTGTTGGGCCGAAAAAAAAGGTCTTTTTTCGTCCACCGAGAACTGCCGCACTTGTTCTAAGGAAGTTATTTCTTTTTCCCTCAAGCCTGTTCACTCCCTTTGCTTTACAACTCCTCATTCATGCATGTTATTATTCTCTTTAAACCGACAAATACCTTCTTCGGCGTCGGAATTTAACCTCTTTATTGACGGGATTCGGGATATAGATTCGGGATATAATAGCCGATAAATAATGAGCGGCGGTTTTTTTACATAGAACTTCCCGAGCGGAATTCAGGATATAATAGTCGATAAACCCGATAATCTCGCAAAACCTGATAAACGAACTCCCGGGTTTCGGAGAAAGGAATCTTCTGAAGGTCGGCCGGGCTGCCGCTCCATACACCGCTCTGCAACCACTCTTTGACGTTTTCCTTACCCCCATTATAAGCCGCCAGGGCTGCTCCCAAGTTTCCGTTGAACTCGCGTAGAAGGTAGGCCAGATACCAGGTGCCTAGAAGGAGATTAAACTCGGGTTCGAAAAGTCTTTCCGGCTGGAACTCAATCTTTAACCTGGCAGCCACCCATTGGGCCGTCTCGGGCATGAGCTGCATCAATCCGCGGGCGCCGGTGGCCGACACAGCCAAAGGATAGAACTTGCTTTCGGTACGCATTACGGCCATCACCAGCAGAGGGTCCAGGCCGTTGGCCTGAGCATAAGAAAACACGGTATCGCGGTAAGCCAGAGGATAAAACAGGCGGGCAGCAGGCTTAAACAGAACTATTACTGCGGCCACCAACAAGAATATTAACAGTAAGCTCCTGCGGTAACTCCTCATGAAGCCTTCATCCGTCCCCGAAGTTCCTCCCAAAGAGACTTAACCTGAGCTACAGTAGCAGCCATATCTTGACCGGTATCGATTATGCGGGCAGCATACTTAAGTTTCTCCTGTTCCGGTAACTGCGATTTCAACCGCCGTAAGGCCTCTTCCTGGGAGAGGTTATCCCGGTCCATTAGCCTTTTTAAGCGTACTTCTTCGGGTGCGGTTACTGCCCAGATTTCATCTACCGTGTTCTGCATGCCCGCTTCCACCAAAAGGGGCGCCTCAACGACTATAACTTGAGAGGGCTCCTGTGCCCGAAAAGCGGCAATTCTTTCGGATATTTCCCGGGCAATCAAAGGATGGGTGATGGCGTTCAGCTTTTCCCGGGCAGTTGCATCGCTAAAGATAAGATTGCCTAAAGCGCGCCGGTCAATACTCCCATCGGGCTTAAAATAATGAGGCCCGAAGGTGGAGCGTATCTCATGCCAAGCTGGCTTCCCCGGTTCCACTATTTCTCGAGCTATTTTATCGGCATCTATTACTTTGGCCCCCAAATTAGCCAGGATCCGGGCTACTGTACTTTTACCAGAAGCAATTCCACCTGTTAAACCTATAATCATCTTCCAGCACCTTCCATATTATACCATCACAAGCGCCACAGTCCAAGAGCCACCAGAATAACTCCCGGCAGGACAGAACCCCTTTGTCCCCATTTCTTCCACGGCCAGCGACGGCCTAGGGCTATGCCTGCCGCCACCATAAGTAATTGACTTAAACCTATAAGCAAGGGGGTAACCGCCAGAGAGAAGCCCATCGCCCCCGCTCCGACGCCCGTACCCAGAGCATCTAAGGCCAGAGCTAGGCCGAGGGCCAGGGCTTCACCGGGATTTATGCTGCCCGAACAGTCGAAGTCGGCCCGTTGCGGTTCCTGCAGGATGGCCAAGGCCAACCCCAGACGCGGCATCCGGACTTTAACCAGGATACGGTTCTCCTCCCTCTCTTTTCCCTCTGTCTGGAGAGATCCTTCCGAAATATTACCCATGCCGGGATGATAGCACCGGCTACTGATAGGCGAAACTCTCGAGCCGTACGGCTCCTCCTCGCCCTTCGGCGGGCTTCCCGGCCGATTCGACATCTGGTCTCCGTGGCTGGTCGCAGGGCTTGGGCCCTCGGCCCCGCCTTCGGGCTCGGTTTCGTCAACGGCTCGCAAAGCTCGCCCAAAGTCGCCTTGCGCCAGCATCCCGGCATTTTCATACTTTTTTCGGAAGCGCCCCTTGAGATAAGTTTCGAGGATCATCTCTAGGCCTAAGACTATAAGGAGGAGAGCTCCCAACTTTTGGACCAAGGCCGGCGGGAAAAGCAGAGCCGATAGTTTGCCAAAAGCCAGAGAAGTAAGGCTTACCGCGGTGGACACCAAGGCAATCAAAAAGAGGCTGACCCCAGGTAATTTAAGGCCCCTTAACCCATAAGAAAAACCTACTCCCATCCCATCCAGGCTTACGGCCAAAGCCAGCAACAGGGCCATTCCCCAAGACACTATTCTCCCTCCCCTTATCCCGTAAGTAATATACGTGAGGAGGCAGAAAGGGTGCCTGTACCGAAAGCCTGTATCTAAACTTGACACTGGGGGCAAAAATAGCTGCTACGGCCGCCGATTTTCAGGCGTTGGACGGGTGTACCGCAGCGAACACAAGGTTGACCTGCTCTACCGTACACCATAAGGTAGTCTTGGTGATTACCTTGCTGGCCTTCGCCGTTCACATAATCGCGAATACTGGTACCACCGTGGACGATGCCGCTCTCTAATACCTTACGGATGGCCGAGTGTAGGCGGACTATATCTTCGTCTATAAGTTCTGAGGCCTGCCGCAGAGGGTGAATTCCGGCCTCAAAAAGAGCCTCATCGCTGTAAATGTTGCCCAGCCCGGACACATAACGTTGGTCCAACAGCAATTGCTTTAGGGATCGCCTGCGGCCTTGCAATATTTCCTTTAGTTTCTGAGGCGTAAACTCTTCGCTTAACGGCTCTATACCCAACTTATCCAGGCCCGCTAGCTCCCATATTTTCTCTGACTGTCCCAGATAACACCGCCCGAAACGTCGCACGTCCACAAAACGCACTTCCTGCCCACCGGAAAAAGTTAGGATCAAGTGAGTATGGAGTTCTTGCGGCGCCTCCGGGAGCGAGAATACCAGCCGGCCCGTCATGCCCAGGTGCCATATTAGGGCATAATTTCCGCTCAAACGCCACACAAGGTATTTGCCTCTCCGTTGCAGAGAGAGCACCTTCCGGCCCGGCAGCAGACCGGCAAATTCCCCGGCAGACGGCCAACAGATGATATCCGGTCGCCGGATTTCTACTCGTTCTACAGTTAGCTCCAGCACCTTGGGCTCCAGGGTACGCTTGATAGTTTCCACTTCCGGCAATTCAGGCACAGTTATCTTCCTCCGCCGAGACGGGAAGAGGCTTGAGGTCGTACCAATTAGGGCCGTATTTCAAATCCACCCGTAAAGGTATGTCCAGAGGTATAGCTTGTTCCATAGCCTCCTTGACCAGCAGGCCCACCTGCCTCAACTCCTCTTCAGGGACATCAAAGATAAGCTCATCGTGTACCTGGAGGATCATCTCCGACTTAAGTCCTTGGTCCTGGAGCTGGCGGAAGATACGCACCATGGCCACCTTAATAATATCGGCGGCGCTACCCTGTATGGGAGTGTTCCGGGCGGTACGCTCACCGAAACTGCGCACGTTATGATTAGGGCTGAAAAGATCGGGCAAGTATCTTCGCCGGCCCAGCAGAGTGGTTACATAACCGGTTTCCCTGGCCCTCTGTACCGCCTGTTCCAGGTAAGCTTTTACTTTTGGGTAGCGCTGGAAGTAGCGCTCAATATATTCCCGGGCTTCCCGCCTGCTGATACCCAAATCCCTGGCCAAGCCAAAATCGCTGATACCATAGATAATGCCGAAATTCACGGCTTTGGCGGCGCGTCGCATCTCCGGGGTCACTTCTTCCAGAGGCACGCTAAAAACTTCCGCGGCCGTACGGGCATGAATATCCTCGCCCAAGAGGAAGGCTTCCTTCAATTTCTCATCTCCGGAAATGTGGGCCAGAATGCGGAGCTCGATCTGGGAATAATCGGCCGCCAGCAGCACCCGGCCAGGGCCTCGAGGTACAAAAGCCCGGCGCAGCCTGCGTCCCAATTCCCAGCGCACCGGTATATTTTGCAGGTTGGGTTCGCTGCTGGAAAGACGCCCGGTAGCCGTAACCGTTTGGTTGAAGCTGGTATGCAACCGACCGGTGCGGGGATTGATCAGGGGTTTAAGCCCGTCAATATAAGTAGATTTCAACTTCATTATCTGACGATATTCTACCAGACGGGCCGCGATTTCGTGCTGCAAAGCCAGTTCTTCCAGCACCTCCGAGTCAGTAGAAAAACCGGTCTTGGTTCTCTTAATCGGGGGCAATCCCAGCTTTTCAAAAAGAATGAAGGCCAACTGCTTGGTGGAATTAATATTGAATCTTTCCCCGGCCAAGGTATAGATTTCCTCAGTAAGCTTTTGTAGAGCCGCATCCAGTTCGGTTCCCATGAGCTCTAGAGTAGGCAGGTCTACCGCCACACCGCTTCTTTCCATAGAGGCCAACACCCTGGTCAGAGGAACTTCTACTCCCCGGTACAGCTCTTCCATGGAGGCTAAGCGGAGCTTTTCCGCCAGGACTTCGTGAAGGTGAAGCACAGCATAGGCTCGGCGAGCAGCATCCTTCAAGGGCTCTTTTTCCGGCACCAGCGCTACATCTAGGTGTTCCAGGCAGAGTTCGGGCAGGTCGTGCCGCGAAGCCGTAGGATTCAGGAGATAGGCTGCTACCATCGTATCACCTGCGGGCTCCCCCACCTGGACCCCCGCTTCGGCCAGCCACACCAAAGCCGCCTTAGCATCATGAAAGACCAGGGGGACCTCTTTACCACACAGCAGAGGTTCCAGAGCGGCAGCTACGGCTTCGCGCGGCAAGCCGCCGGCCGCCAATACGGCGGTCCCGCCTTCCCAGGCCAAAGCTACCGCCTGGAGGTTAGCTTCCAGGTAGGACGGTGTGGCCAACCCCAGTTGCAGGGCTACGGTCTTTTCCTTTAATAGTTCTCGTACTAAGGTTTGTAGGTTGCTTATCCCTTCCAAGACCAGCGGGGCAGGGAAAGCCCACGAGTGGGCGTGCACTCTTGCCCCGGGAGACGGAGTCGCACCGGGGTCCGCTTTCCTTTCAGGCTGCATTTTCTGCAGCACTTCTTTAATCAGACTGTGGAACTCCAGCTCTTTGAAAAGGGATAGTAGCGCCGCGTAGTCAGGCTCTCTTAAGCGGCAATGCTCCAGGTCCAGCTTGACCGGCGCCTGGCAGCAAATGGTGGCTAGTCTCTTGGCCAGGCGCGCCTGCTCCGCGTACCGCAAGAGATTTTCCGCCACCTTCTGCCGCTTAATTTTATCCGCGTGGGCCAGGACACCCTCCAGGTCGCCAAATTCCTTCACCAGCTGCACCGCCGTCTTTTCGCCGATGCCCGGAACGCCCGGTATATTATCCGAGGCATCTCCCATAAGAGCTTTCACGTCTATAAGCTGAGAAGGTTCCAGGCCATACTGCTCTTTAATAGTCCGGATATCATAAATTTCCACCTGGGAGATTCCTTTGCGCGTAAGCATTACGCTTACTTTTTCATTTACAAGTTGCAGGGTATCCCTATCACCTGTTAAAATTAGACAGGTTATCCCTTGGGCTGCTGCCTGGCTGGCCAAAGTGCCGATAAGATCATCGGCTTCGTAACCCTCACATTCGTACATGGCGATACGCCACGCCTGGAGCAACTTCTTGACCAGGGCGAATTGGGGGCGCAGCTCGGCGGCCGTCTCCGGCCTTTGCGCCTTATACGTAGGCATAAATTCATGTCGGAAAGAAATTTTGCTGTAGTCAAAAGCTACGGCTACGTATTCCGGACGGGCTTCCTCCAAAGCTTTCTTCAGCATGAGAGTGAACCCGTAAACGGCATTAGTAAAAATTCCTGCACTGGTGCTCAGCAGAGGCAGAGCGTGGAAAGCTCGATGGGTTATACTATTACCATCTATCAACAGCAATCTCCCGGGCATAACTCTTCTCCTTTATCAATCTCAGCTTAATTCATTGTACCGCATTTTAGTCTTTCTCAGCAATGTTTTAAGGAGGTGAGCTTCATGTCACTAGCGCTTGAGCCCTGTGGCAAGAATCGTTACCGCCTCCGACCTGCGGGCGACATGCGGGCCGAGGTCTGGGTATTCTTGAGCCCTATACTACGTGAGCAATTCGACGAAGCGGAAGCTTTGAAACAGCTGGCCGATGCCGCCACTCTCCCCGGAGTGGTGGCCCCGGTAATCGGCATGCCGGATATTCATACCGGATTTGGCTTGCCCATCGGCGGGGTAATGGCCACGGAACTGCACGGCGGCGTGGTTTCGGCCGGAGCCGTAGGAATGGATATTAACTGCGGGGTGCGCCTTTTAAGCACCAAGCTGGAGGCCCACGCAGTGAGTCCCAAGAAGCTGGAAAACCTCTTGGCGGCCATAGAAAAGCGAGTACCTTCTGGGGTGGGCAAAGCCAGCCTGTACCGGGAGTTCCGGGAGGCCGATCTGGAAGCGGTATGCACCCGTGGTGCGGCTTACTTCATCGGCCGCGGGTATGGTTTTCCGGAGGACGAGAGGGCCATCGAGGCCGGAGGCGCTTTGCCTGGGGCCGATCTAAAGGCAGTCAGCCGTCAGGCCAGGGAAAGGGCCGACCAGCTGGCAACCATCGGAGGCGGCAATCATTTTATAGAAATAGGTAAAGTAGACCAAGTATTCTTCCCGGAGGCGGCAGCCATCATGGGGTTGGAAGAAGGGAGCCTCACGGTTCTTATTCACACTGGCAGCCGGGGTTTCGGACACCAGATCTGCACCGATTACACAGCACGCATGGCCCAATCGGCGGCCAAGTATGGTATCCGCTTGCCCAGCAAAGGGCTGGCAGCCGCGCCCATAGATTCCCCAGAGGGTCGGGATTATTTAGCCGCCATGGCTTGCGCCGCCAACTTTGCCTTTGCCAACCGGCAGCTCATCACTTTTCTGGTCCGGGAAGCCTTTGCCGAAGCTTTGAAGCGTCCGGTGGAGGAGATGGGGTTAGAATTGGTTTACGATGTGGCCCACAATATCGCTAAATTCGAAGAGCATCAAGGTAAACTGCTGCTGGTACACCGTAAAGGTGCCACCCGAGCCCTGCCCGCGGGCCATAAAGAGAATCCGGCCCGTTACCGTGATATTGGGCATCCAGCCATCATTCCTGGAAGCATGGGTACCGCTTCCTATGTTGTATTAGGGACCGAGCGTATAAGAGAGACCTTTAACTCGGTTAACCACGGTGCAGGAAGAGTTATGTCGCGGAAAAAGGCGCGGAGTTCGGTTTCCCTAGACCAGTTTCAGGAATCGCTGAAGGGGGTCGTTCTGCGGGCCAAGAATCTACGCTCCCTCTTTGATGAAGCCCCCCTGGCCTATAAAAATATCGATGAAGTGGTGAGGACTCTGGTGGATGCGGGTCTTACCCGTCCCGTAGTCCGCTTGAAGCCTCTGGCGGTAATAAAAGGTGAGGGAGAAGAGGCTTAAAAGAGGTCCCGATAGAAAAAGCCTAAATAAATGATGGGGAAAAAAGTCCATGCTTTTGCATAAATTGACATCCGTGGGGTAATCCTATTCCCGAATGAAGGAGGTGACAGGAGTGCCTCGCATCAAATGCTCCGTAGAGCAGTGCCTCTACCAGGAAGGCAATGAATGTAAAGCGTCCAGCATTCACGTACGTCCCACGCTTATGGACCACCTGACCTCGGTTTCTGATGATACGGCTTGTGACACTTTTATTCCTCGACATGCGATTAAAAAGTAGCTTTAAAGGCTAGGTAGCTTTAAGGGCTCCGCACTAAGAGCGGAGCCCTTAAAGCTACCTTTTCTCATAAAAGCCCCAGGCCTTATAAAAACCCCGAGTAGGGGCAATACTGTTAAAAAGCATCTTAAATAAATCTAAAGCTGCGGGTGGAACAAACACTCCGGATCACCGAAGGGAGGGAAAGCATGGAAGAAATACAAACAAGTTGGGAAAAATGGAAAGACACTTTGGCTGCGGCGGTAAATCTAGGGAACATGGTAGGTATGGATGAGAAAACCATCACCGGTATAGCCGAGCGGGTGGGCAATTTCCTGGCCTCCAAAGTAGACCCGGCCAATCGCGAACAGCGGGTATTAAAGGAGCTTTGGGACGCAGCCAATGATGAGCAAAGACGTGTCCTGGCAGAGGTCATAACCCAGATGGTCAGCGATGGCCGGCGCCCATCCAAACCCTTACAATAACCTGGGGTATTCCCACTTTTGGTTGGGAGGCCTGCGCAAGAACCCGGCGAGCGACTAAGCTTAAGCGGTAGCCACACTCAAGCTGGCATAAAAATAGAGCTTATATCTGCCAAGCTCGGACAAAAAAGGAGGGGAGTCTAGACTCCCCTCTGCTTACACTTCTTTGATGGCATCGCTGGGACAGGATTCGATAGCCTCCCGGGCGCATTCTTCGGCGTCTTCCGGCACCTCGTTCACTATAACCTGAGAAAGGCCCTCTTCATTCCAGTCGAAGACCGTAGGACAAATATCGATACAAGCACCGCAGGCGATACACAGGTCTTGATCCACATAAACTTTCATTTTTTCATACCCCCAATCAGCAAGTTTTGCTTATTTCACTTACAAAGCATTAGGTATTCTATACGGCCGCCGAGCTTTTCATACCTTATACACCCCATACACCCCGGTTAACGGGTAGCCTCCTTCGTACGAGGAGTTTTAACCCATACTTGGGGTTGACGGTTAAGCAGCTTCATTAAAGAGGCAGAAGTATACGGCAGGGGCAGGAAAAAGCTGGCTATAGGTAGAGCCAAGAGCTGTAATACCCCTAAAACCTGCTCATACCAGGGTGCCGGCGCCATAAGCCGGCGGAACTGAAAAAAGATGTAAAAAGTGAAAGCGTAATACACCAGGAAAAGGTAACGCAGTACTAGCCGAATGGCTAAGGGAACCGCAGAAGCATCCAGATAACCGTTGAGGCCCAAGAACAAAAAGGTCAGGGGTACAAATACAGCCGCCTGGTAGAGAGTCCATTCGCCCTGGCCTTTCCAGAAAAGATTGTGGAGCAGGGGCCCGCGCTTTTCCCAATCGTACTGGGAAGCCCAACGGAACTTGTCGCATACTTGTAGGTGCCCGCTCCCCCACCGCAGGCGCTGGCGGAAAAAGGCCGGGAAAGTAGCCGGAGTCTGCTCGGTGCTGTAAAAAGGGAAATACTCGGCCCACACCCCGGTTTCCAGATAAGCGCGCACTCCGAGTTCCAGATCTTCTGTTAAAGCGCGATGATCGTACCCGCCGATGCGCTCCAGCAGCTTGCGGCCTACAAAGAGGTTGGTACCCCCTACAAAAGGGAGGCGGCGCATGAGCACCGGCATATACCACTTATGAGCTATAGCTTGATATAAGGCTGCCACTTTGGTAACAAAACTAAGCTGGAAGAAGTTGCGGACCTGGAAAACCGGACCCTGCCAGATCCTCTCCCGGGGGTCCTGCAGGTAAGACCAGGCTATGTAGAGGAGCACTTTTTCCTCCGGGTGGCTCTCCGCATCATAGAAGCCGCAAATAGTCGAGCGCTGGTCCACGGCAGAAAGCCCATAATTTAAAGCCCGGCCCTTAGTGGAAGGGACGGGCCGTCCCAGGCAAAAGCCGCGATAGCGCCCGTCAAAGTCGTAGGGCACGGTGCAGTGCTTCAAACGGGGTACATCAGCGCGCGCGGCAAACTCCTTAATTTTGGCTTCCACCACGTCCTGAGTGGTGGGGTCGTTACCACCTTCTTTCTGTCGGGCCAGCAACTCCTTTTCGTCGGTAATAACGATGATTTCGTAGCGGTCCTTGGGATACTCGAGCGAAGCTAGATGCTCGATAGTATTGGCTATAACTTCGGCCTCATTGCGGGCCGGAACCAGGATAGAAAAGAAGGGCAACTCCAATCCTTTCTCCCTGGCCAGAGCTTCCACTCTGTCTACCGTTAAAAGCGGCCTTTTCTTCCAGAAATGCCGGTCGGCGTACCATTTCCATAGGAAGTATCTCATGAACAAGATAAAGAAGAGAAAATAGAAACCTACAGCCAATAGGTAAAGAACCTGTGCCCACTCTAATCCAGTTTCCCAATCCATTATTGTCTCCCCCATTTTTTGGGTAATGCAACCTCTATAAAATTATAGCACCCGTTGGAGGTATTACCAATTCCCTAATTTTTCTCCTGAGCCAGTTTTCCCGTTATTTCGCTATTGTATCCGCTTTTGCCTTGAGGATCTTTAAGCTGCTTTAATAATGCTATGTCTTCTCGACGTATACCCTGGTAGATATTGGCTGTTCTAAAAAATAGACCCTAAGTGTTGACAATGAAGAGGGGGATTTCTATACTGTGTTTAGTAATACTATAGTCTGGCTTTAAAACGGGTGGTACAAGCGAAATGCGGGTCTGCGGCCGAAAAATTCGCGAATTGCGGGACGAAAGAGGTTACTCCTTACAAGACCTGGCTCAGAAGGCGGGTGTTTCGGTGTCCTACCTCAGCGAAATAGAGAGAGGTACCAAAAAGCCTTCCTTGAAGACTCTGGAAAAGATCGCTGCCGCTTTAAACATCTCTCGAGAACAACTGGTGGAAACCGACCTGACCCGGGGGCCAGTCTTGGGCCACCGCCTGCGCCTGCTGAGGGAGAGGCTGGGGATTTCCTTGAGCCAGTTTGCCGCCCAGGTAGGGATTTCACCCTCCTATCTCAGCGAGATTGAGAGAGGAAATGTTTATCCCGCGGTGGACACCGTCAAAAAACTCGCGGAAGCGCTGCGGGTGCCTCTGAGCAGCCTGTGGGCGCAAGGGGAAACCCTGGGTCAGAAATTGCGTTTAGCCCGGGAGGAGCAAGGGTTGACCCAGGCCGAACTGGCCCAGGCTGCGGGTGTCTCCGCGGGCTTAATAGGGCAAATAGAGCAAGGTAAGGTACAGCCTTCTCTTAAAACTTTGGAGAAGTTGGGAGCGGTGCTGGGTATTTCGCCCTGTTATTTTATTGCCGACGATGTCGGGGTAGAAGAAATTTTGCACCAGATGAGCCCGGAAGTGCGTTGCTTGCTTACAGACCCGAAAGTGCAGTCCGTTTTACGCCTGGTATGCAATTGTACGGAGAAAGAACTGCGTTTCATACTTAACTTTATTCAACTTTATAAACGCAGCCACTAGAATTTTAACCTGCTTATCACCTGGTGCAGGGTTTCGGCGGAATGCTGTAAAGCCAGTCTTTCCCCCGGGGCCAGAGATAAAGGGAGCACTTGGATACGCCCCTCTTGGCCCACGACGCAAGGCAGGCTTAAAGCTACTTCCTGCTCGATACCGTAGAGGTCGCGGACCACGCTGGAGACCGTAAGCACCCGCTTTTCATCGCGCAATATGGCCTCGGTTATGCGGGTTAGAGCCAAGGCTACGCCATAAGAAGTATATCCCTTACGTTCAATTATATGGTAGGCTGCCTCGCGCACCTGGTGGCTGATGTCCACTTTAAAAACATCGCGGTCCTTCTCTGCGTAGGGGAAAGGAAAGTCGTCCAAACCTATACCGGCTATGTTAGTCAAGCTGAAGAGCAAAACTTCGGTATCGCCGTGTTCACCGATCACATAGGCGTGTATATTGCGCGGGTCGATTCTAGCCTTGAGGCTCAACAGGTGGCGAAAACGAGCGGTGTCCAGAACCGTTCCCGAGCCCAACACCCTGGTGGGGGGAAGGCCTGAAATTTTCCAGGCTACGTAGGTCAAAACATCTACAGGATTTGTTACCATAAGAATAATAGCCTCAGGGCAATATTTTATCAGCTCGGGCAGAGTCTCTCGTACTATACCAGTATTGCGTTGAGCCAAATCCAGGCGCGTTTCTCCGGGTTTCTGATTGGCACCGGCTGCAAAAATAACTATATGGGCACCGGCGCAGTCCTTTATTTCTCCCGCCCGGATTCTTACGGGCCGGATGAGAGTGGCGGCATGAGCAAGATCGAGGGCCTCACCTTCAGCCTTGGGCCTATGGATATCTACCAGCACTATCTCTCCCACCACTCCGCTGAACAACAGAGCAAAGGCCGTACTGGAGCCCACAAATCCCGCGCCGATTATGGCCACTTTAGCCGTACCTTGTTTAAACATGACCTCACCTCTCTAAAGTTAGTTTAACTTTTTGGAGGAAGGCTATTCGGGAAATGAACTTGGGCCAACTGGAAACCTTTATAATCACCGTAGAAAAGGGAACCCTCTCTGCGGCCGCCGAAGAACTTCACCTAACTCAGCCGGCGGTGAGCAAACAACTGAAAGCCCTGGAGGAGTTCTTCGGAGCCCGACTGCTGGATCGCTCAGGCCGTGAAGTCCGGCTTACCGAGGGGGGACGCATTTTTTACCGCCGTGCGCGCGAGATCCTGCGCCTGTGGGAGCAATTACGGCGGGAACTGGCCGAAGCCAACAACCTGGTGCGAGGAGAGCTGTTACTGGGGGCCAGCACCATTCCGGGCCATTATGTGCTGCCCCGACTGCTGGGCAGCTTCAAAGCCAAATACCCGCAGGTGGAGATAAAATTGGAGATTGCCGCCTCAGAGGAAATCATAAAAAGAATCCTGGAAGGAGAAATCGAGCTGGGGGTAGTAGGGGCCGAGGAACGTAAAAGAGGTTTAGTATATCAGCGGCTGGTGGAAGATGAGTTGATTCTGATAGTACCCCCGGATCATCCCTGGGCCGGCAGGCCGGCAATTCAAGTGGCAGATCTGGCGGAGGCCTCCTGGGTGTGGCGTAAAGAGGGTTCAGGCACAAGGCGAGTGGCCGAAGAACAGCTTAAGGCCGCCGGCTGCGCTTTTCCTTCGGCCAAGATAGTCGCAGAGCTGGGAAGTACAGAAGCCATAGTAAACGCCGTGGAGGCAGGTTTGGGCGTATCCCTCGTGAGCCGTTGGGCCGCGGAAAAGTCCTTGCGCTTGGGCCGTATAGCCGCCGTACCCCTGGAGGGCGTGAATCTCAAACGCTATCTTTATTTGGTACGGCGTACCAGAGAATTGACCCCGGCGGCTTTAGCCTTCATCGAATTTGCCGAGGATTGGAGGAACAACTAGGAAGGGGAGCCATAATAATGCGCATTTTTGAATTGCACAGGCGCACTCCGGATAGGGGGCGGCATATCGCACTGATCCATCAGGGAAAAAGTTATACCTACGACGAGGTCGACCGGCAGATTAACAATTATACCGGTTACCTGCAATCCCTGGGGGTGACGCCCGGCGAAAGAGTGGCCCTCTGCGCACCTAATTCGCCCCAATTTATTTTCAGCTATTTGGGCGCCAGCCAGGCAGGGGCTATTGTGGTCCCGCTGAACCTAATGCTTACCATCGAAGAAATCGGCTACATACTTCGCGACTCGGAAGCCAGCACCTTGATACTCCATCCGGCTATTTTAGAGCGCCTCAAGGGGCAAGACCTGCCTGCGCCGGAGGACCTGGGGCTCAAACGCCTGATCGTTTTGCATGAGGAAACGGCCGAAGCCGTGGCCGCCGCGCCTGCACCGGCAGCAGTGCCCATTCGCAGTGACGACGTCTGCGTTTTTCTCTATACTTCCGGGACCACGGGCAGGCCAAAAGGGGCCATGCTTACTCATGCCAATCTGGTGGCCAACGTCAGGTCCTTGGACGAAATTTCTCACTTCGGACCGGAGTATAACTTCCTCTGCGTGCTCCCCATGTTTCATAGCTTCTCCTGGACGGTAAACGTCTTATTGCCTCTTTACCTGGGTGCGCGCATTACTATTAAAAGCGCCTTCCAGCCCAAAGAAATACTCCGCACTTTAGCGGAAGAAGACATCACCATATTTTGCGGAGTGCCTTCTATGTTTGCCGTATTGTGGCGCATGGGAGAGAAGGAGCGTTTTCCCAGCCTGGAGTTTTGTATCTCCGGCGGTGCTCCCTTGGCACCGGAGATCCAGCGCGGTTTCGAACAGAAATTCGGTTGCCCCTTGGTGGAAGGCTATGGCCTATCTGAAGCTTCACCGGTAGTAGCCTTGAATCCCCTTTATGGTTTGCGCAAGCCGGGTTCAGTAGGTTTGCCCCTGCCGGGAGTGGAGGTAAAGATAGTGGATGAGGAAGACTGGGAAGTGCCCCCAGGAGAAGTAGGCGAGCTGGTAGTGCGAGGCCCTAACGTAATGGTGGGCTACCATAACTTGCCGGAAGAGACGGCCGGCGCCTTACGCGGAGGATGGCTCTATACCGGAGATATGGCCCGGCGGGATGAAGACGGGTATATCTATATAGTAGACCGCAAGAAAGACATGATCATATTGGGCGGCTTTAATGTTTACCCGCGGGAAGTAGAAGAAATACTGCTGACCCACCCGGCGGTCCAGGAAGCCGCCGTTATAGGGGTGGGTGACCCCCTAAAGGGGGAAACGGTTAAAGCCTTTGTAGTTCTGCGTGAAGGGGCGCAAGTCAAGGCTCAAGCCCTGCAAGAATTCTTGAAGGAACGGCTGGCAGCTTATAAGATACCTCGGCTGTGGGAGTTCGTGAGCGAACTGCCCAAAAGCCCTACCGGGAAAATACTGAAAAGGGCACTTAAGACCCGAGAAAGTTCTGGAAAGGAACGTGTATAGTGGAAGCAGGCGGCATCGTTTTGGCAGGCGGTAAGAGCTCGCGCATGGGTACCAATAAGGCCCTGCTCCCCGTAGGCCGGGAAACCCTCATCGGAAAGGCGGTTAACACACTTAAGTCGCTTTTTCCGGAAATAATTCTGGTAACCAACGAACCGGAATTATACCGGGATCTAGGGGTAAAACTGATAAAGGACCTAATCCCGGGCTGCGGACCTCTAGGCGGTATTCATGCCGCCTTGGTGGCCTCCCCTTACCGGTATAATTTTGTAGTAGCCTGTGATATGCCCTTCTTGGAACCTCAACTTATAAGGTTTATGGTAGAACAGGCACCGGGATACGATGGAGTGGTCCCGGCAATAGGGGGCCGGTTTGAACCCCTGCACGCCGTCTATGCTAAAACCTGCCTGCCGCCTATCGAGGAATGCCTAAGAAACCATATCACCAAGATCATAGCCTTTTATCCGGCGGTTCACCTTCGCTATTTGGAAGCGGACGTTTTAGGCCGTTACGGTGACCTGAGTAAAATTTTCTTCAATATCAACACTCCGGCGGATTTAGCTTGGGCCAGACGCCAGGCCGGGGAGGAAACTGAATGAACCGCGTACTGGAATGGGAAGCAGCGCTGGCTCTGCTCTTAAGGAACATTCGACCCCTACCCCCCAGGAAGCTGCCCTTGGCAGAGGCCGCGGATTTGGTACTGGCTGAGGAAATAAAAGCTGCTCGACCCTATCCTCCCTATTCCCGGTCTTTGGTGGACGGTTATGCCTTAGGGCCCCCGGCTTCCCGGTACCGCGTGGTAGGTGAGGTGCCGGCCGGCAGCTCTTATCCAAGCGGACTGGCACCTGGAGAGGCCGTGCGCATCTTTACCGGTGCGCGGGTGCCGGCCAACACCTCGGCCATTCTGCCTCAAGAGACGGTCCGGGTATTAGAAGGGACTTGGTTAGAGGTGGAACCCGGCTCTCCGCCTTCACCCCCTACTTTATATCTGGAGCCGGAGGGAGCCCAGATAAAGCCCGGAGAAAAAATCCTGGCGCCGGGAGCCATATTGGGTCCGGCGGAAATAGGGCTTTTAAGCGCGTTGGCTTATAAGGAAGTTCTGGCCTATCCGCGACCCTGTGTAGCCTTGGCTGCGGTGGGCAGCGAACTCAAAAGCCTAGAAGATCCGGAAAATAAAGGGGGATTGATAGCCAGCAACTTGTACGCCCTACAAGCGGGCCTCAACTTGGCCGGAGCACAGGTTATAGCTTTACCGGTGTTGCCGGACAAGATGGAAACTCTAGTAAATGCCCTGGGGTCGGCATTAGAGGAGGCGGATCTGTTGCTGACCACCGGCGGTACCGGCAGAGGGGATTACGACCTGGCCGCCAGGGCTTTTGAAAAATTGGGAGCCACTATCCTCTTTAGAGCGGTCGATTTCCGGCCCGGAGGAAGATTGGTAGCCGCTAAAGCAGGGGAGAAAATCTTGCTCGGCCTTCCGGGAACCCCGGGGGCCGCTCTGGTGGATTTTTATCTCATGGTAATGCCGGTAGTGCACGCTCTCTCCGGAGGCTCTTCCTATCCCGTACGCGGTCGGGGGCTGCTGGAGGAGACTATAGATAAGCAGCGACGGCAGCGCACCTTCCTTTTTGCCCGGGCGGAACTCGGTGAAAGTACTTGGCGTATAAAAGCCGTAAATGTCCACCGGGGGTCCCTTTGGTCCGGCGTAGGAGCCAATGTCCTTTTAGATCTGCCGCCCGGGATAAATCCTATAATTGGGGGCACAGAACTCAACTTTATTTTCTTAAAGGGGGTATAGCGCCTCCCCCAAACCATCCTCACAGATGGCTTCTACTGGGGGCACAAAAACCTTCTTTCGCTATTAATTTTTCCAACCTCAGAGGCTTAAGGGCCTCGACAATTACTATCATACAAGGGAGTGGGGACATGATACCTATCATTTCTGTGGTCGGGAAATCGGACTCCGGCAAGACCACCTTGCTCACCAAGCTGTTGCCCGAACTCAAGGCCCGGGGCTACCGCGTGGCTACTATCAAACACGATACCCACGGTTTCGACATAGACCGCCCCGGGAAAGACACCTGGAAACACGCCGAAGCAGGAGCGGACATCGTAGTCATATCTTCGCCCGCCAAAGTGGCCCTTATTGAAAAAGTGCCGCGGGAACTCACGCTGGATGAGGTGGCGGCTCGTGTCTGGGGAGTAGACCTGATAATTACCGAAGGGTACAAGCGGGGCGACAAACCCAAGATAGAGGTCCACCGGGCGGCGGTAGGAGGGGACCTCCTATGTACCGAAGAGGAGCTTCTGGCGGTGGTTACCGATGAGCCTTTGCCGGTCAACGTACCTACCTTTGATTGGGACGAGGTGGCGGGCTTAGCCGATCTCATTGAGCAAAAGGTACTGCATTCTTTGCCCTCTTCTCGGCAGGGGTAAAAAAGAATATAATATATTATTAAACTGCCATCCCGAAGGCCAAACAAGGCCAGATGGCCCTGGCAAACTAGGATGCAGCCTGCCGGGGGAGAGAATATGGAAAAGCCTTTGAGCGCCTATGATCGTGCCATTCTGGAATTGGAGCAACAAATCGTTCGCCTGGGGGAGTATGTCGCTACCGGCGTGTCCCAAGCCTTGGAAGCCTTAAAACAGCAAGATGTAATCCTGGCCCGGCAGGTGATTGAGGGCGACCAAGTCACCGACGACTGGAATTATGCTATCGAAGAAAAAGTCCTGGAGCTCATTTCCCTGCAACAACCTTTAGACCAGGACTTGCGCACCTTGGCCACGGCTCTGCGCGTAGGGAGAGAACTGGAACGCATAGGGGATTATGCCGTAAACATTGCGGAAATAGCCGTACGCTTAGCTGACAAAGGGCCTTACTTCAAACCCCTGGTAGACATCCCCCGCATGAGCCAACTGGCGCAAGCCATGTTGCATAAAAGCCTGAACGCCTTTTTGTCCCGGTCCCTATCTGTTGCTCGAGAAGTCATAGCCGCAGATGACGAAGTGGTTCGCCTTTTCGAAGCCTTATATGAAGAACTGATCGGCTACATGAAAAAAGGCGCTCAGTATGTCGATCAAGCCAGCTATCTTTCCCTGGTAGCCCGATATTTGGAGCGCATTGCCGATCATGCCGTCAACATAGCGGAAATGGTGATTTTCCGGGAAACCGGTATCCGGCGCTCTTTAAGGGATTCCCAAGAGCAGGGGGAGGCGTGAGCTCATGGAAGCGGTACGCCTTTTGTCCGGCCTGCTGGGAGGGCTGGCTCTTTTTGTTTTCGGCACCTATTTGGTCAGTGAAGGCCTCCAAAAAGCCGCTGCTGCAGAAGTACAAAAGATTTTAAGCAGTTTCACCCGTCGCCCCATAACCGGTATGCTGATGGGCCTGGTAGTTACTATTTTCTTGCAGACCAGCGCGGTCACCACCGTACTCCTGGTAGGCTTGGTAAGCGCAGGCCTGATGCGTTTGGGTCAGGCCTTGGGGGTTATCTTGGGGGCGGCTATTGGCTCCACCTTTACCGTCCAGCTTATTGTTTTCCGGATAACCGATTATGCCCCTCTGGCGCTGGTTATGGGTCTGGCACCTTACCTCCTGGCACGACGCCGGCGGTGGCGCTATCTGGGTCAATCTCTCGTAGGATTTGGCCTCCTTTTTTATGGGGTGGCCAGTATGGCGGCGGCCGTAGAGCCGCTAAAGGGTTTCCCGGCCTTAACGGCCGAATTACAGCGGTTGGCCTCTCACCCCGGGCTTCTTTTTCTGACTTCCGCCCTGTTTACCGCGGTTATACAGAGCAGTGCGGCGCCGGTAGCCCTGGCTATTTCCCTAGCTAACCAAGGGATAATATCCCTTCTGCCGGCCCTCGCCGTAGTGCTGGGCGCCAACGTAGGGACTACGGCCACCGGGCTGCTTTCTAGCCTCGGCGCCTCCCGGGAGGCCAAACGGGTGGCGCTGGCCCATTTTTTGTTCAAAGCTTCAGGCGCTTTACTCTTCTTGCCCTTTATCCGGGTTTTTGAAAAGCTGGCTGCGGGAACTTCTCCTCTATTATCGCGCCAGATAGCCAACGGGCATACCCTGTTTAACGTGATCAACATGCTCATGTTTCTTCCCTTTACCGGCCGGATAGCTCTCCTGATGGAAAAAATATTACCTGATGCTCCCCAAGAAGAAAAAATCGCCCGCTATTTAGATGAAACTATGCTGGAGTTTCCCGAACTGGCCCTGGCTCAGGTGCGCTTAGAATTACTACGTATGGCCGAGATTATACGAGAAGAAATGTTGCCTCGGGTCATGCAGCCTTTACCCCAGCGGGAACTGAGAGTAGCCCAAGAATTGAGAGAGCTGGATAATACGCTCGACTATCTTTATAAAACCATAGCACGGTATTTAGCTCGCATAGCGGGCGGTACTGAAGAAAAAGACCTCATAGAAAAAGCACGGCTCTTATATATAGCCAATGACCTGGAACACATCGGAGATGTAGTAGTGCAGATTGCTCGGCAGTGGCGCAAGATAGAAGAGACGGGCATAGGTTTTTCGCCTGAGGGGCAGAAAGAAATGCAAGAGATGTACCGCCGAGTTCGGGAAAACTTCAACAAAGCAATTACTGCTTTTTCCAACGCCGATCTCCGTCTGGCGGTCCAAGTGATCAAGAGCCATCCGGAGATTCTTAAAATGGAAAAAGCGCTGCGCTTTTCCCATTTCCAGCGTCTCCAGCGGGAAAACCGCCTGAGCCTGGAGACGACAGCCGTCCATATGGATCTTATAAACCATCTCCTGCGCCTGAACAGCCACAGCGTTAACATCGCTCAGGCAGTAATGGGCATCATCTAGGTTGCAATAGAGACCAATAAAGTGTATGCTTATTTCGGTTATTTTAGAGGAACTGCTTAGAGGGCCGGCACCCTCTCTATGAGCCATGAAAAGCAAAAGGCTATAAAAGTTTATTTTCGAGGGAGGTAAGAACATCATCATGAGAGGTATCTGGGTGACCGAACTGCAAACTCCCGATTTAGCCCTTTCCTGCCGCATAAAGCGAACCTTGCACCGGGAGAAAACGTCCTACCAGGAGTTGACCATAGTAGACACCGAAGCTTTCGGCCGTATGTTGCTTCTGGATGACGTAATACAGACTACGGTCAAGGATGAATTTGTCTATCACGAAATGATCTCGCATGTACCCTTGAACACTCACCCTCATCCCCAGGAAGTTCTGGTAATAGGCGGAGGTGACGGAGGGGCCATTCGGGAGATTATCAAACATCCCCAGGTGCGCCGCGCGGTACTGGTGGAAATAGATGCCCGGGTAGTGGCCAATGCCCGGGAATACCTGCCGGAAATAGCCTGCGGGCTAGACGATGCCAGGGTCGAAATAAGGTTCGAGGACGGAATAGAACATATCCGACAACTGGAGGGCCAGTACGACGTAATCATAATCGATTCTACCGATCCGGTGGGGCCGGCGGCGGGCCTTTTTGCCCGCGAATTTTACCAGAATGTTTACCGGGCCTTAAAGCCCGATGGTCTCTTCGTGGCGCAGACCGAGTCCCCCTTCTTTAATCCGGAGTTTATCCGGCGGGTTCAACAGGACATCGCCAGCATCTTTCCCGTAACCCGGCTGTACTTGGCCACCGTGCCTACTTATCCGGGCGGGTTATGGACTTTTAGCCTGGGGAGCAAGAAATACGATCCCTTAGACGTCGATCCCCAACAGATACCTCATCTCCCCACGCGTTATTATTCCCCGGAAGTTCACCGCGCAGCTTTCGCCTTGCCGCCCTTTGTGCTGGAAATATTAAAGCCTGGTGAAGATAAGGGGCTCTTTTAATGCCGGAGTTCGGCGCAAAAGTAAAGTTCTTGCGCGGTGGGGCTTTTTTAGGAAGCGCGGACGGTTATACGGCTTCCAGGGTATGCCTCTGGGGCATACCTCTGGATGTCAGCTCCAGTTTTCGGCCGGGGAGCCGGTTCGCACCCCAGGCAATCCGGTCCGTATCTGAGGTTTTAGAAGAATTCAGCCCTTCCTTGCAAAGGGAGCTCCGGGAAGTACCCTTTTGTGACCTGGGAGATCTGGACTTAATCCCGGGCAACCTGGAAAGGAATCTCGAGCGCATAGAGGCAGTAGCCGCTCAGGTTTTAAAGGATGGGAAGCTCTCCTTGGCACTAGGGGGGGAACACCTGATCACCTACCCCTTAATAAGGGCGGCACATCGATATTACCCGGATCTGGCCGTCATTCACCTGGATGCCCACGCTGACCTGAGGGAAGAATATTTGGGGGAAAAGTATTCCCACGCCACAGTTATGCGCTTGGTGGCGGAAGAAATAGGGCCGTCCAACCTCTACCAGTTTGGCATAAGGTCTTGTACCTGGGAAGAATTGGCTTACGGGAACGAAAGAACTAATCTGTTTTTGGATAAAGTCCGATTACCCTTAGCTCGCTTGGCTCCGGAGCTAAAGGAGCGACCCCTTTACCTCACCTTGGATATAGACGTGGTAGACCCGGCGTTTGCCCCAGGCACCGGTACTCCGGAGCCAGGGGGATGCCTACCCCAAGAGATTTTTGCAGCTCTCTATCTTTTAAAGGGTGCACGAGTAGTAGGGATGGATCTGGTGGAGGTCTGTCCACCTTATGACCACCAACATATCACGGCCATCCTGGCGGCTAAAATGGTACGCGAGGCTATTCTCTGTTTCGCATGAGGGGCTCGAGGCTTCGACAGGCTTCCCGGCAAATTCAACCTCCGATAGCAGTTGCCGGCTGTGAGGCTCTGGAAGCTTTAAGCCAATCTTTAAGCTTTTCGTCTCGCCAAGTTGGGCCTTTCGCTAGGGCTTAGTCGCTCCCGCAACTCCAGGCAGGCTTTTCCGGTCCAAAGTGGTAATTAACCAACCAAAAGGGCCTTGCCAAGAACCCTTCTAGGTGCTATAAAATACGAGCAGAGGGTCGCTGCAGGAGAAAAAGAGGAGGCCGGAGTTTTTTGAGTTTCTCAGTGATTAAAGAGAACGATGTCTTTCTTCTGTTTGACCAATTGGGTGATGTATCTACGGAGGAAGATTTTAGTTTGGGTCTGTATACCCGGGATACCCGTTTTTTAAATCGCCTGGAATGTTATATTAACGGGAGAAAACCCATAGTTCTCACCTCCAGCCTGGCAGAGAGCAACGAAGCCAATATTCTGCTAACCAACCCGGAGATAGAGGTAGACGGCGGTACTTTGAGTCAGGGCTCCCTATTTATCCAGCGCCAACTGTTTATCAGCGGTGGGGCGCTCTACCAGAGAATAGCTCTGCGCAACTATCACCGGCAGGAGATAAAGATAAGGCTGGACTTATACTTGGAAGCCGATTTTACCGACATCTTTGAGGTGCGGGGTTGTGTTCCGGGACAGGAAGGCAGACACCCGTCCGTCACGGTAGAGAGAAAGCAGATAGTCTTTGAGTACTGTGGCTTGGACGGTGTGCAGCGGCGCACCGAAGTAAAATTCGAACCGCTTCCCGGCGAGTTATCCAGGGAAGGCAGGGTGAGCTACCATATCAAGCTCCCGACGGACAAAACCTATTCTATAACCATCTTTATAGCCCCTGTTATCCAAGGAGAATCTCCTGCCTTCCAGAGGAATACCTCCAGGGTTTTACAGTCTTTAAAGAAGTCCTATCAGGATTGGGCGCGGAGTTGTGCGGAAATAATTACCGATAATGTAGATTTTAATCAATGGATAAATCAAAGCCTGCGTGACTTACGGACCTTGATGATAGACTTTGGCGAAGGATTGTTCCCGGTAGCTGGGGTCCCCTGGTTTGCCGTACCTTTTGGCCGTGATAGTCTGATTACTGCCCTACAAACTCTCATCCTCAATCCTGGCATAGCACGGGCCATAATCCGGACGCTAGCCAGATACCAAGGGGAAAATATCGATCCGTGGCGTGATGAGCAGCCGGGCAAAATCCCCCACGAGATCCGCACCGGCGAACTGGCCAATACCCGACGTATTCCTCATACCCCTTATTATGGCACTATAGATGCTACACCTCTATTCCTCATACTGCTAGCCGAGTACTATCAGTGGACAGGCGATGAAACCCTGGTGAAAGAGTTATTGCCCGTTGTTTATCGAGCTCTGAACTGGATCGACGAGTATGGCGACCGAGATGGAGACGGGTTTGTAGAGTACTTGAAGGAATCCCCCGTAGGCATTGATAATCAGGGATGGAAGGATTCCGGGGATTCCATTGTGCATAAGTCGGGCGCTTTGGCAGAAGCCCCCATCGCCTTGGTCGAAGTTCAGGGATACATTTATGATGCTAAAACAAAGTGGGCCGCCATTTTGCAAAGACTGGGGGATGTAGCTAAAGCGAAAGAATTGGAGGAAAGCGCCTCTAAGTTAAAGCAGGCATTTTTCCGGGCTTTTTGGATGAGGGATGCTCGTTTTTTGGCCCTAGCCTTGGATAAGAATAAGCGGCGGGTAGAAACCGTATCCTCCAACGGGGGACACTGCTTATGGTCCGGCCTTTTAGAGAGAGAGCCTGCGAGGCTGGTGGCCCAAAGATTGCTGGCGCCGGATATGTTTTCGGGCTACGGCATCCGCACTATGAGCAGCAAAGCGCGAGCTTATAACCCCATCAGCTATCATAACGGTTCGGTTTGGCCCCATGACAATTCTCTGATCGTCATGGGGTTGGTACGTTACGGATTTCGCCAAGAAGCGAACCGGGTTGTTGAGGGGCTGCTTGAAGCCGCCAAACATTTCCATTACCGTTTGCCCGAACTTTTCTGCGGGTTTGGACGAGATAAGGGCGGGCCGGTTCCTTACCCCACTGCCTGTTCTCCACAGGCCTGGGCAGCCGGTACGGTATTCTTACTTATCCAATCTATCCTCGGTCTTCTCCCCAGAGTGCTTCACGGGCAGCTATATCTCCATCCCGTTCTCCCCACAAGCCTATCCTGTATACAGGTGAAAAACTTACGTGTGGGGTTGGGTACGCTGGACCTGTTGGTACAAAGGGAAGGCGGACATTACCGCTGCACCCTGCTGAAAAATACTTCGGGCTTACGGGTGATAGAAGGCTCCATTACCACCGCCGCCTGAAAACGAAAGAAGGCAAAAACCGGGTATAACTCGGGCCAGCAAACTGGCGCATCCCCAGTTTTGATCCCAGGCCTGCTTAGCTTGCGCTCGCTCCAAAAACCCTCGCGGGCCAAACTAGCGCTCGACCTCAAGCTCCGGCGGGGTTCCCGGCCCAATCGGCATCCTTGCCGATGGGCCGGTCTCGGACATCCTATCCTCGACCCCGCCTCCGCTTTCGGCCTCGTTAAGTTTGGCTAGCCGCTCGCTTTCAAGCCTAAGCAGGCCTACCCTGTAAAAAGTGGGGATAACTCGGGCCAGCAAAGCGTTGACTCAAATACCTACCCATGCTATAATAGACTACGCAGCGTCAAGTGGTCGGGCGATTAGCTCAGGGGGAGAGCACTTGCCTTACAAGCAAGGGGTCGGTAGTTCAAATCTACCATCGCCCACCAGGGAGGGAGCCGTAGTGTAGTGGTTTAACACGTCGGCCTGTCAAGCCGAAGATCGCGGGTTCGAGTCCCGTCGGCTCCGCCAGTTTTGCCCCGGTAGCTCAGTTGGTAGAGCAGAGGACTGAAAATCCTCGTGTCGGCGGTTCGATTCCGCCCTGGGGCACCATCTTAAGGAATCAAGGCCTAGCGGTAGGTAAAGCCGCAGGCAAAATGTATAAATCCTCTGCTCATGGCCGCCTTCAGAAATACTGGAGGTGGCTTTATTATTGCCAAAACCAAGCAGGCCAGGGTTGCATAGAAGAGGCTTCTGGCGGTCAGATGTGCGGAGTGAAGAAGCACGTACCGATATTAGCCTACCAGTGTGTAAAAATGAAGAGGCAGAGCTGAGTCTGATTAGTGCAGTACTTATGTAGATAGACGAGGTTTGGGTGGCTGGCCACCGGTACTTGGATATGACGGAGTACTGGATATGGAGAGATAGTCCAAAACAGGTTAAAGCAAAAAACTCTAATAAAAAACCCCCTATCTGTGAACCTGGAACGATCCGTTAAAGAACCAAAAACAACTACCTTTTAAGCACCAAAGCGTTCCTTAAGAAGCGAGGCTGCTCTTCTAGCCAGTTTCCAAGCCTCTTCGTATCGTATGCCTATTTTTCGGTCAGTATTAGAATCATCCATAAATACCAAAGGATATCTCTTACGATAGTAGGATACCAGGTCCTTAGCACCCATACTGACCACCTGCTTCCTTGCGTAATTGATCTTAGATATTTTGCATAATTATTTCTGATTGCGCGTGACCTCCTCCCTACACTCCAAGGTGTAGCGCTTCCCCTTTTATCAAAGCGGCTTACACACGGGTGTGGGGACACCCGCACAGAGGCCCTCTCGGGCCAACTACTATCTCCAAGCTCATTGTATTCGGCTGCCAAATGTTGGTCAAGGGAATTTTGTCTTATGCCACCGTTTCCTGTTTAAGAGCTCCACCTCCTGCACCTTCAGAAGCCTCACCTTGTGCCACCGCTATGGGTGAAGGTATTTTTGCTTTGCCCTAGCTCTTCCACTAATCAGAATGTATTTGTCCCCGGGCCAAGGAAGCCCATATGCCCAGCAGGGAACAGACGGTGAAGGTCAGAAAGGATATGTGCATGCTCTTCACCAACAGAGGGGTAGCCGCGGCGTTAATCTGCCCATCCTTAAAATATAGCCCGAAAATTAGGGCCACTACGGCCATACTGAAGGCCTGACCCAAAAGACGCATAGTAGCCAGGGTGGACGAGGCTACACCGTAATAAGTCTTGGGTACGGAGCTCATAACAGCATTGGTGTTTGGGGAAGAGAAAAGGCCGAAACCCAATCCCAATAGTGCCAGATTGGCGGCTACCAAGGCTAAGGAAGACTGAGAAGTAAGCCAGGAAAAAATAAGTAATCCCAGAGAAGAAAGGGCCATACCTATAGAAGCCACTATGCGGGGCTCGATAGTGTCGGATAGGCGGCCGGCCAGCGGAGAGAGTATCACCTGTACCAGTGGCTGTAGCAACAAAATAAACCCCGCCTTTTCGGCGTCCAAACCCTTGGCCACCTGTAAATAGAGGGAAAGAAGAAAACCGACGGCAAAGGTGGCACTATAGTTGATTAGAGCGGCCAGGTTAGAAAAGGCAAAGGCCGCATTGGAAGTAAACAGGTTAACGTTCAGCAGAGGAAAGCGAGTATTTCTTTCCTGCCAGATAAAAGCCATAACTCCGGCCAGGCCCAAAAGCAAAACCCATTTATTTATAGACCCGGATGATAAACTGGAGGCGCCATAAATGACGGCCGCCAGACTGCAAGTAGAGAGTATAGAGCCCAAGAGATCAAATTTTTCACCTTCTGCACCTACCCATTCTCCCTGCAACTTGATCAATCCCAGCGCCAAAGTTATAACTGCGGCTGCAGCATTGATTACGAAAAGGAAGCGCCAACCCCAGTAATGGGTGATAAAGCCCCCCAAAAAAGGTCCCGATGATAATCCGGCATACACTGCGGCGGCATTAAAGCCCAATACCCGGCCTCTTTCGCTAGGCGGGAAAACAGATATTAGAATGGCTACCGCCGTACTGAAGATCATAGCCGAGCTGATACCCTGCAGGGCCCGCATAATTATTAACATACCTAATGAAGAAGCCGCCGCAGACAGCGCGGAAAAAACGGCATACCCTGCTACGCCGGCTAGGAAAACTTTTTTACGGCCGTAAAGGTCGGCCAGCCGGCCGAAAGGAAGAAGAAAGGCGGCTGAAGTTAGCAGGAAAGCCGAGACCACCCAATTAAGGCTTAAAGCTCCGGCCTGGAATTCCGCTCCTATGGCAGGTATGGCCAAATTTATGGAACTGCCCATAAAAGGCGTAAAGAATGAGGCCAGGGTGGAGGTCAGCAGAGCATAACGAGTGTTGGCTTGGGTTTGGGCTTGGGCTATAGATTCCATGGTTTCTCTACTCCTTTGCCTTAAATCTTTGAGCTGAGTTCTTGGAGCTCAACTGTGCCTAGCGGATCTTACCCTATTATATCATAGAACTGGCTTCTTCCAAGTTCTGCGGGAAAAGAAGGATTTCCTCTAGCCCATGTAGAAATTGGCCTGGTAAACAAGGGGTCGGAGGCGTACCATGAAGACGGACAAGAGAGATGTGCGTTTGCTCCTTTCCGATTTGGAATTAAAAGTAGCGTTGCTGGCCAAAATGGGATTAAAGCGCTGGGAAATAGCCCGGGTATTAGGAGTAAAGGAAGGTACGGTTAAATCCCAGCTGGACCGCATCAAGGGGAAACTGCGGACCGACTGGAAAAAGGACCCGGATTTGCTGTGGCCGGAGATTTCCCGGGAGCTGGAGGAAGCGGTAGAAGAGCTGGGTTACTCCAAACGTGTTCCGGAAGGGAGGGTGAACTATACTCTTGTACGTCAGGCTATGGAGGGAGAACTTTCCCCGGCGGAAACAGTAATCCTGCACCTCCAGGGCCAACCCTCACCGGCAGGCAGCAATTATTTAAAAAAAGCCCGTTCTGCCCAATGGAAACTCATTCAAATGGCTGATAGAGGGCAGGCCTTATTTGTCGGTGCCGGAGCCCGCTTTTGGCTCAGGCCGGCCCTGGCGGAACTGGTGGCCAATAAGCACCTCAAATTCTTTCAAAGCGACAGCACCGGCGAGCTCTACCGTCCGGACTGGTTGCCCTATCTCGTTGCCGGCCGCGCTCGGGGTACCCGGTCGGCTTATTACAAAATAGCCGGCAAAGGAGCCCGGGATTATGTCCAGCGGTATCTGCTCCTTTGGCTGGACAACTGCCTGGAAACCTACGTCGCCGAACTCCACACTAAAATGGAACGGCGCTGGCAAGCTTTGACCCGCATGGCCCGGCTGGCGGGCCATAAGATCCCGGAACGGCCTCCCACCCTAGAGATGCTCCTCGCGGAAGCGCGATATTATCTTATAGGTCGGTAGCGTTCAACTTTTCAGCTAAAGTGTGGTAAAATACAGGGTATAGCCCAAGCTACACCGGAAAGGGAGGACATCATGAACTGGGGAGAAAGAGTGGCTTATGAGCGAAAAAAGGTGCAGCAGGAGCGACCTTTAGTGCACCATATTACCAATCTGGTAGTGACCAATCTTACCGCCAACGTAACCCTGGCCGTAGGCGCTTCGCCGGTTATGGCCTATGCCCGGGAAGAAGTGGCGGATATGGTCAGATTAGCACAGGCGTTAGTGTTAAACATGGGCACTTTGACCGAAGAAGTAGTAGAGGCTATGCTCGTGGCCGGTAGAGCCGCCAATGAACACGGGGTCCCCATCATTTTTGATCCTGTAGGAGCAGGTGCTACTCCTTACCGAACGGCTACGGCACAAAAAATTGCGCGGGAGTTGCGCATAGACGTCTTGCGGGGCAATGCCTCGGAAATAGCTTGTCTGGCCGGGTTTGGCGGCCATACCAGAGGCGTGGATGCTTCTGACAGCCCTGCCCAGGCGGCCGAGATGACCAGGAAAGCGGCACTCAATTTAGGTACCGTGGTCGTAGTGACGGGGGCTACCGACTATATCAGCGATGGCCGGCGCTTGCTTGCCGTAGATAACGGACATCCCCTGTTGACCAGGGTTACCGGTACCGGTTGTTCTGCCACCTCGGTCATTGCGGCTTTCCGGGCGGTAGAAACCGACGGCGTAGCCGCCAGCGCTGCTGCTCTAGCTTATTTTGGCCTGGCGGCAGAAAAGGCGGCCGAGGTTTCTCAAGGACCGGGCAGCTTTGGCGTAGCTCTTTTAGATGCTTTATACCATTTACAGGAAGAAGAACTGCTTCAAGGGGTTAGAATTCGAGAGTTATGAAATATTTTAACGGCAAGGAGCGACTAATTTCATGTTTCCTATCTTATGGCCTTTAATCTTTCTCTTCTTGTTTGTTCCTCTATTGTTGCTTTCCTTTTTCTTGAATTTGGCCGTATTTTCCTTTGCCAAGCTGGGATTGTCTCCTTTCGGGGCACTGGCTTTGCTTCTGGCTTCTCTGATTGGCAGCCTGATTAACCTCCCTGTTTATCGCCAGCGAGTATATCATGATTTCCCTTGGCGGACACCGTTTTTCTTTTTCTTTTATTATCCACCGCAGGTAAACTACAAGGTTATCTGCATTAACGTGGGGGGAGCCGTGATCCCTGTCCTTTTTTCTCTCTACCTCTTGAGCACCCGGGCGCCTTTAATACCCACCTTTCTGGCCACCATGATTGTGGCGGCTGTGTGTAAGGCTCTGGCTCAGGTCGTCCCGGGTATGGGCATTGCCTTGCCCACCTTCATTCCGCCGGTGGTAGCCGCTCTGTCGGCTTTGCTGGTAGCCCCTCATAATCCGTCTCCCGTAGCCTATGTGGCCGGGGCCCTGGGAACCCTCCTGGGGGCCGACCTGTTAAACTTAGGAGCTATTCGCCGCCTCCCTGCCCAAGTAGTGAGTATTGGTGGTGCGGGTGTCTTTGACGGTATTTTTCTGGTGGCTCTGGTCGCGGCTTTGTTAAGCTAATTTAATCTTGAGATACAATATGCTTGGGACGGAGGTTAAGGCTTCTTGCTGCGTCCACGTTACGCGCACGTACAGCGCTTGCGGAAGATAGCTAATACTCTGGCCCGGCACGGGTTCGGCTACTTTATTGACCAGCTAGGCTTGGGCACCTTGCTCCCCAGGGGTACTGGAGGTGAAAGAGCGCACCTTTCCCGGGGTGAGAGGCTACGCCAGGCCTTGGAGGAGTTGGGTCCTACTTTTGTCAAATTAGGCCAATTCTTAAGCACCAGGACCGACCTTCTGCCGCGGGACGTGATAGCGGAACTGGCCAAGTTACAGGACGAGGTAGCCCCTTTCAGTACGCAGGAGGCTTGCGAGATATTGAAGACCGAACTGGGGGAAGGATGGGAGGAAATTTTTGCTTCTTTTGAAACGGAGCCCTTAGCGGCTGCCTCCATAGGGCAAGTTCATCGGGCTACCCTCTCCGGTGGCTCTAAAGTCATCGTAAAAATCCAGCGGCCGGGAATTGCCCGTATCATCCATACCGACCTGGAAATCCTACACTATATAGCGCGGGTGGCTCAAAGGCACAGTGTTTATGGCCAGATCTACGATTTTGTAGCTATGGCCGAAGAGTTTAGCCGGGCTTTGAAACAGGAGTTGGATTATACTGCTGAAGGGCGCCATGCGGATAGATTACGGCAAGCTCTAGCGGGCGAGGAAAACGTATATGTACCGCGCGTATTTTGGGAATATACCACAGGCCGCGTTCTTACTTTGGAGTTTGTGGAAGCGGTTAAGTTAAACGAACTTGAGGAAGTTATACGGCGCGGCTATAACCCCCGAAGAATAGCCCATAACCTGGTGCGGGCCTTTTATCGTCAAGTACTGGTCGAGGGTTTTTTCCACGGCGACCCTCACCCCGGTAACCTGGCCGTATTGCCGGGTGAGAAAATTGTTTTCATGGATTTCGGTCTTATGGGCACTCTGTCCGAGGAGCACCGCCGCGAAGCTATTCGCTTGGTTTTGGGTCTGGCGCGCCGCCGCAGCTCGGAAGTGATCCAGGCCATGGTCAATTTAGGATCAGTCCCTCCTGACCTGGACTTCAGAGCCCTACGCCGGGAAGTAGATAGCCTGCGCGATAAGTATTTAACCGTACCCTTGAAAAATATTAAGCTGGGTGCGGCCATAAACGAGCTTTTAGATCTGGCCTTTCGCTTTCGTATACAAATGCCGGCCGAGTTTACCCTTCTGGCCAAGGCCTTGCTCTCCCTTGAAAGTCTGATAACCAACTTGGATCCCGAGCTGAGTCTGCTCCAGGTAGCTACTCCCTACGCCCGGGACTTGGTACGGCGCCAGTACAGGCCCCGGGAAATCTGGAGACGGTTGGGAGAAGACGTGGAAGCTTACCTTAGCCTGGCCCATGACCTCCCCCAGCAGTTGAAAAGCATTTTAACCCGTCTGGACAAGGGCCAGTTTACCTTTAGGCTGGAACACCATGAGCTGCGCAATTTTTTCAAGCTCATAGAAGGAACGGTCAACAAACTCAGCCTGAGCCTTATCTTTCTTGCATTTAGTATTATCATGGCCGGATTGATTATCAGCGCCGGTCTGGGGGCCTTCCCCTTGACCGCAGGCCGCTTCTTTTTCCGCTTGCCGGTGCTGGAGATAGGCGTAGCTATTGCTTCGGTGGTATTCGTCTGGCTATTGCTGGCCATCTTACGCGGGGGAAGAATATAATTGAGTTTGGCTAACCGCGAAGACTTGCGCTACCAGTGCTGACGCATCAAAAAGGAAGGCCTTGAGGTGGTTGAATAAATAAGAGGT
>JBNATU010000032.1:0-35211 GCA_049701195.1 Neomoorellaceae bacterium
CGCTCGCTTCCAAGCCTAAGCAGGCCTCTCCAGCAAAAACTGGGGATAACTCAGGCAGTTATCCGTTGAGAGACGGGCTATTATATACATGGCGTGGGACCAGAGGAGCGGTCTGGCTACCGGCCCCCAGCGCTGCACCCAATAATGGTAGTACTCCACCGACGTCAGGTTATGGGGTACCTGTTCCGGCAGGTGCCCTTCTTCGTCCGCCTGGGCCTCTACCCACTCTAAAAGATCCCCGGCTTCTCCGCGCCGGCCGAGCAGAAGGTAATACCACGCCAGCCAGCAGGCCAAGAGCGGCCATTCACCACCGCCGTAATAAGTATCGGCGCGGTACCGCTTAACTCCTCCGCCGCGCAAATCCTGTTCAATTTTCTCTACCGTACCCCGGACTCGAGGGTCTTCCACAGGATAGACCTTAAAGGGTAAAGCGAGCCACAGCAGGTTGGCGTCAACTTCCGGGTATCCGGCGAACTTAACGAAATGCCCATCCACCACGTACTCCTGCGAGATTTTTTCCGGTATGGCTTTTAAGGTTGCAAGAGCCTTCTCTTCCAGGGGCGGAGTGAGCCACGGGAGCACGGCCTGCAAACCCCCGTATATCGCTGCCAGGGTAGAAGGATGCAGGCACTCACCGTGCTCCTCCCAGCAGTCCAGGCAGGGTACCTGCCATAAACCGCAGAGGTAACGGGTAACCTGCCAAATAGCCTCACGGTAGGCTTCCTCCATCCGGCCGCCTCTTGCTAGATAAGCAGATAGGCCCCACAGGAAAGTCCCGTACCCGTCTAGCTGAAAATTTCCCCAGGGCTCCTGACCTTCAGTACCCTCCAGGGTGTAGCGGGTGTGCAGGCATATATCATCATGCAGCGGTCTGTTCTCGCTTGCGGCTGCCAGGGAAGCTTCTATTTTATGGCTGTACCTTAAGATGGTGGAGGCCATGAAAGCATAAAAGGCACCCGCCGCCTCTTTCTCTCCCGCCAGATCTAACGCATAAGCTATAAAGGTGCCGTCCCTGAGCCAGACATAGCGATAAGGTGCGAAATTAGGCGCCGCGGGAAAGGCACCGTCGTCTGTTTGGTGTCTTTTCAGGAGGGCTATGCTCCTATTAATCAGGTCTTCCAGTAAAAAACCCTCCTTAGCGGCGGCTAGTCTTCCACCAAGCTTAGGAAATAGCGATGAAAGCGGAGGTCATCGGTCAGCTCAGGGTGAAAAGCGGTCGCCAGGAGTTTTCCCTGACGCACGGCTACGATCTTACCTTCAAAGGTAGATAATACTTCAGCCGGCGGGCCGACTTTTTCTACGTAAGGAGCCCTAATAAACACCCCGCGGAAAGGATCCTGTCCGAGCAAAGGTACTTCCAGGAAGGCCTCAAAACTGTCCACCTGGCGGCCGAAAGCATTGCGCCTCACTATAGTCTCCATTAACGCCAGGCGGGGCTGGTCGCTACCCACTATTTCCTTGGCCAGCAATACCATTCCGGCACACGTGCCGAAGATGGGCATACCCTCTTGTCCCAGGCCGCGGACGGGTTCCATAAGTTCAAACTCCACTAGCAAGCGTCCTATGGTGGTACTCTCTCCTCCGGGAATAATCAGCGCTTCTATCCCCCGCAGATGTTCCGGCTTGCGTATTTCCCTGCCTTCGGCGCCGCAGTCCTCGATTTTCTCTAAGTGTTCGCGAAAAGCCCCCTGCAGGGCTAATACTCCTATGAGCATGGCCTTATCTTCCTCTCCTTACCAACCGCGTTCCTGCAGACGTTGCTCCGGCCGCAGAGCAGAAATGTCTATCCCGGGCATAGGCTCTCCCAAGTCTTTAGAAATCTCCGCCAGGACTTGGGGATCGCGGTAATGGGTAGTAGCCGCCACTATAGCTTGGGCCCTTTTTCGGGGATCTGCGGATTTAAAAATGCCTGAGCCCACGAAAATGCCGTCCGCTCCCAATTGCATCATCAGGGCCGCGTCAGCCGGAGTAGCAATACCGCCCGCAGCAAAATTGACTACCGGTAAACGTCCTAATTTTTTGGTCTCCACCACCAACTCATAAGGTGCGCCGATATTCTTGGCAAAGGTCATAAGCTCTTCGTCGGGCATATTCTGCAAACGACGGATTTCACTCATAATCAGGCGCATATGGCGCACCGCTTCCACCACATTGCCGGTTCCGGCCTCGCCCTTGGTGCGGATCATGGCTGCTCCCTCGCCTATACGCCGCAAGGCCTCACCTAGATTTCTGGCCCCGCAGACAAAAGGAACCTTAAATTCGTGTTTATTGATGTGAAACTCTTCATCTGCCGGGGTCAGAACCTCGCTTTCGTCAATATAATCCACTCCTAGCGCTTCCAGTATTTGCGCCTCCACAAAATGCCCGATGCGCACCTTGGCCATCACCGGAATAGTGACGGCCTCCATAATGCGCAAAATAACCGTAGGATCGGCCATACGGGCCACCCCGCCCGCAGCGCGGATGTCGGCCGGGACTCTCTCCAAGGCCATCACGGCGCAGGCGCCGGCCTCTTCGGCAATTTTTGCTTGCTCGGGGGTAGTGACATCCATGATCACTCCGCCTTTGAGCATTTCGGCCAGACCTTTTTTTACCGTCCAGGTGCCCTTTTCCGCTACCGTCACACCTGCTCCCCCCTAAGTATCTAAGAATATAAGATCGGCTCTAAGTGATTTTAACATAAAAAGCGAAGCCTGCAATCTCTTTTTTATTAACTTTAATAAAATCCCTGTTCGTTAAATAACACTTTATTGAATTCTAGCCACCGCCACAATTCGGTCCTCCTTTTCCAGGCGCATAAGAGTAACGCCCTGGGTGTAACGCCCCTGCTGCGATATATCGGCTATATTCAAGCGAATAAGCAACCCCTCAGCGGTAATGAGCATGAGTTCATCTTCCTCGTGGGCCATGATCAAGGAGGCCAAGGGTCCGGTTTTTTCCGTGATCTTCATTCCTATCAGCCCTTTACCTCCCCGGCTTTGACCGCGGTACTCCTCTATAGGCGTCCGTTTTCCAAAACCCCTTTCGGAAACCAGTACCGCCTGCGCCCCAGGTTGAACCCGCGCCATAGCCGCTACCTTATCTCCTTCCTCCAGGTCTATCCCCTTCACACCTTGAGCAGTACGGCCTACACCGCGCACTTCCGTTTCGCTGAAGCGGATTACCTTTCCCTGCCGGGTGGCCAGAATTATCTCGTCTTCCCCTCCGGTGAGCTCTACCCCTATAAGCTCGTCTCCTTCCTGTAAGCCCAAAGCGATAAGCCCGTCGCGCCGTGAACTCTGATATTCGTTTAAAGGCGTCTTCTTTACTATACCCTGTCGAGTAGCCATGAACAGATACTTGTCCTCCGCGAAGTCCTTCACCGGAATTACCGCCGTAATCCTTTCACCCGAGCTTAAGTAAATCAGGTTGACCAGCGCTGTACCACGGGCTTGACGAGTTCCTTCCGGTACTTCGTGGGCGCGCAAGCGATAAACCTTGCCCCGGTTGGTGAAAAAGAGCAGGTAGTGGTGGGTCGTAGCTACAAAAAGATGTTCCACAAAATCTTCTTCGCGCGTGGCTATGGCCTGGACCCCGCGACCTCCACGGCGCTGACTCCGGTACGTATCCAGCGGCAAGCGCTTAATGTATCCCCGATGGGTTATAGTTATAACCACGTCTTCTTCAGGAATAAAATCTTCCACATCCAAGGGTTGTTCTTCGGCCACAATTTGGGTGCGGCGGGGATCGCCGTATTTGGCTTTTATTTCCAACAGCTCATCGCGCACGATTTCCATTACTTTGGCTTCGCTGGCCAGAACTTCGCGATAATAAGCTATTTTTTTCTCCAGCTCTTGATATTCTTCTTCTATTTTTTCCCTCTCCAGAGCCGTCAACCGCTGGAGGCGCATATCTAAAATTGCCTGAGCCTGCTTCTCAGACAAAGAAAATTTCTCCATCAAAGCCTTGCGGGCCGTATCCGCATCCGCCGAGCGTCGTATGGTTTTTATAACCTCATCCAGATATTGGAGGGCGATACGCAAGCCCTCGAGTATGTGAGCTCTGGCCTCGGCCTGGCTCAGGAGATACTTGGTGCGGCGGGTAACAATGTCTTTCTGGTGCAAAAGATAATATTCCATCATCTCCTTTAAGTTTAGCACCTTGGGCCTTCCGTCCACCAGGGCCAGCATGATTATTCCGAAGTTCTCCTGCATCTGGGTATGCCTGTAAAGCTGATTCAAGATCACCCGCGCCTGCACATCACGTTTAAGCTCGATAACCACCCGTAAGCCTGTCCGGTCGGATTCATCCCTTAGGTCGCTTATGCCTTCTATCTTTTTTTCCCGGACTAATTCCGCAATCGTCTCGATCAGGCGAGCTTTGTTAACCTGGTAAGGCACCTCGGTGATTACAATCTGGCTTTTTCCGCCGCTTAAGGTTTCAATCTGGGCCTTGGCGCGTATTTTTACGGTTCCCCTCCCGGTACGGTAGGCGGCCCTTATTCCTTCCCTGCCTATAATCAAACCCCCTGTAGGAAAATCAGGTCCCTTCACGATCTGCAGCAATTCTTTCAGCCCCACTTCGGGCTTCTCTATAAGAAGTACCAGAGCATCGATTATTTCCCCTAAATTGTGCGGCGGTATATTAGTGGCCATGCCTACCGCGATTCCGGCGGACCCGTTCACTAAAAGATTGGGAAAACGCGCCGGCAGAACTACGGGCTCTTTTAAAGTTCCATCATAATTGGGTATAAAATCGACCGTATCTTTCTCAATGTCCGCCAACATGGCCATAGCCAGGTTGGAAAGCCGGGCCTCGGTATACCTCATGGCCGCCGGAGAGTCCCCGTCGATGGAACCGAAATTGCCGTGACCGTCGATTAAAGGATATCTACAGGCGAAATCCTGGGCCAGACGGACCATAGTTTCGTATACCGCTGCATCTCCATGGGGATGATAGCGGGCCAAAACATCACCCACTACGCGGGCCGACTTTTTATAAGGTTTGTCCGGGGTCATGTTGGCCTCATACATGGCATAGAGGATACGTCGGTGGACGGGCTTTAGACCATCGCGAACATCCGGTAAAGCGCGTCCTACAATGACGCTCATGGCATAATCAATGTAGGAGCGCTTCATCTCTTCCTCAATCTTTACCGGCAGCACCGTTCCTATATTTTCGGCCGGCAATTTTCTCGACTCCTCCTGTCGTAGATATTAGATATCCTAGATATCCAGGTTGCGCACCTCATGGGCATGTTTCTCTATAAATTCGCGCCTCGGCTCCACCCGATCGCCCATCAAAATGCTAAAAATCTCATCCGCCGCCACAGCATCTTCCAGGGTCACCCGGAGCAGAGTGCGCGTCGCGGGATTCATAGTAGTTTCCCACAACTGCTCGGGATTCATCTCGCCCAGACCTTTATACCGCTGTATATCCCAGCGCTCACCGTCCCGGGAGGACAAAAAGTTTTCCAAGGCCTGTTCACTGTATAAATAATGGACTTCCTTACCTCGGGATACTTTATAAAGCGGCGGCTGGGCAATATATACGTAACCTTTTTCGATTAAGGGCCTCATATACCGGTAGAAAAAAGTAAGCAGCAGAGTGCGGATATGAGAACCATCCACATCGGCGTCGGCCATAAGGATGGTTCGGTGATAACGGAGCTTCTCCAGGTTAAAATCGTCACCTATGCCTGTCCCCAAAGCCGTAATGATGGCCCGGATCTCTTCGTTATTCAAAATCTTATCTATGCGCGCTTTTTCCACATTTAATATTTTGCCCCGCAAAGGTAAGATGGCCTGGAACCGTCGGTCCCGTCCTTGCTTGGCCGAGCCTCCTGCAGAATCTCCCTCCACTAGAAATATCTCCGTCAGGGCCGGGTCCCTATGAGTACAGTCTGCCAGCTTGCCCGGTAAGGCGGTCACTTCAAGAGCGCTTTTCCTGCGGGTCAGCTCTCTAGCCTTTCGAGCCGCTTCGCGCGCCCTGGCGGCAGTTACGGCCTTTTCTAGAATTCGCCTCGCTATAGCCGGATTTTCCTCCAGGTAGGTGCTCAGATTTTCCGCCACCAGCGCCTCCACAATGCCCCTCACTTCCGTATTTCCTAACTTAGTTTTGGTCTGTCCTTCGAATTGGGGCTCTTTGACCTTCACGCTTATTACGGCCGTAAGACCTTCGCGCACATCTTCTCCGGCGAGGTTGGCGTCACCTTCTTTTAAAATATTGAAGCGGCGGCCGTATTCATTTACCACTCTAGTTAAGGCCGACTTGAAGCCGACTTCGTGGCTGCCGCCTTCGGTGGTATGGATGTTATTAACATACGACAATATTAATTCATTATACCCATCATTATATTGCAGCGCTACTTCCACCGCCACTTCGTCCCGCAAGGCGCTGAAATAAAAGGGTGTAGGGTGAAGGACATTCTTATTTTTATTCAAATAACGCAGGAAATCTATCAGCCCTCCTTCGTGCTGATAGATTTCTTCGCGGTCTCTTATCTCATCCCGAAAAACAATCTCTAAACCTCGATTGAGAAAGGCCAGCTCTTGGAGCCTTTTAGATATGATTTCCGGGTCAAACTCCACGGTTTCAAAGATTTCTGCGTCGGGCTTGAAGGTGATTATGGTTCCTGTACCCTGCGCTTCACCTTTAACTTGAAGTTCCGTAACCTTCTTACCGCGGCGGTAACGCTGTTCAAAAACTCTGCCCTCTCTCTTAACTTTTACCACCAGTTCACTGGACAGAGCATTGACCACGGACAGACCTACTCCGTGAAGCCCACCCGCTACTTTATACCCATTGCCGCCGAACTTGCCGCCGGCGTGCAACATGGTTAGAGCCACTTCTACTCCCGGTAGCCCTGTTTTTTCGTGAATGTCCACCGGAATACCGCGGCCGTTATCTGCGACCGTCACCTTACCGTCCCGGTGGAGAATAACCTCCACCTTACTACAAAATCCGGCCAAAGCCTCATCTATACTATTATCTACCAGTTCAAAGACTAGCTGGTGCAGCCCGCGGACTCCGGTATTTCCGATATACATACCCGGACGGCGCCGCACGGCCTCCAACCCTTCTAATACTTGAATCTGGCTGGCGTCATAGACCGGCGTAGTATCTCTTCCTTCTTGCATTTCCTACCTCCTGCTTTCTTCTTTCATTCCAGGAAGAATATATCACAACACGTTTTCTAGAGCAACCGAACGGTTAGCGGCCAGAGCAGCTCTCTTAGCTAGGGTGGTAGAAGAAATATTAGAATAGTAAATTTTATTATCTACAGTAACAATAAAAGATTTTACTGTCCCTTCCTTAGCAGGAGGCTTACGGTTTCTTACCGCCCAAAACTCTTTATTAAGGGTTGAGTGTTTAAATTTTTGATAATCCAATATGGCCACTATTTCCCTTAAAGGCACGACCGTATCCCTTCCTACATGCAGATACAAAATTATCCCCCCTTGGGATGTTTCTGGATGCTTCAGGGTGGTGTAAGCTGTATCACCGCTCCGGTATGCACCATCTCTCCTGGCAATAAGGAGGAATCAGTAGTGCTTATAAAAATCTGTCCCTTATCCTTTACCAGGTTTAATAGAGCTCGCTGTCTCCGGGCGTCCAGCTCCGAGAAAACATCGTCCAATAGCAGGAGCGGTGTAAATCTTAAAACTTCGGTGAAGTAGACGACTTCAGCTATTTTCAAGGCCAGTACGAGAGACCTTTGCTCACCTTGAGAAGCAAAATGGCGCCCTGCACGTCCCTGTATTTGAAAAGCGAAGTCATCGCGGTGAGGACCCCAAAGAGTGGTACCTGCTGCTATCTCCTTCTCTCGGTTGCGGGATAGGGCACGGAGCCAATCCTCTTCATCCTTAAGGCTAGGTTGATATATTAGGGACATTTTAGCTTGCCCGGAGGCTAAGATTTCGTAATACTCACCGGCGACTGAAGACCACCGGGTCAGCACTTCTCTTCTTTTTTTTACTAAAGGGACACCCATAGCTACTAGTTGGAGGTCCCAAGGATCCAGCTCCTCACCTTTGTTTCTTCCCGCCTTTATTTGGCGCAGCAGGAGATTGCGCTGTCTCAAAACCCGCCGGTAAGTCAGCAGAGTATAGCAATAAGATCGATCCACCTGGCTTATCTGCCGGTCCAAAAAACGCCTTCGTACAACGGGGGGACCTTTGACCAGATACAGGTCATCGGGAACAAAGGTTACAGCCGGCATTGTTCCCAAGAGATTGAGCAGACGCTGCGGCGCATGGTTTATTCTTAACTCCTTATTTCCCGGGCGGTAACTCAGGCTTAGCTCTATCCATTGTCCTTGCCTGTATAACTTACCTTGGAGATAAAAGTGGGTGTGGTTAAAATTTATTAGTTCTCTATCCTGTTGATACCTAAAGGACCGCCCATAGGCCAGATAGGCTATGGCTTCCATTAAGTTGGTCTTGCCGGCACCGTTAGGCCCGATTAGAAAATTGAGGCCCCGGTGAAACTCGAATTGGCTTTGCTTATAGTTGCGGAAGTTATAAAGAGCGATCTGGGCTAAAAATAGTGACTGCATGTCTTTATTGTTACCCGATTCTTACAGGTAAAATCAAACAAAAGTAATTGTCCGCATCCTGTGGCTGTACTACGACCGGTTTCAGGGACTCATTGAGCTTTAAAGCGACCTTCTCCTCCTCGATTACTTTTAACGCGTCCAGAAGATAACGCCCGTTTAGTGCTACCTCTAAAGAGCGTCCGGAAATTTCTGCTGCCAACTCTTCTTCCAGTTGGCCTACTTCTGGTGTCTGGCTTAAAAGTTTAAAGGTCTTCCCTATTTCTAGATGAATGATAGAAGAGCGGAGCTTGGTGTCGTCCCGCGCTAATATGGTAGCTCTTTCTACTGCCAGAGTTAGCTCGTCTGTAGGCAGTTTTACTTCCGTTAGAAAACCTGTGGGTAACACCTGACGGTAAGGAGGAAACTGGCCGCTTAAAAGTCGGGTGTAGAAAGTTAGATTTTCTACCTGGGCGAACGCTTGGTTAGTGCCTAGAGAAAATACCACCTCCGTATCCTCGGCCGGTATCAGACGGGATAGCTCCTGCAAGGCTTTGTGCGGAATTATGGGAGCTACCGGTGTAGCTAACTGTAGAGGGTCGATCTTGCCGCGGTATAAAGCTAGCCGGTGAGTATCGGTGGCCACCATAGTGAAGCTTTTGGTTTCCGGGTCCACTTCCCAGAGCACGCCGTGGTAGATACTTCTTAAGTCTTCTGTACCTGCAGCGATGCCCACTTTCTTTACACTGTTTTTGAATTCCTCAGCGCTTATTTTAAAAGAAGCCGTTTCTGCAGGTTGAGGAGGAGAAGGGAACTGGTTGGGGTCGAGACTGTAAAGCTCGGCCCGGCTTTGTTGATAACTGATAGAAACCAGAGAAGCAGGGTTCCCTTTTATCTCTATCTCTAGAGGAGGTAAGTGACGTATTAAATCGCTGAATATGCGGGCCGGGAGGAGTAGTTCTCCTTCTTCGTGGATTTCTGCTTCTAAAGAAAAGATGATCCCTATTTCCAAATCGGTGGCATGAAAGGTTAGCTTTCCCTCGGCAGCCGTCAAAAGAATGCCGCTGAGTGCCGGCATAGTACTGGTGGGGGCGATGGCGCGGTAGACTTTTTGGACGGCGCTTAGGAGTTGAGGTTGTATGCAAGTGACGTACACTGACGCAAATCCTCCTTCTCCATCATCAAATGATGGGTTATCGTAGTAATAGTAATCGGGGGTTGTGAAATTGTTGAAAGAGCGGCCGGATTACTGGTGCTGGAGGATGAAAAGTGTGAGTAAAAGTGTTTATGGATTTTTTATCTGTTGGGTAAGATCGGCTATAATCTGTTGTAGTTCAGGATCTTTCTGGAGATCCTCGGTAATTTTTTCCCAAGCGTGGAGTACGGTAGTGTGGTCGCGGCCGCCGAATTCTTCGCCTATTTTTGGTAAGGAAGCATCGGTCAGTTCTCGGGCCAGGTACATGGCTATCTGGCGCGGATAGGCCAGGTTGCGAGTGCGCCGCTTGCTTTTGAAGTCTTCGGTTTTGAGATTGAAGTAGTTGGCTACTTTTTCTTGAATCAAGTGGATAGTGATGGGTTTAGGTTTGGCGAGAGACAAAGTATCTTTAAGAATTTTTTCTACAATTTCTAGCGTCAGCTCTTGCTCAGTCAGCGCAGCGTAGGCGGCGACCCGGATGAAGGCGCCTTCCAGCTCGCGGATGTTGCTGTCTACCTTTTGGGCGATAAAGAGCATGATCTCGTCCGGTAAGTAGAGGTTATCCAAAGCAGCTTTTTTGCGGAGTATGGCCACTCTGGTTTCCAGGTCGGGAGGTTGGATGTCGGTTATGAGGCCCCACTCGAAGCGGGAGCGCAGCCTGTCTTCTAGCGTAGGTATTTCCTTTGGCGGACGGTCGCTGGAAATAATAATCTGTTTGCTGGCCTCGTAGAGTGCGTTAAAGGTGTGAAAAAATTCCTCCTGGGTGCGCTCTTTGCCGGCCAGAAATTGAATATCGTCGATCAGCAGGACGTCAATATTGCGGTATTTGTTGCGAAAGTTTACGGTGTCGTTGTCGTGGATGGCATTAATAAGTTCATTAGTGAACTTTTCCGAGGAAACGTACATGACTCGGTAATGGGGCGTGTGCTGGCGTACGTAATGTCCTATAGCTTGCATGAGATGAGTTTTACCGAGGCCTACGCCGCCGTAGATAAAAAGGGGGTTGTAGGCTTTAGCCGGGGCCTCGGCAACGGCAAGGGAGGCTGCATGGGCGAAACGGTTGCTATTTCCCACCACAAAGGTATCGAAGGTATATTTGGGGTTGAGGTAGCATAGTTCCTCGCTGCTCTCAGGAGCGGTCACGCTAAGCAAGGAGGTTTCTTCCTGCCCGGGAGGCAGGGCTATCAATTGCACGCTTACATATTGATGGAGTACTTTTTCCAGAGCAGTTTGCAGCAAGGAAGAAAAACGGCTTTGAATATAATCGCGGGCGAATTCGTTGGCCACCGCCAGGATAAGGGTATGGTGCTTAAAAGTTAGAGGACGTGCCTGACGGAACCAAGTCTCCACAGTAGTGGAAGGCAACTGCTGTTCTAGGAGCTGTAGAGCTTGTTGCCAGGCAATTTCCAGATTCATGGGTGGCAAAGAAGACCCCCCTTGGTTGTGGATAACGAGCAAAATGATCTTAGCAAAGATGTGGATAAGTAGCAACTGGCCTTTTCTTGACAGCAGCGAAAAAACTGGGCTATAATTTAACTAAATTGCCGGCTATTGCCCTTTTTTAAGGTCGGGTGAAGACATGTAACAACGTGGAAGCTCGCTTAAAACGGACGTAGCAGGGAGGGAAGGCTTTGAAAAGGACTTATCAACCTAAAAGAAGACGTCGGAAGAGAGTACACGGTTTTCTGAAGCGCATGAGCAGCCGCGCAGGGCAGAAGGTTATCCAGAGACGCAGGCGTAAGGGTAGAAAGAGACTGAGCGCTTGAGGGGGTAGAAAGTTGCTACCGGCCGCCCGGAGAATCAGGCGTACCGCAGATTTTCTTAGAGTATACCGGCAAGGACGTAGAGCGGGAAGCGAAAATTTAACTCTGTTGTGGCGCCCTAACGGGCTAAAAGTTACGCGCTTCGGGTTTTCGGTGTCGAAAAAGATCGGGCGGGCGGTAACGCGTAACCGGAGCAGGAGGTTATTGAGGGAAGTATGTCGGAGGCATCTGCATTTGTTTCGGCCGGGATTCGATGTGGTAGTGGTGGCCAAGGCGGGGATAAGGGAATTAAACTACCGGGAGCTGGAGGAAGAAGTATTAAGCTTGAGCCGGAAGGCTAAACTATTGGTTAATGAAGGAACCGAAACCTCATGAGATGGGTACAGGCGATGGTGTTGGTAGCCATAAAGGGGTATCAGAAGTTGATTTCTCCATGGTTGGGTAAGCATTGTCGTTTTTATCCGAGCTGTTCCGATTACGCCTGTCAGGCCATTGCGCGGTACGGTTTGTACAGGGGTGGTTGGCTGGCCGTAAAAAGAATCGGGCGGTGTCATCCCTGGAGTGAGGGCGGTTATGACCCTGTTCCGTAGAGCAAAAAGAGGAGGTGAAGCCCTGCCTGGCCTCGGGTAGAGGGCCGGAGAGAGGCTTAAAGCCGGGGGCAGGCAGGTCGTGTTGGCCGGGTTAGTAAGCTTCCTTTCACAATCAATTCAATTTTTCTATAATATTACTCAGGCCATAGGGATTCCCAATTATGGGTTGGCGATTATTTTCTTTACGGTAACGGTGAAAATAATTCTATATCCTTTGACCTATAAGCAGTTGAGATCTATGCGGCGTATGCAGGAACTTCAGCCGAAGGTGCAGGAGATACAAAAGAAATATAAGAATAACCCGGAAAAAGCTCAAAAAGCAGTGTTAGAACTGTATCAAGCGGAGAAAATAAATCCTTTTAGCGGCTGTCTGCCTCTTTTAATACAGATGCCCATTCTTTTTGCTTTATTCAGCGCTTTGCGCACCTTTTTTGATCCCTCGGTCAATCCCGGGGTAAAAATGGAACATGCCAATTTTCTGTGGGTACCCAATTTAGGAGCTCGAGATCCCTATTTTATTCTACCCCTTCTGGTTATGGTAGCTACTTACTTGCAGCAGAAGGCCAGCATGGTCGGCCCGCAGGATCAGTCCCAGAAAACGATGTTGGTGGTTATGCCTTTAGTAATCGGTTGGATGAGCAGCCAGTTGTCCGCGGGATTGGCCCTCTACTGGGTGGTCTTCAGTTTAATGGGCATGTTAGAGCAGTGGGTATTGCGCAGACGGCCGGGGCTGATGAAGGAGGAAATCAGCGCCAAATGAGGGAAGTAGAAATGACCGGCAGGACGGTGGAGGAGGCTATAGAGGCGGCCCTCAAAGTTTTAGGGGTACGGCGGGAAGAAGTACGGGTACAGGTATTGGAAGAGGGAAGCAAAGGTTTTTTAGGGCTGTTGGGCTCGCGGCAGGCCAGGGTTAAGGTTATTTTGCCGGATAACCCGGAGAAGATTATAAAAGAGTTTTTAGAACGGGTTTTGGAAGCCATGGCCCTAAAGGCAGGGATAGAGATCCGGCGGCGCGAGGAATATTTTTTGGTGAGTTTTCACGGCCGAGACTTGGGAGTGTTGATAGGGCGCCGGGGAGAAACCTTAAATGCGTTGCAGTACTTGACTAATTTGGCCGTTAATCGTATGCTGGAACAGAAGATAAAGATCGTGCTGGATGTAGAAGGTTATCGGCGCCGGCGGGAGCAAGCCCTGGTGCGGTTGGCTAAGCGCTTGTCCGAGAAGGTAAAGCGTACCGGGAACCGGGTAGTTTTGGAGCCTATGACGGCTCAGGATCGGAGGATCATCCATACTGCTTTACAGAACGATGCCCAGATTGTAACTTTCAGCGAAGGGGAAGAACCCAACCGCAAGGTAGTTATTTCCTTGCGGAGGTAAATTGAAGGTTGGGATAGTTACAGCAGCGATCAGGTGCCCAGTAATACATAGCGGTATTACTGGGTTTTGTCTATTTATTTACCGCGCGGGGAAGGCGCGGTTTATGCGCTAGGCGGTTTGGAGGTCGGGCAGATTGTTGGAGGATACTATAGCGGCTATTGCCACTCCTCCGGGAGAGGGAGGGATAGGTATTGTACGGGTGAGCGGCCCGGAGGCGGTGCGGATAGGCGATAAAGTGTTTAGGCCGAGAAAGGGTAGGCCGCTAAAAGAGACCGAGACCCACCGGCTCAGGTTGGGCTGGGCGATAGAACCGGAATCGGGTGAGATTTTAGATGAGGTATTGGCGGTGGTGATGCGGGCTCCTCGAAGCTATACGGCCGAAGACGTAGTAGAGCTGCATTGTCACGGCGGGCCTTTAGCCTGCGGCCGAGTGCTACAGGCAGTTTTGAGGGCTGGAGCTCGGTTGGCAGAACCGGGGGAGTTCACCCGGCGGGCTTTTCTCAACGGGAGATTGGATTTGGCCCAGGCAGAGGCGGTTCTTACCATAATACGAGCGCGCAGCCGGGCGGGTTTGGCCGCTGCCGTCGGACAGCTGGCCGGGGATCTCTCAGGACGCGTGAAGGAGTTGAAGGATGAGATTACCGGTGTGCTGGCGGCTGTGGAGGCGAGTTTGGACTTTCCTGAGGAGGTTGGGGAGCCTGGGCCGGCCGAAAGGGAGCGGCTGGTACGAGTTAAGGAAGGCATTGCCCGGCTCTTGGAAACCTGGGATGAGGGGAGGATACTCAGCCTGGGTGTTAAAGTAGCTCTGGTAGGGCGGCCTAATGTAGGGAAATCCAGCCTGTTGAATGCTCTTCTGAGGGAAGAGAGGGCTATTGTGAGCGAGATTCCGGGCACCACCAGAGATACCATTAGCGAAGTAGTACAGTTGGGAGGTATTCCTTGTCAGTTGGTGGATACGGCCGGTCTGAGGGAAGCGGCTGAGGGCGTGGAGCGGTTGGGAATCGCCCGCAGCCGTGCGGCTGCGGAGGCTGCGGATTTAGTCCTGCTGGTGTTGGATCTTACTGCAGGGATCACGCCTGAAGATGAGAGCATAGCTGAGGAGTTAAAGGGCAAAACAGTTATTGTGGTAGGGAACAAGGTGGATGCGGTAGAGCAGGTGGACCGGGAAAGACTGGCCCGGTGGGCGGGGGAGTGGCCCTGGATAGTAGTTTCGGCCAAGACCCGGGAGGGGTTGGAGGACTTGGCCCGGATAGTGCGGGATACGGTGTTAGGTGGCCGCGCTTGGCGGGAGCCGGGTGAGCCGGTGGTTTTGCGCGAGCGGCACCGGGCGGCCTTGGAGAGGGCTTTGAGGAGCGTGGAGGAGGGACTTGCGGCTTGGCAGGAAGGGTGGTCCTGGGATGTGGTATGTATAGATTTGTACGCCGCCTGGGAAGCGTTGGGCGAGATTACCGGAGAAACGGCGAGAGAGGATCTGTTGGACCGTATTTTCAGCGAGTTCTGTCTGGGTAAGTAGGTGAAATAAACTGGGGATTCGGGAGAAAATGTTTTCCCAAGAGACACGAAAATGGCGGATACCGGCATGAGGTGACTAGAAAGGCAGGTGAATAGGGTGTATAACGCGGGATATTATGATGTAGTTGTGGTAGGCGCCGGACACGCGGGATGTGAGGCGGCTTTGGCGGCAGCCCGCTTGGGGTGTCGCACTCTGCTGCTCACTTTAAGTCTGGAGGCCGTAGCCATGATGGCCTGCAATCCTTCGGTGGGAGGTCCGGCGAAAGGCCATTTGGTACGGGAGATCGACGCTTTAGGAGGCCAGATGGGGCTCAATACCGACCGGAGCCGTATTCAGATCAGGCGGCTTAATGTGGGCAAAGGGCCTGCCGTAAGGGCTTTGCGGGCCCAGGCGGATAAAAAACTGTACCAGCAGCTTATGTTGCTGACGCTTCTGCGCCAGGAAAACCTGGAGTTAAAACAGGCTACGGTCACCAGGATAGTGACCGAAGGCGGCCGGGTTAAAGGTGTGGTTACCCGTACGGGTGCTTTTTTCCGGTGCCGGAGTCTGGTGGTTACTACGGGAACGTATTTGCGAGGTAGGATAATCTTGGGCGATGTAGCCTATGAGGGTGGTCCGAACGGGCAGTTTCCGGCCGTGGAACTTTCCTATAGTTTGCAGGAACTGGGTTTGAGAATGGGACGGTTTAAGACTGGTACACCTCCACGGGTGAACCGGAGGTCGGTAGATTTTTCCCGGATGAGCGAACAGCCGGGAGATGAGGGACCGTTATATTTCTCCTTCTGGGAGGAGACACCGGGAAGGCCTAATGTACCCTGTTGGCTTACGCACACTACGGAGAAAACGCATAAGATTATCCGGGACAACCTGCACCGGGCTCCTTTATTTACGGGAGTAATTCAAGGGCAAGGGCCCCGCTATTGTCCTTCCATCGAGGATAAGGTGGTACGGTTTGAAAGGCCGGCACATCAGGTATTTTTGGAACCGGAGGGCTTAACTACAGAGGAGATGTATGTTCAAGGGTTGTCCACGAGTCTGCCGGAAGATGTGCAACTGGAGGTCCTCCATAGCATTCCGGGCCTGGAGCGGGCTGAGATGGTAAGACCGGGCTATGCTATAGAGTATGATTATGTGGACCCCACCCAGTTGAAGCTCACTTTAGAATGCAAAGGGGTGGGCGGGCTTTTTCTGGCCGGCCAGATAAACGGGACCTCCGGGTATGAAGAAGCGGCGGCCCAGGGTCTTATAGCCGGGATCAATGCGGCCAGCCTGGCTAGGGACAGGGAAGGGCTGGTCCTGAGCCGTTCCGAGGCGTATATCGGGGTGTTGATTGATGATTTGGTAACCAGAGGGGTAAGCGAGCCTTATCGGTTGCTTACTTCTCGTGCTGAGCATCGGCTGTTGTTGCGGGAGGATAACGCGGATCTGCGCTTGGCGGAGAAGGGATATAAAGTAGGGCTGCTGGATGAAGCGCGGTTTGAGGCCTTTTGCCGTAAAAGAGAGGCCATTGCCAGGATGCTGGAAGATATGCGTCAGAGGTATGTAAGTCCGGATACGGAAGAAGTCATGGAGCTGTTGCTGGAGCGCGGTGAGAGCCCGCTGAAAGGGCCGGTACGGCTCTCAGATCTCCTTAAGAGGCCGGGCGTTAGCTTGGGTGATCTGGAGAAAAGGGGGTTGGTTCCGCCGTTAGATCCTCAGGTGAGGGAACAGGTGGAGATCACTTTAAAATATGAGGGTTATATAGCTAAGGAACAGGCCCAGGTAGAGCGATTGGCGCGGTTGGAGAGCCGCAGGATACCCGCGGATCTGGATTACTATCAGATTCGCGGCCTATCCCGGGAGGGTCAGGATAGGTTGAGTAAAGTACGCCCGGAGTCTATCGGTCAAGCCCTGCGGGTGCCGGGAGTGACCCCGGCGGATGTGAACGTACTTTTGGTTTATCTGGAGCAGAGAAGGCGCCAGGTAGGCAGGTCTCAACTGGCGCCTGGGGAAGCTTGCGGAGCGTAGCGCGCGAAGGAGAAGTGCGGAGCTATAAACTTACCGAGCCGAAAGCAGGCGGGGCTAGCTTAATTCCTTGAAAAGGGAGGAAAGGTAGATAGATTGGGCATAGAGAATACTGAATGGCGCGGTTTAGAGGAATTTTTGCGCCTGAACGGTTGGACGATGGAGAGCGGGCAGATCAAATTGCTGCACCTTTACGGGCGGATGCTGTTGGAGGGCAACAGGTTAAAAAACCTGACGTCTATAACCGAGGAGAGGGAGGTCTGGAGAAAACACTTTTTAGATTCCCTGCTCCTTTTTTTTGCCGTAGAAGTGTCTCCCGGTGCGCAGGTGGTGGACGTGGGAAGCGGAGCCGGTCTACCGGGAATAGTTCTGAAGATTTACCGTCAGGATCTTCAGGTTGCCCTAGTAGAGGCTTCCAGAAAGAAGGCGGAATTTACGAAGCGAGTCATCGGGATTTTGGGTCTGGAAGGTATTGTGAGCCTGTGGGCGCGGGCGGAGGATCTGGGCCGGAGGTCGGATTTCCGGGAAAAATTTGAAGTGGCCGTCAGCCGGGGGGTGGCCGCTATGTCCGTATTGCTGGAGTACTGCCTTCCGCTGGTTAAAGTAGGGGGTAAAGTAGTGGCCTATAAAGGTCCGCGCGCGGATGAAGAAGTGAAGGAGGCGGGGCGGGCCCTGCAAATATTGGGGGGAGAAATAGAGACCGTATGGTCCGGACGCTTGCCGGAGGGAGGCGAGGAGCGGCGCCTGGTGGTAATTCGGAAAGTGGCGCCTACGGATACCAAATGGCCCCGGCGGCCGGGGGTGCCCGAAAAGCGGCCACTTTAGGTTCAGGAATAATTTTGGTATATTAGGGAAGGGGAAAAGCTCTTCAGGCGGTAGCGGAGCTGGAGAGGTCTGAAGCTAAGGAGACCTAGAGCCGTAGAGACGGTTGGGGGAGAGGAAAGCATGAGCAGGGTAATTGCCATAGCTAATCAGAAGGGGGGCGTAGGGAAGACTACTACGGCGGTGAATTTAAGCGCTTCCCTGGCGGAAGAAGGGCAGAAGGTTTTGCTCATAGATATTGATCCCCAGGGGAATGCCACCAGCGGTCTGGGAGTAGACCGGTTTAAGCTGGAACACTGCATGTACGACGTGTTGATCCACGGTTTGCCGCTGGAGGGCGTCATCGTGGAAACCGGTGTAAAGGGTCTGGAGTTGGCTCCGGCTACTATTGAGCTGGCCGGAGCAGAAGTGGAGCTGGTGACGGCTGTATCCCGGGAAAACAGGTTGAAGAGGGCCCTGGAGGGTTTACGGGGGCGTTACGATTTTGTGTTCATAGACTGTCCTCCTTCTCTGGGACTGCTTACTTTGAATGCTCTGACGGCGGCCGATAGGGTGCTGATACCTATTCAGTGTGAATACTATGCTCTGGAGGGGTTGGGACAGTTGATGAATACGGTGCAGTTGGTGGCGCGACACCTCAACCCCGGTTTGGAAGTGGAGGGAGTGGTCCTCACCATGTTCGATCCCCGGACGAATCTATCGATTCAGGTGGTAGATGAGGTTAAGAGTTATTTCGGAAGTAAAGTCTTCAGCAGCATTGTTCCGCGTAACGTCAGGGTCAGTGAGGCTCCCAGCCATGGAATGCCGGTGACGGTGTATGATCCCCGGTCGCGGGGGGCCGAGGCGTACAGGGAGCTGGCCAGGGAGGTGCTGGCCCGTGGCTAAAAGGGGCCTGGGGAGGGGCTTAAGCGCTTTACTGCCTGAAGCGGGGGAGCCAGGCGGCGAAATCAGGTATGTGGATGTAGAGCTGATTGTAGGCGGGCGGCATCAGCCGCGGGAGGAGTTCGATCAGGAAAAACTGGAGGAATTGGCTTCTTCTATACGCAGCCACGGTGTGATCCAGCCGGTAGTGGTGCGACCCTTGGGTGACGGAAAGTACGAGTTAGTTGCCGGTGAGCGGCGTTGGCGGGCTTGCCGTCTGGCGGGGTTAAAGGTGATTCCGGCGCTGGTGCGGGATTTGAGCGAGAGGGAAGTGGCGGAGGTAGCCTTGATAGAGAATCTGCAACGGGAAGACTTGAATCCCATTGAGGAGGCGCGGGCTTATTATGCGCTGGTTGCGGAGTACGGGCTTACCCAGGAAGAAGTGGCCGCCAGGGTGGGGAAGAGCCGTCCGGTGATTGCTAATGCGTTGCGTTTACTTCAATTGCCGGCGCCTGTTCAGGAGATGCTGCGCAAAGGGGAACTGACTGCCGGCCACGCCCGGGCGCTGTTGGCGGCCAGCGAGGAAGCAGTGCAGGTTGAAGTTGCCAATAGAGTGGTGGAGGAAGGGCTTACAGTACGGGAAACGGAACAGTTGATTAAAAAGATGGAGTCGGGCCGCGGGAAGGGAGGGGCGGACGCAAGAAAGAAAGGGGACAAGCGGGAGGACTGGTCGTGGGCCTCTATAGAGGAGACCCTGGAGGAAAGACTGGGCACGCCCGTAAAGATCCGGTCTGGGAAAAAAGGAGGAAAAATAGAAATCTACTATTATAGTTTCGAGGAACTCCAGCGGCTGGTGGAACTCTTAACAGGTGAACATACCTGCTCTTGTTGAATAATGTTTCACGTGAAACATAAATAATAGGGTGCTTCCGGAGGAAATATGAAAATGTCGGGGATGCCGATGTAAGGCGACTATGGGCGAATCTTACGTACCACTGGCGAGAACGAGCTCGTAGGCGAAGCCGAAGTCGGGGAAATATAAGGCTGGTCACGGCGACAGGAGGTCGAATGGGTAGGGAACTGAGTTATCTCCGGTTTTTGCCGGGGAGGCCTGCTTAGGCTTGGAAGCGAGCGAAAAAGCCTTTGCGGCTAGCCGGGCTTTGAGCTTAGGCCGAAAGCTTGAGAAGGGGTCGAGGATAGAGAGGCCTAAGCCCGGCCCATCGGTATCCTTGCCGATGGGCCGGGAACCCCGCCTTAAGCTTTTAGGTCGAGCAAAAGTCCTGCCCGCGAGGATTTTTGGAGCGAGCGTAAAGCCAAACAGGCCCGGGAGCAAAACTGGGGATGCGCCAGGGCAGGGAACCCTACCAGAGGCTGAGGGGGAGCCATACGGATCGCCGGCGAGCCCCCCAAGCCCCCAAGATACCGGCGCCGGCGCCCCGACATGGGAAAGGTTTCGGAAACATCAACACAAGGTATGGGAGAGAATAGATGATAGCCAATATAGCCAACGCTCTGGCCATACTCCTGGGAACGGCCCTCGGCAGACTTATAGGCCTTCGTCTTCCCGTAAGATTGACGGATCATCTCCTTCAAGCCCTGGGCCTGGGCATCCTGGTCACAGGAGCGTCCATGGCCCTAGAGGGAGATAAACTGTTTCTTACCGTTCTTAGCCTAATCCTGGGGGCGGCCCTGGGGGAAATGCTCAACCTGGAGGGCCTGCTGGAACATTTGGGACGAAGACTGGAAAAACGACTGGGCGCCACCCAAGGAGAGGTCGGGCAGTCCTTCGTGGCCGCCACCCTCCTTTACTGCGTAGGAGCCATGGCCATCACCGGAGCACTGGAAGCCGGGCTAAATCATAACTACACTATTCTCTATATTAAATCCCTCCTGGATGGGACGCTGGCCGTGATACTGGCTACCCGGTGGGGGATAGGGGTGGGCCTCTCGGCCTTCAGCGTGCTGGCCTATCAGGGAGGTCTCACTTTGGGCGCCGCGTGGATAGCTCCCTATCTGCAACCGAAAACGGTGCAAGAAATTACCGCCACCGGAGGAATCCTCATCGTGGCTATTGCCCTGAATCTCCTGGAGATTAGAAAATTTAAAGTGGGCAACCTGCTCCCGGCTATTTTGGTGGCCGCAGTCTTAGTTAACTTATGGTAGGCACTTATGTGGCTAAGGCGCTCCGAGTTATTCCCGCTTTTTACAGGGCAGGCCTGCTTGGGCTTGGAAGTGAGCAACTAAACCCGAGCGGGCTTTAAGCCAAGCAGGCCCCGAAACAAAACCGGAGATACGTCAGTAAGGCGCTACCTTGACTCCCGGGTTATCCCCACTTTTTGCTGGGGTGGCCTGCGCAAGATCCGAGCGAGCGACTTAGCCTTCGCGGTAGCCAAACTTAGCGAGGTAAAAGGCGAAGGCTTGTTCGCTCGCTTTCAAGCCTAAGTAAGCCTAAAGGCAAAAAATAGGGACACGCCAGCGGTTTTACAGCTTGACCGTTTTAGGCTCACCTGTCATCGAGTAGAAGGTGGCTTCGCCTTCTTCTACATAAAACACCTCGAAGATAGGGTCATCGGCTGAATACATTCTCTTAAGGGAAGGCATTACCTCTAGTGCCTTTGCCTTTGTGGCAGGTGTGGAATTAAATACAGCTTTACCTCTCAGGCGTATCCATTTCCCCTCGGGCGATGCGGTGCAGACCTCGAAATAAGGATTTGCCTTTAGTTGCTTATATACATTCTTTTGATTATTTGTGCAAAAATATAACTTTCCTTCATATTCCATTACAAAACCAAAAGGTCGCACCCTGGGCTTATCACCATCGACGGTGGCAATATAAAACGTAGGATTGTCGGTTAAAAACTTAAGGACTTCCTTCAGGCCTTCATTCATAAATTAGGACCTCCTTTGCTAAATATTTTTTATCTGATATTATTATAGGTGCTAGATATAGAATAGCAAGTACGCAGTTTTGGCATACTTAATCAGCATTTTCTAACTTAATTTTAGTACTTTCTTACCAGCCCTTCATGCCGGCCACAGCTGCCCGGCACAAACACGTATGAAAAATAGGGCTATTTTCGTACTAACCGGACATGTCCGAGGGGTACACAACTATTTTAGGGAAATAAACTGGAATTCCGTGCTAAAGGAGTACAGGCCATGAAAGGCAAAAAAGGACCTTCACAGGAAATGGATTCTTGCCCTGTAACGTACGCATTAAAGCTTATTGGGGGAAAGTGGCAAATTCCGATACTATGGGTACTCAGCCAAAACGGGAAAATGAGATACAACGAATTAAAACGCAGCATTGGAGGTATAACAAATATGATGCTTACCAAATCTTTAAAAGAATTGGAGGAAAACGGGTTGATTCAGCGCGTTCCATACATGGAAATACCCCCGCGTGTGGAGTATTCGCTGACCGATGTAGGCAGGAGCCTCATGCCGGTGCTTGATGAGCTCGCCAGATGGGGAAGAGAGCAAATGGAATCTCGGTTTTGGCGTCGGCCCGGCCGTGACGTTCAGGTAGCTAAATCAGGGGAACAGGCAGAATAAATGAAGAGATAAAACCCGGCGGAGATACGGCGGCTGCTGGCGGTCAAGAGCGACGAAGACTGGCGTATCCCCGCTTTTTACAGGGTAGGCCTGCTTAGGCTTGAAAGCGAGCGAACAAGCCTTTGCGGCTAGCCAAACTTGAGCTTCGGCCGAAAGCGTAGGCGGGGTCGAGGATAGAGAGGCCTAAGACCGGCCCATCGGCAAGGATGCCGATTGGGCCGGGAACCCCGCCTTAAGCTTTTAGGTCGAGCAAAAGTCCTGCCCGCGAGGGTTTTTGGAGCGAGCGCAAGCTAAGCAGGCCTGGGATCAAACCTGGGGATGCACCAGCGACGAAGAGCTCGGGCAAAGACCCGGTATGGCTTCCGGCTACGCCGGAAGCTCCCGGAAGTCTGATCAATCGGAGGCTAGTTCAGGCGGCGGGCCGGCGGTTTGGGCCGCGCTAAGGGCGGCGGCGTATATATCCTTTAGGGGTATATTTTTTTCTGTGGCCACCCGCCGGCAGGATTCATATTCAGGAGCCACGTTCACGCTCGGCGTATCTCCTGCCGCCGACCGGAAAATACCCCACTTTACCTGTACCGGTCCGTAGGGCGTCTCTACGGTGACCACTTGCCGCCGCGCTACCAACCGCACCTCTTCGCGAAAGCGCACCCCCAAGGTGCTGGAATGGCGGAAGATAGCGGAGGTGACTCTATACAGGTTTTCCCGCGGGCATAGCGCGGTAAAAACCACACCGGGCCTCCCCTTTTTCATGTGTACCGGGGTGAAGAAGGCGTCTACCGCGCCGGCGGCCAGGGTTTGTTCGATTAAAAAAGGGAGGAATTCCGGGTTCATATCGTCTAAAGCGGTTTCCACTACCATAAGGCTCTCTTCCGGCACTACAGTACTGCTAGCCTCCCCTAAGAAAAGACGCAGAAAGTTAGGCCGGTCGAACCTGGACTTTCCGGAGCCGTAACCGCACGCGGAGATGCTCATGGGCGGCAGTGGCCGGAAGGCGGTCGCCAAAGAGGTGATCAGCGCGGCGCCTGTGGGCGTTACCAGTTCGGTTTGTACTTCGCTTCCGTATACCGGGCAGCCTTCCAGCAAGTACACCGTGGCCGGCGCCGGAATCGGCAGCTCGCCGTGGCGGCAACGTACCCAGCCTGAACCTAAAGGTAGAGGAGAGGAATATACCTGCTCTACGCCGAGGAGATGTATCCCCCAACAAGTGCCCACAATATCGATCACGGCATCTACCGCCCCGACCTCGTGAAAATGGACCTCCTCAGGTGAAACCCCGTGGACCCTGGCTTCTGCCGAGGCCAGTCGGCGAAACACCAACAGCGCCTTATCCTTCACGACCTGCGGCAGACCGGAGGCGGCAATAATTTCCTCGATGTCCCGGAGGTGGCGTTCGGGCTGCGGTTCCTGAACCTCCACCTCCACGTCTATACCCTGGATGCCGTGCTGTCTGACCGGTTTGACTTTGAGTTCCCACCCGTCAAGAGGGAGAGTTTCCAAACCGGCTTTTAGCTCGGAGAGAGGAAGGCCACAAGCCAGCAGGGCTCCCAAGCACATGTCTCCGCTTATGCCCGAAAAACAATCAAAATAGGCTATCTTCAACGCGCTCACGCCCCCGTGTATCTTCGTTAGGCAATACCTCATTCATACTGCCGCTGCGGTAGCCCTCCAAATCTAGGGTAATATAGGTAAAGCCGAGCTGCTTTAAGGCAGCGATTACCTGTTGCCGCACATTTTCGCTTACCAGCAGAGGTAGGGCCTGGGGCGCTACCTCCAGCCGTGCCAAACGGCCGTGATGGCGCAACCGCACCTCCTTGAGGCCCAGCTTGCGCAAAAACTCTTCCCCTGCCTCGATCTGCCGTATCTTTTCCCGGGTGATGGGCTCACCGTAGGGAATGCGGGAGGAGAGACAGGCCATGGAGGGCTTGTCCCAGGTAGGCAAGCCGTAATACCGCGAAAGCAGCCGGACCTCTTCCTTAGTTAAGCCTACCTCCATCAGCGGACTGCATACGCCGAAGTGTCGTGCCGCCCGCATACCGGGCCGGAAATCCCCTTTGTCGCTGGCATTGGACCCATCGAGTACGGCCTTGAACCCTCGAGAGGCCGCCACTTCCTTCAGCAACCTGAATAGCTCGCTCTTGCAGTGATAACACCGGTCCACCGGGTTAGAAAAGAATAGCGGATTATCCATTTCCCGGGTCTCTAAGATCAAATGCTCCACGCCTAAACTTTCGGCTATCTTCTTGGCCTCCAGCAACTCGAACTGAGGGTAAGTAGGAGAAGTGGCCGTAACCGCCAGGATACGGGGTACGGATTCCAGGGCTACGCGGAGCAAAAGAGTGCTGTCTACTCCCCCGGAAAAGGCTACTACCACGCTTTCCATATCGGCGAGAACTTGTTTTAGGCGTTCTAACTTACCGGCCAATTCCTGGGTAAGCATTATCTCCCCTGAGTTATCCCCATTTTTTGCAGAGCAGGCCTCGGCTCACAACTGGGGATACGTCAGTTATCTCCCTCCTTTGGCCCCATCTTACCCCAGGCGCAGAAACCCTGTCAATGAGATGGATTATCTTTCGGAAAAGGCGAACACCGCCGAAATAAAAAAGGAAAACCGGTTGCCATGTGGAATTAAAATGGGTGGGTATCCTGTAGGAAAGCAGCAGGTGGTGATAATCATGAATCTGAACCAGCTATTTAACCTTTATCTTCCTTACATTTTAATGACAGCCCTCATACTTACTCTTCTGCTCTTGGTCCTCATGTTTTTCCTGTGGGCGGAAGTACGGCGTTTGGAGAAAAGACTGAGGCGGCTGACCGGGGTTGGCGAGGGGCAGGACCTCATGTCCGTGCTGGAGCGCTTCCGGGATCTGAAAGAAGTCAGAGATATTCTGGAGCACCTGGAAGGTAAACTGGGTGATATTTTGGATCACTTGGAAGGAACTCTGTGCCGAGTGGGGATGGTGCGCTTCAATGCTTTTCCCGATACCGGCAGCGATCTGAGTTTCGCTCTGGCAGTGCTCTCCAAGGCGGGAGACGGCTTTATACTTACCAGTCTATATTCCAGGGATGAGACCAGGGTTTTCCTTAAGCCGGTGAAACGCGCCAAGCCTCTCTATCGCCTGAGTGATGAAGAAGAAAAGGCCCTGCAGATCGCCTTGGGTTTGGTAACCGACTAAAAGGGAAAAATAAGAGCAGGAGTGAGAGCTTATGCTTTTTCGCGATCGTGCGGACGCCGGGATGAAGCTGGCGGAGGCCTTAAAGGAGTATGCGGGGCAAGATGTTCTGGTTTTGGCTATTCCCCGAGGAGGGGTAGTGGTTGCCCGGCCCGTCGCTGAGGCTTTGGCTGCCGAGCTGGATCTTATTGTTCCTCGCAAGGTGGGGGCTCCTGGCAATCCGGAATTGGCCATCGCAGCGGTAGCTCCTGATGGAACGGTTATCTATAACCACGGGATCTTAAAAGCTTTAAAGCTCAGGCCGGAAGATTTGGCCCCGGCTGTATCCCGTGAATTAGAAGAGATAAAGCGGAGAATGCAGGTTTACCGGGGGGGCAGGGAGAAACCCCAGGTCCAAGGGCGAACAGTAATAGTCATTGATGACGGACTGGCCACGGGGCTTACCATGGAAGCGGCTCTGATCTCTTTAGCGCGGGAGCAGCCCCGAAAACTTATCCTGGCCGTGCCCGTAGCGCCGTCGGATACAATAGAACGTTTACGGCCTTTAGTCCATAGAGTTGTCTGCCTGGCCACCCCGGATCCTTTTTACGCGGTGGGGCAGTTCTATTTTAGTTTTACGCAGGTGGGAGATGACGAGGTAAAGGCTATTCTCCATAAGGATCATTGAAAACCCTGAGCTACAGGCAGATTCTCCCCTAGCCCGTAAGCCTGGCGCACGCCGCAATAGATGGCCTGGGCAATTTGGTGGGCCATATTCATGACCAGGCTGAGGCGAGTGTTCTGGAGAACAAAGTATTCCATATATCCCCCGACGTTAACTATGCCGGTAAAGTGCAGTTCTCCTACCGCGGGCAAGTTTTTGTTCACTCCGGCGCCGGGCTTCAGAGGGCCGGGAGCCAAAGTGATGCTGCCCACGTTCTCCAGGTGGCCGAGGCAGGCGTCGATGGCGATAATGAAAGGGCTGGGATAGTTAGTGTGTATCAAGTCCAGCTTTTCGGTCAGATTGCTGGCATGAACCGGTTCCTCCAGAGTACCGAATACGGCCAGAGGGAGGTCGCTATAGGAAACCAGCTTGGTACCCACAAGGGGACCTAAGCTGTCACCGGTAGAGCGATCGGTGCCGATGCCCACCACCACTATCGGTCGGGAGAGAGCAGGATTCAAGTGGCTGAGGTACTCTTTCAGAGCCGAAGCCAGTTTGGGTACGACTAGCGGGTCCTGATAGTGATATTTGATTCTGGGCGTCGGATTTAGGTTCAGAGATAGATTGCGGGAGAGAAGAGGGAATGTAGCCATACCTTACCTCCTGCTATAATCTCGTGCCTAGAGTATATGCTACCGGGGCCTTTTTTATACTTTTTTGGTATCCGCCGGCGTAAAATATTAGGAGGCGAAGTAAAAATTAAAAGGAGGAAATTTTTTGCGCTGGTGGAAGGAAACGGCTACGGCCTGCGCTTATGTGGGTACGGTGGTTGGTGCAGGTTTTGCCTCTGGTCAAGAATTGGTCCAGTTTTTTCTTATCTTGGGACCTCGGGCTTTATCCGCTGCGCTCCTGGCTACCGGGCTTTTTAGTACTGCCGGATTTGTCTTACGCAGCCTGGCCTGTCGCTGGGAGACGAGCTCTTACAAGGAATTGGCGAGGATCATATTGGGACCAACAGAACGGCTGGCCGACGGAGTACTGACGGCTTTTCTCTTCAGCAGCGTGGTGGTTATGCTGGCCGGTGCCGGAGCAGTAACCAGGGAACATCTGGGTTTTAGTGCCTGGTGGGGAAGCGGGTTGGCTGCCGGCCTTACCATGCTGGCCGTAGTTGCCCGAAGTCGGGGGGTACTATACCTGAATATCATATTAGTACCCGGACTGGTGGTGTGCTTAGCCGGGATCGCCGCCTATAATTTTCATCTCGGGCCTCTTCGGCCGGTATCGATAAGATCACCCCTTCTTATTTCTCATTGGGTGCTTAATAGTTTTCTCTACGTAACTTATAATATGATCCAGCCCGCGGTTTTGTTTGCTACACTGCCCCCGCAACAGGGAGGAAAACGGGGGGCCCTGGTGGGCGGGATGGTAGTGGGCGCACTGCTTTTGTTGCTGGTGGGAGCATTAGGAGGGCTTCCCCCCGAAGACCTGGAGAGAACGGTGCCCGTGCTGGCTTTGGTGGAACGCCTTCCTTCAGTCTGGAAAACCGTTTACGTTTGGAATCTATGGGTGGCCATGGTTACTACGGCCGTAACCGGAACTTATGCTTTGGTGGAGCGTTTGTTAGCAGCCAGGCATTTTTGCCCTGCTGGGGCTTGCGCCGTAGTTATCGGACCGGCCTTGCCGCTTTCCGGCCTGGGATTCGGCCGCCTGGTAGGATGTACCTATCCCCTCTTCGGGTATTTGGTTTTATTTATTCTGGCAGGTAGCGGCCTGCGGGCGTGCTTGGAGAAGCTAAAGCGAAGTAGGTAGGCCGGAAACCCTCTTAATGGCAGGATTTTGAGCCGTAGCTGTCGAAGAATAACTAAAAAGAATAGCCATAGCCGGCAAACTTATGAGGAGGTGCAGGTAAAAATATGCTAGCCCGACTACGGAGCGTAAAAGCAACTCAGAGGTGCCTCTTCACCGGGGTACTTCTTCTGGCCCTGGTCCTGTTATGGAGCCAGGGCTGCGGACGCAAATCCGGATTTACAGCTGCACCTCCTTCCGCTAAGCAGAGCCGCCCGATTTTATACGATCAGGAATTGCACCAACTGTTAATCTACTACGCTACTTCCGATTCCCGGTACCTGGTGCCCGTAACGGCTACTGTAAATCCTACCCGCGAGGTGGCCAAAACCGCAGTGGAAAAGTTGCTGGCCGGGCCTCCGGGCGAAGGTTTGCTTCGTACCGTACCGGAAGGAGTTAAGCTGCGAGAGATCTATTCCTTCCCCGACGAAAAGGTCGCCTACGTAGATCTGACAAAGGAATTCCTTCAGATGAACGGGCCTTCGGAAGCCGACATGGCCGTTAGGTCGCTCACCCTTACCCTGACGGAGTTAAAGGATATTGAGGGGGTTAAGCTGCTGGTAGAGGGGAAAAACCTGACGGAACTCGCTGGCTTAAAATTGGCGGAAACCCTTCAGCGACCTGCGGCGATAAACAGCCTCCAGGGAGAGGCCGGTAAGAAGGCTACCGTACAGGTATATTTCGGCGACCGGAATTGCCTGTATTTGGTACCGGTGACTCTGGCGGTGCAGGAGACGGAGTTGAAGGACCTGCCCCGAGCAGCGCTGCTGGCCCTTTTGGCAGGACCGCCCAAGGACAGCGGACTGTTTCCTACGGTCTGGCCCGGTACCAAGCTCAGAAGCCTGCATATTCAAGATGGAGTGGCTTTTGTAGACCTAAGCAAAGAAGCTGTGGCCTACGGAGGGGGTTCTGCTGCAGAAACGCTTTTTGTGAATTCCCTGCTTTGGACGCTCACCCAGTTTGGTTCTATCGACAAGGTACAGTTGTTGTTCGAGGGGCAGAAGAAAGATTATTTGCCGGAAGGTACGGCGGTTAAGGAACCCCTGGCACGTCCGAATAAGCTCAATGCCGTGCCTATGTAAAGGGGTGATAGTGGTCCCCAGCCGGCCGCAGAGCAGGCTGGGGACCACTATCAATGGAGGTCGATTTGGACCCGCCTTTGGCGCTGGTGAGCAGCCTTGGGAACGCGGATCTCCAAGATACCGTTGCGATAGGAAGCGATGGCTTTATCGGGTTCCACTTCCGTAGGCAGGCTGATGGTGCGAGCAAAGGTGCCGTAAAAGCGTTCGGAGCGCACATAATTGTGCCGGGACGCTTCCTGGCTGCGCTTAACTTCCCCGCGGATGGTGAGGCTGTTTTCTGTAGCCGTAATTTCTACGTCGTCCTTGGAGATTAACCCGGGGAGCTCGGCAGTGATCACTACCTCACTGTCCGTTTGATATAGGTCGAGGCGCGGACCGGGTTCCATGAATCCCCACCAGCCTCCCCACCAATTGCGCAGCATTTCCTCCCTTAAATTGGCCAGTTCGCGCCAGGGACGCCAGGGTGTAATTTCCACCTTCCTTCCCCTCCTTGGCAATTTTCGCGGTTCACTTATTAGCTTTTATATTTTCGGCGATATTATGCAGGGGAAAGGAGTTCGGTTGATGTTGAAAGAAGTCAGAGGGATTTCTAGAGCGGAATTTCAGATGAGGCTAGATCTTTGCCAAAAAAAGTTACAGCACCGACAACTGGATGGGGCTTGGATTCACCAGCCGGCCAGCATGTTTTATCTGAGCGGGAGCGGCCAGGACGGCTATCTTTTTATCCCTGCCGAAGGTGCCCCCTGCCTGTTCGTCAGTCAGGATGAGGAGCGGGCCAGAGAGGAAGCCGCTTGGGAAAGGATAATCCTCATATCCGGTTTCCAAGACCTGCTGGAGAGATGGAAAGACCTGGGGTATGGGTCCTTGAGGAGACTGGGCCTGGAGGCGGATGTTACTTCTTGGAAGCTCTTTATGCGCTACCAAAAGGCTTTCCCTCAATGTGTCTGGGAAGATATCGGTCCTGACCTGCGGTCCTTGCGTATGGTAAAATCCTCTGCGGAAGTGGAAGCCCTGCGCCGGTCGGCCGGCCGACATGCAGTTGTATTTCGCTACATAGGAGAATGGATTAGGCCGGGGATGACGGAGCTGGAAATAGCGGCGGAATTCGAATGGCAGGCCCGGAAATTGGGGCACCAGGGTCGAGTGCGCTATCGGGGCTACGAGCAAGGTATGCCTCCCGGCGTAGTAGCCGCCGGGCCCAATGCGGCCCATGGTGCCGGGTACCCTTGGACCCTGACCGGCCGGGGTTTATCTCCCCTATATCCTATGGGAGCCGGTAATCGCACGTGGGAGGAAGGCCAACCGCTGGTGATCGATTACGCGGGAGTATACGGAGACTATCTGGTGGACCAAACCAGGGTTTATTTCGCAGGTAAGGTTCCGGCATCTTTGCACAAAGCCCAGAAGGTGGCGGAAGAAATTGCCGCTTTGGTGGCCGAACGCGCTCGACCGGGAATCACTGCCGGAGAGCTTTACGAGTTAGCCTTCAGGAAAGCCCGGGAGGCGGGGCTGGCAGAGCATTTCATGGGTTGGGGGCGGCAGGCAGCGTATATAGGCCACGGAGTGGGGCTGGAATTGAACGAATGGCCGGTGTTGGCCCGAGGGGACCGGACGGTCTTGGTCGGCGGTATGGTCATCGCCGTAGAGCCCAAATTTGTGTTCCCCGGGATAGGAGCGGCAGGAGTGGAAGACACTTACGTAGTGACCGAGCAAGGTGCGGAGCCTCTTACCGGGTAGACGCTCATGTCACCCTGGCGGTACATTTTCGGGGTAGCCCCCCATGCCGCCCTGGTGGCACCAGCAGAAGGAGGAAAATAGCTAAGGACTATTTTCGGGGTAGACAGAGGAAACCGAGGTGGTGGAAAATGGAAGTCAAGGAATTGCTCCGGCATTTGCCGTCGGTGCACGAGCTGTTACAGCAGCCGGAGTTGGCTGCCGTTGTAGAGCAAGACCGGGTGAGGGCTAGAACCTGCGCCAGGCGGGTATTGAGTAGCTGGAGGGAGCGCATTCTGCGCGACCGGGTAGACCCGCCTTCGCTTTCGGAGCTGGCGGACGAGGTTGCGGAACTTTTTAACCGTATGGATCGCCCCAGCTTGCGCCGGGTAATTAACGCTACAGGCGTAGTCCTGCATACCAACCTGGGCCGTGCCCTGTTGTGTCCAAGTGCCCTGGAGGCGGTGGAGACTTGTGCCCAATATTATACAAATTTGGAGTTGGACCTGGCTACCGGCGAGCGGGGCAGCCGTTACAGCCACGTGGTGGACCTGCTGCGGGAAATCACCGGTGCCGAGTCCGCCCTGGTAGTAAATAATAATGCGGCGGCCGTGCTGCTGTGTCTCACGGCTTTGGCCGCCGGCCGGGAAACTATAGTGTCGCGTGGCCAGCTGGTGGAAATAGGAGGCGCTTTCCGAGTTCCCGAGGTTATGGCCCAGAGCGGTACCCGGTTGGTGGAAGTCGGTACGACCAATAAAACCTATATCGCCGATTATGAAAGGGCCATCACTTCGGAGACTGCTTTACTTCTGAAAGTCCATCCCAGCAATTACCGGATTTTAGGATTCACCCGGGAAGTCGGTACGGAGGAGTTGGTAGCTCTCGGCCGGAAGTATAATATTCCGGTTATGGAAGACCTGGGTAGCGGCTGTTTCTTGGATCTCAGCCCTTATGGATTGCGGGGCGAGCCCACGGTGCAAGAAGAAGTGGCTGCGGGGGTAGACCTCCTTACTTTCAGCGGAGACAAGCTTTTAGGCGGACCCCAGGCGGGCATCATCCTGGGCCGGGAGGATTTAATTGGGATTATAGCCCGGCACCCCCTGCACCGCGCCTTGCGTATAGACAAGATGACGCTGGCGGCCCTGGAGGCCACCTTGCGAGCTTACCGGGACCCGGAGAAGGCCCGGCAAGACCTACCGACCTTAAGGCTCCTGACCGTCTCTCAGGAAGAACTTCAGAAACGGGCGGAAAGACTGTATCAGCTTCTTAAGGAAAGATTACCGGTCAGAGCCGAGCTTCGATTAATCCGGGTATCCTCCCAGGTAGGAGGGGGGGCCTTACCCCTGGCCGACCTTCCTTCCTGGGGTATCTCCATACGACCCGGGCAGATCAGCGCAGTCCAAGCGGAAGAACGGTTGCGTCGCGGAGAACCACCGGTAATCGTTCGGATACAGGATGAGGCCCTGGTGCTTGACTTGCGCACGGTTTTACCGGGAGAAGAGTTGGAACTGGTGCGCGCTTTGGCCAGAGTCTTAGAGTGAAGGGGGGAGGGCGTTGGATTATGTAGTGGTGGGAACGGCCGGCCACGTGGATCACGGTAAGACAGAACTGGTTAAAGCCTTGACCGGCGTAGACACCGACAGGCTAAAGGAAGAAAAGGAACGGGGCATTTCCATAGAACTCGGATTTGCCCCTTTGCGCTTGCCCGATGGCCGCCAGTTAGGGCTGGTGGATGTTCCCGGCCATGAGCGCTTTATACGGCAGATGTTGGCGGGAGTTGCCGGGATAGACCTGGTCCTGCTGGTGGTGGCTGCTGATGAGGGAGTTATGCCTCAAACAAAGGAACATCTGGCCATAATCGATCTCCTACAGGTTAAGCGGGGCATATTAGTGCTGACGAAAATAGATCTGGTGGAAGAGGAATGGCTGGCCATGGTGGAAGAAGAAGTGCGTGAGACGGTTAAGGGGACGGTTCTGGAGCAAGCACCTCTGGTGAAGGTCTCCGCGGTCACCGGAGAAGGCCTGGCGGAGCTGAAAGAACTGCTGAGCCGGTTAACGCGCGAAATTCCACCACGGCCCGCGGCAGGAAAGATAAGGCTGCCCATAGATCGGGTATTTTCCCTTCCCGGCTTTGGAACCATTGTGACGGGAACCCTATGGTCGGGAACCGTAAATGTCGGTGGTGAATTGGAGGTTATGCCGGAAGGCTTGCGCACCAGGGCTCGCGGCCTTCAGGTGCACGGCCGTACGGTGGAGCGCGCTCAGGCAGGGCAGCGGGTGGCGGTTAACCTCTCCGGAATAGAGGTGGGCGACGTCCGACGGGGCAGTGTACTGGTAGAACCCGGACTATGGCCGCCGGTGTTGCGGTTGGATGTGAGCTTAAAGCTTCTATCTGGGGTCAAGCCTCTCAAACATAGACAGCGGGTACGCTTTTACCTGGGCACCAAAGAAGCTTTCGGCCGGGTGGTTTTGTTGGACAGGGAGGAGGTGGAGGGGGGAGCAACAGCCTTGGCCCAATTATTGCTGGAAGAGCCGGTAGTAGCTGCTCCCCGGGATAGGTTCATCCTGCGCACCTACTCCCCTATGGAAACCATCGGCGGAGGGGAGATAATCGCAGTAAATCCCCCTCATCATCGGCGCTTCCGGGAAGAGGTAATCCGCACGCTCACCCGGCGCCTCATCGGTACCTCGCAGGAGGTCTTGTTGTCCGTGGTGACCGAGGAGAGGGAAGGGCTGGAGCTGCGTCGGGCCGCAGCCCGGGCAGCTTTGAGCGTGGAAGAGGCGAGGCAGGTGTTAACCCGTGCGGCCCAAGAGGGGGAGGTCATTTTGCTCCCGGCAGCGGAAGGCGATCTATATGTAACCACCCCGGAAGTAGTGGAGCGCTGGTGGAAGGCAGCGCAGGCGACCCTGGAGGAATTTCATCGGCGCTATCCCTTAAGGGCCGGACTGCCCAAAGAGGAACTCCGCACACGCCGTTTCGGGCGTCTGGAAGGGCGCACTTTCCAGGGATTGCTGGAGCATTGGGCCCGGGAGGGGAGGATTGAACTATGCGGCAACAATGTGGTGCTGACCGGCTTCCGGCCGGAAATGGATGAGCGCCACCAGAAGGCCATGGAACAACTGGTGGAACGCTATAAAGAAGGCCATTTTCAGCCCCCTTCACCGGAAGAAGCGGGCAGGGACCTGGGATTATCTCCCTCCGAATTAGAGGAGATATTGCATTTTCTGGTCCGGCAGGGCCTTTTGGTAAAGGTGGCCGAGGAATTATATTTTCACCAGGAGGCCTTCCAAGCAGCCCAAGAAGAGTTGAAAAGGCTGGGGCAAAAGGGGGCCTTTACCCTGGCCGAGGCCCGCGATGCGCTCGGAAGCTCCCGAAAATACGTCTTGCCTCTGCTGGAGTATCTGGATCAGATAAAGTTCACCCGGCGCATGGGGGACAAAAGGGTAGTGGTGGGCTGAAAATTTAGGGAGTGAAAAGGGATATGAAACTGGTGGTAAGCCTTTCCCGGCGTACGGAACCCTACTTTTATGGAGGCCGGCTGGTCCAATTGTTAACCAGCCGCTACCCTCCCGAGAGAGTGCATACCGTAGTCATTTGGACCAAATTTCCCCAGACCGTTCTGGAGGTTATGCGGGACCCGCTTAAGGCTTACGACCAGGTTTACGTGCATCTCACCATAACCGGGCTGGGCGGCACGCCGATAGAGCCCCATGTTTTTCCGCCAGAACAAACCCTGGCCCAGATCCCGGATCTCATAGATTTTCTGGGCGACCCACGCCGCCTCAGGGTGCGACCCGATCCCCTGCTAATTTTTAGACGAGGCGGAAAAACCTATTCCAATCTCCGGCTGGCGGCCGACATCATAAGAGAGGCTGCGGCTCTAGGCGTAAAGAATTTCTCCGCCTCCTTCGTGGAGATGTATCCCAAGGTTAAGCGCAGGTTGCAGCAGCAAGGGTGGACCGAACTACCGCTCACCACCGGAGAACGCCAGCAGATCTGGAACGGCTTGGCCGGCCTGGCGGCCGAATGCGGGGCTGTTCTTCACGCGTGCTGCATACCGGAAGGCCCGGTTTCCCGCTGCATTGACGGATACCTTTTGACCGAGCTTCACCCGTTGGGGGAACCTTGCCGCTTGGATAAAGCCCAAGGCCAGCGAACCCGGTGCGGATGCACCCACTCCGTTGACCTGGGCTGGTACCATATGAAGTGTCCTTCCGGGTGTCTTTACTGCTACGCCAATTCCGTCTAGGCCTTTTGCTGCAGGCGCAGTATTCACGAAGATACCCTTAGCTAAAACCGGGGGGCAAAAGGGGGAAAAGCGGAGTGAAAGCGGAGTGGGTGTTCACCACGGGCTCACTGGAGATTTAGCGAAAATTTTTCGGGCTGCCGGTATACCTCTTCCGGTATACTTCTTATAGTAAGATTTGCTCGGTCCGCTTACCCTATGACAATATCCCAGTCCGGTAACACCAGTGCAAAAAGCTGGCGCATCCCCAGTTTTGATCCCAGGCCTGCTTGGGTTGCGCTCGCTCCAAAAACCCTCGCGGGCCAAACTAGCGCTC
>JBNATU010000033.1:0-30374 GCA_049701195.1 Neomoorellaceae bacterium
CTGCACCCTATAAAAATTATTTTGGGGTCGCTCGTAGGGTGCGGAAAATGGGTTTTATTACCACCTCCGCTCCTTCCTTCCCCGTCAAAGGAAGGACCAGGGCCAAGGTGCTCTTGCTGAGTTCTATAACCGTATCTATTTCCCTCAAACGCCGCCGTGCTTGCCGGGCAAATTCACTTACCCTCCCTTTGCCAGGATCACTAAACCGGAACAGCACTAGAGCTAGCTGGAGTTGACCTCTGTTAGCCCGGTTTATTTCGTTCCTAAGAACCTTTTGCAAAAGTTCGGCAGGCTTCAACTCTTCCCTGCCTCCAGGACCTATCAATTTCTCTACCCGGCGCACCAGCTCTTCAAAGGTATAAGGTTTACATAAATACTCCACGGCCCCCAGTTCTATAGCCCGCTTTACCACTAAAAGGTTGCTGTCCATGGTCACTACCATGACCGGTACGTACTTATATTCCGGAAGCCGTTTAAGGCTCTCCAACACTGCCAGACCGTCCATGCCGGGAAGATGGATGTCTAAAATCACCAAATCGTACGGCTCTCTCTTTTCTCTGACTTTCAGGAGCGCTTCTTGGCCGGTAGCAACTTCTTCTACCAGATAACCTCTCTCTTCCAACGCCCTTTTGGAAGAAAACCTCGTAAGTGCCGAATCTTCCACCAGCAAAATACTCTTTTCTACCTGTAAGGACATGGTATCTTACCTACCCTCCTTCTGACTCTGGGGTACTTACGTAAGAGGTTCGCCAATTGGTGCAGGCTAAAGAATGTAACCCGAACTTTAATCGCTCATCCCGCACGCCCTTTTGCGCCTCCATTATAGCCTAATTTTATTGTAGAATGCTATAGTCTGATATTTACGGAGTGCATTCCAGGTGCTTGCAGATTGTCGGCGCTGCCGGGTTGTACGGCTTTATCTCTTCTTCGTAGATACATCGGCATTATGAATGGAATGTTTGGGGGTCTCAATGTCAGGCAGCAAATCCTTCTCCAGTCTAACCGGCCATGCCCGGGAGGCACAATAACCTAATGAAAATAGGGCTATTTCCGTACTAACCGGCCATGCCGGCTACACCTACCCGGCACAACCATGCAGGAAAATAGATCTATTTCCGTACTAAAGAACCATCTCTTCTGAGTCACCTGTGAGATAACGCACTTTCTCCTACAGCGTTAGAACTTAGCGTATGATAAACGTGTATTGCAGTAAGTATAATTCCAGCAAATTAAACTCCTGCCCGACTTGGGGGATAAACTTCCTTGTCCAGCTCGGCAAGGATTGTGTTGGCTAAAAGTGGGCTTAAAGACCCTCCTTGCGGTGTCCCTTCCTCTTCGTCGGGCTTTAAGCTTCCGCCAGCGCACCGATGTAATTCCGCCTCACGACGGACACCCTTGCCTTAAGCTAACGACTACTGCTACCTTCGTCGTTCGGGACTTCCACCCGTAAGCCTTCCACCCCTGCCGGGCGCACAAAAGAAGAGCGGCCCCGCCGCTGAAAACGGGGCCGCCCGCCTTGTCGTAAGATTGTCGTAAAGCGCCTTATTTTTTAGGCCCCCCGATCTCCGGAGGCCTTAGGTTTCTGGTGGGCGCGGGAGGGATTGAACCTCCGACCTCTTGAATGTGAGTCAAGCGCTCTCCCACTGAGCTACGCGCCCTTATTGTCTGCCCATTTTGCCCATTAAGATGGTGGACGTGAGGGGATTCGAACCCCTGGCCTCTAGAGTGCGATTCTAGCGCTCTCCCAACTGAGCTACACGCCCTTATCCTATGCACACTTATTATACCTTCCCTCACAAAACCCTGTCAAGAGTTTAAGCGCCTGGCGTATCCCCACTTTTTGCTGCGGTGGCCTGCGTAAAATCCAAGCGAGTAACAAAGCCTCTGCGGTAGCCGAACTTGAGCTTCGCCCGAAAGCGGTGGCAGGGTCGAGGACAGGATGTCCGAAACCGGCCCTATCGACAAGGATGTCGATGGGGCCGGGAACCCCGCCGAAGCTTGAGGGCAAGCAAAAGTCCTGCCCACGAAGGAAGCTATAAGCGAGCTGAAGCCAAGGGGGCACAGAAGCAAAGAGCCCAGAAGCAAAAAACTGGGGATAGCTCAGTTTAAGCGCAATTCACGGCCGTTCTCACCTTCGTGCGGGCATAATTTTTCTCTGCGCATCCATAATAAACAGCGAAGGTCATAGACACGGGTTTGGAGGTCAACATGGTTGACAGCTACGATGCTATTGTTATCGGTGCAGGACCCGCCGGAAGCTCCGCAGCTTTGATGCTGGCGCAGAACGGTTTATCCGTGGCTTTACTGGAGCGTGGTAAATTCCCCGGTTGTAAAAACGTTTTCGGCGGTACTATTTACAGCCGGCCCACAGCGGAAATAATCCCTGCTTTTTGGCAGAGCGCACCCCTGGAGCGGCCGGTAATCTCGGATGAACTCTGGCTGCTGCACACCGATTCGGCAGTGCGTATAGGCTTTAGCAGTCGGCGATACGCCAGGTCTCCTTACAATAAATTTACTGTGTTACGTTCCCGTTTCGATCGCTGGCTGGCCGAACAAGCGGCTGCTGCCGGAGCCGTTCTCCGCACCCAAGCTCATGCTCGGGAATTCATATACGACAGAGGGTTTTTCACTAAAGGCCCCATTAAGGGCGTAAAACTGGACACCGGCGAAATCCTTCTATCGGATGTAGTCATTATAGCCGAGGGGGTCCTCTCTTTTATGACGGCCACGGCAGGGCTTATAGAGCGACAGGCACCTCCCCTGGCTTATACCCTTTATGTAAAAGAGGTATTAGGTCTACCTCAAGAAAAAATCAACGACCGCTTTCAGTTGGAGGATAATGAAGGGGCTATCATCGGCATGGTTGGTTTTCCAACGGCTACAGCTATTGGCAAAGCAGGCCTTTGGACTAACAGGGATACCATCTCCCTTGTGGTAGGCGCTTATTTGAATCAGTTGGCCGAGAAAGGATTAAGCCCTTATCTACTACTTCAACGTTTAAAACATCACCCTCTGGTGAAGCGCCTGGTTGCAGGGGCAGAAGTCCTGGAATATCAAGCTCACATGATACCTAAAGGCGGCTACTCCTTTCTCCCTAAACTCTATGGTGATCATGTCCTGGCGGCCGGCGATGCCGCCTTCATGGTCAGTGGTCGACGGGGTACTGATTTGGCTATGCTCTCGGGAAAATATGCTGCCGAAACAGTGGTGCAGGCCAAAGCTAAGGGGGATTTTTCCGCCAAGATGCTGGCCAACTACGCTCAAAAAATCAGTAATACCTTTTTCATGGAAGATATACAAGTCCACCAGCATACGCTTCGATATTATCAAGAGCGTCCGGATGCCGACTACCTTATCAGCAGTACCCTAAATGAATTGGCGGACGAGTTCTTTACCATCGATTTTCTAAATGAACATCAGAAAAAGGCGCGGCTCATAAATATTATTCAAGCCAAGCAATTTCCCTGGAAAACCGTGAGTGATATTTGGGCAGCCATCAAGCACTGGGGGCCTTTCTAAATGCCAGAAGCCAGATTTCCCGGCGATCCTTTGCCGCTACTAGAACACCGAGTGCACAAGCGCTCCCACATTGCTCTACGCGATTCCGCCGCCTGTCTGGGCTGTGTCCATAAACCGTGTACCTACATCTGCCCCAGCCAGGTGTACGAGTGGGAAGAAGATAATTTAAAAGTAAACTATCCCCGCTGTGTAGAATGCGGCGCCTGTATGAAAGTTTGTCCTAATATCCTTTGGGAATACCCACCTGGAGGCTACGGAGTTGTCTATCGCTACTAAAATATTGTTATTTTTTTCCAATAAGGCAGGAACTAGACAGGTCATGGCGAATAACTTTGCGAGAAATGGGTTTTGGGGGAGAGAAGCTTTATGCGTTTTATTTCTGGCTTAATAGTCGGTCTTTTCTTGCTTATTGGTGCTATCCAAGGATGGGCTAGCTCCGCCAACCCGCAGGAGGAACTGGAAAGACGCTTACAAGAAGTTAACAGTCAGGAGTACATAGTATTGCAAGAGCTTCTCCAAGTAGATGCTCGTCTGCAAAATATAGCCCATAAAAGAGTTGTACTGGCTGCCCAGCAAGAGCAACTGAAAAGAGAACTTGTTGAGGCCCAAGAAAAGGAAAAAAAGCTGAGCGCACAGTTGGCCGCGAGCCGAGAAAGCTTTAGTCAGAGCTTACGCTTTTTTCAACGGCACGGTACCACTCCTTACCTGGCAACAGCTGTTCTTAGTGATAATTTTTCTGATTTTTTTATTCGTTGGGAGCTATTACAGCGCTATGTAAATTTTTTGGGGAACAGAGTGCGCTACTATCTAGAACTTCATACCCGAGCTCAGGAAACTAAAGAAGAGATGCAAAGAAAAGAAAAAGAAATGGCCCTCGCAGCTGCCCAAATGGCCCGTTTAGAGCAACAGCTATTAGACCTAAGGCAGGCCCGAGAAGCTACTTTGGCCCGCTTACGGCAGCAGGTCGCCGACTATCAACAGGCCCTTCTGGCCTGGGAGCAAGCCTGGCAGAAAGCTCTAGTGCCCTTACAATATTTGCTTACCAATTTCCCCTACTTTCCCTGGGAAAATCTCAGCCCTGACAAAATAAACATAGATCACACCCGCGGTCGCGTACTGGCGGAGTTTACTCAAAGCAAAATTAACAGTGTCCTTTTAAGGGGGCAAGATTCTTTAGAAGGAGTAAGCTTTGAACTCACTCCCGAAGGCCTTATAATTCCAGGACCCGAATTTCGCTTAAAAGGTCGTCTCACAGTAGCCGGCCCCCACCAGTTATTGTTTACTCCCCAAAGCCTGGAGCTGGCCGGTTTGCCTCTGGACCGCTCTGTCTGGGAGGTATTTCTGCCTTCGCCGACTTTCACCATTGAGCTACCTCCGCCGGCTTTTAATTTAAAGTTTAATAATCTGGAAATGATGCAGGGAGTTATGGTCCTAGAACTCCTTCCCTCTTCTTAGAGGAAGAGGAACAGCGCGCCAAAAAACAATGCTGCTTTACCGGTCTCCCTTTTGCCACTTTTCCCACCAAGATGGCTGAGGAGCCCTAAAAACAACGCTACCCAGTAAAGGGTAGCCGACAAAATAGGGGATGCGCAGTAGGTACGCCGTACGAACTCAATCTGGGCGGTCCTCTTCGCACCCGCTGAAGAATAGTTCATCTACTGTAACCCCAAAGAAATCAGCTAGTTTCTTCATGATTTCTTTGCGGGGATGCCGGCGGCCTCCTTCGATCATGGCATAGCCGCTCTGGGTTATACCCACCGCTTCGGCCACCTGCTTTTGACTGAGCTTGCGCTTCAGGCGCAACCGGTACATCTTCTCATTACGCAAAGGAACCACCATTTGTGTTTGTCATCATTAACCAGTATAATCACATATTGCGATAAATGTCAAGGTTTTTCTGGGCAAAAAATTGCTTTTAGTGATAACTGTTGCTTAATATCACAGAGCGTGTTACATTGGTGCAGGGTGTATTTATGCAGCAATCATTTGGCGAGCGGTTGGCCGCTTTACGCAGAGAGAAAGGCTTATCGCAGGCCGAACTGGCCCGGATGCTGAACATGGGCCAGAGCACCATTGCCATGTATGAGAAGAACAAGCGCCGACCCGACCCGGAAACTCTAGAGCGGCTGGCGGATTTTTTTCAGGTGTCTGTAGATTATCTTCTCGGCCGGACGAACTATCGCGAAAGATTAACCTATGAGCTTCCGGAGGATACCCAAAATTTGATCACTTTGCTCTTGCTGGAACCCGGCCTTAGAGCTAGCCTCACCGATCCTCTTATTCGCAACCTTCTTCAGCGCCTTCCTGAACTCACACCAGAGGAAAAAGAATTACTGGCTCGGCACTGGGAATCTTCGTTGAGACTGATTGAAAAACGCCGGCCGAAAAGCTCATCCGCGCAAGAAACAAATGAAAATTGAGCAAAGGGAATAAACCGGTTCGCCAGCGTCCATAATATGCGTGGAGGAAGGTACAAGCTGGGAGGTGTACAAGTAATGTCCAAGCGTGTAGCTGTGGAACGCACCATCAGCGCCATCGGCGACCACTTAACCGAACAGGGATTTGAAGTAGAACAAGTGGATATGAACAATCTAACGGTGGGACAGCTTAAAGATTATGGGGCCCTGATAATCAGCGGTCAAGATTCCAATATAATGGGCATGGAGAATATAATCGCCGGTGTACCGGTTATCCAGGCCGAGGGCCGTACACCTGCGGAAATTGCTGAGATGGTAAGACAAAAACTGGAATATTCGCTCTGACCCTGCTCTTGACTTGGCCCCTACTCCCCATGGTATAATGAAACTGAAACTTTATGAGGTGGAATACCATGGGCCGGCAAATGAAAATCGTCACGGAAAATCGTAAGGCCCGGCACGATTATTTTATCGAGGAGACTCTGGAGGCGGGTATAGTCCTTACAGGGACAGAGGTGAAATCCCTTAGGGAAGGAAAGGCCAGTATAAAGGAAAGCTTTGCGCGGGCGGAAAACGGAGAAATATTTCTTTATGACATGCACATCAGCCCTTACGAGCAGGGGAATCGCTTTAATCACGATCCCCGCCGGCCGCGCAAACTTCTTCTCCACAAAGAAGAAATTCGCCGGCTCATCGGAAAGACGCGAGAGAAAGGGTTGACTCTCATACCTCTAAGAGTTTACTTCAACTCCCAAGGCCGGGCCAAAGTGGAATTAGCCTTGGCCCGAGGTAAAAAGCTATACGACAAGCGCGAAGCCATACGCGAACGGGATGCCAAACGGGAAGTGGAGAAAGCCTTTCGCGAGCGGCAAAAATATTAATGCGGTATTTTTCGTGGGGGCGTAGTGGTTTCGACGGGGGAGGCATAGGCAGAAGTGGCCAGGCGAGATCCCACCTTCTCGTTAAACGGTGGAACCTTTATAAGTGCCGACAAAGAATTAGCTCTGGCTGCCTAAGGATTAGCAGCCACATCCACCCGAATCCCGCCCGCAGGGTTCGGAGTGGGTGTCGACCTTAGCGGGCTGTCCTCGGGGCCTTGGCCTGCGGGCCCGGAGGGAAAAGCTAGCAGGCTGGCCGCCGGTGCACCCGGTTTCCGGGGGGCCCTGCGGCGAGATTAAAACGGAAACTATCCTGGTAGAAGCTTCTGTGGGTGCTCCTTCGGACGGGGGTTCGATTCCCCCCGCCTCCACCAGCCAAGTAGCCCCAGGCCGGTAGAAAATCCACCAAGTTGGAACCGGCCTTTAATTTTGGGATTTGGGTTTCTTGAGTTGTTGGAGGCTCAGCGAGTAACGGAACATTCACTTCTCATCAGGACGGCGCTTTCTCGCAGTTAGACTAGCTCCAAATCCACCTGACGGGCCTCCACATTCACCCGCACCACCTGAACGCGCACCGGTTGTCCTATCTTGAAAGACCGGCGGCGGTGTTCGCCCACCAAGGCCATCTGGTCCTCTTGGTAGTGGTAATAGTCATCTGTAAGCGTGGAGACATGCACCAGCCCCTCTACTGTATTTTCCAATTCCACAAAAAAGCCGTAAGGGACTACACCGCTGATAATGCCCGAGTAAACTTCGCCCACCCGCTCCTTCATGAACTCCACCATCTTCATCAGAAGCGTTTCCCTTTCCGCCTCCTCGGCTATCCTTTCCTGCTCGGAGGCTTGGGCAGCTGCCTGGGCCACAAACTCTCTTAATTTTTCTACCCGCCGGGGGTGCAGCTTACCCTTCGCCAGCACTTCGCGTAAAATACGGTGTACAACTAAATCCGGATACCGGCGTATGGGAGAAGTAAAATGGCAATAGTAGGGGGAAGCCAACCCGAAGTGACCCAGGGCCGCAGGCGCATAACGGGCGCGCATGAGGGACCGCAAAATTACGGTATTGATGACTCTCTCTTCCGGCCTTCCTCGCACCGCGTTCACGATGCGTTGTAGGGCTTTAGGATGTACCCGCCCGTCACCGTCCCGGCGTACGTAATACCCAAAATGCCCCAAAAAACTATTCAATTCTTCTAGCTTGTCCGGCGCGGGCTCCTCGTGTACCCGATAGATCAAAGGAATATCCAGAAAATGAAGATGCTCGGCCACCACTTCATTAGCCAGCACCATAAATTCCTCGATGATTTTTTCTGCTATACTGCGCTCCACCCGGACGATCTCTACCGGCCGGCCCGCCTCATCCAGCAATACTTTAGCCTCGGGAAAATCAAAGTCAATAGCTCCCCGTTTCATCCTCTTTTCATACAGAATAAGGCAGAGTTCCTCCATAAGGTGAAAATCCGGGACTAGTTCGGCATAACGAAGCCTCAAATCCGGATCGCGGTCCACCAAGATGCGGCGCACAGCATCATAGGTCATGCGTTCCCGCACTCTTATGACTGAGGGAAAGATCTCGTAGTTTACCACTTTACCCTGAGGGGAAACCTCCATCACCACGGACATGGTTAAGCGGTCTGCCCCGGCATTCAAGCTACAAATACCATTAGAAAGCCGCGGCGGCAACATAGGAATAACCCGGTCTACTAGATAGACGCTGGTGCCTCGGCGAAAAGCTTCCTTATCCAGAGCTCCGCCTTCCTTCACATAATAGCTCACATCGGCAATGTGTACTCCTAACCGGTAATGGCCATTAGGTAAGCGTTCCAGGGAAACCGCATCATCCAGGTCCTTAGCGTCCGCTCCATCGATAGTTACAATGCGCCAATCTCGCAGGTCCCTCCTGCCTTCCAGATCTTTAGCTTCTATCTCTTCCTTAATTTTTTGGGTTTCCCGTCTCACCCCTGGAGGGAACTCTAGATCGAGGTTATATTTCTTAATTATAGCCAAAACATCTATGCCCGGTGTACCGGCCGGTCCTAGAACCTCGACTACCTTCCCTTCTGGATTGCGTCGTGCTTCAGGCCAGCGGGTGATCTCTACTACTACCTTATCCTTGTGGTTGGCTCCTCCGCTCTCCTCCTGCGGAATAAAGATATCCTGGTGCAAATGGGGGTCATCCGGAACGACGAAACCCAGGCGTCGATTCCGTTCATAAGTACCCACTATCCTGTAGTTAGCCCGCTTTAGAATTCGGATTATCTCCCCTTCTCTACGTCGCGCACCTTGCTCCGGCAACAAGCGGGCCAACACCAAGTCCTGATGCATGGCTCCGTTTAGATTGGCGGGGCTAATATATATATCTTCCTGCTCCCTCCTCAAAGGCACCAGAAATCCAAATCCCTTAGGGGACATCTGTAGCTTTCCGGCAACCAAACCCATTTTTTCGGGCAAGCCGTATTTATTCTTCCTGGTGCGTACTATCCACCCTTCCTGCTCCAGTTCCTGTAAAAGCTCTCTTAAAACCTCCGGACTGCCCCCCAATATCTCCTGAAGCTCATCCAGGGTCATAGGGTGGTAGGACTTTTGCTGCATTAACTCCAGCACATCTCTAGGTTCCAAAGTTATCACCACTCACTCGGCCCTATAACAGGCCTTCTCCCCTTTCTCTTAGGGTACATTATTTATTTTCTATCCTTCCCATCGCCAGAACCAACCTAAGCATCTGTTTCTTGTTCATTAATTATCCATTTCTTCTAATTCATCTAGAACGCTTAAGCACCACTATGGGCGTCTGTTCGTCTTCGTTTCCAAAAGGATTGTCCTTCAAAGCCTCCCTTACAGCTGCGAGATATTCCTTGTTGGTAATTCCAATTATATCTACGCAGCCTAGATCGTTTACGTCGGCAATAACAGCTTCGGCCCCGGTAGCTCTCTTTATGGCCTTCACTACCTTGAAAGGATCTCTGGGACCCAGAATAATATGCCGTTCATAAGGATACATAGTGCCGGCCACGTCATCTATTAAAGCTAACTGCCGTCCTGCCACAATATAGAAGAAGCCTTTTTTACGTAAGAGTCTGCCTACGGCTGCCGCAGCACACCCTGCCAAAATTCGTATGCGGCCCACTTCCCGGATGGCCAATTGCATAGCCGCCGGAGTAGCCAAACTCCCTCCCTTACCCGGAAAGCGGCAAAGAAAACGTGCCATCCAACCCGGCCTCACCGTTTCCGGCAAAATAGCCCGACCTTGGGTAATCGCTACTACGCTCTCGGCAAGCGCTATAACATCTCCCCGGTCGGCAATACCATAAGTATAATGCCGCGCTACTTCGACTATATCATCGCTTTCCGTAATAATATGGGTACGAATGGGAATTTTACCGGCAAAAGCTATGGCCCTGCCTCCTTCAATTTTCCCCTTCATGGTTTGATCCTGCCCCTCTAGAGATAAAGTGATAAAAACTATTCGCCACCGCCAGCGCCAGTTTGCGGTGAAAGTAAGGGTTACGCAGGATACCTTCATCCACCCAGCTGGTAATAGTAACCGTCTCCACCAGTAACGCGTGCACCTTGCCGAGAAGTTCCAAATCTCGGCAGGGCTCCACGCCTCGTCCGGGGATTTTAGTTTTATTCATTATCTCTTCCAGCGCAAGATAGGCCAAAGTAGAACCTCTCTCGGCCCGGGAATTATACAGCACGGCTGCCCCCCTAACTTTGCGGTCCGCAGCTCCGTGAGTATGTATACTGACGAACAGATCGGTAGGATCTGCGGCTTTTTTCACCCGTTCCTCCCAGGAAGGGTTTTCCTCTAATCCCCGAGTAAGCACTACCTCTGCTCCCAGCCGTTGCAGGGTTCGAAGTAATTCCTGGGCCGTAATCCATACTACATCCCTTTCCCAGAGATCCACCGGTCCCCTGTAGCCTCCGTCCGCACCGCCATGTCCGGGATCCAGGACTATGCGCTTCCCCTGGTAAAATTCTTGCAAGGGCTGCCGGCTAAAGTGCAATATTACCCTGGCCGGCAAGCCATCCTGGGTACTGATGAAGACCTCAGTCTTTGCTTCCAGGTGAATAGTAAAATTTACCTCCCCTGAGGGCTCCTCCTCCATGGTCACTTCCCGGATAATCCCATCTTTGACCTTCAGGGTTCCCGTATACATATTGGCCTTAGCGCGGGCATGCAACTGATAAACACAGGGATCAAGTTGCCTCACTTGAAAGGGAAAAAGTCGGGTGGCCTCAATTACCACCAGGCTCTCATCCGGCGGCCTATCCTTTTCCAGTATCTTACTAAAGATATTGGTCAAACGAGGGGTTGTAACCACTTATTCCCACCCTCTTTATACAGACTACTAAGATTATAGTATTGCACCGTATCCGGTTCAATTACCACCTTCTTCATCCCTGCATATCTTTTGCCCTTTAGCCACTTAGATATTTGAGCTTCCCTATCCCGGAAAAGCGCTCTTTGCCATTTTCATCCTTTCGCTGGTGCCACCGGAGCTACATGAACATCTTCCCTGTAAAATGCTTCAAGGTAATTTACCGATTTTAAAGCCCCAGAGGTCATCTCTGGGGCTTTAGTTTTGACCGTAAATCCTACCTGTCTCAACCGAAGGCCCATCCGCGATTTATCACAGGCCTAATTCTACTGCTATTTCTTTCATGGCCTCCAGGCCGATCTGGAGAAATTCCTCTAAGGATAATCCCAGCTCTTGACAGGCCGCCATCTGCTCACGCTTGGCCCCCCGGGCAAAGGACTTCTCCTGGTAACGGTTGAGCAGAAAAGCCACGTCTACCGGAGCCAGCTTTTTCTCCGGGCGGATAAGGGCCGCAGCCACTACGAGCCCTGTTAAAGGATCGGTGGCATATAAAGCCTGACTCAAACGGTCTCGCCTCGGCAGGCCATGAATTTCGTTATGGGCCCGGACGGCATATACGATCTCCGGGTCCACCCCTTCCCGCTCTAACATTTCCGCACCCACCAGGCTATGGCGTTCCGGCGTATGCTTGGTCGCCTCATAGTCTATATCGTGGAGCAACCCGGCCAGCCCCCATTTCTCCTCGTCTTCGCCTAAATGCCTGGCCAAAGCTCGCATGACCGCCTCTACCGCCAAGCAGTGCTTTAGGAGATTGGGAGTGGATACATGTTTTTCCAGAAGCTTAACTGCTTCCTCCCGACGCAAACTGCTTCACTCCCTGCATCCTATAGACATCTTACATCATAAACAGGGGGGCAAAGACCAGAGAAACAATGGTCATGAGCTTGATAAGGATATTCATGGCTGGGCCAGAAGTATCCTTGAACGGATCGCCTACCGTGTCTCCGTTCACCGCCGCTGCGTGAGCCGGGGAACCCTTGCCTCCAAACCGCCCACTCTCAATATACTTCTTAGCGTTATCCCAAGCACCGCCGGCATTAGCCATCATTACCGCCAACAAGAAACCCGTCACTGTAGCTCCCGCCAGCAGTCCGCCCAAAGCTTCCTTACCCAACCCAGGCAGGAGGCCGACAACTAAGGGAACTAATACTGCCAGAAGACCAGGCGCCAGCATCTCCCTTAAAGCCGCACCGGTGCTGATGGCTACGCATCGGGCGTAATCAGGCCGGGCCTTGCCCTCCATAAGGCCGGGGATATTTTTAAATTGCCGTCGCACCTCTTCGATCATGTCAAAAGCCGCTCGACCTACTGCTTTCATAGTCAGAGCAGCAAATAAGAAAGGCAGCATGCCTCCCAGGAAAAGACCGGCTACTACTTTAGGATCGGTCAAATCAATAGAGGTAATCTTGGCGGCTGCCGTATAAGCCGAGAATAACGCTAAGGCGGTTAAAGCGGCCGAGCCTATGGCAAAACCTTTACCAATAGCAGCGGTCGTATTGCCCACGGCATCCAGAGTATCGGTAATTTTACGCACCTCAGGCTCCAACTCCGCCATTTCCGCAATACCGCCGGCATTGTCGGCGATAGGCCCGTAAGCATCCACAGCTACCGTGGTGCCGGTAGTCGAAAGCATGCCCACCGCCGCCAGAGCTATACCGTAGAGGCCGGCAAATTTATAAGCGGCCAGGATCGCTATGACTATAACAATAATGGGGAGAGTAGTGCTGAGCATGCCGGTACTTAGGCCCGCAATAATGTTAGTAGCCGTACCCGTCTGAGACGATTTGGCTATCTCCTTTACCGGACTATAATCACCTGAGGTGTAGTATTCCGTTATTCTCCCGATGAGCACTCCGGCCACTAGACCGGCTACGGTGGCCCAAAAAACTCCCATTCCGCTGTAAGTAGCATTGCCTACCTGAAAGCGTGAGGGCAAAAGACCTGTAGTTACAAAATAGGTACCCACAATCGCCAATATACTGGCCACCATGGTTCCCGTATTCAGGGCTTTTTGCGGATTGCCGCCTTCGCCAGTTCGGACAAAGAAGGCGCCAATGATTGAGGCTACAATACCCACGGCCGCTACCATAAGAGGTAGTATAGTACCGTTGGTAATGTTCAGAGCAGCGCCTAAGGCGATCCCGGAAATAATGGAGCCCACATAAGATTCAAAAAGATCGGCGCCCATGCCGGCGACATCTCCTACATTGTCCCCTACATTATCGGCGATAACCGCCGGGTTGCGCGGATCATCCTCTGGAATGCCCGCTTCTACTTTACCCACCAAATCGGCTCCTACATCTGCGGCTTTGGTATAAATGCCGCCCCCTACCCGGGCAAATAGCGCAATAGAGCTGGCGCCCAGTGCAAAGCCGTTAATAATGTTGGGGTTGTCAAAGATAAGATTAACTATTCCTAAGCCCAATAAGCCCAACCCTACCACGCACATACCCATGACCGAACCGCCGGAAAAAGCGATACTCAAAGCAGCGTTAAGGCTCTTACGGGCCGCGTTGGCCGTGCGAACATTAGCCCTGGTAGCCACGTTCATTCCAATGTACCCGGCCCCAATGGAGCACAGGGTGCCTAGGATATAAGCAATAGCCGTGACCGGCTGCATGCTTTCCGCGCCCTTGGTCATCACACCGGTAATAACTATTAACGCTGTCATACCCAGTATAAAAAACAGCAAGGTACGGTACTCCCGCTTCAAAAAGGCCATAGCCCCTTCGTGGATGGCAGCACTAATCTCCTGCATGCGCGGCGTACCGGGGTCAGCCTGGTTAACCCGCTGGGTTAGATAAAAGGCAAAGAGCAGAGCTAAAATTCCGGCTACCGGTGCTATTAAGCGCAAATCCAAAGGTGTCAACCCCCTTTATACTGTAAAGGCTATACCAAAGAAAGCAAGAGCGTGAGCAGCAAAAAGCCTCCGGCCAGACCGGCGGAAATCTTAGCCAAAAACTCATCTAAGCCTTTTTTCTTGCCGAAAATGCTTTCCGCTCCTCCAGCAATAGCACCCGATACTCCGGCACTGCGTCCCGACTGCAGCAACACCGAAGCGATTAGCGCTAAAGCGAGCAAAATTTGTAGGACCAGCAGTATATTGTGCAGCACCCTATCACCTCCTTGCAGAGTGAATATAGTATAGCACATTTACCTTAGTAATGCTTTACATTCTAGCATAAATCGCATCAGGAGACAAGAATTAGGTGGACTGACGCATCCCCAGTTTTGTCCCGAGGCCTGCTTGGCTTACGCTCGCTCCAAAACCCCTCGCAGGCCAAACTATCACTCAGCCTCAAGCTCCGGCGGACTTCCCGGCAAATTCGACATCCTGTCTCAGTTGCCGGCCTCGGCCATCCGTGGCCTCGTGTCCGCCTCCGCTTTCGGCTTCGTTAAGTTTGGCTACCGCGAAGGCTTGTTCGCTCACTTCCAAGCCTAAGCAGGCCTGCCCTGTAAAAAGTGGGGATACGCCAGTTAGGTGGAGGCAGGCCTCACAACCTGCCTCCGCCCCCCAAGCCCCTTCCAGGCTGTATTATCTCCCGGATTTCACCTTATAGAAAGCCTTCAACCCGGCAAAGGTAGCCGCCAGATCCAGCTCCTCTTCAATGCGTAAAAGCTGGTTGTACTTGGCCACCCGGTCGGTGCGGGAAGGTGCGCCGGTCTTTATCTGGCCGGCATTGGTAGCCACCACAATATCCGCAATGGTAGTATCTTCCGTCTCCCCGGAACGGTGGGACACTACGGCCGTGTAACCCGCCTGCTTGGCCATTTCTATGGCTTCCAGAGTCTCTGTCAAAGTGCCTATCTGGTTCACCTTAATCAAGATGGAATTGGCCACTCCCATCTCTATGCCGCGGCGCAGCCTCTGGGTATTAGTGACAAACAGGTCATCGCCCACCAGCTGGACCTTCCCTCCCAACTTTTGGGTTAAAAGCCGCCAGCCCTCCCAATCATCTTCCGCCAAGCCATCTTCTAAGGAAATAATAGGATACTTTTCTATCAAAGAAGCGTAAAACTCCACCATTTCTTCGCTGGTACGGGTCACCCCTTCTCCTGCAAAGACATATTTGCCGTCACGGTAGAGCTCCGTGGCCGCCGGATCCAGGGCTAGGAAAGCGTCCTTGCCCGGCTCATATCCCGCCCGGGAGATGGCCTCCAGGATAACCTCAATGGCCTCCTCATTGGAACTCAGGTTAGGGGCAAATCCCCCCTCGTCGCCTACCGCCGTATTGAGCCCCTTGCCCTTAAGCACGGCTTTAAGATGGTGAAAGATCTCCGCACCCATGCGCAAAGCTTCCGCAAAGTTTTCGGCTCCGGCGGGCACCACCATAAATTCCTGGAGGTCCACATTATTATCGGCGTGTTTGCCCCCGTTCAGGATATTCATTAAGGGTACCGGCAAAGTATGGGCATTTACCCCGCCCAGGTAGCGGTACAAAGGTAGCCCCAGAGCTGCTGCCGCCGCTTTGGCCACCGCCAGAGAGACGCCCAGAATGGCATTGGCTCCCAATTTGCCTTTATTGGGGGTACCGTCCAGCTCAATAAGCTGCTGGTCAATGGCCCGCTGGTCCAGGGCATCCATCCCCACGATTTCCGGAGCAATTATGGAGTTTACATTGTTTACCGCTTCTTGTACACCCTTGCCCAGATAGCGATGTTGATCATTGTCCCTCAGCTCCACTGCTTCGTAAGCCCCGGTGGAAGCGCCGGAAGGAACAGCGGCCCTACCCATGGCGCCGCTCTCTAATACCACCTCCACTTCCACCGTAGGATTGCCCCGGGAATCCAAGATCTCCCGGGCGTAAATATCATTAATAATGGTCATAAACTACACCTCCACCCTTTTCAACTCAAGAAGACCTTAGTATTATCTTCGCGTTAATTCGCATTAAGTAAGTAATTAACACACAGAACATCAACTTTATCATCTGCTTTTCTACAAAACCCAAGCCTTTCGACCCCAACGACCTTCTAGGGCCTTTTAGACCCTGCTTTGCCGTATTATAAGGGCCTTAACCCTTATCCACTATCAAATTGCTTCCGGTCATGGCTTCCGGCTGCTTCAGGCCCAGCAAAGCCAGCACCGTCGGCGCTACATCCTCCAGAGAACCCTCCCTTAAGTGCGCTCGGCGATACTCTTCGCTCACCAGAATAAAAGGCACCGGATTGCTGGTATGGGCGGTGTGGGGTTCACCGTCAGGTTCCAGCATCTCTTCGGCATTGCCGTGATCCGCCGTAATTATGAGCGGCGCCCGGCGGGCCCTCATGGCCTCGGCAATGCGGCCCAAACATTCGTCCACCGCCTCCAGAGCTTTAATGGTGGCCTGCAGATCTCCTGTATGCCCCACCATATCCGGGTTGGCAAAATTGAGGACCACGAAATCATATAGTTCCAGTCTCTTCAACACCTCAGAAGTAACTTCATAGGCGCTCATTTCCGGCTTCTGGTCATAAGTAGCCACTTTAGGCGACGGTACGAGCAGCCGGTCCTCGCAGGGAAAAGGCTCCTCCACCCCGCCGTTGAAAAAGAAGGTGACGTGGGCATACTTTTCCGTCTCGGCAATGCGTAGCTGCCTTAAACCAGCGCGGCTGATAATTTCACCCAAGGTCTCCTTTAAATCTTGAGGCGGAAAGGCTACCGGAGCGGGTATAGTCACATCGTACTGGGTAAGGCAGACGAAACGGATGTCAAGCCTTCCGCCCGGTCGCTCAAAATGAGCAAAGTCCTCATCCACAAAGGCTCGGGTCAGTTGACGAGCCCGGTCGGCCCGGAAATTGAAGAAAATTACTGCGTCCCCCTCCCTCACGGTAGCCAAAGGGCGTCCACCGCGGACCATCACCGAAGGCTCTACGAATTCATCGGTAATATTCCGCTGGTAGGAGGCCTCTAAAGCCTCCAGGGCGCTGGGAAACTTATGCCCTTCTCCGGCCACTATGGCCCGGTAAGCCCTGGCAGTGCGCTCCCAGCGGCGGTCCCGGTCCATAGCGTAATAGCGACCCATAATGGTGGCGATGGCCCCCAGCCCCCGCCGGCGGCATTCCTCTTCCACCGCCTCTATGTACTGTCCCGCGCAGGCCGGCGGCACATCCCTGCCGTCCAGAAAAGCGTGGATGTATACTTCGTCCAGGCCTTCCCGGCCGGCCAGCTCCAGAAGTGCATAGAGGTGATCCAGGTGGCTGTGCACTCCTCCATCGGAAAGAAGCCCCAAAAGATGGAGAGCCCCACCTCGCTCTTGGGTCCACCGCAAGGCATCGAGTAGGACCGGATTTTGGAAAAAGGAACCGTCACGGATAGCCCGGCTGATCCGGGTAAGCTCCTGGTAAACAATACGCCCGGCACCTATGTTCAGGTGCCCTACTTCCGAGTTGCCCATCTGCCCTGAGGGCAGCCCCACCGCTTCCCCCGAAGCCTGTAACAAAGTGTGGGGAAACTCCCGCCACAATCTGGGGAAATGATATAGCCGCGCCAAAGCCACGGCATTGCCTTCCCGGTGTTCGCTATACCCCCAGCCGTCCAGCACTATTAACATTAGCGGTTTATTCATCTCGTTCCCCCGTTGCCGTATTTACTATGGCGGCAAAAGATATAGCATCCAGGCTGGCTCCTCCTACCAGCGCTCCATCTATATCCGGCTGGGCCATAAACTCCGCAATATTTTCCGGCTTTACGCTGCCCCCGTACTGGATACGGCAAGCTTCGGCCGCCTCCCGGCCGTACATTTGCGCCAGCAAACCTCGAATAAAGGCTATGACCTCTTGCGCATCCCTGCCCGTAGCGTTTTTACCCGTACCGATGGCCCACACCGGCTCATAAGCCACCACCAGACGGGCCACCTGCTCCGGGTTTAGATCTCTTAAGCCTTCTTCTACCTGCCGCCGACAAACCTCTAGGGTCCTCCCTCCCTCCCGTTCGGCCAGAGTCTCCCCTACGCATACAATAGGGATAAGGTCCGACCGGAAAGCGGCCTGGACTTTTTTCCGCACCGTGGCATCGGTTTCCCCGAAATGCTGACGCCGTTCCGAATGGCCTATTATGCAATAGCGGCACCCGAGGTCTTTTAGCATAGGTCCGGAAACCTCGCCGGTGTAAGGCCCCTCATCTTCCCAGAAAAGATCCTGGGCGCCTACGCTTATATTGGAGCCCGCCGCAGCACTGACGGCCGCAGCCAGAGCGGTGAAAGGCGGGCAAACCACCACCTCTCCTCGGGCCGCTCCTACTAGTGGTTTAAGCTCCTCTATGAGCCGCCGCGCTTCACCGGCTGTTTTATACATTTTCCAATTGCCGGCAATAATGGGTTTCCGCTGGCTCAAAACAATTCCCCCTTCCTTCTCGCCGGGCGCACCACGCCATAACTCTCAAGGAAACAGCAAGAAAAGCCTGTTCAGGCCTTATCGCTTAAAGCCACCACCCCCGGTAGCTGCCTTCCTTCTAGAAACTCCAGCGAAGCGCCTCCGCCGGTGGAAATATGGGTGATCTTATCGGCCAAGCCCATCTTCTCTACTGCCGCCACCGAGTCGCCTCCGCCTACGATGGTAGTCCCCTTAACCCCGGCGACCGCCCGGGCCACAGCCTCCGTTCCGGCTGCAAAAGGTTCCATCTCAAACACACCCATGGGGCCGTTCCACACCACCGTCCGCGCCGTCGCTAAAGCCTCGGCAAAGTCCCGCCTGGTTTCCGGGCCTATGTCTACAGCCATCCATCCCTCAGGCACAGCGTCCACCGCTACCACTCGATGCGGCGCCTCCGGAGATAGCTCTTGGGCCACTACCAAATCCCGGGGTAAGAGCAGGTAAATGCCCTTTTTCTCCGCTTCGGCCATAAGCTCCGCCGCCAGGGAAACCTTATCCTCTTCCACTAAAGACTTACCCATATTATAGCCCCGGGCTTTAAGAAAAGTATTGGCCATCCCCCCACCTATGATGAGGGTATCCACTTTAGAAAGCAGATTGCGTATAACGCCGATCTTATCGGATACCTTGGCCCCGCCGATGATGGCCACAAAAGGACGGTCGGGATGGGCCAGAGCGCGGCCCATGACTTCAATTTCCTTCTGCATAAGCAAACCGGCCGCCGACGGCAGGTAATGAGCCACTCCCTCGGTAGAAGCATGGGCCCGGTGGGCCGCACCGAAGGCGTCGTTCACATACACGTCAGCCAGTGCCGCCAACTTCTTGGCAAACTCCGGATCGTTCTTCTCCTCTTCCGGATAAAAGCGAATATTCTCCAGGAGCAAGACCTCTCCGGGTTGCAACTGGGCCACAGCTTCTTCTACTTCCGGGCCCACGCAGTCGTTCACTTTCTTCACCGGCTGGCCCAGGAGCTCCTCCAGGCGACGGGCCACCGGGTCCAGGCGCAGGCTTTCGTTTACCTTGCCCTTGGGGCGGCCCAAGTGAGACACCAGGATTACTTTGGCCCTGCGATCTATTAAATACTTTATAGTAGGCAGAGCGGCGCGGATGCGCGTGTCGTCGGCCACTCGTCCGTTCTCCAGAGGGACGTTAAAATCCACGCGGACCAGAACCCTCTTCTGGGCGCAATCCAGATCTTTCAGAGTGAGTTTATGCATACCAGGCACCTCCCTTACGTGGTCAACGGAAGCGGCCGCCTCATCGGCGACCGCTCTCCCGTCTTCACTCCCTCCCTTAGCGCACCTTTCCTACAATCCCTTAGAAGCCATATAGGCGGCCAGGTCGATTACGCGGTTGGAGTAGGCCCACTCGTTATCATACCACGCTATTACCTTCACCATCGTGCCGTCCATTACCATGGTGGAAAGAGCATCCACGATAGACGACCGCGGGTCGCCGTTAAAGTCGCGGGAAACAAGAGGTTCCTCGCAATAGCCCAGAATGCCTTTTAGTTCACCCTCGGCCGCCGCCTTAAAGGCTGCATTTACTTCTTCTACGGTAGTAGCTTTTTCCACGTCGGCCACCAAATCGACTACCGACACGTTAGGGGTGGGGACCCGCATGGCAAAGCCGTTGAGCTTGCCCTTTAATTCGGGCAATACCAGTCCGATGGCCTTGGCCGCGCCGGTAGTGGTGGGGATGATGGACATGCCGGCCGCCCGGGCCCGACGCAAGTCTTTATGCACCAAGTCCAGGATCCTCTGATCGTTGGTGTAAGAGTGGGCAGTGGTCATAAGGCCCCGCAGAACCTTAAAATGCTGGTGTAAAACCTTGACTACCGGGGCCAAACAGTTCGTGGTGCACGAGGCATTGGATACGATGTGATGTTTCGCGGGATCGTACTGGTCTTCGTTAACGCCCATAACTATAGTAATGTCTTCGTTCTTGGCCGGAGCGGTTATAATGACTTTTTTGGCCCCGGCTTGACGATGGGCCGCCGCCTTAGTAGCATCCGTAAATACTCCCGTGGATTCCACCACTATGTCGACTCCCAGATCGCCCCAAGGGAGCTTGGCCGGATCTTTTTCGGCCAGAACCTTAATTTCCCGACCGGCCACCACCATGACGCCTTCCCGGGCCTCCACCGGCACATTCAGGCGGCCATGCACCGAGTCGTATTTCAATAGATGAGCATTAGTCTGAGCATCCGCCAGGTCATTGACGGCTACCACTTGTACTTCTGGATTCTCCAGAGAAGCGCGCATCACCAGACGGCCGATACGGCCAAAACCGTTAATAGCTACTTTTACAGGCATCTCTATGTAGCCTCCTTCCCCCAGTAGTATGTCTCTGGTAGGTACGAATTATAATTATGGCTTTAGCAGTAACCAATCCCTTTTTTGTATTCAACATACACCATAAAAATCCTCTTTCACCCAAAAAAATTGGTGGCCCTTTCACATTCCCCTCTTTTCGGACCACCGCTAATGTGGCAGGCAGGCTTGCCGCCCGAAAAATCCTCGCGCCTCACCCTATTTTCAAACCGCTCTCCTTGTGAGAGCCTCTCTAATTGTAGCGCCTGCGCCTGCCGGCGGCCGGAATACCCAGTTCATCCCTGTATTTGGCCACCGTGCGGCGGGAAATCTGAATTCCCTGCTGCTGTAGAAGAGCGGTCAACTGCTGGTCGGTCAAAGGCGAAGCCGGATCCTCACGGCTAACCGCTTCGGCGATCAACTTCTTAATGCTTTCCGCCGCAGCTACGCCGTCCCTCTTGGCCACCCCACTGGTAAAGAAGAATTTCAGCTCAAAAAGACCTTGAGGAGTCTGAACGTACTTATTGGCGGTAGCCCGGCTCACCGTAGATTCGTGTAAGCCCAATCTCTCCGCCACTTGTCGCATAGTGAGGGGTTTGAGGTATTTTATCCCTTTTTCCAAAAACTCTCGTTGTTCCTCCACTATACAGCTCACCACCCGGTACAGAGTCAGGCGGCGCTGCTCCACGCTACGGATAATCCAGGCTGCCGCATTAAGTTTGTCTTCGATAAACTTGCGCGTCTGCGAATCGCACCCTCCCTGGCGCAGTAACGCCTGGTAATGCGGATTAATGCCCAACCGGGGAGCGGCTACATCATTAATCAAAACCACATAGTCCTCCCCCACCCGCTCCACTATTACATCGGGCAGGATATACCTCACGTCCCGGTAACTTCCGAAGGTGCGCCCCGGCTTGGGGTCTAACTTGCGGATAAAGTCGACGGCCGTCTGTACATCGGCCAAAGTCAATCCCAGCTGCCGGGCGATCTTGGCTAACCGACCCTCGGCTACATCCGCCAAAAAATGCCGTATAATCTTTTCCGTCCCTGCCGGTATATCCCGGTACTGCCGCAACTGGATCAACAAACACTCCACCAGGTCTCGCGCTCCGACGCCCGGAGGGTCGAACCTCTGAATGATTTCCAAGACTCGCCATACTTGTCCCGGGTGAACCTTCAGGCAATTGGCCGCCTCTTTAAGCGAGATCTTCAAATACCCGTTATGATCAATGTTGCCTATCAAAAAGGAGCCAATGGCTAAGTCGAGGTTGTCTTTTACTGCGAGCTTTAGTTGCAAAAGCAAATAATCATGCAAGCTCTGCCCCTCGGCCGCAGGATATTCCTGCGCCGAACGCTCTCCCCTTTCCTCATAGGGAAGGCGTATATAACCCAGATCGCTGCCGTCGGCGAAGTATTCCGCCCAATCAAAATCCAACTCCTCTATTATTTCTTCTTGATCGTCCGGCCCGGGGATTTCCGTTTCCTCGCGCAGTTCTAGAATAGGGTTGGTCTCCAACTCTTGCTGAATATAATCCGCCAGTTCTAGGGTGGAAAGCTGTAAAATAACAATAGCCTGGCGCAGTTCGGGCGTCATGACCAGTTTCTGGGTCTGTTCCAGGTGAAGCCCCATACCAGTCCGCATATCTTTCCACCCCTTTCTCTATCTTTGGGGATCGAACTTAATACAATATTAATATTCTTTCTCCCCGGCTTTTTTCCTGCCTAAAAGATAAAGAAATAACCCCCCGCTCAACAATACCGCTGTCGTGGCCGCCAAAACTATCTGATCTTCCCGGAAAAGGTAAGGGTGCCAGCCTCCCACATAATCCACATAGTCATTCAACCCCAACCAACCCCCGGCGGCCAACGCCTGTCTCCAGGTTACCGACCAGTGCCGCAAGAAAATATAGCCTTCAGCCGCCATGCCCAAGTGGCTTAAAAACAACATGGCTTCTACAGGAGCTACGCCGTTCCCTCCCAGCCAATAGTCCGCAATTACCACACACGCCCAGACGCCGTACTTGATCACCGAAGTCGCCGCCACCAGCCGTAATAAAGGGTTCTCCTTTCCGGCCCAAGCCATAGCCAGCGCCAGAGCAAAAAGAGTGGTAGACAAAGGGCTGTCCGGGGTAAAAATCCACCAAATCCAGGGCGTGGCTGCCAGTTGCTCATGATACCAGTAGTAACCGTAAAGAGAGCCCAAAAAGTTAACGCACAAAAGAGTTTTCAGAAACCAAGGCTTATAGGGGTTATCCCATAATACGTTCTTCACCGGCCCTAGAAGGCCTCGGGCCACCCCCATGGCCTGGTCCGCCACGCGATCCATCTTGTCTCCCTCCACTTCCTAAGGCTGGAGCCTTCCGAAATATTACCTATGCCGGGACGCCGACATCGTATTTTACCGCTTCTTGCCAAACGCCCTAAGGCTGCGACTATAACCCCTCCCCAATCGGCCTGGCCGGCACGCCCGCTACCATGGCCCCGGGCGGCACATCCCGGGTTACCACCGCTCCGGCCCCTACTATAGCCCCGTCCCCAATGCGTACTCCCGGCAAAATAGTAGCATTAGCCCCTATAAGCACCCAGGAGCCGATTTCTACTTTGCCCAGGCGGTACTCGTGGGGCAAGAATTCATGGCACAAAATAGTAGCATTATACCCTATTATGCTGTTTTCTCCGATGACTATTAAATCCGGCCTTAAAACATCAAACATAGCCATAAGCCCCACGGAAGCGGAAGAAGCCACTTTTATCCCTACTAGACGCAGCAAATAGTTTTTCACTCGTAAAAAGGGTAAATAACGGCTCAGCTGAATAAGGCAAAAATTCCAAGTCACCCGCCACAAAGGAGCTACCTGACGCCAGCAGGCCATGGAATTAAGGTTATGTACCGGGATCCTTTGTAGACGACGCACCAAACCACTCCTTCCCCTTAAGGTCCATCGCCAGCGCCTCCAGTCGGCGCAGCCGGTGGTTGATACCGGATTTGCCCACCCGCGGTACCAGCATCTCCCCCAGCTCCTTAAGAGTAGCTTCAGGATGCCTTAACCTCAGCTCAGCGACTTCACGCAGAGCCGGCGGCAGATGGCTCAAGCCCACTTTTTCCGCCAAGAATAGAATATTCTCCACTTGGCGCAATCCGGCTTCCACGGCTTTGTTTAAATTGGCCGTTTCGCAGTTCACCAGGCGGTTAATATGGTTACGCATATCTTTGTAGACCAGTACATTCTCATAGTTCAATACGGCGGCATGTGCCCCCATAAGGCTCAAAATACGTACAATCTGTTCGCTGTCCTTAAAATAAAGCACCAGGCTCCGGTGACGCCGGTTTACTCCGGGTGTAAGCCCCATTTCCTTAAGCAAGCCCTTCAGGAAGCGCAGGTCACGCGCCTCAATGACCAGTTCCAGGTGGTGGGCTACTTCCGGATTGACCATGGAACCGGTGGCCAGAAAGACTCCCCGCAGATAAGCCGTACGACAACACGGGTGTAAGGACCTGTCCTTGGACTGCAAAATTTGCCTATCTTCATTTTTCAGGCTTATCAAGTGATAAACGTACGGCCTGCGCCCGCCCTTCGTCTTCTCGCTTTCTACTATAACCGTAAGCCCGGCCTCCTTGGCCAAAGAATAAGCTTTGCGCATCAAGGCTGCGCTTTCCGTGCTTAAAAAAATCGGCTTATCCGTTGCAGCAGCCTCTCTAGTGGAACGTGAAAAATGCCATAGAGCGGCCAGTTCCGCCAGCCGGCAACACTTTTGCTTGGCCTGAACGCGGGCCAATTCCTCTTTAACCTGGGCGGAAAACGAAAGCTGCATTTCGGTTTCTCCCCTCTATATCAGCCCCACCTGACCGGCGCAGAAGGGCCTCTAAGTTTCTGGCGCCAGAAAAAATGAAACCGAGCAGGAGCCCGCCACGCCCTACGCTTATAAATTTCTTCCATAATCACTTTGGCTAAACGGTCCGGGTGGTGCCGCACCACATGGGTTTCATCGATCAGCCAAGCTTTTCTCATCTCTACCCCCAGCTTAGAGATGGCGCCTGCATCTACCACTACCGGGTGAGAACCCTTCTCTCTATACCGCCGCCGAGCAACCCAGGATACCGGGCCGCTGTGGGCAATAACACAATCGATGAGGCCGGGACCGCAGTGTGCGTAAATAGCTCGTATATGGTCGGCTACGGTATATCCCTCCGTCTCTCCCGGTTGGGTCATAACATTGCTTATATAAAACACCGGAGCCTTAGTCCGCCTCAAAGCATCTGCCAAACCTCGCACCAGTAAGTTGGGCAACACGCTGGTATAGAGGCTGCCGGGGCCGATGATAATGGCATCGGCCTGGGCAATGGCCTCTAGAGCTGCCTCCGGAGGCCGACAGTCCGCCGGCCGTAAAAACACTCTTTTTATACGCTGACCGGGAACAGGAATACGGCTTTCCCCCCATACAATGGTCCCATCCTCTTTTTCGGCCCCTAAAGTGACCCGGCTTAAGGTAGAAGGTAGAACCCTTCCGCCAACCGCCAGCACTCGACCCAACTCGCTTATGGCCTGGACGAAGTCGCCGGCTATATCCGTCATGGCGGCCAACAGCAAATTCCCCAGGCTATGTCCCGCCAGACCTTCTCCCTTGCGAAAGCGATAATTAAAAAGTTCTTCCATCAATACCTCCGTATCGGCTAAGGCTACCAGGCAATTGCGAATATCCCCGGGAGGGAGGATATCCAACTCGGCCCGCAAGCGGCCGGAACTACCCCCATCATCGGCCACCGTAACAATAGCCGTAAGATTGTGCGTATAATTCTTCAAGCCTCGCAGCAATACCCCCAACCCCGTCCCTCCGCCGATGGCCACTATCTTGGGACCGCCCTCCAGGAGACGTCGCCGGTAAAATACCTCCCACGGGCTCTTATCTCCCGGCCACAGTACATGCAAAACAGAACCGGTAAGTTTTTCTATACCGATAACCATAATAACCAACCCTATAGCCGCCACTAACATGCCGCTCATGAGAGGTGGGCCCCAGAATCCCAACGTGCGCTGTATCAACCACCAGACCAGACGTTCTGCCGAAGCTAGAAAGGTAACGCCCAAAGCTATGGTCAGCCCGGAAACCAACAAAAATAAACCCAAAACGGCCAATAAGAGCCAGCGTTTCACCTTCAGCCCGGGATACAGCCACTTCAGGCTTTCCAACGGCCTCACCTCCTGCGGTGCTCGGATAAATAATGCATCAAGTCCCTATGTTTCACTATTACCCTAAGCCCTTCCGATTGTAATAACTCGCCGATTTTATTGGCCAAAGTCACCGACCGGTGCTGGCCTCCGGTACAGCCGACGGCTATAACCAGGTGAGATTTTCCTTCTTTTAAATAATGGGGGATAAGAAAACGCAATAAATCCATGAACTTGCTGATGAATTCACCGGTAATCGGAGATTGAAGGACGAAATCCGCCACGCAGCGATCATGGCCCGTAAAAGGACGCAAAGTCGGTACATAGTAAGGGTTGGGCAGAAAGCGAACGTCCATCACCAGATCGGCGTCCAGTGGTATGCCATGCTTATACCCGAAAGAGATTACCGTTACCGTTAGCTGCTGCCTTTCTCCCCCGAAGAGCTCGATAATCTGCTCCCTCAGTTGATGCGGTGTCAATCCGGAAGTATCGATGATTTTGCTGGCGCGCCCTTTAAGTTCCTCCAGGCGCCGCCGTTCTTCCAAGATTCCTTCCAGTATACTCTCGCCCGCCAGAGGATGGCGCCGCCTGGTTTCCTTATACCGCCTTACCAGAATTTCATCCGAGGCCTCCAAAAACAATATTTCGTAAACAAAGCCCTGCTTATCCAGATAGCCCAGGGCTTCCTCCAGACCTTCAAAAAAAGCGCCACCCCTTATATCCATAACCAGGGCTACTTTTTTGCTTTCGCCTGTAGTGCCCCCCTGTTTATTCAAAAGCTCAACCAGCCCGGGCACCAGCAAAGGCGGAAGGTTATCAATGCAAAAAAAGCCCAGATCCTCCAACGCACGAATGGCCTGGGTCTTGCCCGCACCCGACAAACCTGTAACAATCACCAGCCGTAGATCTTGCTCCTTCGGATTATTCATGGGTATCTCGCTCCAAGATAAACTTAATCAGGGCTTCGGCTACACCACCCTGATCATTAGTTCCCGTAATGTAGTGGGCTTCCGCCTGAACCGCAGGCGGCGCGTTACCCATGGCTACTGCCAGCCCGGCAAAGCGAAACATCTCCAGATCATTGAAGCTATCCCCAATAACCATAATCTCCGACGGCTCTATTCCCAGTATTTGAGCTAAGACCGCCAATCCTCTGGCTTTGCTGGCCTCTCGATGCACAATTTCCAAATAATAAGGAAAAGAACGCGTGACATAAACCTGCTGGCCTAACTCCCCCCGCACTTCCTCTTCCAGGAGGTTCAGCTCCGGACCATGGTACACGGCTACAAACTTAATGGGATCTGATTTAAGGACCGCCAATACATCATCTACTTTATGCAAAGGAACCCGCGCCCGGTTAGCATAAGCCTTATTTTCCGGTCGTATATCTTCTACGTACAGCTCATCGTCCAGGTAGATATTGAAAGGCATACCATAAATGCGCGCTTTTTGCACCAGGATTTTTATTATATCCCGGGATAAAAACCTTTGCCAGAGAATTGCTCCGGTGTCCGGTTCCTTAACCATGGCGCCGTGATATACAATCAAAGGAAGATGCACATTCAACTCTCGGGCAAAGGGAAGTGCCGAACGGAACATGCGTCCCGTCGCCAGAGTGACGCCTATTCCTCTGGCCTGTACCTGACGAATAACCTCCCTAGCGGAAGGTTCCAGATTAGAATTACTATCCAGTAAGGTGCCGTCCAGATCCAAGGCTACCAAGCGAATTCCCGCCAATATGTTTTCTCCTCCCCTCACCCCACAGATGCTTCCGAACCATGCTCCCTGCCGGGGCGCCGGTACCGGCATTTTCCTGTTTCTCCGGAAGCACCCCCAACAGGCTACTCCCGTCGGAACAGATGATTCAACTGCGCCTCTCTATACCTCACCTAGAACTTCTTTAATCTTCAAGGCTACCGCTTTGTTCATACCTTCCACCCGGCAAAGCTCCTCCAGGCTCGCCTGCCGAATACCCTCCAAGGAACCAAAATGCCGGAGCAACGCCCGCTTCCGTTTGGGCCCTATACCGGGAATCTCGTCCAACACCGAACCCAGGCCCGCCTTTTCCCTCCGCTGGCGATGGTAAGTCACGGCAAAGCGGTGGGCTTCATCCCGCAAACGCTGCAACAGGTGCAACGCGGCGCTTTCCCGCGGCAGCTCCAGAGGGCTGGCGTCACCTTCCCGGTAAAGGAGCTCCTCCCCTTTGGCCAAGCTGAAAGTAGGAATATCCTCCACTCCCAGCTTACGCATTACCTCCCGGACCGCGCTGAGCTGGCCCCGGCCGCCGTCGATCAAAATAAAATCTGGCCGTATAGCAAACTTGGGATCCCCTTCATGCCAGCGTTTAAAACGTCGCTCCAGAACCTCTTGCAGCGCGGCAAAATCGTTAGGCCCCTGCACCTTCTGGATACGAAAACGGCGGTAAGCAGATGGCCGCGGCTGCCCCGCCTCAAAGACCACCATAGACCCCACCATTTCACTACCCTGTAAATTAGAAATATCAAAGGCTTCCATCCGGTGAGGCCAGCCGGGCAAACCCAAATATCTTCTCAGCTCCTCCAGAGCCAATTCCGCGCTCTCTTCCTGCCTCCGCCGCGCCGCCAGATACTCCTGCAGCACGGTAAGGGCGTTTTCATAGACCATACCCAAAAGCTTAGCCTTTTCCCCCCGGCGGGGTACTTTTATGCTCACCTTACGTCCCCGCAGGCGCGACAGCCACGCTTCTATAGTTTCCTTATCTTCTATAGGCTCCTTCAAAAGGATCTCCGGGGGAATCTCTACTCCCCGGCTGTAGTATTGCTTTACCAGGGCGGCCATAACTTCTTCGGTTTTTAAGCCGGCCTGACCCTCCAGAAAAAAGTGCTCCCGACCAACTACTTTACCCTGCCGGACAAAAAAGACCATGGCCACCGCCTCGTCCTGCTCACGGGCCAAGGCAATAGCATCACGGTCCTCCCCATCAGGGCTGACCACCTTCTGCTGCTCCAGCACCTCCTGAACGGCCTTCAGCCGGTCTCGCAGCCTGGCGGCCCTCTCGAACTCCAGTTTTTCCGCCGCTTCTTCCATCTCCGAGCGTAACGCCCTCACCACATCCTCTTGCTTCCCCTCTAAAAAGAGTATCATGTTGGTTACTGCTTTACGGTATTCCTCCGCGCTCACCCGGCCGGTACAGGGAGCCAGACATTGGCCGATATGGGCATTGAGGCAAGGCCTGCTTTTGCCCTTAAGCGGCGTCTCCCGGCAAGTGCGGACGGGGAAGAGATGGCCCAAAAGCTTAAGTGTCTCTTTTAAAGCGCCCGCCCGGGTGTAAGGGCCAAAGTAACGGGAACCGTCGCGGATTATTCTCCGTGTTACTTGGAGGCGAGGAAAATCCTCCTGCACCGTAATCTTAAGATAAGGATAGGTTTTATCATCCTTGAGGTTGACATTATAGCGGGGACGGTGTTCTTTGATTAAATTGCATTCCAAAATTAAGGCTTCTACTTCGTTTTCGGTAAGTATATATTCTACATCCGCAATCTGGCGCACCATGGCTTCCGTCCGCGGCGGGTGCTGGCCGTGAAAATAAGAGCGTACCCTATTCTTGAGAGAAGCGGCTTTGCCCACGTAAATGATTTTCCCCTGGGCATCCCGCATGATATACACACCGGGGCGCTCCGGCAGCCGTGCCAGCTTTTCCTCCAGTTCGAGCCGCATAGTCCTTCAGAACTCCCGTGGTTTACAAATAATCTCCTTTATCTTAGTGGCAAAGAAATCTTGAGAGTGAGCCGGACGCAAGATTAAAGCCGTATCTACGCCTTCTCCTGTCCCTCCTAAAGAGATCACATCCACGCCGTACGGTATAAGACCGGCATCCAGAGCCATGCCGGCCACCTCCACGGCCACTTTTACCCCCTGGCCGAAAAGCCGCAAAGTTTGCGCTATAATCTCCGCCGGATATAATCCTTGAAATTTCAGGCGCAGCGCCCGGTCCAACCCGGCCATGAGGTGCGTAGTGGTAAGCACTTTAATGCCTCCCTCCACCAAACGACGCCGCACCTCTTCCGGCATCTCCATCTCGCCCGGACGCTGAAAACCGGCCTGGTGAGTAACGCATACCCTTTCCAGGTCGGGATAAGCCAAAAGCATCTCCGCCGAATATCCCGTAGCCGAGGCTACCACCAAGTGCTTAAGCCCCAGCTCCCGCGCCCTTTCTACGGCCAGCTTAACCGTAGCAGCCGTGTGGGCTTTACCGGCGCTATCCCAGTAAGTGGTCATACTGCTATAACCTCCTTTGCCCCTGAGTTATCCTCAGTTTTTGCTGGAGAGGCCTGCTTAGGCTTGGAAGCGAGCGACTAAACCCGAGC
>JBNATU010000034.1:0-27689 GCA_049701195.1 Neomoorellaceae bacterium
CTGCTTTTACTCCCTATACTTCGGCTTTATATATTTTTCGTGCGTCAGCACTGCTCGAGGGCTCTTGGGCTTGCGGGGGAGAAATCAAAGATGATTACCGGCTTTAATCTGCGAGCAGTTCCCAAGTCTTACTTCGGAAGCACCGATCATAGGGGTGGGAGGTGGTAGATTGAGAGAAAGCAAAAGATAGCAAAAGATAAAGGATGCCTGAGACACAGAGAAGGCAAGAGAAGAAAAGGGACGCAAGGGAAGGCAAGCTAAAAGGTGTGAGGTAAGGTGTGAGAACTGGCGGAGCGAGCTGACGGTTTTTAAGGGAGAAGACGGCTAAAGAAATATTGAAAAGAAATGTTGAAATGTCGGTTAGAGGAATGTCGGCTAGCGGAAAAATAGGAAAGGCGTAAGGACGATCAAAAAATAATTACAAAAATAATTAATAATAAAACAAAGATGGAGGAAATGAAAAAATGAAAAAAGTTAGGTTTATTTCTCTGGCCTTGGTGTTGGCCCTGGCCCTTATGGGAGCGGCCTTCGCCGCTTGGACGGAAACCATCAACGTTAACGGTTCAGTAGCCACCGGTAATTACGATGTAACCTTTTCGTCCTCTTCCACCAATGATGAAGGGACTACTGTGGACCCGGGCTTGGACAAGAACGTAGGGCAAAGCGTAGCTACTCTGGGTGCGGATAGCAAAAGCATTACGGTCACGGCTTCCAATGCTTATCCCGGCTACAACGCTATAGTCACTTACAAAATCAAGAATACCGGGACCATTCCCCTCAAGGTAAACAATGCAGTGATTACCAATACTAATGCGCAAATCACCGTAACTAATGAAGTGGACCCGGCCGGCCAGATAATCGACCCCGGTCAAGAATTCGAAGCTCAAGTTAAACATGTGGTGAATGACAGCGCTGCCGAAACGTCCACCTATACCTATAGCGTGGCGGTGAATACGGTCCAGTGGAACCAGTAAAAGTAACCCCGGTTTGAGTTTTTTCCTGCCGGCAGGTGAGTGGGTACCACTCACCTGCCGGGGAAAATAACCCTGCGGTAAGGGTTCTAAGGGGAGAAGTGTATGCAGTGTATGCAGAAAGTCAGGTTTCTGGTCTTAGCGTTGGTATTGGCGGCAGCCTTGGCAGGGGCCGGGTTCGCCGCTTGGAGCCAGGTTTTGCCTGTAGGCGGCACGCTGGCTACCGGGGAACTAGATTGGTATTTCAGCGGTATGGGCGGTATGGATACGGGTGAGGATTATGTCTGCGACCCGGGTTTTGGGAACGAACGCCAAATGGATAAGGATGTAGCGAGAACCACGCTGGCCCGGCAGGACGCGGACGGGGACGGGGATTATGATACGGTGCGGGTTACGGTTACCAACGCTTACCCCACCTATTACAATCAAGTTTCTCTCCGCATGACCAACAATGGGTCTATTCCCCTCAAGGTGGGGACGCCGGTGATCGACGGCCCGACGGCCGTGACGGTCAGAGCCCGGGACCTCGACGAGATAGGTGGCCGGGTGCTTAATCCCGGAAGTACGCTGAATATAGTTTTGGACTTTCGTATAAACGAGGCGGCTCAGGATAACAGCTCCTATACTTTCAGCGTGACTCTCCCGGCGACGCAGTGGAATGCCAGCTAAACGGCCATGCTCGGAGTGCAACCGTTTTATGGGAATAACCCCTAAAGGGCATTTCCACGCTAACCGGCCATGCCGGCCACACCTGCCCGGAGCAACTTTTTATGAAAATGGGGCTATTTCCGTACTACCCCTCATGACACTGCCGGGTTGGCAAACCCGGGCGTTTCTTTTACCGCGTAGGAAAATTTCCTGCGTAGGGAAAAACTGCCAGACGGTGGGCAGGGTGAAACCTGCTCACTCTCTATCCTGGAGGCGAGCCTTCCTATAAGGATTTAAAGAGTAGCCGTTACCGATAAAGAAAACCTACTGCTAGAAATGAGGTGAGTTGTTTTGGGGAAAAAGGCGCTTACGCTAATCCTGGCCTTCCTTTTAGGTATGGCGCTTTTGTCCGGCGGGTGGGCTTCCTGGCGCGATAAGGTGGAAATCAGAGGCACGGTGCACACCGGAAGTTGGAGCGAATCTGCGGCCGAGGAAAGCCCGGTTGAGCCTGAGGAAGCTGCGGCTTCGGCGCAGGGAAGCGCAGAGGCGGCGGCCGGCCAAGCCGGCCAAGATAATACAGCGCCGACCGGGGATAATGCTGCACCGTAAGTGGTGAAGGGGGTTGCGAGGGATATTATAGCCAAATGGCACTGGGTCTTGTTGCTGGCCGTGTGGACCGGCATATACGTGCTGGTCAACGGAGTGTTAACTAATTGGGGTGGTACTTTTTTCCATACTTACATAATCCAGCCTTTGCTGTGGGGCGCGGTAGCCGGCTATGTCTGGTGGTTGCCCCGGGTACGGCCGGCGGGACGGCGGCGCCTGCACCGCCTGATAAACTGGCTGGCGCTCCTGTGCGCCGGCTTTCAAGTTTTGTTTCTTTTAGTGGGCGGCCTTGTGGAAGGTTTCGGCCGCAGCCCCTACTCTTTTACCTTCTTCGGCGTGTTGAACAATATGCTTTTCGTGTCCGCTTCCCTGGCGGGCACCGAACTCTCCCGCGCTTTTCTGGTCAACAGCCTGGCCGGGAGGCGGTCCGCCTGGACTATCGGCTGGGTAAGCCTGTTTTTCACCGCCTTAAGCCTCCCATGGAGCAAGATTACCAGCTTGCAAACCAACCTGGATCTGGTCAAGTTTACAGGCGGCGGCTTCCTTCCCGCGCTCGCGGAGAACCTTTTAGCTTCCTATCTGGCTTACCTGGGTGGGCCGGTGGCGGCCGCGATTTACCGCGGTACGCTGGAGGCGTTTCAATGGTTTTGCCCGATTCTGCCGAACTTAAGCTGGCCGACCAAAACGCTTTTAGGCACTTTTATCCCCCTTTTCAGCTTGATCCTGGTGCACCGCCTTTATCTGGCCGAGGCCAGGGAATTAAAAAAACAGGGCGGAGACGAAAGCCCGGCCGGCTGGATCTTAACCAGCGCGGCTGCGGTATTAATGGTCTGGTTTGCGGTGGGCCTCTTCCCTATCTATCCCTCGGTTATCTTGAGCGGCAGTATGGAACCGGGGATCAAAAAGGGGGACATCGTGCTGATCCGCAAGGTCCCGGGCGCGGAGGTGAAAACCGGAGATATCATTCAGTTCTGGCAGGGCAAAATGCTGATCACGCACCGCGTAGTTCAGGTTGCCGAGAAGAAGGGGGCGAAGGTTTGGGTCACCAAGGGCGATGCCAACCGGACCCCGGACCCGGAGCCGGTATACGCGCACCAGGTGGTCGGCAAGGTGTGCGGCGTGATCCCTAAGGTCGGTTGGATAACCTTATTTTTGAAATCCTTAACAGTAGGAGTTCTGGCCGGGAACGGGGGATGCGGGCCGCAGTCTGACGGTTATGTCCATTTTGGAGGAAATGAGGTTTTAGCGCATGAAGTTCAAACTTGACCTGAGGCTGAAGTGGTTGGGGGTAGGTTTATGGACCTTGCTATTGGTGGCGGCGTCGCTATTACTGGCCCGAACGCTGACCAAACCCCTGTTGGTGGAGGAGAGAATAGTAGAGTACTCCTACCAACAGGAGGCTCGGGTGGATTACTATGTCTCGGTTTATCCCAATGCCCTGTATCCCGAGAAGACGCTGGAGCCCGGACGCGTGTATTTGGCCAATTTCCTGGATCAGATACATACCCAGTTCACCTACCTGTTTAAAGGCGAGCGCACAGCCGAGATAAGAGGGAAATACAGTATAGTTGCCGTGGTGGAAGCTTTCACGGGTAAGGAAAAGAAGAAAGTTTGGCAGAGGGAATTTGTGTGCCTTCCCGAGACGAGCTTCGCCGGGACCGATCAAGTGGTGACCGTCCGGCAGGACTGGCCTTTGAAACTCTCCTACTACAATGATTTTGTTAAAGAAGTGATCAAAGCCTCGGATTTCGTGCCGGATGAGGTAAAGCTTACGGTGCGTTGGGACCTTAGCTGTGAAGCAGTTACGGATAAGGGTACAATTAAGGAGCAGCTTGCTCCCACCATGGTGATCCCGCTGGCGCAGAAAGCCCTGGAGATCGGCGGAGATCTGATCCAAGAAAAACCGGGCGCCCTAAGCAAAACCGTGAGGGTCCCGGTGGAAAGGGATAACCGTCCAATTTGGGGCTACGGTGGACTTATAGCCCTTTGCACCCTGGCAATTTTGTTCCTGCTGCTATTTACCACCAGCCCCGGCGCCGGTACCGAGCTCTTACGCCGGAAGCTGGCTAAAATCTTGAAGAGATACGGCCATAGATTGGTGGCGGTAGAAGGCGAAATCCCGCTGGCCTCTTACAAAGTAGTTCCCGTCAGGTCCCTGGAAGACCTGGTTAAGCTGGCCGACGAATTAAACCGTCCGATTATATACGCCTCCTGCCCCAGCCAGCATGACGCGCCCTCCTTTTACGTTTTTGACGAGCCGGCGGTATTCGCCTTGGAGCTAAAAGCCGACGGTTAGATGGGCTACCGGTTAGGGGGTATGATACCGGGAACAGGATTACGGAGGAGGATTTCCACCAGCCATGCCGCCGCTTTGCCCACCACCGAGGTACACTTGTCCACGTGGGCGCCGGCCTCCTCAAACTCGACGTACTCCCGCGGGTCGAGCAGGAAGAACGACCTGCCGAAGATCTTCTTCTGAATCTCCCGACACACAATACTGCCGTACTCCTCCTCGAACTTACGGCGCAGCTCCCGGCCGAGCTTGGCGGCGGGCCGGGCGTCTTCAATGCGCGCGAAGTTCTCGCGCCTCCGGCCGTAATAATAACCCAAGGCCAGAAGGGCTCCCGAATAGGCGCCGCACGGGCCGTCCCCCATGAGACAACATCCGCCGGAGAGCGCGCTGCCGGCCACAAAAACATCCTCGCTCAGATCGAATAAGTCCTGGACCACGGCCAGCACGCACTGGGCACAGCCCTTATTTTCCTTTTCGTATTTAAACCCCAGCTCGTAGGCCTTCCGCACAAGCTCCTCCGGAAATACCTCGCTCAATTCGACCGCCTCCACAAATAGTTTTTTAAGGAAACAAAGGTAGACGTTCATGCCGCCGATGCGGCACCGATACTCTATTCGACGCATAAGCACCGCCTTCCTGCTCACAGACGCAATGCAAGCCGGAATTCGGGACCGTTTCGGTGAACTGAGGCCGTGGGCCGGGGTGGCCATATGCATAGAGAAGCTACCGTAGGCAAAACGGCGGTGAGGAGAAGCGGTGGTGCGTTTAAGTTAGCTTCACAAGCCGGGAATGAGCATGTGAAACATTTCTTTTATATTTATTTGAAAACAGCAGCAGGAATTTTGGGAAGCAGGGCGAATAAATAATATGTTAGTTGTATTACAACTGACCGAGGGCGTTGTGGGGGGTTGGGGTTTTGCTCGCCGCAGCGGAAAGGTTCGAACGCCCGGGCAGACCGACCCCTTTGGAAAATGAACTTTACAGAATGTTCGGCGTCGGCCGTATTTCTGTAAGCTCAGCATTGCAAAAACTATCAATTTTAAGGTTAATACAGATAAGGGGAAGAGTTATGAGTAAGATCCAGCAGGTGATAGGCCAGATCAGTAAGGCATGCACCAAGCTACTGCACTACCTGGTAATAATCTTACTGGCGGGAATGGTAGGTGTGGTATTCTTTAACGTCATCGGGCGTTATTTTCTGAACGCCGCCATAGCTTGGTCGGAAGAGATTTCCCGTTTTATGCTCATATGGCTAGTATTCTTAGGGGCGATACTGGCCTACATCAATGATGAACATTTGGGTCTAGATATACTGGTCAGGGCGCTGCCCAAGAGAGCTGCTAATGTTGTGAGTGTGATTGCCGATCTGCTTATCCTGTACGCCATAGGCATCGTGGTAAAGGGCGGGTATTCCATTACTATGGAGAGCTGGGATTGGACTTCGCCTGCGGCGGCAATACCTTACGCCTACGTGTATATAATCGTTCCCCTTTGCGGAGCAGTGCTTTTTCTGCAGACGGTAGGGAAAATGATCGATCATCTAAGAGCCCTGATCCGCGGAAGATAAAAGCACCATGAAAAGCGAGGAGGAGGCCTAATGCTGGTTGCTTTTCTGATAAGCTTATTCTCCTTCATACTCTTAAACGTGCCCATCGCTTTCAGCCTGGTATTGACCGCCCTGGTTTTAATGATAGCCTCGGGCAATGTGTCTCCGGCCATTATTACCCAACATATTGTAAGAGGCATAGATAATTTTCCCTTGATGGCCATTCCTTTTTTTGTCCTGGCCGGGGAAATCATGAATGCCGGCGGGATATCGCGAAGAATTGTAAATTTTGCTAAAGCGCTTCTCGGTCATGTTACCGGAGGCCTGGGGTATGTTACCGTGCTGGCCAGTATGCTTTTTGCGGGTGTATCCGGCTCAGCCGTCGCCGATACCTCGGCCATCGGGTCGATACTACTACCCGTTATGGAAGAGCAGGGTTACGACAAGGGCAAAAGTACGGCTTTAGTAGTTGCTGCGGGAACCATCGGGCCTATCATTCCTCCCAGCATTCCCATGATCATTTTCGGCGTTATAGGCGGAGTATCCATTGTAAAGCTTTTTCTGGGAGGCATTATTCCCGGAATATTGATAGGCCTGGGCCTGATGATAGGATGGTATTTCCACGCTAAAAAGCGGGATTACAAAAGGACGGAGAGGGCTACATGGAAAGAGCTGTGGCAGAGCACGGTATCCGCCTTCTGGGCCATACTCTTGCCGGTCATTATCATGGGCGGAATTCTGGGCGGCGTATTCACTCCGACCGAGGCAGCGGTGGTGGCGGTGGTTTATGCCTTGCTGGTGGGCTTCTTCGCTTACCGAGAGTTAAAGCTGAGCCATCTACCGGAGATATTTGTCCGGGCGGCCAAGAGCACGGCGGTGGTATTGCTGGTATGTGGCGCCGCCACGGCCGCGGGTTACCTTATCACCACGGCGCAGATACCCCGACTTCTGTCGGACACCCTTCTGTCCATATCCGACAATGTTGTGGTGCTGATGTTTTTAATCAATGTTTTGCTGCTTTTGGTAGGGCTGGTTATGGACCTGACACCGGCCTTGCTAATCTTGGGCCCTATCCTGTTGCCCATAGCCTTGAATTTTGGCTTGGACCCCATTTATTTCGGCGTGGTTATGGTAATGAACCTCTGTATCGGGCTTATAACTCCTCCGGTGGGGACGGTACTGTATGTGGGCTGCGGCCTTTCCGGGCTGTCTATGAGTGAGCTGACCAAACCTTTGGTGAGCTTTATAGTCATAATGATAGCCGTACTATTTCTGGTGACTTATTTCCCCGGAGTAGTTACCTTGATCCCCAATGCGCTGGGCAGGTAAATTCCGGGAAGCCCTCCCGGGGAGCGATGCTCCATTTTCGCAGAAGGCCGTTCAGGAGGAGGGCGCCCCCTCCTCGAACCCCTAGAATTTAAAATGAGTATTTTCTAAGGAGCCATACATGGGGGCTGACGCCCCCTCCACGAACTATGAAAATGAAAAGCCATTTTCGGAGGAGACGCTCATGAGGGTCGGCAGCCTCTCCGCGAATCGTGAAAATTAAAGGGCTAATTTCGGAGAAATGGAAAGGGGGGATAGAAGCCCGGCTCTCCAAGGTATTCCGGCGGACTAAGGGATCCCAACTCATGAAAAACAAAAAAACGAAAAGGAGGCAAAGGAGAAGATATGAAGAGAAAAAAGGTTTTTGTGCTGGTCGCGTTTTTGGTGGTGGCGGCGTTACTATCCGCCTGCAGCTTATCTCAACAAAAGGCGCCGGCCGCAGGCGGCGCTTCCAAGCAAGCCGAGGAATCCAAGGGCAAGGGACCTATAGTTATCAAGATCAGCAACGGCGTCAATGAAAAGCACCCCTCGTACTTAGCCTGTAAAAAGTTCGAGGAGATCGTAGAGCAGAAGACCAATGGGAAATATGACGTACAGGTTTATGCCAACGCCCAGTTGGGAGATGACGTAAAAGCCACTACGGACGTGCGCATGGGCAACCTGGAGATGGTGGTTACCTCGGCTTCCCCTATAACCGGGCTGGCCAAAGACTTCATGGTCTTCGATCTCCCCTTTATCGTACCCAGCGAAAAGGCTGCGGATGCCGTATTTGACGGGCCCGTTGGGCAGAAAATAGCCTCCAGCCTGGATTCCAAGGGGCTGCACTTGCTGGCCTACTATGAGAATGGCTTCAGGCAGCTAACCAACAGCGTGCGGGAAGTAAAGACTCCCGCCGATGTGAAGGGTTTGAAAATACGGACCATGGAGAACCCTATGCATCTGTCTCTCTGGAGGGCCTTAGGGGCCAATCCGACGCCGATGCCCTTCAGTGAAGTGTTTACCGCCATGCAGCAGAAGACTATTGATGGGCAGGAAAACCCCATTCCTACGATTTACCTCCAAAAATTCTATGAAGTGCAGAAGTACCTCACTATGACCGGCCACATATACGGGCCGCATATTATGTTAATCAGCGGCAAACTCTGGGAGTCGATGCCTCCCGAGGATAAGAAGATATTTGAAGAAGCAGCCGCAGAATCGGCCAAATTCCAGCGCGCCACTAACAGAGAGATGAATAGGAACTATGTAGATGAACTGAGAAAAGCAGGTATGGTGGTCACGGAACTTACGCCTGAGCAACTGCAAGCGTTCAAGGATGCAGTTCAGCCGGTTTATAAAGAATATGAGGATAAGATCGGTAAGGACCTGATAGACGAGTTTAAGAAAACAGTAGCGGCGGCTAAGTAAACCGAACGGCCGGGTGGCTCTGGCCGGCCCATAATCCGTCTAGCCGGCCAGAGCCAAAAAGCGATCAGCCCTTTGAAGGGTAGGAGCAAAATTATTCTCCCCCCACCTTTTATGATAAATACATCCTCGGAAGCTCCCAAGCTTTGGTATTCATCCCCTTCGTGAGAGGCTTTTATTTTTTCTCCCCATCCTCCAGGAGGCCTAGAGACGGTCAAGCTTTTTCGGCAGCCACCAATCTAACTTTCGTATAGCTATTCCTGACCGGGTTTTTCAATCCTACCGCCGATATTCTCTGGTAATGCCAGGCGGCTTCAACTACTGCCCTGCGTATGTGGGCGTTACCTGATTTGGTGATAGCACCTTGACGCCGCTTGTCGCTACTGGAGTATTCACTGGGAACCAGGTCGGCATATGACATGAGCGGTTTGGGGGCCTCAAAGCGTGTTAGATCCCCTACTTCGGCTACTACTGTAGCTGTGGTGATCTGGGCTACTACTCGTAAGCACTGCAGTACTTGGATAACTGGCGCCTGGCCACTTTCTTGGGCCAGTACGGCTATCTCTCTTTCCAGACGCTCCGCCATGGCTTCGGCTTCTTCTAAAGAGTGAAGGTATTCTTTGAGCACTATTGCCTGTCCGGGTTGGTGGAACCGAATACTGTTTAGCCACTGGCGATATTTGGCAGTCCAGGATTTTACTCCTACCGGCTGTGTTTGGAAAAATGAAATACCTTTTTGAGTTCCAAAAGGGTTGGAATCTGGAGCCCGATTTTAAATCTGGAAGACTTCTTATACGTGCCGGGGAAAGATACTCCTCCGTGCTCCAAAAGGGTGGCAAGGCAACCGTTTACATCGCGGGTGGGCAGAAACAGAAGGTTTAATGAAATTGCTGGAACTAGCATGTTCTCCGGGATATAATATTCTCAGGGGGGACCAAACAAATGGTAGATGGTTTGATTAAATCCGATCCTAAGGTTCTGATGGGAAAACCTGTGATTGCCGGGACCAGGATACCCGTAGAGCTTATCCTGGAGAAGCTTGCTGCTGGCGAGACAGTGGAGCAAATTATGCAGGCCTACCCGCGACTCACTGAAGAAGGGATCCGGGCCGCTCTGGCCTTTGCCGCACAAGCAATTCGGGCTGATGTAATTTATCCAGTGCAAGAGGCAGCGGAATGAAATTTCTGGCCGATGAAAACGTAGACCGCGAGATTGTTGTTGAGCTTAGAAAGCGCGGGCACCAAGTCACCTATGTGGCAGAGATGGATCCGGGCGTCTCTGACGATGCTCTTTTGGATTTAGCTAACAAAGAAAAGGCGATACTGATAACAGCGGACAAGGACTTTGGAGAAATTGTCTTCAGGCAGCAGCGCGCTACTGAAGGTGTTGTCCTGGTGAGACTTTCCGGTCTGCAGCAAGAAGTAAAAGCCAGGCTGGTAGCCCTGACTATTGAGAAATACTTAATGCGAATTACAGGTGCCTTTACTGTGATTACCCGCAACCATATCCGCATTAGAAAGATAAAGCCTACTCTGTGACGCCTTACGACGTTGGGCGTGGGGAGGTTAACTGTAGTGGGACCCGTTCCTTAGTCGCCGAAAACAACAAGCCACCAGCCAGAGGAAAAAGGGCTGGCCTTTTTATTTATCCGGCCGACGCTTGTTTTAGAAGGCATTGCTACTCTGAAACAACTTTGCCGCTACTATGCCAGGGTTTAGTCAACATTTCAGGTAGGACATGGCGCTTACGCCACCACCGGGGCATGAAAATTGTGCTATACTTGCCTTGGACCGCCTTTGAAAGCTCGTGGACTCTTGGTACAACAAGTCCGGTGTCAAGAAGCAAGCTTAAGCTTTAAGCCTAAACCGCTCTAGCTTATACTACCATCCAGTGCCCCCCTCCCCAGAAGAAATTGCCCTAAAACACCGATCGACGAAATATATACCGAACTCCCCTTTTACGGTTCCAGGCGCATTACCATCCAGCTTCGAAGGGAGGGATTCCTAGTCAACCGCAAAGCCGTCCAGCGCCACATGCGGGAAATGGGTATAGCTGCCATCTACCCCAAGTCTAACTTAAGCAAGAGAAACCATGAGCATCGAGTATATCCTTACTTGCTGCGGGGCCTAGCCATTACTTACCCCAACCAGGTTTGGGGTATAGATATCACCTACATCCGGTTAGTCCGGGGATGGATGTACCTGGTGGCCATCATGGACTGGTACTCCCGCTTTGTAGTAAGCTGGGCTTTAGACCGTGGTAGGTATTTCAGCGCTGCTCACCTCCACCATGCCGCAGATGAAAAAGACCGTAGAGGCGCTATCCCCCTACCGGGACCGGGTGAAGATCATAGTAGGCGGAGCACCCGTAACTCATATGTCTCTGCTCACTGCGGCCAAAACTCTGGCGGCCGGAATAAGCACTGCATGGAATATGGAATATATTGTTGCTACCCGCGACGGGAAACTGGTAGTATAGCTATAAGCTATTAACTATATTTTACTAGAAAGGACCCGGTACGTGTGCTAAAATAGTGCTGCGATAATTCAACGAATTGGCGGGGTAGGTTTCTCTATGATCATTAGGAGGGCGGTGCTGGTGGTTGACCCTAAACCTCGCCCCAATCACAGGAGGTATATTGAGGCTCTGAGAAGGATGACTCCTGAAGAGCGTTTGGCCAAAGCCTTTGAACTGTCTACTTTGGGTAAAGAGCTTTTCTTGCACGGGCTCAAGGAAAGGTACCCCGATCTTTCGGAGGAGGAGATTAAGAAAATATATCTGGAGCGTATCAGCAAATGTCACAACAGAAACTATTAGAGAAGGTTATTTATGTTCTGGAAAAAGCAGGTATCCCGTACATGCTTACTGGTTCAGTGGTCTCAAGCCTTCAAGGAGAACCCAGATTGACCCATGATATCGACATAGTTCTTTCCATATCTAAGAATGCCATAAGGGAACTGCTGGGCGCATTTCCCCCACCAGATTACTACTTGAGTGAGGAAAGCATTTTGGAGGCTATTGAGGGAAAGAGCATGTTCAACTTAATCGACGCAAATGAAGGGGATAAAATAGATTTTTGGATATTGACAGATGAACCCTTTGACAAATCCCGCTTTTCTCGTCGCACAGTTACCACGTTTATGGGCCTGAAGATGTACGTCTCTGCTCCTGAAGATACAATCTTGGCTAAGTTAAGGTGGGCGAAACTGGCCGGTGGTAGCGAAAAGCATTTGACGGATGCCTTGCGCGTTTACGAAGTACAGTTGGGGAAACTAGATATGCAATACCTGATGCATTGGGCGAAAGAATTAGGGGTGGAAGATCTGTTCGAGGAAGTCAAAAAAAGAAGCTGCTTAGGTTGACCTAGGGGGGTATTACCTAAAGCAGCTCCTTTTTTCTAAAACAATTCATCGTGTTATCACCTGCCTGCTTATTGGTTTAGTAGGCTCTCGTAAATTTCCAGAAAACTCCAGATAAAATTGGGGAACAATCCAATTGAAAGGAAGTGATGACAAAAAATACAAGGAATATTATGCGAGTGGACTAACGGTTTCGCAGTAGCGACAAATATAAGCCATATATTCTCAGGGGGGACCGAACAAATGGTAGATGGTTTGATTAAATCCGATCCTAATTAGAAAGATAAAGCCTACTCTGTGACGCTTTACGACGTTGGGCGTGGGGAGGGTAACTGTAGTGGGACCCGTTCCTTAGTCGCCGAAAACAACAAGCCACCAGCCAGAGGAAAAAGGGCTGGCCTTTTTATTTAATCGGCCGACGCTTGTTTTAGAAGGCATTGCTAGTCTGAAACAGCTTTGCCGCTAATATGCCAGGGTCTAATCAACATTTCAAGGTTTATCTCTCTGTTACCGGAGAGCTTCGTTGTTAACGGAGAGATGAAAGCCGAGCCCTTCCGGCTGGGTACCTAGCAGGAGATAGAGGGACTGAAGCTTTATGTAGCGGCTCGGTGTTAGTAAGACCAACGCATTTTTTGGTACTTTGGTACTATTGAAGAAAAAATTTTTTTATGAGTAAGCAGGAAAAAGAGAAAGGATGGCGAATCTATTGTATCGAACTTATTAAAACGAGTTAACAAAGTCAGGGGCATAAGGCCGCCGCATTGGGCTTTGAGGCGTTGGAATACGCGAAACAAAGTAAAATAAATTAATTAAGTTGGCTTCGAGGTAATTTGCATGAGGCAGGATGCGGGAAATCTTGAATATGTAAAAAAGATGAATCGTATCAACGTATTAAATATTATCCGGGGGACTCAGTGTATTTCCCGACAACAGCTAGCCAAACTTACCGGCCTTACTCCTGCGGCGATTAGCGGGATAGTCCGGGAGCTTTTGGAGATGGAGTATATTCAAGAAACCGGCATAGGAAAATCCAGCGGGGGACGTCGACCGGTTAAGTTGCAATTCAATCCGGAAGCCGGATATGCAGTAGGGGCGGAGATCAGGCGGAAGAGCACCACTATAGGGATTGTTAACTTACAGGGGAAACCTGTGCTGATAAAAGAGATTCAGATTGATATGAGTAACCCGGAAGCAGGAATAAGTCTAATGGTTAAGAATATTGAGGAGTTAATAGGGGAGAGCGGTATTCCGAAAGATAAAATACTGGCTGCCGGTTTTGCCGTTCCGGGATTATTAGATGTACGTACGAAAATAGTAAAACGTTCACCCAACCTAGGTGAGCAATGGACTGATTTTCCGGTACAGGCGAGTCTGGAGAAATATTTTAATAATATCCCTCTTTTTATAGAACACAACTCTAATGCTGCTGCTTTGGCCGAACATACTCTGGGAAAAGGGAAGAACAACCGGAGCTTAGTATACATTAATTTGGGTGAAGGTTTCAGCGCAGGGATTATAATGGACGGGAAGATCGTATACGGGTGCAACGGACACGCCGGGGAGATCGGGCACTTGGTAATAATGGAAGATGGGCCTTTGTGCAATTGTGGTAATCGAGGCTGCTTGGAAAGCTTATCCGCAGTACCGGCCTTGGTGCGAAAAGCGAATAATGAAATTAACCTTTGTGCGGAAGAAGATCCGTTAAAACAGATCTGGCGAGAAAAGGGTGAAATAAATATCAAGGATATCCTGTCTTGCATTAATGAGGTTGGTTCTTATGCCTGGCAATTAATACGTCAGGCAGGATGGTACATTGGTATCGGTATTGCTTATGCTATAAATTTTTATAACCCCGAAGCTATTTACTTGGGGGGCACTCTGGCCGGAGCAAAAGAGATACTTATGGAGCCGCTTTTGGAGAGTGTTTATAGTCATGCTTTTCCGGCAATAGCCCGGGCTACAATGATAGAAATATCCGACCTTGGCAGCAACGCCGCTTTTTATGGGGCCGGTTTGGGGGCTATAGAGCAATTATTTGATGTGGAAAGGGCCGAGATATTAAACTGGAAGGAAAAGACGTAAAAAGGGGAAAGCATAAAAAAGACATAAAAGAGGAAGGCATGAATAGAAGAACGCAAAGGGAGGTGAAGGCCGGACGTAGGGATAGGGGAGGATATTGAGAAGAAGTTTTAAATGGCAAAAACAAATTTAATAAGGAGGATTAAAATGTATTACAAAAAAATTAATTTGACAATTATTTTAGTGATAGTAATGTTTTTGGGGTTAACATTAGCAATGGCCGGTTGTTCTGGGCGGCAGACGGCTGAAGGTGGGAAAAAGAGTGAGTTAGATAAGAGCGGTGCTGGTACAACTGGTGCACAAAAAATATTGCTGAAGTATGGGGAAATAAACCCAGATGGGCACCCGATAACCGAGGGGGCAAAAGAGTTTGCCCGGCTGGTCAAAGAGAAAAGCAACGGGCGAATTGAAATCCAAGTTTATCCATCAGGACAACTGGGCGATGAAAAGGTGGAAATTCAAACAGTGCAAATGGGGGGTCTTGACTTTTTCCGCGCCAATTCCAATACGCTTCCCGATTTCGGCGCCGATAAGATGAGTGTATTAGCCCTGCCGTTCATATTTAAATCGCGCGACCATATGCACAAGGTATTGAACGGGCCTGTGGGTGAAGAAATCTTAAAGCAAGTAGAAGAAAAAGACTTAAAAATGGTAGCCCTGACTTTTTATGATGACGGCGCCAGGCATTTCTTCCTTAAAAATAAGCCGGCTAAGGAAGTCAGTGACTTAAAGGGTTTAAAAATCAGGGTGCCCCAAAATCAGATTTTAATGGATATGGTTAAAGCCTTTGGTGCCTCTCCAACACCCATTTCCTACGGCGAACTATACAGCGCTTTGCAGACGGGAGTGGTCGACGGGGCGGAGAACACTATAGCCGGTTACTTGACCAACTCCTTCTTTGAAGTGGGCAAATACCTGACTTTAGACGGCCATATGTCTAGCCCCGGTGTGGTGCTAATATCGAAGGCTACTTGGGACAAATTAGATCCTTCCGACCGCCAACTGATTAAGGAAGCAGCCGTTGAGTCTTCGAAAAAAGTAAGGGAAATGACGGAAAAATTTGAAGCCGATGCCTTGGCGGAACTCAAGGGGAAAGGCGCCGTGATTACCGAGATTCAAGATAAGACCCCCTGGCAGGAGGTAGTATCACCGCTTTACGAAAAATACGGGAGCAAGTATAAGGAACTGATTGAGGTGATTAAAAATACCAACTGAGCTACCCTCAGGGATATGACCGCATAAGAGGATAAACCCCAAGGCCAATTCCGTGCAATTTTCATCGAGTCCTCAGACATAGTTACAGGGCCGGTAAACGGGTTTTACCGGCCCTGATTGGTGGACTGCAGAAGGGGTGAGAGGATGGTCCAAAGAATAATCGATTTCTTGGACTGTGTAGTGGAAAATTCCTGCAAAGTTATGCTAGTAGCCCAGACGCTTATTGTTACCTGGGTCGTTTTCGGGCGTTTCATCTTAAAAAGCACGCCGGGCTGGGGCGAGGAATCTGCTTTGATGGCCATGGTGTGGTTCGGCCTTTTGAGTGCCAGTATAGGTGTGCGGGAGGATGCGCATTTAAAAATCGCCGTTCTGGATATGATACTACCTCCCAAATGCTTGAAGATCTTGGACTGGTTTAACTGGATATTAATGGCGGGTTTTGCCCTTTTCCTAATCTTTTATGGAGTAAAGTTGACTCAATTGACGGCCATGAATATCATGCCGGGCTTGGGGATCTCTTCCGGGTGGCTCTATGCTTCGGTACCGGCTAGTGGTGTGGCTATTTTTATCCAACTTTTTAACAAGGTGAGGAAGATGCTATGATTACCAACCAACCTGCTGTTATTCTTCTCCTGGCGAGTTTCTTAATCATGATTATACTGCGGATACCTATTGCTTTTGCTCTGGGTATTGCTTCCGTAGTGACAACTATTTACCTGGGGCTACCTTTAGCCGTAATCGCACAGGGAATAGTGAAGGGCATTAATGTTTTTGTTCTTCTGGCCATACCCTTTTTTATCTTAGCCGGGGAAATAATGTCCGAAGGCGGTATCTCTACCCGATTGGTCAACCTGGCCAATGCCCTCGTGGGGCGCTTTAGGGGCGGTTTGGCTATGGTTAATGTGCTGGCCAGCATGTTCTTCGGCGGCATCTCCGGTTCTTCAGTAGCCGATACTTCTTCCATAGGCTCGCTGATGATACCTATGATGAAAAAGAAGGGGTATGAGGCCGATTTTGCCACTTCGGTAACCATGGCCGGTTCGGTCCAGGGGATTCTTATACCGCCAAGTCATAATATGATCATTTATTCTTTAGTAGCCGGTGGAGTATCTGTGGGCAAGCTTTTTCTGGCCGGGATGATTCCCGGTGTGCTTTTGGGCATATCGCTGATGATTTTTAGCTATATCTTGGCTGTAATTCGCCGTTATCCGGTGGGCGAACCGGTTACTTTAAAGACGGCCCTTGTAGCTCTGCGGGATTCTGTTCTTGGTCTTTTGACAGTAGTTATAGTAGTGGTAGGGGTGATTTCCGGCATCTTTACGGCCACGGAATCGGCGGCTTTGGCTGCCGTATATGCCTTCGTAATTACTTTTTTTGTTTACCGTGAGATCCCTTTAAAACGTATGGGAGTTATCTTGAGCAGGACTCTAAGGATTTTAGCTATCGTCATGATACTAATAGGAACTTCAACGGCTTTCGGCTGGTTGATGGCTTACTTGAATGTACCTGCGGTGGTCACTAAAGGAATCCTGGGTATTTCGGAAAACAGGTATGTCGTTATGCTAATTATTAATGCCATCCTGCTTTTTCTGGGTATGATCATGGATATGTCCTCGCTAATTTTAATTACCACTCCTATCTTGTTGCCTATTGTTACCCAAGTTGGAGTTGACCCGGTTCATTTCGGGGTTATTATGATGCTTAATCTGGGTATCGGCCTTTTAACACCGCCGGTAGGAGGCACTTTGTTTGTGGGTAGCGCTATCGGCGGTGTTTCCCTCGAAAAGCTCAGCCGGGCGATGTTACCTTTTTATGCCGTTATGGTCGGAGTACTCTTGCTGATTACCTATATACCGGGAATAGTCATGTATATGCCGAACCGTTTTATGCCTTGAGATATAAGGGGGAAAAGGAGCGAGTTAATTGTCCTGGAGTGAAAAAGACTACCTCTATAAACTGGCTATGGTTCGCAAGCTGCTTTCCAACCTTAAGGTAGGAGCGCTCCTGATCGAACAGGAGGCTAATTTTGCCTGGCTTACGGGCGGACGCGGGTTCGTCGGCTTGGGAGCAGAGAAATCGCGGGCCCAATTGCTGATTACCGATGAGCGGGTGTATTTGCTTACCAATAATATAGAAGCCGGGCGCATCTTGGCCGAGGAAGTAGCCGGGCTGCCTTTAGAGCTTCGTGATTATCCTTGGTGGGACGAAGGTGCCCTGTTTTCCCTAGTGTCTCGTTTGACCGGAGCGAGGAAGTGGATAACGGATAGCCAATTAGGGAGGGATATGGCCAGGCTGCGTTGGCAATTATTGCCGGGAGAAATAGAGGCTTACCGCGAGGCGGGTAGACTAGCGGCGGCGGCCATAGAAGAAGTATGTTTTCGTATAAAGCCCGGCGTGAGCGAAACGACGGTAGCCGGATGGTTGGCCCAAGAGTGTCTGGCTCGAGGGTTGACCCCCACAGTTCTCTTGGTAGGAGCAGATGAGAGAGCGTTTGAATGGAGGCATCCGTTGCCGACGAAAAAGCGGATGGGTAGATATGCCCTGCTGGTATTGGGAGCCCGCCGGTATGGGTTACACGTTTCCTGCACGCGGTTGGTTCATTTTGGCCCCCTACCGGCAGAACTGCGCAAACGACATGAAGCTGTTTGCCGGATTGACGCCGCTTATATTGCCCATACGCGGGAAGGGCGAAGTCTGGGTGAAATCTTTCAGGCGGGTGTCGAGGCTTACCGGAAGGCGGGTTTTCCAGATGAATGGGGAAAGCATCATCAGGGGGGATTGACCGGTTATATGGGGCGAGAAATCTTAGCGGGGCCGGGATGTCAAGAGCAAGTAAAGCTTTATCAAGCGTATGCCTGGAACCCTTCTATGAGCGGTGTCAAGTCCGAGGATACCCTGATTGTGACGGAAGCCGGGCCTGAGATAATAACCCGGAGCGAGCGTTTCCCTCAAAAGGAAGTTATGTTCGGAGGTTTTGCCTGTCTACGGCCGGATATATTGAGAAGAGATTAAGGTGTTTTTGAAACTTATAGGCTTTAATCCGCAAGCGATTGCCGGGTTCGTCTTCGGAAGTAAGGAAATTTACCTGGAATTTTATAAGAGGTGGGGGTTTGAAAATGCAGCCTCTCTATTCATCTCTGGAGAGAGTTAAAGCAGCTCTGGAGCACCGGGAAGCCGATAGAGTTCCGCTGGATATAGGGGGATCGGTGGTAACCGGGATTCATGAACAGACCTATATGGAACTGCGAGAATATCTGGGTCTTCCTCCTACAAAACAGGAGCCGGTCGATCCGAGGCAGAAGTTGGCCGAGGTAGAGGCAGATTTTAGAGAGAGATTAAATGTGGACGTGGCATCTGTAAAACCTCTCTTACCGGCCGAGGCTTTGCAGTTTGGGCAGGAAGGAGAATATTTTACGCATGTGGACGAGTGGGGTATCACCTGGTATATGCCTGTAGAAGAGGGGCTCCATTATGTGATGCGTAAGCATCCTCTGGCGGAGATTGATACCATTGCAGAGCTAGAAAAATATCCTTTTCCGGACCCGCAGCATCCGGTGCGCTTTAAATACATGGCAGATCAAGCCCGGCATTACTTTCAGGTAGAAAAAACAGCGTATATATTGGGACGCATGAGCGCCGGCATTCTGGAGGTGGCTCTATGGCTGCGGGGGTATGAAAACTTTTACACCGATATGATCGTTAATAAAAAGTTTGCCGAGGCTTTACTGGAGAAACTGACGGAAATCAAGCTTAAGTACTGGGAGAAGGCCCTGGAAACGGTAGGGGAGAACGTGTTGGTGGTTTTGGAGTGCGATGATCTGGCAGACCAAAACGGTCTTCTTATTTCGCCGGCTATCTATCGGGAACTCATAAAGCCGCGACATGCCAGGATTTTTAATTTCATAAAGAAAAAAGCTCGAACTAAAGTATATATTTTATATCATACCTGTGGGGCTGTTAAAGAGCTGATTCCCGATCTTATCGAGAGCGGTATTGATGCGTTGAACCCGGTCCAGGTGAGCGCTAAGGGGATGGATACGAGGGAACTGAAAAAGCTTTTCGGCCGTGATATAACCTTCTGGGGTGGAGGAATAGATACGCAGCAGGTTCTCCCTTATGGCACGGAGCAAGAGATTAGGGATGAGGTGAAACGGCGCATTGACGACCTGGCTCCGGGTGGCGGGTTTATCTTTGCCGCAGTTCACAATATAGAAGCCGGAGTACCGCCGCGCAACATCATGGCCATGTGGGAAGCACTACAGGAATACGGTAGGTACTAGGGAGATAAGGGGGCTTGAACAGTGGAGATTGCCGCCGATATAACCTTCCACCCTCGCTGGTGGCATGAAAAAGCGGGAGTGGATTTTGATCGGAAATTTTTCTGGGACCCTGATTACCGTATAGAAGCCGACCGGGCTATGCGGCGGGAGCTCTTCCGCCGTTTTGGCGACGTCGGCCTCGGGGACAAGGATCCGGCTCCAAGACCGATTCTTGGCTCGGATCTTATCGCCTCAGGATTTCTTTTTTCGGAGATTTTGGGCTGCGATATTCTCTATACCCCGGCGGACCCGCCGGAGGTGTTATGTCGTAACCTGGAGGATGAGGAAGTAGCCGACCTGAAGTTGCCCCACTTGGAAGAGTGTCTTCTCTGGCAGGATACCCTTAAACAGGCGGCATATTTAGAAGCGAAATACGGTTACGTGGAATCTCATATTAATCTTCAGGGCGTCCAGAATATCGCATTGGATTTGCGGGGAACAGAACTTTTTATCGACTATTATATACGGCCGGAGTTGGCCCGAAAGCTGTTGGAAATTTGCACGGAGTTAATGTTGGCCGCCGGGAAAGTTCTGCGCCAGCATTCCCGCTTCCTTTCGCACGGGGTAACTTCTATCACCAGGTTGGTAATGCCGGAGGTTTATGTCACCAGCAATTGTACAGTAGAGATGGTTTCCCTCCAGATTTATGAGGAGTTTTTGTTACCGTGCGACGCCCGACTGGCGGAAGTCTTTCGGCCTTTTGGCATCCACCACTGCGGGAAAACTATGGAGCATGTAGTGGCAGGGTATGCGAAGTTGTGTCCTGAGTTTGCCGAAGTCGGGGCCTTTTCTGATATCAGGGCTGTGCGGGAAGCCCTGCCGGAAACCTTTCTTAACCTGCGATACAGCCCTGTAAGGTTAAAAGATATTACTAAGGATGAGCTGGCTGCTGATATACAGGAAATGCTTGAAGCCGGTGGCCCAACAGGCAGAGTATCCATTTCTTGTGTGGGTATAGATCATATGGTGGAAGACGATAGGGTTAAAGAGTTTATGGTATTAGCTCGGAGAAGCAAGCAATAATATTGTTTCTGTTGGCAAAATAGAAGATGAAGGATTATGGGGGTAATTGCTGTGCAATTGTACTATCAAAGCAAGGCATATCAGGGGATATACGATGTTATTAGGGCGGAGAACGGAGAATTGATGGGTTTCAGTCTGGTTAAACTCGCCCGCAGCGAATTGGTGACGGGAGAAACAAAAGGATATGAAGCGGTTTTGGTAATCTTAAGCGGCCAAGCTGATGTAAAAGTGGGGGATAAGGAGTTTGCCGGTTTAGGCCTAAGAGCGGATGTATTTTCCGGTAGAGCGACGTCGGTATACATCCCCCGGGATAGCCGGTACGAAGTTTATGCTTTAAGCCATAACTTTGAAGCAGCCCTTTGCCAGGTTCAAGCAGCCCGAAAGTATTCGCCTTTTGTAGTCACACCTGATGAGGTGGTGGTGCATCACCGGGGTACTCATCTATGGCAGAGGGAAGTCCATGATATTATTGTGGAGAACGGGGAAGGCAGGGTAGATAGGATTGTTGTTGGCGAGACATATAGCCTCCCGGGCCATTGGTCGAGTTTTCCCTCCCATAAGCACGATTGCCATAGGCCGCCGAAAGAAACGGAACTAATGGAAGTTTACCACTACCGGGTAGAACCCACCAACCTGTTTGGCGTGCAGCTTTGGTATACCGAAGATGGGAAAGCTGACAAAGCCTTGATAGTTAGAGATGGAGATACTTTTAAGATACCTTACGGTTACCATCCGGTAGTATCCCCCCCGGGTGTAAGGCTTTATTATCTATGGTTTCTTGGCGGTAACCACGGTCGACAGTTAATAGCTTATGATGATCCCGCGTTCGACCATTTAAAAGATGGGAAAGAAGGGAGCGCCTTCCTTCTGTCAGGGGGTGTAAGTTGATGTGGAGGCTGAATAGAAGGACGCTGGCTCCTGTGAGTCCGGCATTAAGTGAGCCGGAGGATAAGGGTTTTAGAAAATTGCCCGAGAAAGTACTCCAGTTTGGCGAAGGCAATTTCCTGAGGGCCTTTGTGGACTGGATGATACACAAACTAAACCGGGAGGGGCTTTTCCGCGGCCGGGTGGTAGTGGTACAGCCCTTACCGGAGGGCAGGGCCGAGGACTTGAACGAACAGGATGGCCTTTACACTCTCATCCTCTGCGGCTATAGAGAAGGCAAGCTGGAAGAGGAAAGAGAAGTAATAAGCTCCATAAGCCGGGCCTTGAATGCCTACACCCAGTGGGAGGAAGTGTTGGCCTGTGCGGCCAACCCGGAGCTCGAATTCATAATCTCCAACACCACCGAGGCCGGTATATCCTACGACCCCGAAGATAGGCCGGAGCTCACCCCACCCCGGTCCTTTCCGGGAAAGCTCACCGCCTTTCTTTACCGGCGGTACGAACACTTTAAAGGCGATCCCCAAAGGGGCCTGGTCATTTTACCCTGCGAGCTCATAGACCGCAACGGCGACAACCTGAGAAATATTGTGCTCCGTCTGGCCCGGGAGTGGGGGCTACCGGGGGCCTTTAGCGAGTGGGTAGAAGAGCACAACCTCTTTCTCAACACCCTGGTAGACAGGGTGGTACCGGGTTATCCTCGGGATCGGGCGGAGAAATTGGAGCGGGAGTTGGGGTATAAGGACAAGCTCATGGTAGTGGGGGAGCTCTTCCACCTGTGGGTCATAGAGGGGCCGGAAGAGATAAAAGAGAGGCTGCCCTTGCACCGCGCGGGCCTAAACGTAATCTGGACCCAAGATCTTGGCCCCTACCGCACCCGCAAAGTAAGGATCTTAAACGGCATCCACACGGCCACCGCGGCGGCAGCCTTCCTGGCCGGGGTGGACACTGTAAGGGAGGCCGTGGAACATCCCTTATGGGGGAATTTCATGGAAGAAGCCATATTCTCCGAGATCATCCCCTCCGTGGATCTGGACGAAGACATGCTGAAAACTTATGCCCGGGAGGTTCTGGAGCGCTTCCGCAACCCCCACATAATACACTACTGGCAGAGCATACTCCTGAATACCACCTCCAAATACCGCACCCGGGTTCTGCCCTCCGTGATAGGATATTGGGAGAAGAAAGGGAATCTGCCGGTAAGGCTGGTGTTTTCCCTGGCCGCACTGGCCTATCTCTTCAAGGAAGGCCAAATGAGCGGCCGCAACTTTACGGGTCGCAGGTCAAAAGGAGAATTCAACCTGGAAGACGACCCTGAAGCGCTTAAGTTCTGGCAGCAGGCCTGGCAGAGATATGACGGCACTCCCGGGAGCCTGAGAGAAGTAGCCGCTTGTATACTAAAAAGGAGCGACATCTGGGGAGAGGACCTCACCTCCCTACCCGGCCTGGCCGACCTCCTTTCCCGGCACCTTAAGGACATAATAGATAATGGAGTAGAAGAGGCCGCAAAGAAGCTTTAGCCAAAGCTTTAGCCAAAGAGGCGTAAAAAGAAGCATAAGAACTTAAGAAGGGGCTTAGGCCGTACTTTTAAGGAACACGAAGAAAGCTGCCCCACACTCCCTTTATATCTGCCTGCAATTCAGCCGGCCTGCCGGCCCCATTAGAGGTGAAGCGCTTCATGCAGAAAGCCTTACTCTTAAATGAACGGGACAGCGTAGCCGTAGCCTTAACCGGCCTTAAAGCCGGAGAAACAGTAAAAGTAGGAGACCCTAAGATAACCCTCCTCGAGCCCGTAAAAGCCGGCCACAAATTCGCCGTCACCCGCATCGAAGAAGGAGGGGAAGTAATAAAATACGGGCATCCTATCGGCCGGGCCACCCGGACCATCCTACCCGGCCAGTGGGTGCATACCCACAACCTGAAAAGCGGCCTTGAGGACCTAAAAGACTACGCCTACCATCCCCGCCTGGTAAGCATAAAGCCACAGCTTACGGACAAAGAGCCCTTCTTTCTGGGCTATCCCCGACCCGACGGTTCAGTAGGCATAAGGAACGAAATATGGATAATACCCACCGTAGGCTGCGTAAACCGGCTGGCGGAAAACCTAGCCGACCTGGCGGCCCGGCAGATAAAGGCCGCAAGCCTTGACGGCATCCACGCCCTAAAACACCCTTACGGCTGCTCCCAGCTCGGTCAAGACCACCAAAACACCCAGAAGCTCCTAAGCTCCTTATGCCACCACCCCAACGCGGCCGGGGTGCTGGTCCTGGGCCTGGGCTGCGAAAACAACCGGATAGAAGAATTTAAGGAAGTCCTGGGGGACTACGACCCCGGACGGGTAAAATTTTTGATAGCTCAGGAAATCGGCGACGAGATAGAAGAAGGTCTTAGGCTCCTTCAAGAACTTGCGGAGCAGGCCGGCAGGGCCAGCCGGGCGCCCTTCCCCGGAAGCGAACTCAAAATAGGGCTAAAATGCGGCGGTTCAGACGCCTTCTCCGGCATTACCGCCAACCCCCTGGTAGGTCTCGTGGCCGAAGAAGTAGTAGCCTGGGGGGGCACGGCCGTACTCACCGAAGTGCCCGAGATGTTCGGAGCGGAGACCATACTCATGGACAGGGCCCTTGACCAAGACCTCTTCACCCGAATAGTAGAACTCATAAACGGCTGGAAGAAATACTATATAGACCACGGGCAGCCCGTATACGAGAACCCTTCACCCGGGAACAAAGAAGGGGGCATAACCACCCTGGAAGAGAAATCCCTGGGGTGCGTGCAGAAGGGCGGGAACTCAAGTGTGGTGGACGTGCTCTCCTACGGTGACCGAACCCGGGTGCGAGGGCTTAACCTTTTAAGCGCGCCGGGGAACGACCTGGTGTCTTCCACCGCTTTAGCGGCGGCCGGCTGCCAGCTCATACTTTTCACCACCGGCCGGGGGACGCCCTTCGGCACCTGCGTGCCCACGGTGAAGATAGCCAGCAACAGCCCAGTTTACCACCGCAAGCCCCACTGGTTTGACTTCAACGCCGGGCGGATACTGGAAGGGAAGGATATGAAGAGCCTGGCCAGATGCCTTCTGGAGCTTGTATTGGAGGTGGCTTCCGGAAGGCGGGTCAGGGCGGAGGAGATGGGCTTTCGGGAAATAGCCCTATTCAAAACGGGAGTTACGCTGTAGACACGGACGCATAAAACGGATAACTCTTAGCTGTTGGGAGGGAGACGAAAATGGCCGTACTGGAAGAGATTAGGGAAGCCCTGATGGCGGGGAACGCCAACAAGGTGCGGGAGGGGGTGAGCAAGGCTTTAGAGGAGGGCCTGGACCCAGAGAAGAGGCAGCTTCGCGACTAGCTATCGGCAGTGAGCAAGGCCTTAGAGGAGGGCCTGGACCCCACCACCATCATCAATGAAGGGTTGATCGCCGCCACGAACGTCATAGGGGTGAAGTTTAAGAACAACGAGGTGTATGTACCTGAAGTCTTAATAGCGGCCAGGGCCATGCATGCCGGCATGGACGTGGTCAAACCTTTGGTTAGCGGAGACGCCCTCCAAGGGAAGGGCACCATGGTCATCGGCACCGTTAAGGGGGATTTGCACGATATAGGGAAGAGCCTGGTCATTATGATGATGGAGGGAGCGGGGATTAAGGTTGTAGACTTAGGGATCGATGTAGCGCCGGAGAAGTTCATACGGGCGGTAGAGGAACACAAGCCTGAAGCTTTGGGCATTTCAGCGCTGCTTACCTCCACCATGCCGCAGATGAAAAAGACCGTAGAGGCGCTATCCCCCTACCGGGACCGGGTGAAGATTATAGTAGGCGGAGCACCTGTAACTCATATGTCTTTGCTCGCTGCTGCCAAAGCTCTGGTCGGCTGGGATGAGTACTGCATGGAATATATTGCTGCTGCCCGCGGCGGGAAACTGGTAGTATAGCTAAAGTGATTTCGTATAGAGATTAAGACTTGCAGTTTTTTGAAGAAGCCCTAACGGCCTTGGAGAAAAGGGATATGCTGGCTTTAGGACTTCCCCAGGAGAGGGGGAAAGAGTACAAGGCCCGGAGGGCAGAAATGATAAAAAACCATTTAGAATTTAGGTTATTAATTAAGTTGTTCTTCAGAAAAAGGGATATTAGTTTTGTTATTTTTGTGCTTTGGCTTATTTTTGCTTCTGCTTCCGAGCCTTTACTCTATTATGTTTAATTCTTACCCCATCTCAATTTTCTACTTAAATCTTCCTCTATCTCTCGCTCTCTTAGATTTTCATTTTTTAATCCTCCATCTTGATTAACATCTTGATTAATAGGTACTTCCGAAGCAAGACTCGGCAACTGCTTGCGGGCTAAAGGCTGTAATCATCTTTGATTTTTCCTTCCCCCGTATTCCCCCGTAAGCCTAAGATCCCTCGAGAGACCAAGCTTCGGCCGGAGGAAAATCATACTTGTTTCGGAAGCACCTGATTAATACCGCTTAATACCGCGCGGTAAGAAATTTGTTCATGTCTCCTACCGGAGGTCCGCTACCTTATATACTCTTGTATGAGATTAGCTGCTTTTTTGCCCGAGAGCAACATGCCGCCAAAGATTGGCCCCATTCTGCAGCCACCGCCGACGTTGTTTGCGGCCATTCCTGCTACAAAGAGGCCGGGAGCTAACATCTTGGTGTTTGCCACTACGTCTTCTTCACCTCTTTCTGCGTTCATGAAGTGCTCTCGGGTGACACTTATATCCACCCGGCTACGGTAAAGATTGACCAGCACCGCTTCGTGTCCGGTAGCATCCAATACCGCCTTGGCGGTCAGGACCATGGGATCTACATGCAGTTTTTGCAGCTCTATGGCGCTATCGTTGACCACTACACCTGAGATGCGATCGCCAGTAGCGTGTAGATCTACTACCGTAATAAGGTTGAACAGTTTTATATTTGGGTGGGAGGCTACCGCGAGTATTAGACCTGAAGCTAGAGCTACTGACGGTACCACTAGAGCTTCTTCGTCCTCGATGTAGGGGATGCGGAATTCATCCAGGATTTCAGCTACGTCTTTCTGCAGAATGACTTTATTGAAGCCCATTGAGCCTCCCCAAATACCGCCACCGGGAGCCAGCCTGCGGTCGAGCACCGTAACCTTATAACCCCAATTGGCCAAGGTATGGGCACAGACCAGACCGGATGGTCCACCGCCGACCACGATTGCGTCAGATATTACAGCAGTTTCCAGATCTTTTAAATAGTGCTTAATTATAAGACGGCTGACCTTTACATCTGGAACGGGATTGGAGAAAGCCTGCATAACCTAAGATACCCCCTTTTATGGTTATTTTTGGATATTGATTTGTATAGTTGTCAAAGGATACAGCGGACAAGCTTGGCTGCTGTATCCCGATGACCGCAGCGCTTTTGGAGGATATGGTCATGTCATTCAGGTGAAAGGCCGACACAAAATGACATACCGACAAGACAATAAAGCACAAGACAATAAAGCACAAGGTAATACAAAACAAAATAGCCGGCGTAGGCCGGCTCCGCATCTGCGACAACCGTTCCCTACGGTGGGATTACCCACGTCAGGTTCAAGGGGTTCGGGAGTGTTTCTCCCGTCTCAGCCGTTTCTAGCTCCCCCACGGTGTCAAATTTGAATAATGGTGTGGTGTACACTATATTTGGTGTACACTAAAACGAGAAATCATCAAACAATCTTTGGGATGGAAGCTTGGTATACATTATATAATAGTTTACTCTATTTGGCAACCATTTTTTTGTTTCGGTGAGGTCTCTTTTGCTTTATCGCATACGGACGTTCCGCAAACTTAACTTACTGGCCCGCTTAAGATAGGTGAGATCTCTTTTTTATTTATCATATACTTACTGGGGCCGTACCGTAGCCCAAATTGTCAAGACGCGAGATCTCTTTTTTTCTTTATCGCATACTCGTTCTCTTGCCCTTACCCAATGAAATTTTATACGGCCTTTTGTTGTAGCAGTAAAATAAATCTAGGAAAAAGGGATAGATTACCATAGGTAGCAGGAA
>JBNATU010000035.1:0-24505 GCA_049701195.1 Neomoorellaceae bacterium
ACCTCTTATTTATTCAACCACCTCAAGGCCTCCCTTTTTGATGCGTCAGCACTGGATCCTGACATCTATTCCGACAGCCGACGTTGGATAAAATTCGTATATATTTCACCCCGCCGGAAAAAGGCGTTATCCATGATTTTCAAATGAAAAGGAATAGTAGTAGTCACCCCTTCTATAACCATTTCTTGCAGCACTCCGCGCATGCGCATAATGGCTTCCGCCCGGGTGGGCGCCCAGGCGATCACCTTGGCGATAAGAGAATCATAGAAAGGGGGTATCTCGTACCCGGCATACAGAGCGCTGTCCACCCGCACACCGAACCCGCCGGGCGCATGATAGCGCTCCACCCGGCCCGGCGTTGGGCGGAAATTATGGGCGGGATCTTCGGCATTTATCCTGCACTCCAAGGCATGGCCTCGAATTTGAATATCTTCCTGCCGGTAAGATAGCCTTTCTCCGGCCGCGATGAGGATCTGTTCCTTAACCAGGTCGATGCCGGTTACCTCTTCTGTAACCGGGTGCTCTACCTGAATGCGGGTATTCATTTCAATGAAATAATATTTCCCATATTTATCCAGTAAGAACTCCACCGTCCCGGCATTGAAGTAGCCTGCAGCAGCCGCAGCCTTAAGGGCCATCCGGCCCATCTCTTCGCGCAGTTCCGGGGTTAACGCAGTGGACGGGGCTTCCTCCAAAATCTTCTGGTGCCTCCGCTGTAAGGAACAATCCCTCTCTCCTAGATGTATTAAGTGCCCATGGGTATCGCCCAGAACTTGAAACTCAATATGCCGCGGTTCCTCAATATACTTTTCCAGATAGACTTGAGCGTTACCGAAGGCAGCTTCCGCCTCCTGCTGCGCCGTCTGAACCGCCTGGCGCAGCTCCGCCGGATTCTGGGCCACCCGCATACCCCGGCCCCCGCCGCCTGCCGCAGCCTTCACCAGCACCGGGTAGCCGATTTCCTTGGCCACCGCCAGGGCATGGTCCACATCCTTGACTACTCCCTCGGAACCCGGCACCACCGGAACTCCGGCAGCTATCATGGTGGCCCGCGCCGCAGCTTTATCTCCCATAAGCTGAATAGAGCGGGGTGAAGGCCCTATGAAGGTAAATCCGGAAGTGGCGCACATTTCGGCGAAATAAGCGTTCTCCGCCAGGAAACCGTAGCCGGGGTGAATGGCGTCGGCCCCGGCAATCTGAGCCGCAGCGATGATGTTGGGTATGTTAAGATAGCTCCGCCCCGGCGAGGGCGGCCCAATACAGATGGCCTCATCGGCCAGCTTTACATGTAGAGAATTCCTATCGGCTTCGGAAAATACCGCTACCGTCTTGATCTCCAGCTCCCGGCAGGCCCGGATAATGCGCACCGCTATTTCCCCGCGATTGGCAATCAATATTTTCCTGAACACGGCCGCTACTCCTTTGCCAGGCGGAAGAGGATCTGCCCGTATTCTACCGGCTGGCCGTTCTCGACCAGGATCTCCACCACCCGCCCTGCTACGTCCGCAGTTATCTCATTCATAAGCTTCATGGCTTCGATAATGCAAAGGGTCTGACCCGGCTTAACCTTAGTGCCCACCTCCACGAAGGGCGGAGCATCGGGAGCCGGTGCCCGGTAAAACGTGCCCACCATAGGCGCCCGTATCTCTATCAATTCGCCGGCCGGGGGCATTTCCTCCTTAGCCGGAGACGATAGCACTTGTTTTTCCGCAGGAGCAGCTATCTCGGCTACCGACGCGGAAGGCGTAAGCCCTCTTTTGATGTTGATTTTAACTCCTTCGCTTTCCAGGCTGAGTTCGGTTACTCCGGTCTCCTCCAGAGCTTTAATGAGCTGGGTAATATCTTTTAGATCCACCGTATCTTTCACCTCCTTATGAGCGGTAGGCGCCTGCGGCGCCGGACGACGCCCGGGCTGGAGCTTTCCCAAGCGCCTGTTCTCCAGGAACTTGCGAGCCACCTGCGGGAAGAGGGCATAGGAAACCACGTCTTCTTCGCTTTCCGCCAAATCCGCTATTTCCTTGCGGGCCTGCTCCAGCCGGGGCTCCAGGTAATCGGCCGGACGCCCGGTAATAGGTTCCTCCTCCCCGATGATCTTGCGCTTCACTTCCTCGCTTATAGGGGCCGGAGGCCGACCATAGAATCCTCTTACATAATTCTTAACCTCTTCCGGCACCACCTTATACCTATCTCCCAACAAAACATTTAAAACCGCCTGGATACCGACTATCTGACTGGTGGGAGTGACCAAGGGAGGGTAACCCAGCTCGGCGCGGACCCGGGGAATCTCCTCCAGCACCTCGTTAATGCGGTGGGCCGCCTTCTGCTCCTTGAGCTGGTTCACTAAGTTGGATATCATACCTCCGGGCACCTGGTGCTCAAAGACCCACATATCGGTCAGCCGGGTCACTCCTCGTTCGTAACCCAGTTCCCTCCGCAGATCATCAAAGTACCTGGAAATCTCAAAAAGCAGATGCAAGTCTAAACCGGTATCCCAAGGAGTTCCGGCCAACGCCCGCACCACGGTCTCTACCGGCGGCTGAGAAGCTCCGAAAGCCAGAGGAGTCGAAGCCGTATCCACCACATCTACTCCCGCCTGTACCGCTTCCAGGTAAGCTCCTAAAGCCAGGCCCCCGATATAATGGCTGTGCAACTGTATGGGAACGCTTAAGTTTTCCTTAAACAATTTTACCAGTTCATAGGCCGTGAAAGGCGCCAGTAATCCGGCCATATCCTTAATGCAAATGGAATCAACGCCCATGGCTTCCAATTCGCGGGCCACCTGGAGATAATGTTCTGTAGTATGCACAGGGCTGATAGTATATACTACCGTCCCCTGCACATGGGCACCCGCTTTTTTGGCCGCCCTAATGGGGACTTCCATATTGCGCAGGTCATTCAAAGCATCAAAAATGCGGATAATATCGATGCCGTTCCCTACCGCTCTTTCGACAAAAGCGGTTACCACATCATCGGGATAGTGCTGGTAGCCCACCAGCGACTGGCCCCGGAGGAGCATTTGGAGAGGCGTACGCCGCACATATTTCTTGATGGTGCGCAGGCGCACCCAAGGATCTTCATCCAAATAGCGCAGGCAGACATCGAACGTAGCCCCGCCCCACACCTCCAAGGAGTGGTAGCCCACACTATCTAATTTTTCCAGGACGGGCAACATATCCTGCAAGGTCATGCGCGTAGCCCATAAACTCTGATGTCCATCGCGCAGAGTAGTATCTGTAAGTTTTACTGCCGCCAAATCGGCTTTACCTCCTTTATCAACCCGCACCGTCCAGCCGGACCGCGGGCCTGCCTCAGCGCGCGCTAGATATTATTTACACCTTGGCCTATTATACGTGAGGTAAGGCTCGGTAAGCAATATATAGGCAAAATGTATACATTATATTTCTAATCCTCTATATCCTGACCGGTCATTTCTAAATACATCCGCTTCTGAAACCATCTATCTAGCCTTTCCTCCTCCTCGCTATCTTTAAAGTTAAAAGCGGATAACACCAGATGAGGCTCCAACCTTTCCAGTCTTTGTATCATGGCCTGCCATTCCTGAAGGCTAAGCTCTTTCAACAACCAATATAATTTCTCCGGCCTGTCCTTTTCCCAAAAAACTTTTACTTCTAATTGTACCTGCACATCCATACCGTCTTTAGACCCCCCGCTTGTTCTGAGTGATAAAATCAAAAAGCGCCTTGGCCGCCGCTTCCGGGCCTTTAATCTCATATCCCGGTAAACCTAATTGGGTTCTCATCTGTCCCACACGCACTCCCGTGGCCAACATCCGGCCCAGGTATTGGCGTGCCAACGCGTCATGCTGTTCCCGCTTTTGCGGAGCACCGAAGGGATTGGCGAAATAAGTATGGGTCAACCCTTCTTCATCGGTGGTACCTTTAGACAATCGGGAGCCCTCGCTAAAAACTTCTAAAGCGGTTTCTACGTCGGTAAACAGGTCGATATAAGGATGATTCTCATCTACCGGCTCGTAATTATTCGCGTACAGGAACAGGTCCACCGGGTAGCCGGCGATCACATCCTGATATTTGGTTATAGGTATTACCAGGCGGGCATTCTTTTTATGGGGATTCATAAAAATACTTCGATCTATCTCTTCGTAGGCAAAGCCGGGCGCCAGGTCATCTAAGCGCACAAAAGCGCCGATCTCCGTGCCCACTGCAACTACCCTGCCTTGACGTTCCAAACGCAAGGACCCCATATCGTCAAAAATTATGATCAGCTTGCGCAGATATTCATCGGCCAAAACCCGGAAGGCCTCCAGCGTTTCCGATTTTCCCGCCCCGCTATCTCCCACCAACACCACATTAGCGCTCTCCCCGGTACGGAGTATAATCCGGGCCATGGCCCCATGAACAGGTAAATAGCCGCGCTCGATGGCCACGAGATTGTGGAGGGTGAGAGCCATCTTCTTGAAGTACCCAAAGTAGTCCACTTCATCGCTCCGTGCCACGAAACCTACTACCACACCTGCCTTCTTGTCCTCATAATAGCCGGTCTGCCGTTTACCCAGTATTTCCTGATCCACACCAAAAATCAATATACCCTCAGGTCGCTGCCCGTAAATTTCTTTGGGTGACGCCAGTTCGAACAAGTTGGCCAGACTGGCGCCTAAGGGTAAATACCGCTTATGAAAATAGATAAAGATCAACATGTCACCCACTTTGGCCGGATAACAAATCCAATCTTTAACTTTGAATTGGGCTCGCCATAAGGGATTCTCCGCCACAGGGGCGAACGCCCCTTTCCGATAATTGCGCTTCGGATAATATACCAGGGGAGGTTCAATTACTGCCAGACGTATAAAAGGGATTTCCCCCAAAACAGCATATTCTTCTCCAGGCAGGTCCCAGGGTATTCTTTCCGCCAGAATGCCTACTCCTGCTCCACACGGTAGCTGACGGTAAACTCGGGGAAGTTTATCCATCAAGTTGGCACAGATCTTCCGGTAGGTTTCCAACACCAGATTCTTAAACCTCTCATTCAGTTTAATGAACTTCTGGTGATCGCTCGCCGTTTCTCCCATATGGTGCTGCCCGTCATCAATTATTAGGAAGCGCGGATGTTTGCGCCAAAAGTTGTATAAGCCCTCGATAAAGTCATAAAGCAGGGAACCATTAGCCAAGACTTCAGCATAAGAAGGCTGTTGTCGGATAATTTCATCCGGTCTATAATCGGTCAGCAATAGCAACAGGTCGGTAAAAGCCTCAAGATCATAATCACCCTCGGAAGAACGAAAACCTTGGAGCGCCTCCAGCTCAGGCGCTCTACGCTCCTCCAATTGGCGCAGGAACTCCCGGACTATATCCCAGAAGATCTTACTCTTCAGCATGTCGGCTGCCGTTTCACAGGGGCTGGGACCCAATATTATAACATTGTTCTCTCGCAGGTCGTCTATCACCTTACCACCTTCCTCCGACACTAAAAATAAATAAAAAGACCAACAGATGCACTTCTTAACTCAAGTACACCTGTTGGTCTACTATCCGGCGGTTCTTCTTCTCCCAAGACCAACCGCCGGCCAGCGGACCCCCCAGGATGTTGAACCTTCCCCTGCGGCTTTTTTAGAGGAAAGCTCCCCATCTCATAGACCTATTATAAACTACCACCATACTGGCGCACAATGGGTGAAGCACCTGGCGTATCCCCACTTTTTACAGGGCAGGCCTGCTTAGGCTTGGAAGTAAGCGACTAAACCCGAGCGGTAGCCAAACTTAACGAAGCCGAAAGCGGAGGCGGACACGAGGCCACGGATGGCCGAGGCCGGCAACTGAGACAGGATGTCGAATTTGCCGGGAAGTCCGCCGGAGCTTGAGGCTGAGTGATAGTTTGGCCTGCGAGGGTTTTTGGAGCGAGCGTAAGCCAAGCAGGCCTCGGGACAAAACTGGGGATGCGCCGGGTGAAGCACTCATTTGGTCAACTTGGCTTCCAGGTCATCGTCTAGAGTAAACACCATAATCCGCTCTCCGGTAATAGTGCTTATATCGGTATGCAGACTAACAACATTTTGCCCCGTATAGTCTCGGATCATCTTCTCCAGCACCGGCCGGGAATTTTCCAGAAGCTGAGTCCTTATCTTTTTAATCAATATTTTCCCTTCTTGAGTCTGGGCCAAATGTTGTTCCGCCGGTGTCAAAACGCCCTTTAGGCGAATGTAGATCTGATCTTCCAGAATAAAAGTCTTAACTTCTTGAGGGCCTCGGCCTAAATATTCTTTCTCAAATTTCATCAAGGCTTTACTAACTTCGTCTTCTAGCTGACCTTTCCGCACCATTCAGACTCTCTCCCCGGTTTTATCTCCCACCGTCATTATAACATAGTGAGCTACTTTTGGGGTATGATACTGATCTGCTCTTTCGGGCGTCCGGTGGAACGAGCCACCAGGTCCCCGATCTTATTGGCATCCTCTTCATTGAACTTATCCGCCATTACAACCACATTTACGGCATTCGGCTGGATAAATACGGCTGCTTCCCGGTATCCCTTGGCTACAATAAGCTTTTCCAACTGTAGCTCCAAATCCATTTGTTTAGTCAAATCTACTAATCTCTTTTGGGCCTCTTGCTTGCCTTCACCGCCGGCATTAGGGTTATCCAGGATTTGTTTGAGCAGCTCTATCTGTTGACTACGCCGGCGGTCGCGTTCCAGGCGGTACTCCACAAAGAAGGCTGTACCCCCCTGGCCGGCTTTATTCCCGGCATCTTTCATAATATCTTCCGCCTTTATTTCCAGCCCGGAGGGTGGGGCCGCTTGAACGGTCACCTTAGTCAAATCCTTAGTGCCCTCCTGGCGGACTGCTTGTTTCGCCGGACCCTCTCCAGGGGCCTCCGTGCCCGCCGGGCGGGTCGCCCGCTGCTCTCCCTGCACCAGATAGGCCAACACTCCAAAGGTCAACACCAGCGCTATCAGTACCCGCAACTTTTCGTCTATCTTTATACGCATTATGCTCTTTCCTCCTCTTTTCAGGATGGGCTTTTACTTTTCGCTTCTATTTTTCGCGACGCATGGGCAAGACCTGTACCTGGTGAGGAGCCAGAGCCCATAGCGTCTGTACCGCTTCCGTTAGACGAGCCCTTACCACCGGATCACTACCTCCCTCGGCGACCACTACCACACCTTGAATCTGGGGTTTGGATTCCCGCACCACTACCGGCTCTTCCCCTTGCAGAGTATTGCTGCGGGCCAGTACCAATTGTCCGTCCTCATTGGTTTCCGTAGTAACCCTGCTCCCACCGGTCTTATCCTTTTCTTCGGTATTGCGTTTGGTAGCCTTGGTATTGGTAGCATATTCCTTAACGGGAGTGGCCGCCAAGGACACGCTAACCTTGACCGCTCCGGCTCCTTCCACCTGCTCCAAAATAGCCTCCAATTCGCTCTCTAGAGCCCGGGCAACGGTGAAAAGTTCGCCTTCCTGCGCGTTCTCCCGTGCAGCCATCTCCGGTGCCGAAAGGTTGGTCCCGGATTTCCGGTTGCCGGGGTCCACCAGGTTGCTCACGCTCACCAGCAGAGTGCCCAACACCAGCACGCTTACGCCCAACCAGAAATACCACGGGGGCTTTCCCGGTAACCTCAAACCTTTAAGAAGAGACTCTTTGCTCATTGGCCTCACCTCCCTTGCACTACTATAACTTCAGGCTCCAAGCCGTAAAAGAAGGCTAGAGTCTGTTTAATCCTAGCTGTCAAATCCTCTGCCTTCCCGACCTCGCCGGTGCGGGCGGTCGGCCCGGTCCCGAAGGCCTGGGGCTCATCCGATAGGGTCTTATCCCCTTTATCCAGTTCTACGGTGACTACCACCCCCGAAATTCTCGCACCTCCAGTTTTTTCTCTCTCCGCTTCTACCTCCACTTCGACTGTTTTAACTCCCGGCATGAGCGAGATCAGGGACCGCATCTGCCCGGCTACCCTTTGCCGAAAAATCTTCAGGGCTGTCTCCTCGCCGGCTGCCGTCCAGGTCTGAATCTGGTCAAAAGAGCTTTCTCGCCAATTATCAGGGCGCAAATCCCAGGCCACGACATCCAAAACCTCACCCCGTCTCAAGATTTCCGCCAAGGGAGATAAGATAGCTACTAAAACGAAGAGCCCGAGCACCAAGCGTACATATCTGCCCATGGCCCGTTGGGGCAACAGCATTTCCAAGAGCCCTGCCAGAATGCCGATGAGAGCCACTTGGCGCACTATCTCCCCGATTATCCGGAGCAACCGCCTCACCTACCCTCGCAACGCCACTATGAGATTGCCCAGCAATACCACTACGCCTATACTCAGATAAAACATTAAGGTCACAGCTATGAGGCAGGCGAAAACCAGGAGCAGCGCCCCACCCATACTCTCTAGAGCATCGGACAACTGGCTTTCCCCGAAGGGTTGTACCAAGGCCGCCGCCATGCGGTATATCAGCGCTAAAGAAACAATTTTAAGGAGGGGGAAGGTAGCCGTAAAAAAGATGATAATAACTCCTGCTAAGCCCACAGCGCTCTTCAACATAAGAGTAGCACCGGCCACGGTACTCACCGCATCGGAAAGGATTTTCCCCACCACCGGGACAAAGGCGGAAGTGGCAAACTCGGCCGCCCTCAACCCTATACCGTCGGCCACCGAACCGGCAATGCCGTAAACGGAAAGTACCCCGGTAAAGAGGGTAAGCATAAGTCCCAGCAGCGCCAGAGAAAACTGCCGTAACAATCCTGCCAGCCGGTTAATGGGAAAACGGTCGGAGATCTGGCCGATCACGCTTAAAACGGCGCCGCAGTAAATTAAGGGAAATATGGTATTGCGTGTTACAGTTTGGGCAATGGTCAGACTATAAATGAGCACGGGATGCAGCAAGGAAGAACTGGTCAAGCCTCCGCTGGCGGCCAGTAAAGTCACCAGTACAGGTAAAAGGGATTGAAAGAAGCTGACCATACGGTCGATGGCCTGGCTGGCCGCTTCTACGGCTAAGGTGAAGGAGGTTAAAGCCATACCCGCCAGGGCCAAGAAGACTATACCATGGGCTACCTTACCGGCCGTGCCCTCGCCCAGTGAAGCCTGCAAATTCTGCAATACCGCCGCCGCTACCGCCAGAATTACCAACTGGCCGAGAAGCTTCGTTCCGGCCCAGACCTCCCGCAAGAAATAGCGGCCCAGCCCGGGCAATACCTCCCCCGGCTCCACCGGTAGACGCCCCTCTCGCAAGTTCTGCCACATCTCACGCCAGCTCAAGGAAGGCATATAGGAGCCTACCTCTTCTTGCAGGGCCCTTAAATACTTGTCCAGGCTGTCTATATTTAGCCTGCGTACCTGTTCCTCTAAATGCTGCTCCAGCACCGCGCCGATCTCCGGCTCCTCCGCCCGGAGTACCGGAATAGTCTCTTGCGCCCTGCTAGGAAGGGGCAGGAGGAACAAAAAGCCGGCCCACAGGATAACCGCAGTCAACACCCGGGTTTTCATTTTTTTCACCTGCTTTCTGTTCCACTTCCGGTCCCTAGGGCAATAGCTTCACCATACTCTCTAAGATGGCCACCATAATGGGTAGGGACAGGGCCATTATAAGCACTTTAGCGGCCAGTTCTACTTTGCTGGCTACGGCGTTTTCTCCGGCATCCCGGCAAACCTGCGCCCCGAATTCGCCTACATAGGCTATGCCGATTATTTTTAACACCGTAGTAAGGTAAAAACGGTTAATGCCCGCACGGTCGGAAAGGTCGGTAAGAACCTGGATGACTGCCCCGATTCTATCAAAAAGGAGGAGGAAGATTACTGCGCCCGTCACCAGGCTTATAAGCAAGGCCGTCTCACGGGCCTGGGCCTGCCTTATCACCACAATAATGAGCGTGGCTGTGAGGGCTAAACCCACGATGGGGAAAATATCCACACCCGCCTTCCTCCCCTCAGTAGATCTGGAAGACGGCCCGCACAGCGTTAAAGAGTTCCATAATGACGGGGATCACCCAGAGCAGAGCAATGGCCAGTCCCGCCAATAAGGTCATATAAGCATATTCATCCCGGCCGGCCTGTTTTAGAAAGGTATAGAAGATAGTAATGATAATGGCCAGGGCAGCCAGGCGAAAAATCAAACTGACATCCACTGCTAACATCTCTTTCTCTCCCTTCAGTACATTAACAGGACCAGGGCTACGCCTAAGAGAAAACCTAGAGTCTGCCACATTTTCCCCTGGCGGTTAGCCGCCTCTACCGCAGCGGTCAACTGACGGCTCAAATGCTGCCGGGCCAGTTCCAAGTTTTTCACCTGATCTTCCCGTCCGGAAACCCCTAGCCCCGGCCCCAAGCTGCTTAAAATATCCAAATCTGCGGGCGTAAGGACGCTTTCCCGCCTCAAGGCGGCCATCCCCTGTTCCCAGGCTTGGGCGGCCGGGACACCCGGAGTTTCCTGTAAAACTCTGGCAGCAGTAGTGAAAAGAGCAGCCACGGGCCCTGATAATCGCTCCCCAACTCTGGCCAAGGCCAGAGGAAGGGGGGTAGCCGCATAAACGATCTCCGTCTCTAACATTTTTAGCCCTGTGCCCAAGGACCGCAATTCTTCCGGCCGGGTGAAATAGGCCCGGGAAACACCTAAACCCAGGAACCCGCAGCTCAAGATCACCATTCCTGCGCCTGCCAGTTTTAACACCTGGCTTCCCCCCCACCTGGACCCCCCGCCGCGGGTAAAAACCTGCGAGGGCCGGCCAGCAAATCTCTATATTCCCTGCCTTCCAGCACAGCTTCCACCGTACCGGGGCCCAACCTCCGGCCCAATATTACCAGGCGCTGCCATACTCCCTGTTCCAGCAACCCCAGCCATCCCGGCCGTCTTCTTAACTCCTCCACGCCGGAAGCATGTACACTGGCCAGCAAGGTAACTCCCGCGTGCAACACTTCCTTGAGAGCCTCCAACTCCGCCGGCTCGCCCACTTCATCAGTGGCTACCACCTCCGGGCCCATAGAGCGGACCAGCATGAGAAGCCCCCTTACCTTGGGGCAACGGTCCAGCACATCGGTGCGCGGTCCTACGTCCAGTTGGGGCACACCCTGGTAACACCCGGCAATTTCCGAACGCTCGTCCACCACCCCGACATTCAGGCCCGGCAGTCCGAGCTCCGGTACCCCCAGGCTGAAATAGCGTATGAGGTCGCGTAAAAGGGTGGTCTTGCCGCAGCGCGGCGGGGAAAGCAACAAGATATGGTAAGGATGGCCGTCGGAGCGCAGAAGATAAGGCAGAAGAGGACGGGCGCAACCCGTTATACTGCGGGCCAAGCGAATATTCAAACTGCTGATATTCTTTAGGGTGAGCACTTCTCCTCTTTCCACCACCGCTTCACCTGCCAGGCCTACCCGGTGGCCTCCTTTAACGGTCACATAGCCCGAACGTAGCTCGTTTTCCAGGGCGTAAAGGGAATTATTGGTTATAGCCTGTACTGTAAGCTGTATATCCTTGTGCCTAACCTGATACGCCTCGCTGCGCACCATAGTAACCTCACCGGCCGGCGTCACCCAACCTTCCCCTCCCGCCCAGCGCAGGTGAAGCGGTCGCTCACAGCGCAGACGTATTTCTTCTAACCCCTCTTGTATGGACGACGGTAGCTTCAGAAGAAGCTCCTTTAAGTGATCGGGAAGAAGATGCAACACTTCTACCGTTTGAGCCAGAGGAGATGGAACCTCGGTACCCTCAAGCCGAAAGTAAGCCAAGACACTCTCCCCCCTTGCCATAATGTTTACTATCCTGCTGGCAATTTTATGCAAAAAAATAAAACCCCGACCTGCAGGTCAGGGTTTCTTGCCCCAAAACGGCTTAAGCATGTTCTCTTATTATACTTTTGGTACGGAAATAACCTTGGGGTTTATTCCCATTATATGGTTGTGTACCTTGAGCATAGTAGGTTAGCTATAAGTCATCTGTATCGGCGTTGTCTTTGCCTTTTTTGTTCTCTCTCTCCCTCAAAGAAAGCAAATTGCCTTCCTCGGTTTCATTAACAAATACCACTTCATTACAATTAGGGCAGGTAACCTCCACCACATCCTCATCGTCCAAGACATCGGCATCAAAGCATACTATTTCATGACATTTGGGGCATTCTACTTCTACATAATCTCCTTCCTCTTCCTCCTCTTCCTCCTCTTCCTCTTCTTCATCTTCATCCTCGTAATCTTCTTCGTCACCTTCATAAATCTCGTCTTCTAGGTCATAAAGGTCTTCGTCAATATCCTCCAGATATTCTTCTAGCTCTTCGTAGTCTTCATGGAGGTCATGCAGAGCCTCGGCCATATCCTCCAGAACAGACACTATCTCTTGCAGCACCCTTGCTTCTTTACTATCCTCCATCTGGAGCCCTTCCATCAGCCCTTGAATATAGGCCACCCGTTTCCGTAGATCTCTCACCTTAAGGCACCCCTTTTCTTCCTTGAAATTATTTTATTACTTTACCTTTCCCTATACCCTCTCAATATATGCTCCGGTTCTGGTGTCGATTCTTATTACATCACCTACTTCCACAAAGAGGGGCACCTGAACTACAGCACCCGTCTCTACCACCGCCGTCTTAGAGCCGCCGGAGGCCGTATCTCCTTTAATGCCGGGCTCGGTTTCTACTACCTTAAGTTCCACAAAGTTAGGCAACTCAATACCCAACGTCTCCCCTTGGTAAAAGAGAACATCGATAATCATATCCTCTTTAAGATATTTGGTTGTCTCATCTAGCTGTTCCTGCGGCAAAGAAAACTGTTCAAAGGTTTCGGTATCCATAAAATAGTAAGTATCCCCGTCATTATATAAATACTGCATTTTACGCCGCTCCACATGGGCGCGGTTCACCTTTTCACCCGCCCGGAAAGTGCGCTCGATAACCGCCCCCGTGCGCCGATTTTTTAATTTAGTGCGCACAAAAGCCGCGCCTTTCCCCGGCTTCACATGCATGAACTCTAATACCGTGTAAACCTCGCCGTCTACTTCGATCGTAAGTCCGGTCCGGAAATCATTAGTGGAAATCAAACCTTTCTCGCCCCCTACAGCACCATAAATTCTTTGGCCGCCCGGGTCAGAACTTGGCAACTACCATTCTGCACCAGGGCTATATCTTCTATGCGTATCCCGCCCCAACCGGGCAGGTAAACACCAGGCTCTACCGTCACCACTGCTCCGGCCTCCAGGGGCTCCTCCTGCCGGAAGTTTAAAGTGGGCCCCTCATGGACCTCCAGACCGACTCCGTGACCCAGACCGTGGCTAAAGCAGCCCTGGAAGCCGGCCTCCTCAATATACCTTCTGGCCAAGGCGTCTATATCCCGCCCCGGCACCCCGGCCCGCAAGCCTTCCAGCGCGCGTCTCTGAGCCTCCCAGACTATCTCATACACTCTACGCTGCTCCGCCGAAGCCGGTCCCAGTACCACCGTACGCGTCAGATCGGAATGATAACCCTTATAGACGGCCCCAAAATCCATCACTATCAGGTCGCCTGCCTGAAGCTCGCGGTTTCCCGCCGTACCGTGGGGCAAGGCTGAACGGTCTCCGCTGGCCACAATGGTAGGGAAAGCGATCCCGCTCGCTCCCCGTCGCCGCATAAAATATTCCAGCTCCAAAGCGATCTCGCTTTCCTTCAATCCGGGCCGCAGGTAAGGCAGGATATGCTCAAAGGCCTTATCCGCTATAGCTATGGCTTGCTGCAGAAGTTCGAGTTCCTCCACATCCTTCACCCGGCGCAACTTCTCCACCAGGCCGCTACATGCTTTGAGAACCACTTTACGCGGCCATTCCTCTATCGCCTCCGCAAGACGGCGGTGAGCGGCCACGGTGAGATGTTCTTCCTCAAAGTAAAGCTCTTTGATCCCCGCTTCCGCCACCACTTCGCCCATTTTCTTCCACGGCTCCTGCCCCAAATCTATTACCTCAAAGCCCGGAGCCTCTTTTTTACCCTGCTCGACAAACCGCCCGTCGGTCAAAAGCCAATTGGCCGACCGCGTCAGCAAAAGAAAACCGCTATCCCCGGTAAACCCGCTCAAATACAAGCGGTTGGCGGGACTGCTTACGAGCAATCCTTCGATGCCTTGTTGCTCTAAAGACAACCGCAGACGCTCCAGGCGCGTCACCTGTCTGCCGCCTTCTTTCTCTCCCTGGCCAGCTCCAAAGCCGCTATTAACCCCAGCCGGTAGCTCAACAGCCCGAATCCCGTGATCTGCCCTTTAACCACCGGCGCCGTCACCGTACGGTGGCGAAATTCTTCCCGGCTGTAAATATTAGACAGATGCACCTCCACCACCGGGTAATCCACCGCAGCCAGAGCATCGCGCAAGGCCAAGCTGTAGTGACCCAGCGCTCCAGGATTAATCACGACCGCATCTACTGTTCCTATAGCTTCCTGCAGCTTATCCAGAATAGCGCCTTCGTGGTTGGACTGGAAAAACTCGATCTCCGCACCCGCTTCATACGCCATATTTTGCAGCCGGGTGTTGATCTCCTCCAGGGTGGTGCGGCCGTAAATTTCCGGCTCTCGGGTTCCCAGCAGGTTGAGATTGGGACCGTGTATTACTAATATCTTCATAGGTAATATTTTACCATACGCCTGTCTATCTGGGTAGGCCTATGTCCCGCTGAGTTATCCCCAGTTTTCGCTTACAAGGCCTCCTTAAGCTTGGAAGCGAGCGAACAAGCCTTCGCGGCTAGCCCAGGCTTTGAACTCCGCCTGAAAGTGGAGGCGGGTCGAGTACAGGAGGTCCGAGACCGGCCCCATCGGCAAGGATGCCGATGGGGCCGGGAACCCCGCCGGAGCCTGAGGGTGAGCGATAGTTTGGCCCGCGAGGATTTTTGGAGCGAGCGCAAGCCAAGCAGGCCTGACCTGTAAAAACCGGGGAACGCCGGCTATGTCCCGCTGATGCTCATGCTGGCGATGCGGATAGTAGGCGCCCCGGTGGCACCGAAAAAGGTGAGGTCCGAGCCGACTGCCTCAATAGATTTAAGCAGCCCGATCATATTTCCGGCGATAGCTACACCCCGCACCGGACCGGCAAACTCCCCGTTTTCAATCCACAGCCCCACTACACCTACTGAAAAATCGCCCGAGATAGGATTGGCCGTGTGCATGCCTAAGACATCCGTCACGTAAAGACCTCGGGACACTTCCCGGATCAAATCCTCCGGCTTACGATCTCCGGCGGCCAAGTAAAAATTGGTAGTACCCACTTCCGGGGTGGCTTTAAAGGACCCGCGGGCACCATTGCCGGTGGAGCGGACTCCTTCTTTGGCTGCCGTGTAGGTGTTGTGCAAGAAACACTGTAAGGTTCCGTTCTGTATCAGAACCGTCCGGCCGGTAGGCACACCCTCGCCGTCAAAGGGCGCGGAAGCTACTCCTCCGGGAAGGCGTCCGTCGTCGATAAGGGTCACTTTTGAAGAAGCTACCACCTCGCCCATCCGGCCGCGGAAGAGCGATTTCCCTTTTTGCACGGCGTCGGCCGCCAGGGCCGGTGCGATCACCCCCAAAAAGCTGGCCGTTACATAAGGTTCAAAAATTACCGGGGCCCGCTGGGTCGGTATCCTCCTGGCGCCCAGCAGGCGTACCGCCCTTTCGGCTCCCTCTCGACCTATCTTCACCGGGTCCAATTCGGCCATTCTTAAGCACGAGGCCATCCCGAAGCCGGTCTGGCTCTCCTCCCCTTCCACCGCCACCACAAAAATGCTGGCGCCGCAGCTAGCCCCATAATAACTGGCGGCGACCCCCCGGGAATTGGCCAGGGCCACTACATAGCGGCTGTCGCCGTAAGAGCAGCTTTCCGTTATTTTCACCCGGCGGTCGCTGGCCCTAGCCTGCCGTTCGATTTCTTTAGCCAGCTCAATTTTCTCGGGCAAAGGCTTCCTCTCTATCTCCGGATCAAAGAGATCCAGACCGACGTACTCCGCGGCGGTCGGGAGGCGGTTATATTCGTCCGGCGTAGCTTTCTGGGCATTGGCCAAAGCACGGGACACCGTCTCCTCCAAGGCCGGCAGGCTAAAATCCGTGGTATAGGCGAAGCCGACCCGGCCCTCTATAATCACCCGCAGGCCGAGCCCCCGCTCCCGGGCGGTGGTAAGGGCCTCTATTTCTTGGTCCCTTATTTCTATGCTTAAGTCCTCTCCGGCGCTGATAAAGGCTTCGGCCTCCGCCCCGCCCTTGGAGGCTTTTTCTACTACCATCTGGGCCAGAGAAAGATATTCCTTAGCCAGCGCTGCGTAATCCATCAGGTTTTTTCCTCCTCTTCCTCCAGTATGCCTCCTACCACCATTTCCGGGATGCGAATGGTGGGCTGGGCATCGCCCACCGGGACCCCTTGCCCGTCTTTACCGCAGGTACCCAGGCTGAATCCCAGATCGCTGCCCACCCGGTCCACCATCTGCAAAACTTCCGGACCGTTTCCCGTTAAGGTAGCCCCTCTAACTGCCGGTCCGATTTGCCCGTTTTCGATTAAATAACCTTCCGCCACCTCGAAAACAAAATCCCCATTGGTGGTATTCACCTGTCCACCGCCCATACGCTTTACCAGCAGGCCTCGCGCCGTCTCCCGGATAATAGCCTCGGGATCGTCCTTGCCGGGGGCGATGAAAGTATTGGTCATACGAGGAATGGGCCGATCTTGATAGGACTCTCTACGCCCGTTGCCTGTGGACTTGCGCCCTTCTTTCCGCGCCGTCAGATAATCATACATATAATCCTGCAATATTCCGTCCTGTATAAGTACCGTCCTCTGCCCGGGGTGGCCTTCATCGTCAAAGCGGAAAGAGCCGTATTTCCCCGGTAAGGTGGCATCGTCTATGACGGTGATTAAGGGGGAAGCCACCTGCTGGCCTTTCTTACCCGCGTAGACGGAAAGCTGCTTCTGCACCAAGTCCGCCTCCAGACCATGTCCACACGCCTCGTGGATCATAGTACCGCCGGCTTCTCCGGCCATAACCACCGTCATCCTCCCGGCCGGAGCCGGCCTGGCCTCCAACATACGGACCGCCCTCTCCGCCGCTCTCCGCGCCAGAGCTACAGGATCATTATCCTCAAAAAGCTCAAAACCTATTAGCCCTCCCGCGGATTCATAACCCGTCTGAATAATCTTACCATCGCTAGCCACTGCGTGGACCACCAAACGGCAGCGCACCCGCTCGTCTTCCACCAGTACGCCTTCACTATTGGCGATAGTTACCTCCTGAAGCACATCGCCATAGGCCACGCTAACCTGAACAATCCGGGCATCCACGGCCCGGGCCGCCTCGTTGGCCCGCCGGACCAGCGCCACCTTATCCTCTACCGGCACCTGATCCGGCCGCTTCTTGACCTGAAAATCCCAATTCGGCTTAGGCCTCTGCCACCGGATCTCGGGTTTAGCCCCTTTACCGCCGGCAGCCCTTCCTACCGTCCGGGCCAATTCCAAAAGGCCTTCCCGGGAGAAATCGTTGGTATAACCGTAGACCGTATTCTCCCCTCTTATGACCCGGATGCCGGCGCCTTGGTCCAGCCCGGAATGTACTCTCTCGATCTTATTATCCTCACACCCTATGCCTGTTGTCCGCCGCCTCTCCAAAAAAATTTCCGCAAAATCGCCGCCCTCCTCCAGGGCAGCCTCCAGCACGGCTTTCAGATCATCCGGTTCCAGTAACATCGCTCCACCCCTTACCTTCCCCGCTTTTTACCGAAATAAGCATATAGCAGAGTAATCCCTAGTATAATTCAAGATGTGGTCAAATATTCCTCTAGGTGGTGGATAAAAACATATCGGCCAGGGCGGCTCTAAGGCGGTCATAATCGCCCGGACCCGCTTCCTGCCATTCCGCCTGTATGATCAACCGGTTTACCCCGGTCACGTTTACTTCCACATACTGGGGATATCCTCCCGGTTTTAGAAGAGGGCTGGTAAAGATCTCCCGTTCATCCCCTTTCAGGCGTAAAATCAATCCGCCGGTGCTGTTTTGCGTTCCATCCTCCACACCTATAAAACCCCGGAGTTTCAAATAGCCTCCCTGTAAGTCCAATACCGCCTCCACCCGGTCCCTGTTTCTGCTGAGATCCACTACAATACCGTGCTCAAATTGTCGACCTCCTATGGCTATTTTACGGCCGGCGGGGTAATAAAACGGTCCCACATTGCGCAAAACCCTAATCCCCTCTAGCCAAGGCGCCGAGGCGCGGCTACGCCCGTATCCGCGCGTAGGAAACGCGTATTCCGGCCCCTCGCTCTGGCCGATATCCTGCCACCCTTCCCCTTCCGCCGTACCCTGAGAGCCTGAAGGCACAGTAGAGCCGGAGGTAGCAGGTGGGTTCGAGCCCGTCGAGGGTTCCCGACCGCCGGACATCCCTTCCGGAATATTAGTATCCGGGCCACCGGGCTTCTCTCCGACCGGGGGCAAAAATACCTCAGCTCGGCCTCCCGGTAGAAGAGCCACCGCCTGCCCCGTAACGCTATTTCCCTCTCCCAGATCATAATAGTCCAGCACCAGGCTGGCTTCCACTTCCCCCTTGGACCCCGGTCTGGCCGTCAACTTGAGTTCTCTGATTTGAGTCCAAGCCGGTAAATGCTCCAGATGGTGAATATAATTCTGTATTTGGGGGTAGGTCCCCACAGCAGAAACCTGAAAAGGCTGCACGGTAAAATCACCGCGTTTCTCCGTTTCCAAAGGTTGGAAGGCTAATACTTTGACCCCTTCCTCCTGCGGTTGGGCGGCGATCAAAAACGACTCTTTATCCTTAAGGGTTAAACCCAGCCGGCCTTTAGCCTCGGACATCTCCGCCTCTGCCCGGGCCAGCTCTTCTTTGAGCAGGGGCAATTCCCCTGCAGCCTTCTGCGCTTCCCTCAAGGCAAGGCTTTCCTCCCCAAGTTCGGTCTTGACCTGCAAGTAATAGGGCAATTGACGCCCCAGAACCACCCGGTGAGCAAATACTAAGGCCGCCGCCAGTAGAAAAAGAAAGAGCAAGATCCTTTCCCTGGGAGTTAAGTTGCGCCATTTTTTCCCTTCCACTTACCGCCGTTTCCCCCTCTTTAAGTACGAAAATAGCTCTATTCCCCTGTGCGGTCGTGCCGGGCAGGTGCAGCCAGCATGAAGGAAAGATGTGGCCGGTATGGCTGATTAGTTCTGCTTTGAAATCAAGGTTGTTTTATCAGAGCTTTCAGGGTGAATTCCAGTACGGATCTGTCTTCCTCCGTAGCTGCCTGTACCGATTGCAGTTTCACGCTTTGGAGAAACGACATGCTCTGCAGGGCTCGCAAAGAATCGCCCACCGCAGCCAGATTATAAGCTCGGCCGGTAAGCAATATCTCCTGGTTCGGCGTTACCTCCAGTTTGGTGAGCCAGACCTCCCTGGGTAGAGCAGCCGCCAAAGCCAGCAAAAAGTCCGACCACCTCTGCCTGCTCTGGACCAGCTTTTCTAATTCCGCCCTTTGCCGGCGGAGGTTATCTATCTCTTGCCTGATCTTCCGGGCCTCCTCTTCCTGGGTCTGATAAAGGCTCATCTGAGTTCTAACCGCTTTCAGATGCCTTACGATAAACCAGGTGTGCCCCAGCAGGAAACCATATAGCAGGAACACCGCCGCTGCCCCTAAGGTCATAAGTACCCGCTTGCGCTCTTTAAATAAAGGGCGGTAAGGCTGTACCTCCGCAGGAAGCAAATTAATCTTTACCGTTTCTGTCTTTTTAGCCATTCTATACCCTGCTCTCCCTCAGCGCCAGGCCCACAGCCACCGCAAATTCCGGCCCCTGGCCATAGGGCCGGCTTATTTCTACAGAAAGATTAAGTTCCAGGCGCAAAAAATCCTGCAACCCCTCTTGGTAGGCCCCTCCCCCGGTAAGGTATATGCGGGTGGGGTTAAACTCGCTCCCCACCTGGGAGCGGTAGAATTCTATAGATCGCCCTATCTCCTGAGGGAGGTGGAAAAGGGGATTAACGGCCGCCGGGGAGACCGCCTGCTCACCCGGCTGAAACCCTAAATTAATTCTCCGGCTGTAAAGGAGCTTGGGGCCCCGTACCAGGACTACCTGGCAGGATCTCCTCCCCAAATCTAGAATAAGGGCTTCTCCCTCTATTTGCGCTGCCAGGGCCCGGCACAGAGCCAGCGGCACCAGGTCCAGGGCTACCAGCTCCAAACCTGCCGCTTGAAAAAGGCGGTAATAGGCCAGACCCAATTCTCGCGGAGCCGCCGCCAGCAATACCAGCATTTGTCCCTCCAAGCCCTGCGGTTCAGGGTCCAGAATAGCGCAGTCCAATACCATATCCTGGGTACCAACGGGCAGATACCTGTCCGCCTCATACCGGAGGCCAGAGCGCAATTCCTTCTCGGTCATGCGCGGGAGCTGCAAGTAGCGCACAATCACCCGTTCACCGTCCAGGGCGCTTACGGCCCGGCGGCCCTTAAAGCCGCTCTCCTCCACGGCTTCCGCCAGGGCGGCCGCCCTTTCCGTCAGGTGATCCTCACCGGCGGGAGGCGCCTCTTTCTTCCCCCACCCGGCAATACTCCTGCCCCTCGCCGCCACCGCTTTGATGAACCCCGTGCCTATATCTACTCCTACCAGCCCTCTGCGTCCCCAATCCGGTAGCCGCACCAATTCACCCCGACCCCCATCCGGTTAGTACGAAAATAACCCTATTTTCATAAGTGGTTGTGCCCGGCAGGTATGAGAGTGGTTTGCCCCCGGCATGGCCGGTTAGTTCGGAAATAGCCTTGGGGTTTATTCCCACTATGTGGTTGTACCCCTCGGGCATGGGCCGGTTAGTACAAAAACGGCTCTGTTTTCCTGCGTGGTGGTGTACCACAGATAAAGCCGGTTGCTCAATGACCACTCCATATTGAAGTTACAGCCAAGGACCAAAATGGGGCCGGCTTTTACCTGCCCGCCTCCGCCCGCCTCCCTACCTGCGAGGCACAATAATGTCTCCGAGGCACCGCCCATCAGGAAAATAGCCCAAAATAAAACCCTAAAAAACAGGGAAGTTCTCCGACCAGCGTAAAACCCGGAGTTGAGGCAGCACTCCGGCCAGGGCGTCGCCGGGGACGAACTGGGGATTGTATTTAAGGGTAACATTACCTCTTCCACCTCCCGTCTCACCTTGCCCCCCTCCGGAATGCTCCGATCCGCCGCCGGAACCGCCGGAGCCGCCCAGGTCCAACCCCTTAGCCACCACCGCCCCCTCCACCTCCGCTGAACCTCCGGGCACGAAGCTCCCGCGGGAGATGATAACCCCTTTCAGACTGCCGTTCCCCTTCAGGCGTACATCTCCCAGGCTGATAAGGGTCACTCCCTGGTAAGAGGAGTCGGCCTGTATTTCTACTTCACCTTCCGCCACCAGGGTTATCTGGCCGGAATAGCTGCCGGAGAGAGTAAGATCTCCTGTAACGTAATAGGTCCCGCTGGCCAGACTCTTTCCCTCCCATTCCCGGTTACCTGTATAATACCGGCCCTGGCGTTCGGCTTCTGCCCGGTAATAGCTTAAATCCAGGTCGGGAAAACGGGGAAGGTCGCTCACCCGGCTGTGCACCTGGCCTTCAATCTTAGTAGCGCTGCCCTGGGTGGAGACGTTGCCTGAAGCGTATATATCGGCTTTAATATCCGTAGAACCCGAAAGCACCAGGTCGCCGTTAAAAAGCAATCGGGCCCGGGCGCTTACCGGACTATCCAAAGAAAAATTTCCTTTTATGTCTAGAACTCCCTGCGCATCGGGCAAGAGGCTCAAGCCGCCGGCGATCCCCTGGGGGCCGGTATACTGCAACTTGGCTTTCAAGGTTTTCTGGGCGCCCATGAACTTGCCCTGAGAAACAATCTCGATTTCCCAACCTAGATCTTTTGTCGTCTTGTGCAAAGTGACCTTGCTGATCTGTCCGCCGGCATAAGGACCCTCTACTGCGGAAACCTCTTCTTCCACTCCTGCTTTCCACCTATCCAACCAGCTGGGATCCTCCCGTATTTGCGCCATAACCCTCTCTATCCCCGCCTCGGCTATATAATAGGCCTGCACCTGCTGCTTCTGGTACTGGACATTGCGGCGGTGCTGACCCGCAATTCCTAGAAGCCCGGTAACCAGCACCAGAATTAGGGAGGTCACCAGCACTACAAATAATAAAGCCTGCCCTCTTTCCTCCTTCAGGTGCCTACCCTCCCCTTATAAACACACTGGTGGTAAAGGTGGAGGTGTTCCCCTCTTTCCCCCCGACCACCAGAGTGATTTTTATTAAAACCTCGCGGCTGGCGCCTGGAGGCTCTCTTTCCAACTGCAAGCCCTGTATGTAACCGGCCACCGGATTGCTCCCGCCGTCCTTCTCCCGCATGAGCTGTCGCCGTGAAGCATCATAGTAATATCTGACCTGGTAGTATTTACTTTGGGTTTCGTCATATAGGGTGAACTTTATGGAGGTGGAGGTCATCTCATCAATTTGCTGCGCCGTGCGCAATTCGCGCACCATCCTGTCCAGGGCCAGGCGGGCGTTTTCCTGCACCTCCACCCCTATTTCCTGACGTTTGTACATCAGGGTTCCTTGAGTGTAAAGGCCCAGGGCCGCGCCCAACACCAGCACAAATAGCGTCAGAGCTACCACCACTTCCACCAGAGTGAAGCCTGCCGCCCCGGCCCTCACTTCTCTTACCTCCATCCTTTGTCCGCCGTCAAGCTCATCTCCCGGTAACCGCCGGCGTCCTGGTAAAACACCGTCACGGTGACGGTCTTTAGATAACGGCTAACCTGCTGCACCGCTACGCGATAGCTAAAAGAAGGATTATCGCCAAACGGTAAAGGGGCTCCCTGGGGGTCGGCCGGCTCGGCCTGAACCTCCGTAAAGGGCTTCTTTTTAATCTCTTCCAGCTTGCCCTGCGCCAGTTCCAGGGCCGTCAAATCTGCCCGGGAGGAAGAGACCCAGCGGCCGGATAAAGACAAATAATCCACCAGCGGCACCAGAGCCACCAGCAGGAGAGCCACGCTCACTACCACCTCCAACAGGGTAAATCCTCGCTCTCCTTTAAGCATCATACTCTCTCAGTCCCCCCAGTTGTCGGGCGGCGTGCTGCTCACCCGGATCCTGCCCGTAACCGAGGCTACAATCACGTAAAAATACTTACCCGACACTTTGTCCTGCAAGACCACGGTACCGCCCGTAGGAGTAGGCGTACCCTTGGCCGTAAACTTTAGCCAGTCATCTTTAAAACTGGTAAACACGATCTTAACCGTGGGAGGTAGCACGACCCTTTTGGTAATCTTGGGGAGAACTTCCCCGACCTTTTGCACTTCGTAGTAGTTATTGCCTACCGCAAAAAACACGCTGTAATAGCTGCTTTCTTCATTAATGGCCGTCTGCTGTACCTCCCGCAGATCTTGGGCCATCTGCTGGGCCGACAATTTAAGACGATATAAGGCCAGCGGCTTACTGAGGTAAGGTAAGCTTAAGCCCAAAGCTACGCCCATCAGGGCGACCACTAAAGCCATCTCCACCAAGGTGAACCCTGCCGGTCCTTCTCCTGGGAGGCTCACAATCTTGTAATACTTGTAATACTTCACAGTGGTATCTTCTCCGCTCTGCTTCTAACCTAAAAGATTAGTCCCAAAGTTTATACCCGCCTTAGCAAACAGGTATTACCAGAGCCAAAAACGGCTCAAATACCAGTGCAGCAAACGAGAACCCCAGAACACCGTCGCTAAAGCGCCCGCGGCCAAAAAAGGGCCCAAGGGTAAGAGATCTTTCCGGCTCTTCAGCCGCAATACCAGCAGGAAAAGCCCGACCATCCCCGCCAGAAGGAGGCCCAACACCACGGCCAACAGCCCCCAGGGCCAGCCCAGATACCATCCTATCACCGTCGCCAGCTTTACGTCGCCCCCGCCTACGTTTCCCCGGCTGACCAGAGCCAGAAACAGCAACAAACCGCCCGCCGAAAGTGCACCTAGAAGAGCCAAAGTAATGTTTATTTCCATATCGGTCAACAAAAATCCTGCTCCGGCAATCAGGGCCGTAAAAATAAGGCGGTCGGGAATCAAATAGTGCTCCACATCAATAAAAGCAGCGCTAATCAATATGCAGGCCAGGACCAAGTATTTTAGCAGAACCGGGCTCGGGCCCAGGCGGTAAAAGAGCGCGGTAAAAACCGCGCCCGTCAAAAACTCTACCAGGGGGTACCTAAAGGAGATCCGCTCACCACAGTACCGGCAGCGACCGCCGAGAATAAGGTAACTCAGCAAAGGAATCAGATCATACCAGGCCAGTATCCTTCCACAGCGAGGGCATTGGGAACGCCCCGATACCGTGTTCTCACCTCGCGGCAACCGGTAAATTACTACGTTTAGGTAGCTGCCGATACAGAGCCCGAGCAGGAAAGTAAAAGCCGCTCCCGCAATCACATTATGCCCTCTCTTACTTTCTTTTTCAGTATCACTCCGGCTATTAGGTTATCGATAAACGTGTCGGCCAATATCAGTAAACTACGCGGTAGTAGGCCCAGGTATCATTTTCGTTTCTCTTTCGGAAGTTTCCGGTGAGAATCACTAGTGTTGCATAAAGAAAATATAAACTTGTCAAGAGCCATGATGCCCAA
>JBNATU010000036.1:0-22355 GCA_049701195.1 Neomoorellaceae bacterium
ACCATTGGAGGAAATAAAATCAAAAAAATTACCTAGATACACTTGACAGCTTCCCAGTTAATTTCCGGTTTGACTTGGGTTGCCGCGTGTGCTATAATGAAGGCACTTCACGGGGCTGGTTGGTCCCTGAAGGGAAAGAATTATTTAGGAGGAAGGTTTGCAGCCATGAAGATGTTAGGCAAGGTAAAGTGGTTTAGCTCGCAGAAAGGTTATGGGTTTATCGAGAGAGAGGATGGCAAAGACGTTTTCGTGCATTATTCGGCCATTCAGGAGGAAGGGTTTAAGAGTTTAACTGCAGGCCAGGAAGTGGAGTTTGATATAGTGGAGGGGCCCCGTGGACCCCAAGCGGCTAATGTGGTGAAATTATAGGCGAGTGAGCCCCGGCTTTGGGTCGGGGCTTTTTTAGTATATGATGGCAGGAGATCCGGTGGGGGACGGGAATAATATTTTATGACGCTCATAAAGTAGCCAGGGGGTGTCCGCCTGATGCGTATGACCCTGCGGGGGAAAAACTTTCAAGTGAGTGATGCTTTACGCCAGTACGCGGAGAAACGGCTGGGTAAGTTGGAGAAATTTTTGGGGGACAACATTGAGGTCCAGGTGAATATGTCCGTATCTAAGGAAAGACATATTGTAGAGGTTACCGTAGCTTTGGATGGATACCTCCTTCGCGGTGAAGAAGCTACGGGAGATATGTATAGCGCTATCGACCTGGTGCTGGAGAAACTGGAGAGACAGATAGAAAAATATAGGACCAAGCTGGCCAAGAGGGTCAAGAACAAAGCTTTTAAAGCCTGGGCCGAGGCTGTACCGGCGGAGGAGGAAGAAGCGGCCGAACCCCAGATTGTACGTACCAAACGCTTTCCGGTTAAGCCCATGACCGTAGAAGAGGCCATCCTGCAAATGAATCTGCTGGGCCATAACTTCTTTGTGTTTGCCAATGCGGAGACGGAAGAGGTGAATGTACTTTACCGGCGGAAGGACGGACACTACGGGTTGATAGAACCGGAGTTATAACCGGGTGGTTTAGAGAGAAAGCCTTTGGTGTTAGGAGAAACGGGCATTTTAATGCCCGGTTTCTCTTTTTTGCGGCTTGGGCGGCGGGATTGTTGAAGGGAAATGTGATTGAAAGGCGAAATAAACTAAATTAAATAAAGAAACAAAGCAAACTTAGAAGAGGGTGAGCAGCAGAATTGGTTGAAGAAAGAACTCCGGAAACAATAGCCGCAGCAGAATATGAGCGAGTTATTTGCCAAGTGAAGGGTGTGCTTTCGGCCCGTTTGGTAACCGATTCTGAGGGCCAGATACAGGAGATCCATGTTTTGGCTACCCCCGACCGCAGTCCCAAACAAGTTGTGCGAGATATTGAGACGGCCGTATTGGTTCAGCTAGGTATACCTTTGGATCACAAGAAGATCAGCGTGGCTCAATTAGAGGATGGAGGAGGACAGTTGCCCGATAAGATACGGGAAGGTGGGAGCTCTTATCTAGCGGTTTGCGGCGGCCTCCGCCTGGTACACCTAAACTTTTTTTCTCACGGCATTCAGGCCGAAGCCAGCGTAGGCCTAGAAATAGGTGGGGATGGGTCGATATATGAGGGGAGGGCCGTAGGGGTCAATTTGCCCGGACGCGGGTGCCAGCTCGTAGCTCAGGCTACTCTGGAGGCCACCGGCAAGTACCTGGGTGAAAATTATACTTTGGTGCTCGAAGATTTAATACCTTTGGAGGTAGCCCACAGCCGGGCTATACTGGTGGTGATCGGGCTGCTCGGTCATTTTGGGCGGGAGCGCCTGGCGGGCGTGGCTTTCCTGGAAGAGAGCCCTGATGAACTTCAGGCCGCGGCTAAGGCGGTATTAAGGGCCCTGGCCGCCGCTTTCGCTTATATAAGGCATGATTGCTTTGGAGGAGGTAACATGCTAAAATAAAGGATGATTAATGCTGAATGAATCGAGGGGGGCAGTATTCCCCCTCGATTCATTAAGGGGTGATTCCCATGTTGGGCTTTTTGCGCCATATCTTGGATGATAACGCTCGGGAGCTAAAGAAGCTATCCCACCAGGTGGCGGCCATAAATGCTTGGGAGCCGGAGATCGGCGCTTTAAGCGATGCTGATCTGCAGGGTAAGACGGCGGAGTTCCGCAGGCGTCTGGAACAGGGCGCCAGTTTGGACGAACTGTTGCCGGAAGCCTTTGCTGTGGTACGGGAGGCTTCTAAACGAGTCCTGGGTTTGCGGCATTTTGATGTTCAGTTAATGGGGGGTATCGTGCTCCACCAGGGGCGCATTGCGGAGATGAAGACCGGTGAAGGTAAGACCCTGGTGGCTACCTTGCCGGCTTATCTCAACGCCCTGACGGGCCGGGGCGTGCATATTGTTACTGTGAATGATTACCTGGCTCGCCGGGACAGCGAATGGATGGGCAAGATTTATCGCTTTTTGGGTTTGAGTGTAGGTTTGATTGTGCACGGGCTGGATGCCGGCGAGCGGCGCCGGGCCTATGCTGCCGATATTACCTATGGTACGAATAACGAATTCGGCTTCGATTACCTGCGGGATAATATGGCCTTGCACCCGGAGGAAGTGGTGCAGCGCGAACTGTATTATGCCATTATAGACGAAGTGGACAGCATTCTTATAGATGAAGCGCGTACTCCGCTGATAATTTCCGGGCAGGCGGAAAAGCCTACGGAAATGTATTATACGGTGGCCCGCATTATCCCCCGACTTAAACCCGAGGAAGATTACCGGGTGGACGAGAAGGCCAAGGTGGTAACGCTTACGGAAGCCGGAGTGGCCAAGGTGGAGAAGCTTTTGGGCGTGGATAATCTCTACGATGAGGCCCATATAGAGCTGGCCCATCATGTGCAGCAGGCCTTGAAGGCCCATACCCTTATGAAGAGGGATCGGGACTACGTGGTTAAGGACGGCCAGGTGATCATCGTAGACGAATTTACGGGCCGCTTGATGTTCGGCCGGCGCTACAGTGAGGGTTTGCACCAGGCCATTGAGGCTAAAGAAGGAGTGAAGATCGAACGGGAAACCCAGACGCTGGCCACCATCACGTTCCAGAATTACTTCCGTATGTATGAAAAACTGGCCGGTATGACCGGTACGGCGGCTACCGAGGAGGAAGAATTTAGAAAGATCTACGGTTTGGATGTAGTGGTCATACCCACCCATAAGCCTATGATCCGGGTGGATTATCCGGACGTTATTTACCGTACGGAAAAAGGTAAATTTCAGGCGGTGGTAGAAGAGATAGTCCGGCGACATGCCCAAGGGCAGCCGGTCCTGGTGGGCACCATATCCATTGAAAAATCCGAGCGGCTGAGCGAAATGTTGAAGAAGCGGGGTATTCCCCACCAGGTGCTAAATGCTAAATACCACGAAAAGGAAGCGGAGATTATAGCCCAGGCCGGCCGTTTAGGGGCGGTTACTATTGCTACCAATATGGCCGGCCGCGGTACGGATATTATGCTGGGTGGGAACCCGGAGTTTCTGGCCAAGGAGAGAATGCGCAAGGCGGGATATGCGCCGGAGATTATAGCCGAGGCTACGGGCTTCGGACCCGTTTCCTCCCCGGAAGTGGAGGAAGCGCGCCGGGTTTATCAGCAATTCCTGGCGGAGGCCAAAAAAGAAACCGAGGCCGAACACCAGAAGGTAGTGGCCTTGGGCGGCCTGCATATCATCGGCACCGAGCGCCATGAATCCCGGCGTATTGATAATCAGCTGCGAGGGCGCGCCGGACGCCAGGGAGACCCCGGTTCCAGCCGGTTTTATATCTCCTTGGAAGATGATCTGATGCGGCTTTTTGGGGCGGAGAATATTGCCGGACTGCTGGACCGTTTGGGAATGGATGACAGCACTCCTATTGACCACCCGTTGGTTTCCCGCTCCATCGAGTCCGCCCAGAAAAAGGTGGAGGCCCATAACTTCGACCTGCGCAAGCATGTACTGGAATACGACGATGTGCTGAACCAGCAACGGGAGATTATTTACCGCCAGCGGCGTCAAGTTCTTACCGGTACCGACTTGAGCCCGATTATAGAAGATATGATCACTACGGTGGTGGATCGCACCATCGAGCGTTTTGCCGGGGACAGCAAATATCCCGAGGAATGGGACTGGGAAGGCTTTTTGGAGTATGCCAGCAAGCTCTTCCTACCCGGCTGCGATGCGTCTCTGGCCCAGACGCTTAGAGAAATGACTAAAGATGAAGTCTATGAGTTTTTGCGGGAAAAGGCTTTGGAGCTTTACCGCCAGCGGGAGAAGGAGCTGGGTGCGGATACTTTAAGGGAGCTGGAAAGAGTAATCCTTTTGAAAGTGGTAGACGCCAAATGGATGGATCACCTGGATGCCATGGACCAGTTGCGCCAAGGAATCGGGCTTAGAGCGTACGGCCAGCGCGATCCCCTTATCGAGTACAAATTCGAAGCTTATCAGATGTTTCAGGAGATGATCGCCTCTATACAGGAAGATGTGGTGCGTTATCTCTATCATGTCAGGGTGGTAGTTCCCGAAGAGCGGCGGCCGCGGCGGCTGGTGGAAAATCGCTATCAGGAGGAAGGGGTGCGGCAGCCCGTGCGGCGTGAACAAAAGATAGGGCGCAATGATCCCTGCCCCTGCGGCAGCGGGAAAAAATATAAAAAATGCTGCGGCGCAGTTCAAGCCTGAAGCGAGAATGCCTTACAGGCATAAATCTTTGTAGAGCATAAACCTTTATGGAAAGGGTGGGTTGGTTTATGTTGGAGGATCTCAAACCGCGTTGGGAAAGCTTAAAAGAGCTTTTGGCAGAATTGAGGGTTTCTCTTTGACCTGGCAGCAGCGGAAGAAGAGATAGCCCGGCTGGAAGAAGAGATGGGTGCCCCGGCTTTTTGGGAGGAGCGGGAACGGGCCGAGGCAGTGACCAGGCGGGTTACTGCTCTGAAGGAAAAAGTGGGGCGCATAGCCACCCTGGAGGAGAAATACCGGCAATTATACGAGCTATGGGAGCTGGCGTGGGCCGAAGGGGACGAGTCCCTGGAAAAAGAGCTGAATGAAGAACTGGAGGAACTGGAAAACAGGGTACAAAAATTGACGCTGGAGACTCTTCTTTCCGGCCCCTATGACCGGAATAACGCCATACTCTCTCTCCACCCGGGTGCGGGCGGCACGGAATCCCAGGATTGGGCGGCCATGCTGTTACGGATGTATACCCGCTGGGCCGAGGATCGCGGTTTTGAAGTGGAGGTTTTGGACTATCTGGAAGGAGAAGAAGCGGGAATTAAAAGCGCCACCCTGCTTATAAAGGGGGAGAACGCCTACGGCTACCTCAAAGCGGAAAAGGGGGTGCACCGCCTGGTGCGCATTTCCCCCTTCGACGCAGCCGGCCGGAGACATACCTCCTTTGCTTCGGTGGATGTAATTCCAGAGGTGGAGTTTGACAGCGAGATAGAGATTAAACCGGAGGAGCTGAAAATAGACACCTTCCGTTCTCAGGGAGCCGGAGGACAGTACGTCAACAAGACGGATTCGGCGGTGCGCATCACTCATTTACCGACGGGCATAGTAGTGACCTGCCAGAACGAGCGCTCACAGCACGCCAATCGCTTGGCCGCCATGAAAATCTTAAAGGCCAAGCTGCTGGAGAAAAAAATGAAGGAACAAGAAGAGGAACTGGCCAGACTGCGGGGGGAACAGCGGGAAATAGCCTGGGGGAACCAGATACGCTCCTATGTATTTCACCCTTATAGTTTGGTCAAAGATCATCGTACAGGCGTGGAAATAGGCAATGTCCAGGCGGTGATGGACGGCTGGTTGGACCCCTTTATTCAGGCCTATCTGCGGCAGCAGAGAGACGCTTCTTAGGGGCCGATCGGCCTCTATTTTTCCTTGACAGATGGGAGGGAGGAAGCTAACATGAAATTAGATTTTGGTTTTTTGGGTATAATTTATTTTGATTTTGGGTATTTTGGGTTTAAGCAGCAATCCATATCCGTTCCTTCGGAAAGGGAAAGGAGAGGATAGTCTATGGCTTTGCCCACCAACTGGCAGGCGGCCAGAAAGTATGTTGCGGGGAAAGTATTGGAGGAGGCTTTCAAGTATATAGAACGCCATCCGGAAGAAAATTTTCCCCGCCTCTTGCAGGCTGCCCGTTTGATCGCCCGGAATAAGGAGCACAAGGAACAGATCGATAAAGTGTTGCGGGCTTACCAGGGAAATCCCGCTATCCGCACCTACGTAAACCGCCTCTTTACCGAATTGCATCCTAATATCAAAAAACGCATGGTGTATAATTGGTTCGTGAATGCTATGCTCTTGGGTATCCCCCGGCAGCAGGAGCTGGAGCGAGAAACCGGAGTGCACGTGCCTAATTTCTTTCTCATCGATCCTACCAGCGCTTGCAATCTGCGGTGCTACGGTTGCTGGGCGGGCAAGTACGCCCAACATGATACTTTGGAATTGGAGCTGGTAGACCGGCTTTGCCGGGAGGCTAAAGAACTGGGCATATACTGGCTGGCTATGTCCGGCGGCGAACCTTTTCTTTGGCCGCACCTTTTTGAGCTGGCCGAGCGGCACCCGGATATGGCCTTTATGGTATACACCAACGGGACCCTTATCGATGATACGGTAGCCGACCGCATTGTGGAAGTGGGCAATATTTCTCCGGCCATAAGCCTGGAAGGGTGGCGGGAGCGGACCGACGCCCGCCGGGGACGTGGGGTTTTCGATAGAATAGTGGCGGCTATGGATCGCTTACGAGAGCGAGGAGCGGTCTTCGGGGTGTCTATTACTATTACCCGGGAGAACGTGGAAGAGGTAACCAGCGAGGCCTTTATCGATTTCCTGATCGACCACGGTGTAGCCTATGGGTGGACCTTTCATTATATACCCATCGGCCGGGATCCGGATCTTTCTTTAGTGATCACCCCGGAGCAGAGAGCCTACCTGGCCGAGCGCATTCCTTATATACGCACCCATAAACCTATTCAGATTGCCGATTTTTGGAACGACGGGGAGCTCACTCTCGGCTGCATCGCCGGTGGCCGCCGCTACTTCCATATAACGGCCAGCGGAGCGGTGGAGCCCTGTGCGTTTGTGCACTTTGCGGTAGATAACATTAAGGAGAAGAGCTTGAAAGAAGTGTTAACCTCTCCTTTGTTCCAGGCTTTTCAGCGGCGCCAGCCTTTTTGCGAAAATCTCCTGCGACCTTGTCCTATTATCGACGTACCGACGGCCTTGCGGCAGATCGTAGCCGAAACCGGGGCCCGGCCGACGCATCCCGGAGCAGAAACGGTCCTTAGCGGAGGTATAGGCTCTTTCCTGGAGGCTCATTCAGCTCGCTGGGCTCAGGTGGCCGACGCTCTATGGCGCCAGAGACATCCCGAATGGCAGGAAAAAGAATTGACAGCCGGCAAGTAAGCATGGTATCCTGAACTACAGGAATTTTCCCAGCCCTCGAGGGAGAGAAAGAGTATGCTTACGCAGCGGCGTTTGCAATTCCTAGATAAGATCAAGAAGCTGTATCAGGAGACGGAGGCACCGGTCCACTACGCCAAGGTGGCGGAGACTCTGCGGGTGAGCAAATGGACGGCTTATGATTTGTTGAGGGAGCTGGAAAGAGAGGGATTTTTACAGCGGGAATATGTGGTTAACAGCGTGGAGAGATTGCCCGGTCGCTCCATGATCATGTTTGTACCCACGGAGAAAGCCTACCAGATTGAAGGGGAAGGCGGGAGCGCCCATGGCCGGTACGGCGATTGGCAGGAGGTTAAGGAGAGGCTGTTGAGGATCTTTAACGGTCTTCCTCCGGGAGAGGCTAAAAGTGTGGTACACGAGCTGCTCGAAGAGATGCAGGAGAAGGAGCATCCTCTTATTTCCAGCGCGTATACTTTAACTGTTTTACTCATATACCTTAAAGCCGTAGGGGAGAAAGCCCTTAACCTGATACGCACGGCCTTGCAGCGGGTAGTCCGACCGGAAACCGGGCTGGTGTTGGTAACGGGCACAGCGTTGGGGTTGGCGGCCAATGAATTTACTCCTTTGCCCTTTACTGCCCAAGTGGTGAGGTATATCCATTCCTTGCAGGAGCAGATTGAAGGTTTTACCAACCGCGAGAAAAAGCTTTTAGCCGAGTTCCTGCAGGAAGCCCTGAATCAGCGCTGAGCATAATATGGGGGCCTGGGCCTGGTTTTACAACCCAGGCCTTTTTGTTGGGTTATGGCGGTAGGAGGTATGGGTTGCCCCTTTGGCAGCCTCGGGCGCTCGGGCCTCTGTGGGTCGATGAGGATATTGCTTCATAAGGGTCAGGGATGCGTAAAGGGGAGATGGATGTAGGAAAGGGATACATAGGCAGGGTATAATCAGGTATAAACAGGAATCGGGATATAGGATTCAGAGTATACCGTAACGATATACGTAGGATAGTAACGATATACTTTACTTTTAGTATGGGAACGGTGTGCTTGTGGTAGACAGGATTTTGATTAAAGGGGTCGAAAATGCTTAGAGAGGAGATCCGCTCTTACTTAGGTATAACTGCCGGTTGTGCTCTAACGGGATTAGGGCTGGTTCTTTTTCTGGTACCCAATAAAATAGCGGCCGGCGGTGTGAGCGGCCTGGCGACGGTGCTGCACCACGTTTTAGGTGTGCCGGTGGGCATCACCATGCTGGTTTTAAATATCCCTCTTTTCATAGCGGGATTCAGATTTTTGGGTTTGCAGTTCGGGCTTAAGACGCTGTATGGCACTATTGTGCTTTCTTTTTTCACGGATGCTCTGAGCCTGGTGGCGCACCCCCTTACTTCCGAGCCTCTGCTGGCCTCTATTTACGGCGGCTTGCTGACGGGAGTGGGATTGGGGGTTGTTTTCCGTTTTGGCGGCAGTACCGGGGGAACGGATCTGGCCGCCCTGATTTTCCGACGGTTTCTTCCCCTCACCGCCGGTGCCGGTCTTTTGGTTATTGATGCTCTGGTGATTACTTTGGCCGGGCTAATCTTTAATATGGAGCTGGCCCTTTATGCTTTGTTGGCTCTTTTTCTGGCCAGCCGGGCTATCGACGCGGTTCAAGAAGGAGGTGGCTTTGCTAAGGCAGCCCTTATCATTTCCGACCATAGTGAAGAGATCGCCCGCCGCGTTTTAACCGAACTGGACCGAGGAGCTACCGGCATCCAGGGACGCGGCCTTTACACCAACCGGGAACGGGAGCTGCTTCTGGTCGTAGTTCAGCGTGCGGAGGTATCCAGATTAAAAAATCTAGTGGCCAGTATCGATCCTCAGGCTTTTGTGATCGTCAGTAATGTGCATGAGGTCTTAGGCGAGGGCTTTCGCGAATGGAGGGATACTTGAGTTGGAGTTGCTGGAACACTTAAAGGAGAAAGCATGCCTTATTCGCCAGGACATAATCAGGATGATCGGTGCGGCCGGTTCAGGCCATCCAGGGGGCTCCCTTTCGGGAGTAGAGATCGTTACCGCCCTGTATTTTCACCTTATGCGCCTGGACCCTCAAAACCCGAACTGGCCTGACCGAGACCGCTTTATCCTGTCCAAAGGCCACGCGGCCCCTTTGCTTTACGCGGCGTTGGCCCACCGGGGGTATTTTCCTCGGGAGGAACTAGGGACTTTAAGAAAGTTGGGCAGCCGTTTGCAAGGACATCCCGATAGAAAAGCGCTGCCGGGGGTAGAGATGTCCACCGGTTCCCTGGGCCAGGGGCTGGCGGTGGCCAACGGTATGGCCTTGGCCGGTCGCTTGGACGGACGCTCTTACCGGGTCTATGTTCTGCTGGGAGATGGGGAACTGGAAGAAGGCATGGTCTGGGAAGCGGCCATGGCTGCAGCCCACTATAGACTCGATCAGGTTACCGCCTTTATTGATCACAACCGGCTGCAGATCGACGGCCCCATAACCGAGGTTATGTCCCCGGAGCCCATAGCCGATAAGTTCCGGGCTTTTGGCTGGGAAGTTTTGTCTATCGACGGCCACGATTTTCTTCAGATAATCCAGGCGGTGGAGCACGCCAAGAAAGTTCAAGGGCGGCCCACGGCCATTGTTGCCGAAACGGTGAAAGGCAAAGGGGTATCCTTTATGGAGCACCAGGCAGGCTGGCACGGCGTAGCCCCCAAGCCGGCACAGGTGGAACAAGCCCTGGCCGAGCTGAAAGGAGGGGCGAGCGATGCATAAAGTGGCTACCAGGGAAGCTTACGGCCGGGCGTTGGTAGAACTGGGCCGGCAGAATGAGCGGGTAGTGGTTCTGGATGCCGACCTGTCTAAATCCACCAAGACGGAATACTTTGCCCAAGAATTTCCGCACCGCTTTTTCAACATGGGCATTGCCGAGCAAAGCCTGATGGGGACGGCGGCGGGGCTGGCCCTTTGCCATAAGATTCCTTTTGTCAGTACCTTTGCGGTTTTTGCTACCGGGAGGGCCTTCGACCAGGTGCGTAATTCCATCGCCTATCCCCGACTCAACGTGAAGATCGCTGCCAGTCACGCCGGGATAACTGTGGGGGAGGACGGGGCTTCCCACCAGTCGGTAGAGGATATCGCCCTGATGCGGGCGGTGCCTAATATGACGGTAATTGTTCCTGCTGACGCTACCGAGACCCGCCAGGCAGTGTTCGCGGCCGCGGAGCATGAGGGGCCTGTGTATATACGCCTGGGACGGATGAGCGTTCCGGTGCTTTACGGGGAAGATTATCGGTTCAGGCTGGGGAAGGCCCATTGGCTCAGGCAAGGAAGGGATGTTACCATTATTGCCTGCGGCTATATGGTCGCTCTGGCGTTAGAAGCGGCCCGTAATCTCGAAGCTCAGGGTTATGCGGTAGGAGTAGTAAACATGAGCACCATAAAACCCCTGGACCGGGAGACCGTGCTGGAGGCCGCCCGGGAAAGCGGGGCTATCGTTACGGCGGAGGAGCACAGTATTATCGGGGGGTTGGGAAGTGCGGTGGCCGAGGTCCTTTCCGAAGAATTCCCTGTTCCTGTACGGCGAGTGGGCCTGCGGGATACTTTTGGAGAATCCGGTAGTCCGGAGGAGCTTCTGACGAAATACGGCTTGACCGTAGCCGATTTAGAAAAAAATGTCAAAGAAGTTCTCTTACAAAAATAGAGCCGGGAAGAGGAATTTTGCAGGCAATGTCGAAAACAACCCTACGGGGTTGTTTCTTCTTTTGGTTTAGGTTTTTGGAGGTAGGGTGAGGGTTGATTCAGTTTTTCAATGTTACCAAGGTATATAAGGATAATATTTATGCCCTTAAAGACATCAATGTAAAGATAGACAAAGGCGAGTTTGTCTTTTTGGTCGGGCCCAGCGGAGCGGGTAAAACCACCTTTATTCGTCTTCTCTTTCGCGAAGAATTGCCTACTAGAGGACAAATTTTTGTCGCGGGCCGCAATATAACCCGCCTGCGGCCGCGGGAGATACCTTTCCTGCGGCGGAATATAGGCGTTGTTTTTCAAGACTTTCGCCTGTTGCCCGAACGTACGGTGTATGAAAATGTCGCTTTTGCACTCCAAGTTTTAGAGGTCCATCCTAAGGAGATAAAGGCCCGGGTAGAGCAAGTTCTGACGCAGGTGGGACTCTGGCAGCGGGCTCACCTCTTCCCCCATCAGCTTTCGGGCGGGGAGCAGCAGAGGGCGGCTATTGCGCGGGCTATTGTCAATAAACCGCGCATTCTGGTGGCCGATGAACCCACGGGGAATTTGGATCCGGCTACCTCCAGGGAAATAATGGCTCTGCTTTTAGAGATCAACCGTTTAGGTACTACGGTTATTATGGCTACCCATGCGTGGGATATTGTCAACAGCATGAAAAAGAGAGTTATCGCTTTGAATAAAGGATGTCTGGTGCGTGACGACAGGGAAGGGGTTTACGGCTATGAAGCTTAGAACCGTAGGGTATTTTTTTCGACAGGCCGGCCTTTCCCTGTGGCGCAACGCATGGTTGAGTTTGGCAGCGGCCGCCAGTGTGGCGGTGACCTTGTTTATCCTGGGCACTTTTGTCCTGCTGGTACTGAATATTAACCTTATAGCCCAGACTTTGCAGTCCAGCGTGGAAATCGCCGCCTTCCTGCAGGTAGATATGCCCCGCACTCAGGTACAATCCTTGCAGCAACAACTTAAAGGTTTGCCCGGTGTGGCCGAAGTGGTATTGGTGACCAAGGAGGAAGGGCTGAAGACTTTGGCCCAGCAGTTCGGCAGTGAAGAGGAGCTTTTGGAGGCTACCGGCGGAGTAAATCCGTTGCCCGACTATTTTCGGGTAAAGGTCCAAGATCCGGCCCAGATAGCCGAATTGGCACGGACGATCGAAAGCCTGCCAGGGGTAGAGAAAGTGAACTATGGACAAGCGGTAGTGGAAAAGTTGTTGGCCGTAGTCCGGTGGGTCCGCTACCTGGGGATCGGTATAGTGGCGTTGCTGGGCTTGGGTTCTCTGCTGTTGTTGATGATCACCATTCGCTTGGCAGTCTATGCTAGACGCCGGGAGATTAACATCATGAAGTATGTAGGGGCTACCGATTGGTTTATTCGCGGGCCTTTTCTGGTGGAAGGTTTTTTTCTGGGCTTTCTGGGTGGGGGTCTAGCAGCGGCGGCGCTGGTATGGGGATATGAGTCATTGATACAGAAGATCAGTTTAAACCTGGTCTTTGTTCCCCTGCTACGAGATAAATTTGTTTTGGCCTACAGCGCCGTGGGTTTGATAGGTGGCGGGGCTCTGGTGGGCTCTTTAGGCAGCCTGCTGGCCATCCACCGGTTTTTAAAGGTATAAGTTAAAGAGCGAGCTGAGTCTGCCGTGGGGGAGGGTGTGCTTTTTGCGCTTACGTATAGCTGCTTGTCTGGTAGCGCTGGCCGTAGTTTTGGGCTTAAGTGTATTCCCTGCTGCTACTAATGGCTCTACTCTAAGCGATCTGCAGCGGCAGCAACAGGAGCTAGAGCAAAAAATTAAGGAGCAGACCGCTCTCCTAAAGAGCAAAGAGAGTGAAGGGCAGGAGCTCCTCGAGCAGTTGGAGAAGCTGGAGGAAGAAATAAAGGCTAAGGAGCAAGAGATTAAGAGGCTGGAGAGCGAGCTCCAGAGCGCTCAGGCGCGGGTGAACCAAGCTGCCGCCGAGCTGGCTCAAGCGGAAGCCCTCCAGGAGAAGCGCATAAATACTTTTCGCCAGCGCCTCAAGGATATTTATGAAAATGGGCAGGTTTCTTATTTGGAGGTATTGCTACAGTCCACCAGTTTTAGCGATTTTTTAGTGCGCATGGAGCTTTTGGGCAAAATTGCGGAAAACGACATGCGCCTGGTGGAGGAAATTAAAGCGGAGCGGGAAAGGATTGCGGCTAAGAAAGCGGCCTTGGAGGCGGAACGGGATCAGCTGGCTAAGCTGAAGCGCCAGGCTGACGGGGAGCGCTCGGTGCTGGCTTCTCGCCAGGCAGAAAAAAAGCAACTATTGGCCCAGATAGAGCAGGAGAAAAAACGGGTGGCCCAGGCGTTGGATGAACTGGAAGCTCTCTCCCGTCAGATCGCCGCCAAGATCCGGGCCATCCAAACGCAGAACAAGCGGCCGCTAGGACCGCGGGGCACCAGCCAGCTTTTATGGCCTTTGCCCGGATATACTAGTATTTCTTCTCCCTACGGGTGGCGTATTCATCCCTTGCTGGGAACCCAGCGCTTCCATACCGGCGTGGATATTCCGGCGCCTTTGGGTACGGATATTATAGCCGCGGAAGATGGACAGGTTATTTCGGCGGGCTATTTGGGCGCTTATGGGAACTATATAGTAATCGATCACGGCGGCGGCCTGTCTTCCATGTATGCCCACCTTTCAGCCATCCTGGTTCGGGAGGGACAGGAAGTGAAAAGAGGGCAGGTTATCGGCCGGGTAGGATCTACCGGTTGGAGCACAGGGCCCCATCTGCATTTCGAAATACGTTTAGGGGGGGAACCGACGGATCCTTTACAGTATTATTAAGTCGGGGAGTTTTGTATAATGATGAAGAAAGGCAAAGCTGTGTGACAGGCGGTGGCCAGTTTGAGGAGAGGTTGGCGTACTGTTTTATATGGTCTTTTGATCTTTTGTGCCCTGGTGACAGTGGGCCTAGGGGCGGCCGCGGTGGCCTATTATCCCCGGATGGAGCAAATCCTGCGAGTTTACACTCTTATTCGTTATCAGGCCTTAAACCCCGTGCCAGTGGATAAGTTGCTGGAAGGGGCCATCAAGGGTATGGTAGAAGCTCTTGATGACCCTTATTCTTCTTTTTTGCCTCCCCAGGTGTACCGCCGCTTGGAAGAACACGTCCAGGGAAGCTACGGGGGGGTAGGGCTTCTCATTACTATGGAGGAAAAAGAGAAACGCCCGGTGGTGGTATCCCCTTTTAAGGGTACTCCGGCGCAGAGAGCCGGCATTAAGAGCGGTGATTATATTCTGGCCATTGACCAACGCGATACGGCGGGTATGGATCTGGAGACGGCGGCGAGCCTGATGCAGGGCGAACCGGGCACTACGGTGGAATTGACCGTGCTAAGACCGGGGGAAAAGGAACCCCGAAGAATAACTTTGCTTCGCGAAACCATAAAAATTCCTTCTGTGGACGGCCAGATGTTGGCCGGATACCCGGGAATGGGGTATATTAATCTCAGTATGTTCAACGAACAGACGGGGCGGGACCTCGGCCGCCTCTTAGAAGAATTGCGCGCGCAGGGGTTAAAGGGTCTGGTTTTGGATTTGCGCAATAATCCCGGCGGCTCCCTACAGGCGGCCGTGGAGGTGGCGTCTTATTTTGTGCCCAAGGGGCCTGTGGTCTATATTGTGGACCAAAAACGGTCGGAGGCTTTAGAGGCGAACGGCAAGAATCTTAAAATCCCGTTAGTGGTTCTGGTTAACCAGGGTAGCGCCAGTGCCGCGGAGATAGTGGCGGGCGCCATTCAAGATACGGGTTCCGGTGTGCTGGTGGGAGAAACTACTTTCGGCAAAGGAGTAGTACAAACTATCTTTCCTTTAAGCGGAGGGGCAGCGGTAAAGCTGACGACTCATAAGTATTTGACTCCCGCTAAAAGGGATATAGATAAAACAGGGATTACCCCTGATTATCAGGTGAAACTGAATCCTCAGGTGGAACAAGAGGTTTTGGCGCACTCACCGGACCCAGAACGGGACACCCAGCTAAAAAAGGCGCTGGAGATTTTACAACAACAGATTTCTGGCAAGCAGGCAGCTTAATGCCGGGGAGAGGACCAGGAAACTCAGAGTAGGTATGGACGTAGGTATGGACTGGCCATGCCTGCGAGATACAGGCCTAACCCCTCATGCCTGCGAGGCACAACCGCTTATGAAAATAGCGCTAAGAACTATTTTCGTACTAAGCGGCCATGTCCGGTAGGTTACAACCATTTTATGGAGATATGCCTATAGGTTATTGCTGTACTAAGACTAGAAGGTTTACACTCAAGGAGCCGGATGAGATTTGATACCCTTAAGACAGATTGTCCCCTTTATTCTCCAGGCCCAGTTGACTTTGATTTTGAACCCCCTTTTTTGGTTGTTGGTCCTTTTAGTGGCCTACCAGTACCGACGTGTGGTGCGTTTTAAGGAAGAGCTCTTTGGGGTACGGGGAGAGCCGGTCTGGCAGCATGCCTTGAAGGCCACTTTGCACGGCGTGCTGGGGGGCCTGGGGGGGAGCTTGGTTATGGTCCTGGTGGGGGTTTCTTTGAGCAGCATTGGAATTAACTATCTCTGGGCCCTAGCTATTCTTCTTATGTTTATCAGCCCCCGTTTCCTGTGCTTTTCGTATGCCGGCGGCATTATTTCCCTGGCCAACTTGCTCTGGGGGTGGCCCCAGGTGGATGTGCCGCACCTAATGGGCCTGGTGGCCGTGCTGCACATGGTGGAAGCTGTACTCATTCGGACCAGTGGGCCTTTAGGAGCGGTTCCGGTGTATATCGAGCACCAGGGACAGGTGGTAGGGGCCTTTAATATGCAGAAATTCTGGCCCATCCCTATTGCCGCTTTGGCGCTGGTCTCTTTGCCCCCCTGGCTTTCGCCGGGAGCGGCGGTCCCTATGCCCGACTGGTGGCCTTTAATCCGCCCGGCAGCTATGCCGGAGCCGGGACAAGCCCTTTTTGTGGTCTTGCCGGTTTTGGCCGGATTGGGTTATGGTGACGTGGCTATTACTTCCTCGCCTGAAGAAAAGAGCAAAGTATCAGCGCGAAACTTAGCGGTTTACAGCGTGGTGCTGTTGTTTATCTGTATTCTAGCTTCCCGCGTACGGCCGGTCACCTGGGCGGCAGCTCTCTTCGGGCCTTTGGGCCACGAATATACCATATGGCTGGGACGGCAGTTAGAAAAAAGGGGGACTCCTATTTATGTACCCGGGGACCGGGGCGCTAAAGTCCTGGATGTTCTTCGACATAGCGCGGCGGGGAGGTTGGGGCTAAAGAGCGGCGATATTATCTTAGAAGTGAACGGGATGCCTGTACGGGACCGGGAAACTCTGGGCCTGGCTTTGGGAGCCGTGGAAAGCAAGGTGGAGATACGCTTTTACCGACCGGGTGAAGGTGAACATGCGGCCGGTACGTATAAGGAGGCGGATGAACCGCTGGGCACCATCCTGGTACCTGAACCAGGTGATAAACCCCAGGTGGAGCTTTCCACCCGCGGATGGCTCTTGCGCTGGTGGCGGCACCGTAAGGGTTAACCCCCTTAAAGGTTGCCGCCACCGGCATTTGTGATATAATACTATGGCAAGGGGGTGGTGGCATGCAGCGCTTCGTTTTGAAGGCCGATTTTGAACCGCAAGGCGACCAGCCGAAGGCTATAGCTGCCCTGGTGGAAGGGTTGAAAAAAGGTTATCGCCACCAGACGTTGCTGGGAGCTACCGGTACGGGTAAGACTTATACCATGGCCCAAGTTATTCAGGCGGTTCAGCGCCCCACCCTGGTGCTGGCTCCCAATAAAACTCTGGCAGCCCAGCTATGTGGAGAATTCAAGGAATTTTTCCCCCATAATGCGGTAGAATACTTTGTAAGCTACTACGATTATTATCAGCCGGAGGCCTACGTACCGGAGACGGATACGTATATTGAAAAGGACAGTTCCATTAACGAAGAAATAGATAAACTGCGCCACGCAGCTACGGCCACCCTTCTGGAACGGCGAGATGTGATTATTGTGGCCAGCGTTTCCTGTATTTACGGCCTGGGCTCCCCGGAAGACTACAGCAAGCTTATGCTTTCCCTGCGTGAAGGCCAGGAATACGACCGGGAGGCGATCCTGCGCAAGCTGGTGGACATACAGTATACCCGGAATGACTACGAGCTGCGCCGGGGTACTTTTCGGGTGCACGGCGAGGTAATAGAAGTTTTCCCGGCCTCCTTTGATGCCCGGGCCATCAGGATCGAGTTCTTCGGTGATGAAGTAGAGCGTTTACTGGAAATTGATACCTTGACCGGGGAGATCCTCGGACGACGTTATCATGTGGCCATTTTCCCGGCCAGCCACTATGTGGTGGAACAGGCCAAGATGGAGCGAGCTCTGGCCAGTATTGAGGCGGAACTGGAGGAGCGCCTGCAAGAGCTGAGGGCGGCGGGGAAACTGCTGGAAGCGCAGCGCCTGGAACAGCGCACCCGTTTTGATTTGGAAATGATGCGCGAAGTAGGCTTCTGTAAAGGGATTGAGAATTACTCCCGCCATCTTACCGGTCGGGCGCCGGGGGAGCCGCCTTACACTTTGCTGGATTATTTTCCGCCTGACTTTCTGCTTTTTATAGATGAATCCCATATTGCCGTGCCGCAGATCGGCGGCATGTATGAGGGAGACTATTCCCGGAAGAAGACTTTGGTTGAATACGGCTTCCGCCTGCCCTCGGCTCTGGACAACCGCCCTTTAACTTTTAAAGAATTCATGGAGCGGGTAAACCAGGTTATCTATGTGTCGGCTACTCCCGGGCCTTTTGAGTTGGAAAACTCCCAGCAGGTGGTGGAGCAGATTATACGACCCACCGGACTGGTAGATCCGGAGGTCTTGGTGCGGCCGGTGGCGGGGCAAGTGGACGACTTGCTGGCGGAGATCAGGAAAAGGGTGGCTAAGAACCAGCGGGTGCTGGTCACCACCCTGACCAAGAAGATGGCGGAGGCTCTTACGGATTATTTGCAGGAAATGGGAGTAAAAGTGCGCTACCTCCATTCGGACATCAATGCCATTGAGCGCATGGAAATCATTCGCGACTTGCGCTTGGGAGTGTTCGATGTGTTGGTAGGCATAAATCTGCTCCGGGAAGGGCTGGATCTTCCGGAAGTATCCCTGGTGGCGATTCTGGATGCGGACAAAGAGGGTTTTTTGCGGTCCGAGCGTTCCCTCATCCAGACTATAGGCCGGGCCGCGCGCAATGCCGAGGGGCAGGTTATTATGTATGCCGATACGGTAACCGAGGCTATGCGCCGGGCTATCGACGAAACCAACCGGCGGCGCAAGATCCAGATGGAGTATAACCGCCAGCACGGTATAGTGCCCCAGACAATAGTAAAGCCTGTGCGGGATATTATAGAAGCTACCCGGGCGGCGGAAGAGCCGGCCGGTTATCACGTGAAGCAGCAACTCCAGAAGGCCTCCAAGAAGATGAGCCGAAGAGAGCTGCGCTCCCTCATCAGCCGTCTGGAGAAGGAGATGCGGGAGGCGGCCAAGCGGCTGGAATTCGAAAGGGCTGCTGAGCTGCGGGACGCCATTTTGGAGTTGAAGCAGCAAGCGGGTTGATGAGCTTAAGCACGGGGTAAGGAAAACTAAGAAAAACGGTGCGCAGGTCATGTGAGGCCCACAGTGGTAGTTTATGAGGTTTAAGCGTGTGGTGAGGATGTAGCTATGTCCAAGGAGAAGATCATAGTTAAGGGCGCCCGAGCCCACAATCTGAAGAATATAGATATTGAAATTCCCCGGGATCGGCTGATAGTGATCACCGGGCTTTCAGGGTCGGGGAAATCTTCCCTGGCCTTTGATACTATTTATGCCGAAGGACAGCGCCGCTATGTGGAATCTCTGTCGGCCTATGCCCGCCAGTTTTTGGGGCAGATGAATAAGCCGGATGTGGATTACATAGAAGGCCTCTCACCGGCCATTGCCATCGATCAGAAGACGGCCAGCCATAATCCCCGTTCTACCGTGGGTACGGTAACCGAGATTTATGATTACCTGCGCCTTCTTTTTGCCCGCATAGGTCGGGCTCACTGCCCCCAGTGCGGACGGCCTATCGCTCCCCAGACGGTTTCCCAGATGGTGGATCGCTTGCTGACTTACCCGGAAGATACCAGACTGCAAATTCTGGCTCCGGTCGTACGCGGTCGTAAGGGAGAATACAAAAGCCTCTTGGAAGAAATTCGCAAGAACGGGTATGTCCGCGTGCGCATTGACGGGGAAATGCGGGAGACCGGTGAGGAGATTAAGTTGGATAAGAACAAGAAGCATACTATAGAAGTGGTGGTGGACAGGATCAAAATCCGGCCGGGAATAGCCCGGAGATTGGCCGATTCTTTGGAAACAGCTTTGAGGCTGGCCGATGATGTGGCGCTGGTGGAAGTAGCGGGACAGGAAGAGCTGCTTTTTAGCGCCAAGTTTGCCTGCCCGGATTGCGGTATCAGCCTGCCGGAGATTGCGCCCCGGCTGTTTTCTTTTAACAGCCCTTACGGGGCCTGTCCGGCCTGCATGGGTTTAGGTACCAGCATGGAAGTGGACCCGGCGCTGGTGATTCCCGACCCTAATTTGACTTTGCGGGAAGGAGCTATCGCTCCCTGGAGCCGCAGTTCCAACGGGTACTTACAGATGTTGGAGTCTCTAGCCGAACATTACGGCTTCAGCCTGGATGTGCCGGTGCGGGATCTGCAGCCGGAACACCTGCAGATTATTCTTTACGGCACCGGGAAGGAGAGGATTCGCTTCCGCTATACCAACCGCTATGGCGAGTGGCGCAGCTACGAGGCGCCCTTTGAGGGGGTAATACCCAACCTGGAGCGGCGTTACCAGGAGACCCAGTCGGAGTGGTCGCGGGCGGAAATTGAAGAATTCATGAGCAAAAAGCCCTGCCCGGCCTGCCAAGGGGCCCGCCTTAAGCCTGAGGCCTTGGCTGTGCGTGTGGGGGGGAAGAATATTTACCAGGTAACCCAGCTTTCGGTAGCCGAAGCTCAGGAATTTTTGGCTAATCTGGAGTTGACCGAGCGCGAGCAGATTATCGCCCGCCAGGTCTTAAAAGAGATTCGCTCCCGCCTGCAGTTTTTAATGGATGTAGGGCTCGATTATTTAACTCTGGACCGGCCTACATCCACCCTGTCGGGAGGGGAAGCTCAGCGCATCCGCTTGGCTACCCAGATCGGTTCCCAGCTGGTAGGTGTGCTTTATATTTTGGACGAGCCCAGTATAGGTTTACACCAGCGGGATAATGCCCGACTTATAGCTACTTTGAAGCATTTGCGAGACTTGGGAAATACTGTTATAGTAGTGGAACACGACGAGGAGACCATACGGGAGGCGGATTATATTATTGATATAGGCCCCGGCGCGGGGGCGCAGGGAGGGCAGGTGGTGGCGGCCGGTACGGTTTCCGAAATTATGGCCTGTTCTCAGTCTTTGACCGGGCAGTACTTGAGCGGCCGGCGGCGCATACCCGTACCGTCGGTAAGGAGAAAGCCTGCCGACAAGTGGTTGGAAATTTTAGGAGCCAGCGAACATAATCTTAAGAATATAGATGTGCGTTTCCCCTTAGGAACTTTTATTTGCGTTACGGGCGTCTCCGGCTCGGGTAAGAGCACGTTGGTCAACGAAATTCTTTATGCTGCCTTGGCGCAAAAATTAAACGGAGCGCGGACGACACCGGGTAGGTTTCGGGAGCTGAGAGGGATAGAGCATTTGGACAAGGTTATTGCCGTAGATCAGTCGCCCATAGGCCGCACGCCCCGCTCTAACCCGGCCACCTATACCGGAGCCATGGACGATATTCGCAGTTTGTTTGCCGCTACTCCTGAAGCCCGGGCGCGGGGATACAAGCCGGGGCGCTTCAGTTTCAATGTGAGGGGCGGACGCTGTGAAGCCTGTGGCGGCGACGGTATAATTAAGATCGAGATGCACTTTTTGCCGGATGTTTATGTTCCCTGCGAAGTGTGTAAGGGGAAAAGGTATAACCGGGAGACCCTGGAGGTCAAGTATAAAGGCAAATCCATCGCCGAGGTGCTGGAGATGACCGTGGATGAGGCGGTGGAGTTTTTCTTGGCCATCCCCAGACTGCACCGGCGCCTGGTCACCCTGCAGGATGTAGGGTTGGGATATATTAAACTGGGTCAGCCGGCCACTACTCTGTCGGGCGGTGAAGCCCAGCGGGTGAAGCTGGCTACGGAACTGGCCCGCCGGAGCAACGGCCGCACGATGTATATCCTGGACGAACCCACCACCGGACTGCATATGGCCGATGTTCACCGCCTGCTGGCGGTGCTGCACCGGTTGGTAGATGCGGGCAACACCGTGGTGGTTATAGAGCATAATCTGGATGTGATTAAGTCGGCCGACTATATTGTTGATCTGGGGCCGGAAGGGGGGGACCGCGGCGGAGAAGTGGTGGCCGCCGGGACGCCGGAGGAGATATGTGAGGTGGCCGCCTCTTATACCGGCCAATATCTGAGGCCGGTGTTGGAAAGGGACCGGGTACCCAACGCCGGGGTGCGTTATGCCGGCTAGGGTAGCTCCTGGCGCATACCCGGTTTTGCTTCCAGGCCTGCTTCGGCTTAAAGCTCGCTCCCCAAATCCTAAAAGCTTAAGGCAGGGTTCCCGCGACAGTTGGCCTCCTTGCCGATAGGGCCGGTCTCGGACCTCCTGCCCTCGACCCCACCTCCACTTTCAGGCGAAGCTCAAAGCCTGGGCCAGCCGCGAGGGCTTGCCCGCCCGCTTCCGAGCTTAAGGAGGCCTAAAGGCACAAGCGGGGGTACGCCAGGGATAGCTTCGGTTGTCCGTGTTTTTCTTGTCTGCTATAATGGTCCCATGGCAGATCTAAACTTAAGCCCGGGATAGAGGCGAGCCAGATAAAGGTGCATCCAAAAGGAAGTAGGAAAATGCCGGGGATGCTGGCGTAAGGCGACTTGGGGCGAGCCTGGCAAGCCGCAGGTAAAACTAAGCCCGGAGGCAGGGCCGAGGGCATGGAGGCCTGAGGCCGGCCACGGAGAGAGGAGGTCGAATTGGCCCGGGAACCCCGCCGGAGGGTGAGGAGGAGCCATACGGATCGCTGGCGAGCCCATCTGGAGCGGTGCCGGTACCCCGGTAGGGAGCATGTTTCGGAAACATCAATAGAGGCCCATCAATAGGGGCAAAGGCTGGTGTATCCCCACTTTTGCTTCTAGGCCTGCTTGGGTTGCGCTCGCTCCAAAAACCCT
>JBNATU010000037.1:0-21420 GCA_049701195.1 Neomoorellaceae bacterium
TCTTATTTATTCAACCACCTCAAGGCCTCCCTTTTTGATGCGTCAGCACTGGGGGGTCAAGCGCCTTATGGACTCTTTTGAAATCCTCTCTGAGGTAGGTAAGGGGACGGTGGTCATCACAGAAAAGAGGAGGCGCAAGCTTTGACCTTGCTCCAATGGGCCGCGCAAGGCCACGGCTGGGAGGTATGGGCGTGCTGGAGACCGCGGATAGGGTATAATGTAGGCGGTGATCTTTGTTATGCCTACACGGCTGAGGATAAACTTTTGGTCGCCCTAGTGGACGTCCTAGGGCATGGCGAGGAGGCTTACCGGAGCGCGGCGAAACTTTATCAGGTTCTGGAAAACCGGTGCGGTGAATTGTTAACAGTATATAGTGATATAGAGAGAGAAGCCGCTCGGATCCGGGGATGTGCCCTCTTTTTGGGTGCTTTAAGCGCTAGCGCCTTGACTTATATAATGGTGGGAAATATAAGGGGTTGGGTGCTGGAAACCCCTAATAGGATCCAGGGGATATTAGGGCAAGCCGGAGTAGTGGGGGGAAGGAAGCTAATACCGGTAGTAAGGAAGCTGAACATAGGATATTCTTCCGTAGTAATAGTATGTTCCGATGGTATTAAGCGCAGTTTTGTGCCTGGTGGCGCCGACAGATCTTGGCGGCGGGTGGCGATAGACCATTTGGCAGCCAGTATCATGGAGGGATATGGGGTTCCGGAAGATGACGCCAGCGTTCTAATAGGGAGGAGGTGCGGCTAATTTGGCTACCGAAGCTTTTTACAATACTTACAGGAACTATCTGGAACGCTATGTTTGCGAGGGCGGAACCGAGGGGGTGCTGCTGGAAGCCTATCAGGACCTAGTAGAGGGTTTAGATGATAACCATGCCCAGGCCTCCAGTATCCTGGATATACATACCCGAGCTTTACGAGAGGTAATGGGTATAAGACGGGATAGCGATTCTATTCAGTGGATATACATTGACCGCGCTACCGAATTTCTGGCTCAGATATTAGTAGTTATAGATACTTTTCTCTTGCAGCTAAGAGATCGGATTGAGCGCGATCCCCTGACCGGACTTTATAACCGGCTGGCTTTATACCCCACCTTGAACCGGCTGCTAACGGAGGCGCAAGATAAGGGTAAACCTTTGGTAGTAGCTATGTTGGATTTGGATAATTTTAAAGAGATCAATGATCGTTTTGGCCATCATACCGGGGACGAAGTTCTACAGGCTACGGCCGGGATTATCAAGAGAGCGCTGAGAGCGGCAGACAAGGTGTTTCGCTACGGTGGAGAGGAATTTGTCATCATACTTCCGGACACTAGCCTGGATAAAGCCCGGGTTGCTCTAGAGCGTATCAGAAACCAGATCCAAGGCCAGCACCTCTTGCCGGCTACTGAGATGACTATAACGGTTAGTATCGGCGCCGCGGAGTTCAGCGGTGAGGGCCATATAAGCGTTAATGACCTGGTAGCGCGGGCGGACGAAGCTATGTATAGGGCCAAGAAGCAAGGCAAGAACCAAGTGGTCTGCGAAGGCTTCGGTGATACGTTGATGTAGCCGAACATTAATTTTCCCAAGCCCCCGACAGCGGCCCAAGGGCTATGGTTCATCGCTTAGATACTGTCTTACTTAACGCTTCAAAATTTTACAGAACAGGAAGGAGGCGCACTTGCCTCTGACCGGGAGCCGTGATACCATTATCTGTAGGTTACTAAAGACAAACTGAGCCGACCCAACTTCTGCCTTTGCCGTCAAGGGCAAACCCGTCGAAAGGCGGGGGCGCAAAGCTGCGGGCCTAAGGCTTTACAGGCTAGGGCAGCCGGGCTGCCGGTGGGGTGTTCATACAGTACCTTAGATGGTGGTGACGGGCTGAGCCACACCGGGCGGTACTAGGGCGTGCCGCCTGGTTTTTTATTGTATCCAAGACGTTTATGCCTATAATTGTGGGAAGCGGAGGATAGTAAATATGCAAGATAAATATGTTCCCTTGCCCCAGGTTTCCCGGTCGACTCCCTTGAAGGAGGCTGCTTCTTTGTTGCTGAATTCAGGGAGCTATGTGGCTCAGGTCAATTCCGATGAGGGAGAACCGGTGGGCTGGGTGGATGCTTTGGATCTCCTGAGAAGTTTTTTAAAGGGGGAAACCGAATGCGAGGTAGGCGCGGTAGCGCGACCTATTGAGCTATCGGACCACCTAGATATTGAAGGAGACTTGAGTTCGCTCCACGAATGGTCGCGGGACCGTGCGGGCCGGTTACCTTATTTTCTTTCCCGTGAGAAGGGTATAAGCGGCCTTCTGCTGCTGCACGAAGTCCTGGCGGATCTGGCAGGCTTGCACGCCGAGGAACAGGAAAAGCGCTTGGCGGCGGAAAGAGCCTATATCAATTTAGTCCAACAAATTCCCTTAGGAATAGCTATTATAAACGTTCACGGTCGCTTAGTGCATGCCAATGACCTGGCGCGGAAGATCATTTCCGAGGCAGGTATAGACGAGGATAGTTTAAAGGCTATGGCTTTTAAGAAAAGCTCTAGGGTGGTCAAAGACGCCAAAAATCACTATTATAGAGCCTGGTCGGGCGCTTGGGAAGCGGCGGAAAAGCAGGAAGGACAGGCCTTGCTGGTATTTACAGATGTTACTACGGAATACCGACTCCTGGATCTACTGAGGACCGCCCGCGAAGAGGCAGAGCAGGCTTTAGCTGTAATGCTGCCTGATCAGCGGATCACCACCAGACTGAGGTCCGTAGTGGAATACGAAGATGAATATGACCCGGCTACAGGGAAGATCAGGATTACCGGAGTGTTGGAGGAAGGCGTATACCGTCACGTGATCAACATGCTGAGACTTATAGCCGAGGCTTTCCGGCAGGGACTTATGGAGCTGCCGGGGATAGAGAAGAATGTACTCGTAGGAGCGGCGGTGTTTCACGACCTGGCTAAGGTGCAGCCCAGCCTGACCGTAGGCGATATGGTATATCCGGAAGAAGTATTTGAACCGGGATATTTGCACGCCCTCAGAGGTGCAGCGCTGGCCCAAGGTATATATGGCCTGGAAGAAAATGTAGTACACCTGATTAAATACCACCATCATGCCGAAGAAGATTTGCCCCCGGAGTTTCCACCTCACCTTTTGCCCATGTACCGCTTTTTCCGGCTGGTGGACGGGCTATCGGCAGGCATTACCCGCCGGGGAGCCAGAGTAAATATGGAGATCCGGGGTAGTGCCGTGCGCGTGGAAGAAAAAAGCAAAGTGCCGCAGTACAATCGTATTTTCACAATAGATCTGTATACCGGTGCGACCGTAAGTATGCCCTTAGAAGGGTGAATAATGTTATAAGTTGTGCCCTGGCGGTTCTTGACACTTCGGAGGCCGCATTGTTAAATGGTATAGTAGTTTTTGTATAGCTTTGGAAAGTATAACCTATCACCCTCAGAAAAGGAGAATACGGCCCTTGCGCTATGATGTGGTAGTCTGCGGCGGTGGGCCCGCCGGAGCGGCGGCGGCCCGAGAGCTGGCTCGACAGGGAATAAAAGTTCTACTCTGCGAGAAAGAGAAAATACCCCGTTACAAGGTTTGCGGTGGAGGTTTAACCGGAAAAACCTGGAACGAACTGGAGCCGGGTTGGGAGGGAATAGCCGAAGATAGCGCTTCTCGGGTCATTTTTTATCATCGTGAAGAAAGACCCATCGAGGTTACCTTTGACCGGCCGGTGGTCAAATTGGTCATGCGCCACCGATTAGACCAACTGCTGGTAGAGCGGGCAGCGGCGGCCGGTGCGGAAGTGCGCGATACTTGCCCCATAACCGGGGTGGTGGAGGAAGAAAACGAAGTCAGAATATATACCGATAGAGAGGTATTGCGGGCCAGGGCGGTTATAGGAGCCGACGGGGCGAGAAGCCTGGTGGCCCGCCAGCTCCCGTTCCGGCCCTCCCGGGCTTTGGGGGTGGCCTTAGAGTGTGAGCTGCCGGTGCCCCCGACGGTTTTAGAATCCTACCGCCATAGCTTGCTCTTGAGCTACGGCAATATAGCCGGCGGTTACGGTTGGGTGTTTCCTAAGGGGGAACATCTTTCTGTAGGCCTCGGATCTTTCAGCCGTAAAGTTAAGGGCCTCCAAGCCCTGTTCCGGCAATTCTGCCGGAGGCTGGGGCTCCCCTGGTCGCCGGAGATCCGGTGTCGGGCAGCGGTTATCCCTTCGGCCCAGGCAGGGGAGCCGGTTTTGCATACCTCCCGGGCGGTGCTGGTCGGAGATGCCGCCGGGCTGGTAGACCCCTTTTCCGGAGAAGGCCTTTACTACGCTTTGAAAAGCGGCCGCTGCGCGGCCGGAGCAGTGGCCGCTTTTTTGCAAGGAGAAGGAGGTTTGCACCGTTATTCCGCGGAGGTACAAAAAGACCTGCTGCCGGACCTCCAATACGCCGGCCGTATAGCTAAAGTGGTTTATTCCTTAACCCCGGTAGTACACCGTCTGGTACAAGCCAACCCCCAAGTGGCCCGGCGGCTGGTAGAGGTGCTTCTGGGCAGCCGGACTTATTCTGAGCTGTGGGAGTACTTGAGGGCCAGGTACCGGATCTTTCGGTGAAGGGTTTAATCAGGTTAGCCGCACACCTAGCCGCACCCCGGCCGCGTCGGCGGGAGCATATCCATGTTCATGCGCGGCTTGTGCCGGGCAGACATGGCCGGCATGAAGTGTTAGTCGGGCACCAAACGCATCAAGAGCCGGGCCCAAGGCTTAAGGGCCATCAGCCCCACCAGGGAAAAGAAGAGATTAAACAAAGTATGGAAATTAGCCACCTGCTGTGCCGGATCGCGGGAGAGCAGGGATAGCAGCGGTGGAACCAGAGATAAAAAGGGCAGGACCGCCACAGCACCGCCGATATTCAGCAAGAGGTGAGCCAGGGCGGTGCGCTTGGCGGCCCGGGAGGAGAACAGAGCCGCCAGGATAGCGGTTATGCAGGTACCTACATTGGCCCCCAGTACCAGGGACAGGGCTCCGGGGAGGGGGAGTACCTCCCGGGAGGCCAGGACCATAGCCATGCCGGTTACCACGCTGCTGGAATGGAGAAAGGCGGTCAGCATAGTGCCGGCCAGCACTCCCTGCCAGGAGGAACGGCCCAGAGCGCTCAAGAAGCCGGGAAGGGCATTTCCTCTATGGAAGGGGGCCAGAGCGGTGCTCATAAGCTCCAGGCTATAGAATACGAGGCCGCACCCCGCCAAAACCGCTCCTGCCGGTCGCCGGTGCCGGTGAAGGCTGAGGGCACTGCCCAGGACCAGGGCGGGAAGACTTATAGCGTCCAGGTCCAGGGTCAAGAGCTGCACCGTAACGCAGGTGCCTACGTTGGCGCCCAGCACGAGGCTGAGGGCCTGATAAAAAGAGAGTGCTCCTCCATCTACGAGGCCGACTGTCAGAACGGTTAGGGCCGTGCTGGATTGAAGTACGGCCGTGGCTATAGTTCCCCAAAAGAAACCTTGGAGCGGGTTACCGGCGGCTCGCTGTAAAGCCCTTTCCAGCCAGCCGTGTCCGGAGTGCCACAGCCCGGTGCGTAGTATACGGATGCCGGACAGGAGCAATATAGTACCCGCAGCAAATTTGACCAGCGCTAGCAGCATATGGCCCCACCGTAAGAATGTACGGCCGGGGCATTTTATTTAGACCTAATATTTTTGGGCGAAAAAAGAGGATTTTCGCCTTCAAAAAAGAATAAGAGTAAAGGTTTATTTTTAGTACGAAAATAGGTCTCAGCGCTATTTTCATTAAGTGGTTGTGCTCCTTGGGCATGGCCGGTTAGTCCAGAAATAGCCTTATTTTCATGCGCGGTTGTGCCGGGTAGGTGTGGCCGGCATGGACGGCTAGTACGAAAATAGGTCTATTTTCATAAGTGGTTTTGCCCGGCAGGCATGGCCGGTTAGTTAATTATGATTCCTTTTTTGGGATCCGGGAATAGCGCCCGGGATACCGTTCCGGTTTATTATATCTTATCAGGGAAAGAGGTGAAGAGGGTGGAACCCTTAGAATTGTCTGCGGCCCTGGTGCGGGACAAGGAGCTTAAGGCGCGGGTGGAAAAGAATAGCGGCGTAGACGTAAAAGACTGCTACCAGTGCGGCAAGTGTTCCGCCGGTTGCCCCATGGCCTTCGCCATGGACTACACGCCCCGCCAGATCATACGGCTGTTGCAGCTAGGCCTGGGTCAGGAGGCTCTCAAAAGCCATACCATCTGGCTCTGTGCCCACTGCCAGGCTTGCTATACCCGTTGCCCCAAAGAGGTGGACCTGCCCCGCCTCATGGAGGCCCTGCGCCAGGAAGCGGTGCGCGCCGGCCTGGTGACGGAAAAGAAAGTGCATCTTTTCGACCGGGCTTTCTTGAGTTCCGTCGAGCGCTACGGCCGGGTGCATGAGATGGGTTTGGTGGTACAGTTCAATTTGCAGTCGGGCCAGCCCATGAAAGATGTGGGGTTGGCGCCCTCCTTGTTTTTCCAGGGCAAGATAAGTCCCCTGCCGCCCCGCATTAAGGATAACGGCGCCGTAAAAGCCATCTTCCGGCGGGTGCGGGACCGAGGAGGTGCTAAGCATTGAAATATGCCTATTACCCGGGTTGCTCCCTCCACGCCACGGCCGTGGAGTACAACCTTTCGGCCAAGATGGTGGCCAAACATTTAGGAGTAGAATTGTGGGAAATCCCCGAATGGAACTGCTGCGGCGCCTCGGCGGCCCACAATACCGACCACCTGCTCTCCCTGGCCTTACCCGCCAGAAATCTGGCACTGGCGGAAAAGGAGGGCCTGGATGTAGCCGTACCGTGCGCTGCCTGCTTTAACCGGCTTAAGGCGGCCCAGGCCGCGGTCCGCGAATCGGAAGAAATGAAGAGGACCCTGGAGGAAATTATCGGTATGGCTTACACCGGCCAGAGGGAAGTGCGGGCTTTTCTGGATGTCATGGTAAATGAAGTAGGCTTGCCCAAAATCCGGGATATGGTGACCCGGCCCTTGACCAACCTTAAAGTAGCGGCTTATTACGGTTGTCTCCTGGTGCGGCCCCCGAAGCTGACGTCCTTTGACGACCCCGAAAATCCCCTGACCATGGACCGGCTGGTGGAAGCCCTGGGAGGTACGGCCGTGGCCTGGGCCGGTAAAACAGAGTGTTGCAGCGCCAGCCTGGCTACCTCGCGCACCGACCTCGGCATCAGGCCCATTTTCCGCATCTTGCGCCAGGCCAAACTGGCCGGGGCGGATTGCGTGGTAGTGGCCTGCCCCCTGTGTTTCTTGAATTTAGATATGCGCCAGGCGGAAGCGGAGCGCCGCTTCCAGGAGAAGCTGGCTTTACCTATATTCTACTTTACCGAGCTGATGGGTGTGGCCTTTGGATATGCTCCCAAGGATTTGGGCCTCACCAAACATTTTGTCTCACCCTTACCTCTACTGGAGGCCAAGGAAATCCTGCGGCATCCCGCCACTAGGAGGGAGACGGCGTGAAACGAGTAGGAGTGTTTATTTGCCATTGCGGCACTAATATCGCCTCCGTAGTAGATGTCAAACGCGTAGCAGAGGCGGCCAAAGGCTTTCCCGGAGTGGTTTTTGCCACTGATTATCAATATATGTGCTCCGACCCGGGGCAGGAACTCATCCGCAAGGCCATCAAAGAGCACCGGCTTAACCGGGTGGTAGTGGCCTCCTGCTCCCCCCGGCTGCACGAACCTACTTTCCGCAAGACCGTAGAGAGCGCGGGCCTTAACCCGTATCTCTTCGAGATGGCCAACATTCGCGAACAATGCGCGTGGGTTCATGCCCAGGACAAAGAAGGAGCTACCGTAAAGGCCACGGACCTGGTGCGCATAGCCGTGGCCAAAGCCTGCCGCAATTATCCCCTGGCAGCCTCCAGCATACCCATCACCAAGCGCGCGCTGGTGATAGGAGCCGGTATAGCCGGTATGCAGGCGGCCCTGGACATTGCCGATACGGGCTATGAGGTAGTCCTGCTGGACCGGGAACCGACCATAGGCGGGAACATGGTCAAGCTGGACAAAACCTTCCCCACTCTAGACTGTTCGGCTTGAATAAGCACGCCTAAAATGGTTGCTGCGGCGCAGCACCCTCAAATTAAGCTCATGACTTACGCGGAAGTGGAAAAGGTAGCCGGTTTTGTAGGCAACTTCGAGGTTACCATACGGAAAAAGGCCCGTTCGGTGGACGCCAGCAAATGTACCGGATGCGGCACCTGCTGGGAAAAGTGCCCCACCAAGGTGGACAGCGAGTTCGATCTGGGACTGGGCAAGCGCAAGGCCATATACGTACCTTTCCCCCAGGCGGTCCCGGCCGTACCGGTTATCGACCGGGAGCATTGCCGGCAGTTTACCAAGGGCAAGTGCGGGGTTTGCCAGAAAGTGTGCCCTGCCCAGGCTATCGACTATACCCAGGAAGACGAAATCGTAACCGAAAAGTTCGGGGCCATTGTGGTGGCCACCGGTTACGAGCTCTTCCCCTGGGAGCAGGTTTACGGGGAATACGGTTACGGCCAGTACCCGGATGTTATCACCAGCATGCACTTTGAAAGATTGAACAATGCTTCCGGCCCCACGGGAGGGAAAATTATACGCCCTTCGGACGGCAAAGAGCCCAAGACCGTAGTCTTCATCAAATGCGTAGGTTCGCGGGACGAGGCCAAGGGTAAAAGCTATTGTTCCCGCACCTGCTGCATGTATACGGCCAAACATGCCCACCAGGTGTTGGAGAAGATACCGGACGCGCAGGCCATTATCTTCTACATGGATGTGCGTACCCCGGGTAAAGCTTATGAAGAATTCTACCAGCGTTCCGTGCATGAAGGAGCGGTGTACGTGCGGGGCCGGGTAAGCCGCATCTACCCCGAGGGCGACAAGCTGATAGTCTGCGGCGAAGATACCCTGCTGGGCCGGCAGGTTACGGTAGCTGCCGACTTAGTGGTACTGGCCACGGCCATGGTGCCCAGCCGCGGCTGGGATAGCTTGGCCAAGATGGTGGGCTTGAGCACCGATAAAGACGGGTTCTTCCAGGAAGCCCATCCCAAATTGCGGCCCGTAGAGACTTTTACGGCCGGGGTATTTCTGGCCGGCGCCTGTCAGGGGCCCAAGGATATACCGGATACGGTGGCCCAGGCCAGTGCGGCAGCGGCCAAGGTGTGCCAGCTCTTGGCCAAGGATGAGATGGCCACCGATCCTATGATCTCGGCGGTAGACGAAAGCCTGTGCTCGGGTTGTGCCCTGTGCCAGCCCATTTGCCCCTATAAGGCTATAGAGATGAAGACCATCACGGAAAAAGTGGCCGGCAAGATAATCACCCGGCAGGTAGCCAGCGTCAACAGCGGCCTGTGTCAGGGCTGCGGTGCTTGTACCGTAGCTTGCCGGTCCGGCGCCCTGAACCTTAAGGGCTTCACCAATGAACAAATACTGGCGGAGGTGGATGCAGCATGTCTGTAGTCCGGGAAGCTGGCGGCTGGGAGCCCAAGATAGTGGCCTTTTGCTGCCACTGGTGCGCCTATGCGGGCGCGGACCTGGCAGGTTTAAATCGCCTGCAATACCCGGCCAACGTCCGGGTGGTGCGGGTACCTTGTTCGGGACGGGTGAATCCCCAGTTTGTCCTGCGGGCTTTCCAGCGCGGAGCGGACGGCGTGCTGGTGGCCGGCTGACACCCCGGCGACTGCCACTATGTTAGTGGCAATTACTTCACCCGCCGCCGTTTTCTCTTGATGCAGCGGGTGCTGGAATATATGGGTATAGAGCCCCAACGCTTCCAGGCGCGCTGGGTTTCCGGGTCCGAGGGTCCCCGGTTTGCGGAGATCATTACCCAGCTCACCGAAGAAGTGCGCGCTCTGGGGCCCAACAGGAAGTTGAGGGAGGAAGTATGAACAGCATAACCGAAAAAATGCGGGCTCTGGCCAGAGAACTCCTAGAAAAGGGAGAAGTAAAATACGTCATCGGCTGGGAAAAGGGGACGCTGTGGTATCACTCCCCTCCGGTATTCATCCACCGGCCGGAAGACGTGGAGCGCCTGATCTGGGACGATTTTTGCAGCAACAACTTGGCCAAATACCTGCTGGACGATAAGCACCTGGAAGGGAAAATAGCCCTCTTTGTCAAGGGCTGTGACGCCCGCGGGATAAACCGCCTGCTGCAGGATCGCCAGATCGAGCGCGAAAAAGTGTACCTTATAGGCATCGCCTGCCCCGGCGTGCGGGACAAACGCCAGGCCAAGGGTAAGGGGCCGGAAAGCCTGGCCGAGATACCCCTGGAAGAAAAATGCCGCTTTTGTAGCCATCCCGAGCCGGTAGTGTACGATGAGCTGATTGCGGGTGAGAATAAATTGCCCGGCCGGGGCGAAGCACGGGATGGGCGCTTTGACGAGGTGAAGCGGCTGGAGGCTTTAAGCCCGGACGAGCGCTATGAGTTTTGGTCTCGTCAGTACGACCGCTGCCTGCGCTGCTACGCCTGCCGGAACATCTGCCCGGCGTGCAACTGCCGGGAATGCATCTTCGACCGCAGCCAATCCGGCTGGTGCGGCAAAAGGATAGTGCGCAGCGAAAACCAGTTTTTCGGCCTTACCCGGGCCTTGCACGTCGCCGGGCGCTGTATCGAGTGTGGGGAGTGCGAGCGGGTATGCCCCATGGGTATTCCCATCATGAGCCTCCATAAGAAGATCATTAAAGATCTAAACGAGCTTTTCGGGGAGTACGAAGCCGGCCTGGATACGGAAACCCCACCGCCTTTAGGCACTTACCGGCTGGACGACCCCGAAGAATTCTTATAAAAGGGAGGTGCTGCGATGCTAAAGATAAGCAAGGATAAGATCCCGCAGCTCCTTACCGCCTGGGCGGAAGGAGCCTCCGTCTATGTTCCCCAAGAGGTTGATGGCATCAGCACCTTCCGCGTCTGGCAAAGTACGGGAGAGAGCAAGCTGGGCCAGGGAAATGCGGTGGTGCCGCCTAAGGACCTGTTCTTCCCGCGGACCGAAGAAATGTACCGCTATCAGGTGCAGGGACCATCCGCGGACTTGCAAGAGCTACCTATGCCGGAAGGGCAGCAAGTGGTGGTGGGCTTGCGCTCTTGCGATGCCCGGAGCTTGAGGTTGATGGATGAGGTCTTTCTTACCAAAGGCTATGTAGACGAGTTTTACCGGCAGCGCCGGGAAAACACTCTGACCGTGGCCTTGGCCTGCCGGGAAGCGCAGGACACCTGCTTTTGCACCTCTTTCGGCATCGACCCCGGAAAGGCGGAGGGCGTAGATGTGCAAGCCTGGGAGGTCGAAGACGGGTTCCTCCTGGAGGCGGTCACCGAGAAAGGCCGCGGACTCTTAGAAAAGGCTCGGAATTTGCTGGTAGAAGTACCGGATGAGCCCCCTCCCGCAGCCCGGCCGGCACTGGCGGTGGACGTGGAGGGCGTAACCGAAAAGCTCCAGTCCATGTTTGAACATCCTTTCTGGGCGGAACTTTGCCGGAAGTGCCTGGGCTGCGGGCTTTGCACCTACCTGTGCCCCACCTGCCACTGCTTTGACATCCAGAGCGAGAACCGGGGCGACCAGGGGTTCAAATTCCGGTGCTGGGATTCCTGCATGTTCTCGGAATACACCCGCATGGCCGGCGGCCACAATCCCCGGCCTTCTAAGAAAGAGAGGGTGCGCAACCGCTTCTTGCACAAGCTCCAGTACTTTCCCGAGCGCTATGGCCTATTGGCCTGCGTCGGGTGCGGTCGCTGCTTGGAGTTCTGCCCGGTGCATATGGATATAACGCGGATTATCCGGGCCATAAAGGAGGTGGCCTTGGATGAGTGAAAGCAAGCAGCCTAACCCGCTGATACCCCGGCTGGGACGGATAATTGAGATCATCGAAGAAACGCCGGATGTGAAGACCTTTCACATAACTACCGACCAGGGCAAACCTTTTACCCCCCTGCCGGGCCAACTGGCCATGCTGTCCCTGCTGGATGTAGGGGAAGCCATGTTCTCCATTACTTCCCAGGGACCCGAGCACCTGGAGATAGCCATTAAGCGGGTGGGCATGTTGACGGAGGCCCTGCATGAGGCAGAAGTAGGCCAGATGGTGGGTATTCGCGGACCTTACGGCAACGGCTTCCCGCTGGATATGTTCTACGGCAAGGATGTGCTCTTCATTGCCGGCGGTATCGGCCTGGCCCCGGTGCGTTCTCTGATCAACTATTGCATAGAAAACCGGGACAAATTCGGCCACTTATGGATCATCTACGGCGCCCGTTCACCGGCCGATCTCTGCTTCAAAACAGACCTTTTCCAAAACTGGCCCAAGGTAGAGAATTGCCGGGTGGACGTGACCGTGGATAAAGGCGACGAAAACTGGAAAGGCCATGAGGGCTTCGTGCCGGCCTTTGTGGAAAAGCTGAATCCATCGCCGGAAGGTAAAGTAGCCGTCACCTGCGGGCCGCCTATCATGATCAAATTCGTACTTCAGACCTTGGAAAAACTGGGTTACCAAGACGAACAGATCGTTACCACTTTAGAGCTGCGGATGAAGTGCGGTATAGGCAAGTGCGGCCGGTGCAACATAGGGAGCCGCTACGTTTGCCTGGACGGTCCGGTTTTCACTCTGGCCCAACTGAAACAGCTTCCCAACGAGTATTAGTGACGTAATTATTATATTATAGAGTTCCCCCAAGCAAAAGGGCGCTGATTTAAGCCGGGGTATTTTACCGGCTTTTATACCCCGAAAATGGCTCTTTTGCCGTTTTCTTCCTTATGCTGGTGCCGCGCTGGCAGGAGTACCTTACATGCTTCTAATGCGGCACTATATGAGAGCATAAGTTTTAAGCCATGGGTTTTAAGCATGAGGTTCGTATAGGGCTTGGAGAGGTATGAAAGATTAAACCGGCAGATAGGGAGAGGTTATGGACTTGGGAGAGGGGAAGGGGGCGGATTACCACATCCATGGACTGGCCCATGTGGGTCCGCCCCATACAGTGGAAAAGCTCTGGCCCTATGTAGAAGCGGCCGAAAAAGCGGGACTAGAGGAGCTAGGATTTGCCGAGCACGACCATTACCTTTACGGCCTGGACTTCGGAGTTTTTGAGGAGCTGGAGCGGCTCACCCCCTTGAAGATCAGGCGGGGGTTGGAAATAAGCTTTCGCCCGGAGAGGAGCGACCTGCGGGAGATAGCGGCCAAGCCGTGGGACTATCTTATAGGATCGGTCCACGACGTGGGCGCTTGGGCTTTTGACGCGCCGGGACAGGGTATCTATTTTGGCGACTGGGACATAGACGAGCTTTACCTCACTTATTTTGATCTGGTGGCCCGGGCCGCCCGCACGGGTTTTTTTCAGATAATCGGCCACCTGGACCTGATAAAAATCTACGGCCACCGCTGCCGCCGGCCTTTGTTGGAGCTGGCCGAGCCGGCTTTAAGGGCCATAGCCGACTCAGGGGCGGCGATAGAAGTAAATACCGCCGGCCTGTTTAAACCGGTGGGAGAAATTTACCCCGGCCGGGATCTGCTTAAACGGTGTTGGGAACTGGGGATACCGGTAACCATCGGCTCGGACGCCCATGCTCCTGAGGAAGTAGCCCGCGCCATAGACGAAGCAGTAGCCTTGCTGCGCAGCGTGGGCTACGACCGGGTGGCCACTTTTAAAGAGCGGAAAATGGAATTAGTGCCCCTCTTTTAAAACCGAGCCTGCCGGCTTTCGCTTGAGGAAAAGCCGGTCTTGACAGGGTAAAGTACAAGCTTTATGCTTAAAGCGAATTACAGAGCCAGAAAACGGATTTTTGCGGTTTAGGGGAGTAGCCGCCGGAACGGCTTTCCGGTGCCAGTTTACGTCAGCACGGCTTGTTGGCGGCCCGAAACTGGCCGAAGAGGCGAGACCTTCACCGCCCGAAAGGGGGTGGAAGGTCTTTTTTATTTTCTTACCTTCCCGGCGCAGAAGTGTTCACCAACGGTCTCTATCAACCCGCGCAGAGAGCCGCTAATGCTACCGACGATTTCGGCAAAGACTAAATACTAGAGAGGAGGAACAGGCCATTTTAGACATAGTAACGTTACTACTCAGTTTAGGCGTGATTCTTTTAGGCGCGGAAGTGTTCACCAACGGTGTGGAATGGCTGGGGAAAAAGCTTAAGCTGGGCGAGGGCGCGGTGGGGAGCATATTAGCCGCGGTAGGCACTGCCCTCCCCGAGAGCATGATCCCGGTGGTAGCCATTCTTCTGGGCGACGGACATGCAGGAGAAGAGGTGGGGATAGGGGCCATTCTGGGCGCCCCCTTTATGCTGAGCACTTTGGCCTTCTTCATCACCGGCCTGGCGGTGGTTTTTTGCCGTGGCCGGAGAACGGACTACCCGCGCATGAGAGTGAACACCCGGGTCATGGGCCGCGACCTGCGCTTCTTCTTGATCGTATATGCGGTGGCTATTCTGGCCGCTCTTTTACAAAAACACATCTGGAAACAAGCGGTGGCCGCCGGACTGGTGGTGGCTTATATTCTATATGCCTATCAGACGGTAGCCGCCGAAAACGGTCAGAACGAGGAGGAAGAGCTTCATCCCCTCTATCTGGCCCGCAGATCGGACAATCCTGCCTTAGGAATAGTTTTATTCCAAGTAATTTTAGCTTTAGCACTGATCGTCGCGGGGGCCCGGGTTTTTGTAACCGGAGTGGAACACTTATCCGAGCTCCTAGGAGTACCGGCCTTTGTTTTGGCTCTCATCATAGCCCCCATTGCCACGGAATTGCCCGAGAAATTCAACAGCCTTATCTGGATAGGCCGGGGTAAAGACACCCTGGCCCTGGGTAACATTACCGGAGCCATGGTCTTTCAAAGCTCTCTCTTGCCGGCTTTAGGCATTACTATGACCAGATGGGAGCTGACCACCGGGGCTATGGTAAGCGCCGCCCTGGCCCTCCTTTCGGCAGGCCTGGTGTTCTGGCAGATCAGCCACAAAAAATATCTTACCCCCTACATCTTGCTCAGCGGCGGCGTCTTTTATGGTGTTTTTATCTTATTAGTTTTCCGTGGTATTATTCACTGAGAGCAAATGCCGATATATTATTCAGAGGAGCGGAATGGAGGTCTCCCGGTGATGCCTCTTGGCCTGCTTGAACTTAAAGCTTGCCCTAATACTTAAGTACCGAATGCAAGGCCGGCCCGCACCGCGGGCGGCTTTCGCTTTCGGCCGGAACCTAAAGTCCGGACGGGCCGCGCGGGAAGAGAACGGAGCTTGAAGCTCAGGCAGGCCTCTTGGGCAAAAATGAGGGGAAATCAGGCCTGGAAATCGCCCGGGGTTTTTTATCTCGGTGCCGGCCGGGAATGTATAATTAGCAGGGAAAGAGGGGCAGGTGGCGAATTATTTAAATTAAGCTAGCTGTTGCATCAGCCGGCCAATCCTAAAATGCAAGGTGATATCATGAGAGGCCCCAGCAGACGCATGACCAAGCAGAAGAAGACTATTCTGGATATCTTGCGCCGCACCACTTCTCATCCCACGGCGGATTGGATTTATAGCGAGGCGCGCAAAGTGCTGCCGGATATAAGCTTGGGTACGGTTTACCGTAACCTAAATATTTTAAAAGAAGACGGCGAAATCATGGAGCTAAATTACGGCAGCACTTACAGCCGTTATGATGGTAATCCCCGGAATCATTATCACTTCGTTTGCCTGAAATGCGGACGGGTTACAGACGTAGATATGCCGGTTGTACCGGAGCTGGAAAGAAAAGCTCAAGAAGCCGGCGCCGGAGAGGTATTTTACCACCGGCTGGAATTTTACGGTTTGTGCCCTGACTGCCGCGATACCTCGAAGACCGCTGAATAGCCCTGGGAGGGATTAAGGTCGGGGCCAGATTGCCGACAATACAAAATAGAAGAAAAATAAGGGAAGGGGGCGCAGCCGGTGGAAGAGAAGCGTCTTAAGATAGAAGCCGAGACAGTGGATGAAGCCCTGAAGCGCGCCACCACCTTGCTTAAAGTTCCACCGGAAGAGATAGAGATCCAAGTGTTGGATGAAGGGGGCGGCGGCAAATTTCTCCGTTTGGCCCGGCGGCCGGTGGTGGTTTTGGCCTGGCGGAAGGCTGGCACCGGTGGGGAGATGCAGATTGAGGAGGGAGCTGAGGAGAAATCCCTGAAACAAAAAGCGGCGGGTGAGGAAGGAACCGAACCGGACGGGAGCGGGGAGATCCGAGGATATGCCGGGGTGGAGAAAGGTAAGATTCTGGTAAAGGGTTCCACGCCGGTCACTATAGTAGGTAATCCCCACCTTGAACTTTATGTAAACGGCCAGCTCCTGGGGGGAGAAGTTCAGGTTACCTCTGAAGATAGGATAGAAGTTAAGCCCAAAGAGAATCTGGAAGAAGGCCGGTGGCAATTACAGATCCGGGATAAAGGGCTCACCGCGGTTATTTCCTTACGTCCCGGCAAGCGCCACACGTGGAGGCTTCTAGATCAGCCTCCGAGCGAGCGGCTGGAGTTGAAGGCCAAGCCGGTAGAAGAGCCTTTGCCGGCACTCACTTGGGAAACCTTACAACAAGCGCTGAAAGAGCATCATATAGTCTTCGGCCTGGATCACCGGGCGCTGGAGGAAGCCTGTCGGCGGGTGGAACCGGGAGAGATAGTGATCGCCCGGGGTAAGCCTCCGGTACCTCCTGAAGACGGCAGGATAGAGTTTTTATTTGAATTAAGCGCGACCAAACGCAGAGAAGTGGGCGAAGAGGAGAGGGTCGACTACCGGGAGCTGGTGGTCCGTTCTTCCGTGGTGGCCGGGGAACTGCTGGCCGTAAAACATTCTTCCCAACCCGGAGAGCCGGGCATCACCGTAACGGGTGAGCCGCTGCCTCCCCCGCCGCCTAAAGAAGTTTCCCTAATGGCCGGGAAAGGAACGGTTTTGAGTCAAGACGGACGGAGCTGCCTGGCGGCTATCGAAGGCCAGCCCCGGGCGATTATCCGGGGAAGCAGGGTAATAATAGAAGTGACTCCCGTGCTGATGCACGAGGGCGATGTAAACCTGGCCTCGGGCAACCTGAAATTTACCGGGAGTATTGTGATCCACGGTAGCGTTACCGAAAGCATGACGGTGATGGCCCGCAGAGATGTGGAAATAAAAGGGGATGTTGCTCAGGCTACGGTACGGGCGGGCGGTTCCATAATAGTGCGCGGAAACGTCATCGGCAGCACCTTAGTGGCCGGTGACACCGCTTCTTTGCTGATAAGCTTGGGCCGTCTTTTCGAGGATCTGGCTGCCGATTTAGATCAACTGCTTCAGGCTTTAACCCAGTTACAAGAGCACGTACAAGAGCGGGTGCCGTATAAAGAGGGCTATTTGATTAACGTTCTTATAGAAAATAAGTTCAAGAAAGTGCCGGATCTGGTATGCCAAATGGAGCATCTCTGCCAGAGCATTAAAGAAAACGAAGAAGAAAAGTTGCTACAGGTAATTCAGAGATTCTGCCAGTCTTTTCGGTCTCCCGTCTCCCGGCAAGAGCTGGCAGAAAGCGACTTGAGGGAGCTGTTGAGCGCGGCCGAAGAAATGGCTATATACTGCAAAGCGGCACGGGAAGAAGGAGGCCATATAAGCGCAAATTACGCTTTGAACAGCAAGCTTCATGCTTTAGGCAATGTGACCATTGTGGGACGCGGCTGTTTTAGCACCGAAATTGTGGCCGGGGGCAACATAGAGATTAAAGGTGTGTTTCGGGCCGGCAAGCTTTACGCTGAGGGCAATGTTTTCATTCAGGAAATGGGCTCCAGCGGAGGGGCGAGGACGCTGGCCCGGGTAGCCGAGGGGAGGATAATTAAAGCCGGCAAAATATGGCCTAATTCAGTACTCCAGATCGGCAAGCGCATACGGCAGGTAGATGCGGAAGAGCACCGGGTAATGGCTTACCTCAATAGCGAAGGGAATCTGGTGCTGGGCACTTTCTGAGGTCCTCAGGCCGGGGTGCTTTCGAAACAAATATGATCTTTCCTGCGGTTGAAGCTTTGCCCTTCAAGGGCTCTTGGGCTTTAGGCGTTTCCCCCTTAAACACTCTTAGGTTTGAGGGGGTTTGGCCCGCGAGCGGTTGCCGATTCTTGCTTCGGGGGCATCCAGGCTGGGGAGGTGGGTACAGTTCTATGAAAGAAACCTGGGAATATCTTAAACAGATACCTCTTTTTTCCGATCTGACTCCCGGCGAGCTGAAAAAGATCGCAGATTTGGCCGTAACTAAACGGTACCGGAAGAATATGTATGTCTTTATGGAAGGAGAGCCCGGTACGGCTTTTTACTTTGTACGGTCGGGTGCCATAAAGTTATTCCAGGTTTTGGAGGACGGACGGGAAAAGATTCTCCACTTTGTACGGGAAGGAGAGATCTTTGCCGAAGTAGTCCTTTTTGAGGGGGGGCCTTATCCGGCCACGGCTCAGACCATGGAGGATACGGAAGTGGGTTGCATACGCAACGAGGATATGGAGGATCTGCTGCGCCGGAACGGCGAGATGGCGGTCAAGATCATTAAAGTTATGAGCCGCCGGCTGCGGCAGGCTCAAAACCACATCCGGGACCTGGCCTTGAAAGGAGCCTACGGGCGCCTGGCCAGCGCCTTATGGAATTTGGCCGAGGAATATGGGAAATATAGAGATGGTAAAGTAATCATAGATTTAAGCTTGAGCCAGCAGGAGTTGGCCAACCTCATAGGCACTTCGCGCGAAACCGTAGCCCGCATACTGAGCGAGTTCCGCCGCCTGGGTATCATTCGGGTAGATAAACAACGGATACTCGTGGTCGATCCTCGGCAACTCAAGGAGTGGGTGTAGACATTTAAGCACGGAAAAGTTACCGTTCAGCCTGCCCAAACTACCATTGGAAGGTATGGTCTTGAGAAAATGCTTTAAGTTATTATAATAAAATTAAAAGCGTATGGTACTGAAATCTAATCCAGCATAAGGAGGTAGCTTATGAACATGGAAAAAGATGTCGGTAGTTCCCGAGATCTCGCCCAGGAGGCCTGGCTGGAGCGCCTACAATGGCTGGGCATCCGGGTGGAGAAAGTAGAGAACGAAGCCTAATGAACGAAGCCTAATATCCGCAAAGGCCGGCCCCGATTTACGGGGTTTTGTTTTTGGTTATTCCCGGTTATTCCCTCTCTTTTTCCCCTGGTGGCTTGCCATCTCTCCAACGGCTGATACTGGACTAGTGACAGAAACCTAAGCAGGCCTTTCCTAGACCCAAGTGGTGGTACCCAGTATTCACCCTGTCGGGCGTATCCCCGCTTTTTAAAGAGGTAGCCCTAAATATTGACAGCGAAAAAACATTATAGTAAGATTAAATAGACGAGCTACTCGGAGGTGACAGACGTGCCGACCTACGAATTCCGGTGTAGAGACTGCGGGGAACGTTTTTCCGTACAACTTCCGTGGCAAGAAAAGGATAAAGCTGTATGCCCTTCGTGCGGGGGTAAAGATTTGCAACAGCTTTTTACCGGAATCACCATATTGGGCCGGAGTAGCAGTGAAAGCGGGAGCTGCGCCGCTCCCGCGGGCGGCCGTTTCAGCTGAGGTTAGACTGTAGGGCCGGCGGCCCTACGTGAAGATTAGCTATTCACAGCCTGTATTCTACGGTTTTTTGCCGGGCCAGCACCTCATAAAGGAAGCTGGCCTTGCTCAATTTTTCCCCCTGCTAACTTTCGGCTTACTAATCCTCGCCCCCTACAATATACTCTGGCGTACCTTCCTCGGTCTCCCGAAGCAGCTTCTCGGATACCATCTCCCGGTCAGCAAATTTCATGAGGGTTATGGCTCAAAAGGGCGGAAGTTGGAACAGAGATTTGTGAAGTTATACCCGGAACATTGTCCGCCGCCTGAAGTGCGTAGAGAGCGATACTGACTGCAAGCCGGTGATAAATAAGTGATAGATAAAGGTATCATTCGTTGATACAAAAGTGAATTAACCTAAATTTAAACTCAGCCTGCTTTTCGGTGAACTCTTGCAAAGGACCAATTCATTGATGTATCTCCCCTCCGAATTTAAAAGGAGGTCAAACCCAGATCAGATCTGCCTTCTAGCGGTTGGCATGTTTCTTGCATCCCCTCCCTTATACAGCACGCCGGGAAGAACACCGGGGAAAGTGCTTCCGAAGCAAATATGATTTTCCGGCGATTGAAGCTTTGCCGGGAATATTTTGCGAGGCGCGAGGAGGGAGGGGGGTAGATTTCCGATTGTGAAATATGTATTAAGCCCAGTTCTGTCGCGGTCGGGCGACGGCGGTGTCGGCCTGCGGAGGCCCAGGCCTTTATAAACTGCAAAATAATTATCCGAGGAGGGTCTTAATGATGCAATCGCTTGCAGACAAGGTCATCTTGACAGTTGCGCCTACAGGGGCGTGGCCTACCAAAAAGGATACTCCCTATGTACCGCTCACGCCGGAAGAAATTGCCGATGAGGTCTACAGATGCTATCAGGCCGGAGCGTCTTCGGTGCACATACATGTGAGGGACGATGAGGGTAGGCCGAGCATGAGCTTTGAAAAATTCCAGAAGACGGTCGAGCTCATCAGGGAACGCTGTGATATAGTCATAAACCTGACGACTTCCGGAGGCATAGGGCTCACGGACGAGGAGAGAATGAAACCTTTGGAGCTTAAGCCCGATCTGGCCTCTTACGACTGCGGCTCCATGAACTGGCAGCACAATTCCGTGTTCATCAACAGCCCCAGCTTTTTGGAGACGCTGGCCGCGAAAATGAAGGAACACGGGGTGAAACCCGAGATTGAAGTATTCGATGGTGGCATGATTTACAACGCTATTTATTACCTCCAAAAAGGCGTGCTTGAGTCTCCCCCGTTTTTCCAAATTGTTCTGGGAGCGCCGGGCGGAATGGCTGCTACGGTAGAAAACCTGGTTTTCCTAAAGAACCTGCTCCCCAAGGATGCTATGTGGAGTGCCTTCGGGATTGGGAGGGCGCACCTGCCCATTCTCTATGCCACCCTAGCGCTGGGGGGACATGTCCGAGTAGGTATGGAAGACAATATTTACTATTCTAAAGGAGTGCTGGCGAAGTCCAACGCGGAGTTTGTAGAGAGAGCCAGGAGACTTATTGAGGAAATGGGCAAGTCGGTAGCGACGCCGGATGAGGCAAGGATGATCCTGGGTATAAAAAAATAACCTGATTGCCAATTAGGACGTGAACAAGAAAAGGAGAGCTTTAACGTTCGGTGCAGCCGGCGCAGACGCTTGAGCTTTTCAAGGCGCCGGCGCTGTTTCTGTTATTGCGTCCCAGGATTTTATTCTAGAAAGCTGCTATGCGCCACTTTCGTTTATTACAGGCTACGCGGCTAAACTATGCGGCTAAAGCACAAGCTAAAGCTTCTTCGGAACATAATTTGACCAGGGAAATTTAGAAATGGAGGAGAGAGCCATGAGCGAAGTAGTCATAATAAGCGCCGTACGCACAGCCATAGGCCGATTTGGGGGGACACT
>JBNATU010000038.1:0-19420 GCA_049701195.1 Neomoorellaceae bacterium
CCAGTGGGTCAATTTTATTTGCACATAGTGGGTCAATTCTATTGACAAACAACAGATACCTTTGACTTTCTAGGCTTTACCCACTACTGCAGCACCAGCCACCAGGGTAAGTTCAGGGTCAAGAGACGTACCAGCAGGAAGAAATTCCGGCAAAGTGTGCAGAGGATGAAGGAATGGATAAAGGCGAATCGCATGCTGCCGGCAAAGGCTCTCATGGGTCTTCTTAGGCTGAAGCTTGAAGGCTACTACCGTTACTATGGTATAACCGATAACAGCCGGCGCCTCCAAGCATTTCACCATATTGCCAGGTGCTTGCTCTTCAAGTGGTTAAATCGGAGAAGCCAAAGGAAGAGCTTCGACGGTGAGAAGTTCGAAAGGTTCCTGGAAAAGTACCCGTTACCAAGTCCCAGGATATATGTGAATATCATGGACATTCGGTTGCCCTCGGCATACATTGCGTGAAGGATTCCTTGAGGAGCCGTGTGCGTTAATTGCGCAAGCACGGTTCTGTGAGGGAGGTATGCCGTGAGGCATACCTCTACTCGACCATTATATTTTATCCTGAGCTTTCTCAAGGCATGATTACATTGATTATGGACATCTACAGGCGGTTCCGGGAAGGAAAACTGGCCATGAGACTGGCTCACGCCGTCTCTGAGGAAGCGCGCACTCTGGCGCATTTGCCCCAAGAAGCACAGCGGGCGGAGTTGAAGCGACTGCTCAAGCGGCACTCGGAGGCCAAAATGAACGACGATGAACGCCATAATCTGGCAGAATGCCTCACCGCGCTTTCCTCAGCTTTAGATGCTCATGCCGGTAAAGCGGGCAAACACGGGTTTGAGCAGATGGCGGATTGGCTCCTGCTGGCGTGCTTTTTAGCGAAGGGAGGTGAGGAGTGATGTGGCAAGTGTTCATTGAGCCGAACGATGTTCTGCTTTTTCGTGACGGTAAACCATTTGCAGCGGGCGAAGATCATCGTGCCCGAAGTTTTTTCCCGCCCACGCCTTTTACCATGCAGGGCGTCGTACGCGCGAAGGTACTGTTTGCCAGCGGAGTGATTCTGGCCGACTACGCCCATGGCGCATCTGGTGCGCAGGACTTAATTCGCAAAATCGGCATCCCGGGCAAAAGTTACGGACAGCTCCGCTTGCGTGGCCCATTCGTGGCCAAACGCAATGATGAGGGCCACATCACGCGCTACTTTCCTCTTCCCGCAGACGTGGCCAAAGTGGGCGATAGACCTGTATTGGTCAAGCCGCTGCTTGCTCGTGTTTTCACCGACAACAGACCGCTTGAAGATCTGCATCTTTTATGGGCGCCTACCCACGAGCCGCTGGAGGAGGCGCGCGGCTGGGTGGCAGAGCAGGAGTTCCGAAAATATCTCCAAGGGCAGCAATTCTCCATCACAGAGGAGAACGAACTGCTACTACGCGAGCCGCACTTGGGGATTGCGTTGGATCACGAACGACGCAGCACGCAAGAGGAGAAGATCTATCAGATGGAATTTCTGCGGTTGCGGGAGGGCGTCGGGTTTCTGCTGGAGGTGGAAGGCATCGAACCTTTTGAGCCGCGCAAGGGATTTCTGCAGATCGGCGGCGAGGCGCGGCCGGCATACTACGAGGTACTTTCCCATCCGTTAGATCTTTTGCCCTTGCCTAACCCCTTGCCCCGGCGGTTTAAAGTTGTCCTGCTCACCCCTGCTTGGTTTACAGGCGGCTGGCAACCCCAGGGCGGCAACTGGGGACAGTTTTTTAACGGCAATGTGCGGCTTGTTTCTGCCGCAGTGCCTCGCGCGCAATCTATCGGTGGGGCTTATGTAGATGACGTGCGACGCCGAGGTGATTTCCAGAAGACTATGCGCCGATTCGTACCTGCTGGAAGCGTGTTTTTCTTTGAAAGCGAAGGCAGTGTGACCATGAAAGGCAGGCCTTTTACCGAGACGCCTGACGATGAGGGCGACTTTGGGCAGATTGGCTTTGGCTGCACTGTGATAACAGGTTGGAACGAAGCTTGATAAGGAGGCGGTCAACCGTGTTTGAAAAGTCAGGCATACTTTTTCTTTACGTCGAAACGCCGTTGCATGCGGGTAGCGGCACAAGTTTGGGCGTTGTGGACCTGCCCATCCAGCGCGAGCGCACCACGGGGTACCCTATGGTGCAGGCATCGGGCCTGAAAGGATGTTTGCGGGAGGCAGCCGGCGGACAAGATGCCCCAAAGATCAAGCTCGTTTTCGGCCCCGATCCCCAACGCGGTGAACGGCCGGATGAACACGCGGGTGCGTTGTCTGTTGGTGAAGCCCGTATCCTCCTATTTCCCGTGCGTTCGCTGATGGGTGTGTTCGGCTGGGTAACGAGTAGAGATGTGCTGGCGCGCTTTCAAAGGGATGCGGAAATGGCCGAACTTGCAGTGGGGTGGAAAGCTGAAGGGCCGCAAGACCAAGGGGAAGCATGGGTTAGCAATTCCTGTGACCTTATAGTTCCCCAATCCGACAAAATCGTATTGGAAGAGTTTGCCTTTAAAGCCCGAAAGAAAAGAGAGGTCGATGAAATCGCCGCCTGGCTGGCGGAGAATGCTTTCCCTAAGGCGAAGGACAATGATGAATACACTTACTGGCGTAATAAGGTAAAGACAGGCCTGGTGATTCTACCTGAAAATGCTTTCCGCGACTTCACGCTTTTTTCCACGGAAGTCATCAGCCGCATCCGCCTGAATGACGAGAAAAAGACTGTCGAGCGAGGCGCACTCTGGTCGGAAGAGCACCTGCCCTCGGACACGCTGCTTTACGCGGCGCTCTTTGCCAGCAAGCCGCGAGTGAGCAATGCACCCAATGACCTGAAAGACGGTGCGGCAGTGTTGAACTTCGTGAAGAAATGCGTGGACGGCAAGCGGTTGCAGCTTGGCGGCGATAGCACGGTAGGACGGGGCTTCGTCAAAGTGCGCATGGCAACGGGAGGTGCTCTGTCATGAATGAATCGCTCCAGCAAACCCTTGAGCAGAAGCGGGCAAAGAAAGCGTGGGAAGATGTGCAAAGCGTTACCGCTCGTCCTGATGATTTTAAGAAAAAATACGGCAGCCTTGCCCGCAGGGTGCCCATGTTGGTGCTCACCAACGGCCTAGGACAGACGCTGGCATTCCTCTTATCAAAAGCGAAGATTAATGAGGCACCTCAGAAACGTAGTGCCGATGCTCAGGCACATGGGGAATTGTTTCATCACCTCTCGGATTGGACCATGACTCAGGTTGCACCTGACGAAAAAGGCCGGGACCTGATGGTATGGGTGCTCAATAGCAACAGCGATGCGTACCGCCGGGCTACAGCTGAGGCCCTGGCCTATCTTACTTGGCTCAAGCGTTTTGCTGAGGCCGAGCTGCCGACGGAGGAGGACTAGCCATGAGGCAACAGTCACCACGGCAGGGGCGGGGCAGCCATCACTCCAGGCAACGCCAGGACACCTATCCCCTTCCCCAAGATACCTTTGAACTTGCCCAAGCACAGGCGGGCCAGTGCCTTAATTATGGCTTGCTAACGGAGCGGTTGCCGGTGTGGGTGCGGGATGAGCGCGGTTGGAAATTGGCCCAGCAGACCCAAGAGCGATTTACCAAGCAACTCAAAGGGCGGAAAATTTTAGATTTTACACTACCTGAGCTTCAACGCCTCCTAGGGGAAAACAGAAAGCGCTGGGAAGCCATGCTCGATGACTGCCGAGAGCGCGGCTATGAGGTGAAACGATTTTCCCTGCGTGCTGCAAGCCGCGTTGTTGTCGGCCTGGGTGCAGAAAGCGTTTTGGAGACTAGCATTCGCCTGCACCGCGTCTATGGTTTTCCCATCCTCCCCGGGAGCGCGCTCAAAGGATTGGCGCGATCATACGCTTTATGGCAAGTGGCAGATGAGTTGGGGGTGCCTCCTCTTCCCCTAGAAGAACTTCAAGCAAGAGAAAAAGCGAGAGAGCGGACGCCCATTCAGAAACTGGAAGCATGCGTGGATGAGCCTGACGAGAAGCGACGTGCTCGATGGTTTGAAGACTTAAGGCAAGATAAAGCTATTCCTCCTACCGTAGCGGTGCGTTACATGGAGTTGCCGGTTGTTGAAGAAAAAATTGGACCTTTGCGCGCTGCCTTTGGAACGACTGCCGGCGCTGGTAAGGTCATCTTTTTCGATGCGGTGCCTGCCGATCCCGCGAAGCTGGTACTGGAGTTAGACGTGATGAATCCCCATTACAGCCTCTACTACCAGGGCGGCCATACGCCGCCTGCCGAGTATCTGGACCCTGTTCCCGTCTTCTTCCTTACCATCGCGCCGGGCAGTGAATTTTTGTTCGCAGTGGCCTCTAGAGACAGTAGTTTGGCGGAAACGGCTCATATGTGGTTGCAAGCGGCTTTGCGCGAAATGGGCGTTGGAGCCAAAACAGCGGCGGGATATGGGCTATGGAGGTGACTTCCATGCCCACAATTCTTGCTGCCGTCGGTACTTTGCTACTCAGCAATGCAAAACGCGATTTGCAGGTTGCACAACTTGAAGAACAACAGAAGGAGCGGAGGATATGAAAGCCCTTTGTTTTCTCGGTACGGGAAAGTATGAGGTAACGACCTACGTATGGAAGGAAGGCAGCGATGAGCGCTCGTACGAAACCCACCTGTTTCCCGAAGCCGTGGCGCGCATCTTCCGGCCGGAAAAGATCTTTGTTTTGGTGACGCCGCAGGCCAGGGAACACGAGAACTTCAAAACGCTCTGTGAGCGCCTTGGCGACCTGGTAGAACGCCTTGACATTCCCGAAGGTAAGTCGGAGCCAGAAATCTGGGCCATCTTCCAAAAATGTACGGAAGCCGTAACCGAGGGCGATACCATTTTGCTGGATGTGACCCATGCTTTTCGCTCGTTGCCGCTACTGATCTTTGCGGTGGCAGGGTATTTACGCCGTACGAAGTCGGTGACCATCCAGCGCATTGTTTACGGCGCCTACGATGCTCGCGATGAACATAACCGCTCGCCCGTACTTGACCTTACTCCTCTTATGGATTTGCTGGATTGGCTGAGCGGGGCGGAAGCTCTTCTGCGCCGGAGCGATGCCGAAATTATGGGGGAAAAGCTGGATCAGACCCACCGCCGCTTATACAAAATACAGGCCACCGAAGAATTGCCGTTGCACCTTCAAAAGGTAGCCAACTCCCTCCAGAAACTTTCTAAAGCGCTGTATCTATGCTGCCCGCTGGACGTCATGAGAATAGCCAACTATTTGCTCCCTCAACTGGACAAAGCGGTTACAGAGGCAGAAAAGTGGGCTAAACCCTTTGGCGTTATTCTGAGTCAGGTGCGCTCGGAGGTAGCGGCTCTGGCCCACCACCAGCCGGAGGTGTTGGACGCTGACAACTTGCGTAAGCAGTTGGCCCTTATTGACCATTATCTTAGCAAGGGCTTAACCATACAAGCCGTCACCCTTGCTCGCGAGTGGGTGGTCAGTTGGGCCATCGGGCAGCGGGGCCAGGGTGACTGGCTGGACGAAGACCTGCGGAAAGAGGTAGAGTACGCCTTAGGAGCTATGGCTGCCGTGAGGCAAGGAAAACAAGACCGGGTGCCAGATTGGGCTGCCGGACTTCCCCGCGCTGAACAAGTGTCAAGTTTATGGACTCAACTTGCCCATTTGCGCAACACTTTGGCCCATTGCTGGATGCGAAAAGACTCGCCTTCAGTAAAGACTATTGAGGATAAGGCAAGGGAGATCCCCGGGTGGCTGCGAGGGCTTTTGGAGGAGGCGTCGGCTAACACTCTCTGGAGCGGACGGGTGGTAATTAACCTAGAAACGCTTTACGAGGATGTTGCCAAAATGGACGAACTGCCACTTTACCTGGAACGGGCGAAGAAATTGGCAGGCGAAGGGAATGAGGTCGTGCTGACCGGGCAGGGACCGATTTGGCTTTATCTGGCCGTTGCCCATGCCCTCCACGGCAAGGCCCGCAAGTTGTTTTACACTTCGCCGACGACGGGTGAGATACTTATCTTTGACCATGCGGCTAGATAAAGGGCAGGGCAAGAACGCCCTGAAAAGAAGGCTTAAGGTGACCCCCTTTGGCAAGGCACGAATTTAAAAATTTTAAGCATGGAAGCATAAGACTAATAAGGACCGGTGAGGCTGGCGATGGTTGTAAAATTCTAGATACCGAGATATGCTCTGCCTGGCTTCACGGGGACTTTCATATTCGTTGAGAGAGATTTCTTCGCATTTCAGGCTCCGCCCCAAACGCTCGGTGAAGATGTTATCGGTAGCCCGGACTTTCCCAATCCATGCTGAATACTTTATACTTTGATTGATGTCTAGGGAGAGCTAAGGAAGGGGTTAAAGAATGCATCGGTTGATCACCCTGGCTGAATCTGAAGGCGCGGTAAATGTTAAGATTATCTCTGCCCGGGACGTGGTGGTTGATGAACGCACCCGGCTTAAGTGTCAAGTCCCCCTTTGTCCCCATTATAACCGTGCTTTGCTCTGTCCACCTCATGTTCCGCCTGTCTCATGGTTTAAGTCTGTGTTAGATCGATACGAGCGCGTCCTTCTGCTCCAGGTTCGAGCACCGGTTAGGGAAGGAGCTTCTGACCCAGAGGAGGTACTCCAAGGCGCGGTCAAACTTCATAGAATAGTGAACAAGGTAGAGAGAGCTGCTTATAATTGGGGATTTCGTTTTGCTGCCGGCCTTATAGGAGGGAACTGCCGGCTGTGCCCGGAATGCGTTGGGGTACATTCTAATCTTCCTTGCCGGCACCCCTATGAGGCCCGTCCTTCTATGGAGGCCATGGGGATAGATGTAGGTGAGACACTTGCTAAAGTAGGCTTGACCTTAAAGTTCCCGCCGGAAAAAGAGGTATTTTGGACGGGTATGGTGTTGCTGGATTAGTAAACACGCCCACCCTGCGCCGGGACCCTAAAACCGTGGATGCGCCACTGAGTTATCCCCAGTTTTGCTTCCAGGGCTGCTTGGCTTCAGCTCGCTCCATAAACTCTCGCGGGCAGGACTTTGGCTTGGCTAATAGGCTTAAGGCAGGTTTCCCGGCAGAACCGCCAGAAGAATTAAAACAGCCGAGGACTATTTTCGGAGGAGAATGGGGGTTCACTATTTCCACTTTCAAGTTCACGGATAGGTTTGTCCATCTGCAGGAGGGTGGACTGTAGTGGTACCGGTTCCTTAGTCGCCGAAAACAAGTCACCAGCCAGAGGGAAAAGGGTAGGCCTTTCTATTTATCCGGCCGCTTGTTTTAGAAGGCATTGCTACAACAAATAGGAGTTGCAGACAATTTCCGTATAATGTAACCTGATATTGAACCCTCCGAACTCCTTTACAATCATAGGTGTAGCCATATTCTTTATACGCTCCAGTTCGGCCGCCGACGGGTTCAGGAATGGTTACCACTTAGAGAGGTGAGCAAGATGCCGAAGACGGTGGAGAAGTGGATCGAGAGCAAGAAGGCGGAAATAGTGGAGTTCATGATAAAGATGTGCAGTATTCCTGCGGTAAATCCTTCTTTTGGAGGAGCAGGTGAATATGAGAAGGCGGTGTGGATCAAGAATTTCCTGGAAAACCAAGGGCTGCCGGTTTCCGTAATCAAAATTGAAGACTCCAGAGTCAAGGAAGGAGAGCGCCTAAATTTAATCGCCAGGATTCCCGGTAAACAGAGCTCCAAAACTCTATGGATCATCGGACACCTGGATACGGTAGGAGCCGGCGATCTGTCCCAGTGGGAAACAGATCCGTTTGGACCTACGGTAAGCAAGGGTAAAATATTTGGACGGGGCACCGAAGACAACGGGCAAGCGATAGCCTCGGCGATATTTGCTGCTCTCGCCATAAAAGAGTTGGAGCTGGTGCCGTACTGTAACGTAGGGTTGCTCTTGGTGAGTGATGAAGAGGCAGGTAGCGAGAAAGGGCTCAAACATCTGGCCTGTACAGGAATATTCAGTGAGGAAGACGAAGCTTTAGTACCGGATGGCGGGAGCGCCGATGGGGCCTTTGTGGAGGTGGCGGAAAAGTCCATTCTGTGGTGTAAATTCGAGGTTGTGGGCAAGGAGACGCATGCTTCCAGGCCCCAGCAGGGGACTAATGCTGCCTGGGCGGGTTCATTATTGGCCATCGATTTGATTAATACTCTCAGGGAGGAGTACTGCGAAAGGCAGGACCTCTTTGAACCGCCCTATTCCACCTTCGAGTTGACGCAGAGGTTTACCCATGTACAGAGTCCCAACGTAGTTCCCGGAAAAGATACTTTCGTGATAGATTGCCGAATTCTGCCTGGGATTAGCTTAGATGAAGTGCTGAAGAAGATAGATAGGGTGCGTACCAAGTATGAATATAGAGAGAAAGTAAGGATCGGTTGTGAAATTTTGCAACGCGTTGATGCTCCACCGCCGACCGATCCTGGAGCAGAAGTAGTAAAGAGACTGGTAAGAGCCTTGGAACGGAGAGGCGTAGAACCTCGGATAGGAGGCATTGGAGGAGGCACATGCGCAGCCATACTTAGGAATATAGGTATTCCGGCGGTAGTCTGGTCTACGGTGGATGAAACTGCACACCAACCTAATGAGTATGCCGTGATCGACAACCTGCTTAAAGATATAGCTACCATGATACATCTGCTGGTAGAATGAGCGCTTAAAGAGGTCTTTGATTTATGAGGCGGTTTCACGGGCGACTTCCTCCATTACTTGCTGACGTACCGCAGTGAAGTCCTGTTCTTCCGCGACCAAGACCCTCCCTTTCAGGGAGGATATCCCTTGTGGGGCGCGTTCGATAGTGACAGTGTTTCCTTTTATAACAAAGCGGATATGGGAGCCGGGCTTCACTCCCAGAAATTCTCGTATTTGAGCAGGGATAGTGACTTGGCCCTTAGAGGAGATTTTGACCAAAGGCATTTTTGCCATCTTCCTTCTTTACTGTTTATTTTGAGCAAATTGCACATTTTGGGCAAGGAGGGGTGCAATATACCTGAGGTGTAATCTATGTTTGAGGAGCCTCAGTTTTCCGAGGCCCGCCACCACCTGCCCTATATCTTACGCGTCGCCCTGTGCGATAGCGATGAAGAGGTGAAGGCACTAGTAGAGGTATGCCTCACGGCATACCTCTACCCAACCATTATAGGCCGCCGGCGGATTACTAGCACTATGATGGTCGTCGAATGGTTGTCGTCGGTTGCCGGTCGGACAGTGGGGGCGGCAACGAAGATAAGGGGGTGTGCAGACACTTTCCGCTTTCAGTTAGTTTACCTGATATGGAGCCGCCCTAAATTCTTGAACAATCATGGGTGTAGCCATATTCTTGGTTAAGGGAGTTGAACTATAGTTCCTGGCCTATGAAGCCTCCCTCTGGTAAGGCAGTTGCCGGTATTCTCAGGGGGGTGAACCTATAGTTCCTGGCCTACCCGCATGGCTTCATAGATAGCTTGGGTTATCCTCCTGGGGCTTACGGCGTCCCCTATAACATAATAGTCTATCCCTGAGCCTTCCATCTCTCGGGCCAGTCCGTCTTCGGCCAGCGAGCCTACGGCCAGCACCACCGTTTCTACACCGGAAACTTTTTTATCCTGCCCTTGCTGGTTGTAGACTACCGTGCCTTGCTGGAACGCTTTAACCTCCGCTTCGGTAATTATCTCTACTCCCAGGGTTTTAAGGCGTTCCAGGAGCAAGGGGCCTACCAGAGGGCCTACATCAGCGGCCACCTTGGGGAGCACTTCCAGTACGGTCACCTGGTGTCCTTTTGCGGCCAGGAACTCCGCCGTTTCGCACCCTACCATACCCCCGCCTATAACGGCTACCTTTTTCCCGACCTGTACTTTCCCTTTAAGCACATCCCACGAGGTTACTACATTTTGTTCTGTCCCGCCGGGTAGGTTTAATCCCGCCGGCCGCGCACCTGTAGCCAGTACTACTACGTCCGGTTTTTCCTGACGTATGGCCTCCAGCGTGGCTTCCTGGTTAAGCTTTACCTGTACTCCCAGCCGTTCCATTTCTTTGGTCAGGTGATCTCGCAGACCCGCTATTTCACCTTTCTGAGGTGGCGTATAAGCCAAAGGCAACTGGCCGCCTAATTGGCTTTCTTTCTCCCACAGGGTAACTTGATGACCCCGCAAAGCGGCTACTCTGGCGGCTTCCATGCCGGCCGGACCACCGCCGACCACGAGGACCTTACGCGGTTTAGCGGCTTTTTCTAAGGGGAATTCTCTTTCGAATCCGGTACGGGCATTTACGGTACACCCGATGGCGTGGTCCTGGAAGAGCTCATCGATGCAGCCCTGACAGCAGGCTATGCACCGACGGATTTCTTCCGGCCTTCCCTCCAACACTTTCTTGGGCATTTCTGGATCCGCCAGAAGCTGCCGGCCAAAGGCAACGAGGTCGGCCTTCCCGGCGGCGAGTATTTCTTCCGCCAGATCAGGGTCGTTTATGCGGCCCACGGCGATAACGGGTAGGTTCACCGCGGACTTTATGCCTTGGGCCAGGTCTACCAGGCAACCCCGGGGCAGGTACATGGGCTGAATGATCCAGGCTGCGGTTTCGTATATACCCGCGGATACATGGAGGGCATTTACTCCCTCTTGCTCCAGCCTGCGGGCGAATACCTTGGTTTCCTCCAGCGTAAGGCCCCCGGAGATTTTCTCATCTGCACTTAGACGGTAGAGGACAGGATAGTCCGGACCCACGGCCTGGCGTACGGCCCGGACCACCTCCAGAGGGAAGCGCATCCTGTTTTCCAGCGAACCGCCGTACTCATCCGTGCGCTTATTGGCCAAAGGGGAAAGGAATTCGTTAATCAGGTAGCCGTGGGCCCCATGAACCTCCACGGCATCGAACCCTGCCGCTTTGGCCCGTCGGGCAGCTTCGGCGAAGGCCCGAACCAGAGAGGCTATCTCTTCCTTGGTGAGTTCCTTAGGCACTTCACCTATAGTGGCACAGGGCAGAGCAGAGGGGGCGACTATAGGCTGGCCTGTAACTGCGGAAGTCGTCTGCCGGCCTCCGTGGTAGAGCTGGATGGCGATCTTGGCTCCTTGAGCGTGCACGGCATCTACCAGACGGCGCAGGCCGGGAAGGAGACGGTCGGAGTAGATTCCCAGTTGATTTTTGAAACCCTTGCCCGAGGGATGTACGTAGGTGGCTTCCACGATGATAAGCCCTACTCCGCCCTTGGCCCTTTCGGTATGATAGGCGATAAGACGTGGAGTCACCGAACCGTCGGTGTAAGCATAGTTGGTCACCATAGGGGGCATGACCATGCGGTTCTTAAGTTCCAGCCTGCCGATCTTTATAGGGCCGGACAACAAGGCAAATTTTTTCACTCTGAATCTCCCCTTTCGGTTTATAGTATTAGCTTCCGGTTACGGTCAGTATTACTTAGATAAACCCCAGTTCTGCTCATAAAAAACTAAAAAAACTAAACTTAGTCTGAACAAAGTTAGGTTACTACTTTATTCTCATTTGTTCCATTATCTCTATTGCGATTTCTATTATACCACATTATACCATAGAGAGTTGAGGGGTTGCTACCTTCATTTTCCACGATTTCCACGATTTTTGGGAATCCTCCTATTTGGAGGCTAAGGAGGCGTTAGAACCTACCACGGGCCAAGTAGATAGGGAGCGAGCTCCTCGCGTAGATCACGCACTACAAGCTCAGATATCAGTGTGAAGTGCTTAGGGTTGGTGGTAATTATAGGAGCCTTTGTTTGGATACCCGTAGCAGCAATTACTGTATCAGCTAGCCCTATCGTAATACCAGATTGGCGAAGCTGACCAGCTAGCTGGCCAGCCTGTTCGGCAAGATTTTCGTCCAAAGGAATCACCTTAAGGGCTTCAAAAAGTAAACGAGTCTTCTCCATTTCCACTGGCCTTGCACCCTGCCAAATTTCTACTACGGTAACAGCGGATACCAGAAGAGTCGCCTCGCTTGCAAGACGTTTCATAAATTCTTTTACACCGGGTAAATTTCGGAGAAGGGCAATGAGGACGCCAGTATCCAAAAGCACACTTTTAGCCATTTTCCCTTCGCCACCCAGTGCGTACTTCGTGCACGTAATCGGCAATCTTTTCCAGGTCCCCCAATTCAGGATGACTTTCAGCAGCCCAAGCTCCAGCACTTTCTTCTATAGCTCGCTCGGCCCGTACACGGGCTAGGTAATGGTGCATACCTTCGGCAATAAAAGCACTTATGTTACTAGTCAAGCCTTTTATTTGGTGATAAAGGTCTTCGGGGAGAGTAATGGAAACCTTGACTGTTTTCAAAGCTTTTCCCTCCATGCAGGATTATGTTACTACCAGAATAATACTACCAATCAATACTACCGTCAAGTAGGATAAAAAGCCCGGTTGTGTTAAGCAACTGTAGGAGTATTTATGTTGTTTTCCTGCTAAATCTAGTCCGACTGAGGGGAGTCATGAGAGTGGTCATTAAGCTCAGCTAGTTATGAGTTTAAGTTTTGGTGCAAGTTGCCGGAGCTACAGATTATAAATAGATACCTGAATCCATAGCCACCCAATTAAGTTAAAAAGCGTTGCGTGTACCGGCATTTTGAGCTAAACTACTACCAAAAGAAAAGGTTTTTCGGTGGAAGACTAAGGCAACTTAGAGGGAGATAGCTATGGCTTATTATCCGGACCGGCCCCTGGTGGTGCAGAGCGACCGTACTATCCTCTTAGAAGTGGACAATCCCCACTATGCAGAGGCGCGGGATTATCTGGTACGTTTTGCCGAACTCCTTAAAAGCCCGGAGCACGTCCATACTTACCGTTTAACACCTCTCTCTTTATGGAACGCAGCCGCCAGCGGCTTAGATGCGGACACCATAATCCGGGTATTGGCCGATTTCAGCAAGTATCCCCTTCCTCACAATGTAGTCGCGGATATAAAGGAATATGTCGGCCGTTACGGCAAGGTCAAGCTGATGGCCCAAGGAGAAGAAATGTTTCTCGCAACTGCCGATCCGGCCATCGCCGCCGAAATCCTCAACAACAAGCGGGTGCAACCTTATATCCGGGGCCGGCGTGACGCCTGCACACTCTTGATAAGCCCCATGGAGCGAGGGTTGGTAAAGCAGGCCCTCATAAAAATAGGTTATCCGGTAGAAGATCTGGCCGGATATGTACCGGGCGCACCGTTATCTTTTTCCCTGCGGGAGACTACTTTGCAAGGAGAACCTTTTGAGCTGAGGCCCTACCAGAAGGAAGCGGCGGAAGTGTTTTATGCCAGCGGCAGTTCCAAAGGAGGTAGCGGCGTCATAGTTCTGCCCTGCGGCGCAGGTAAGACGGTCGTAGGTCTGGCGGTCATGGCCTTAACCCAGTGTTATACTTTGATCCTGGTGACCAATGTGACCGCCGCCAGGCAATGGCTGGCGGAAATCCGGGATAAGACCGACTTACCGCCGGATTTGCTGGGCGAGTATACCGGAGAGAAAAAGGAAATTAAGCCGGTTACGGTGGCCACTTATCAGATTATTACTCATCGCCGCAAGAAAGAGGAAGAATATCCCCATTTTCAACTCTTTAACCAGCAGGACTGGGGATTGATCATATATGATGAAGTTCATCTTCTGCCGGCCCCTATTTTCCGCATCACTGCCGAGCTACAGGCCAGAAGAAGGCTGGGGCTTACGGCTACCTTGATAAGAGAAGACGGCAGGGAAGATGATGTGTTTTCTTTGATCGGGCCCAAAAAATATGACCTGCCCTGGAAACAACTAGAAGCCCAGGGATGGATCGCTAAGGCTACTTGTTACGAAGTGCGGCTGGATCTGCCGCCTGAGGAGCGTATGACCTATGCGGTAGCAGATGAACGGGACAAGTACCGCGTAGCGGCCACTAATCCCCGCAAGGATGCGGTGGTAGAGGCTATTGTCAAGCGGCATGAAGGCGAACAGATTTTGGTCATCGGCCAGTACTTGGACCAGTTGGAGCGGCTGGCGCTTAGGCTGGGGGCCCCTCTCATCACCGGCAAGACCAGCAACCGCGAGCGCGAGAAGCTTTACCGGGAGTTCCGGGAAGGGAAGTTGCGCTGCTTGGTGGTGTCCAAAGTGGCCAACTTCGCTCTGGATTTGCCGGAGGCCAGTGTGGCCGTCCAGGTTTCAGGCACTTTCGGTTCGCGCCAGGAAGAGGCACAGCGTTTAGGGAGAATACTGCGGCCCAAGAAGTCGGGCCTTCCCGCCAGCTTTTATTCTATAGTGACCAGAGATACGGTAGATCAGTTGTTTGCGGTGCACCGACAGCTTTTTTTGACCGAACAGGGCTACCGTTATGAAATAATAGGAGCAGAAATGGTGTCGGTAGAAGGGGAACGAATATCGCCGGGGAACGTTCATCTGCCGGCGGTATCTGCCGAGGGTACGGCCAGTAAAGTGGTGAACTTGGCGGAATGGAAGCGTCGGGCCGGCAGGAAGTAGCCTCCGGGCATTTGGGGGGAGGAGGAATAATTTGGTCAACGTAAGAAGCTACCAAGATTATTTGGATAAATTGCCTTTAGAGTCTCTGCAAACTCTGGCCCGAAATTTAAAACTGACCGTACCGGAAAGGGAAAAGGTCGGCCGCCGGCAGGAGCAGGCTATCCGGGAGAAGCTATACAAAGAATTGGTAGCTTTTTATAGCCAGCCTTCCAACTTGGATAAACTGTGGCAGGAGCTCGAACCCGAGGCGCGGTATATGTTGGAGCTGGTACTTTTTTCTGCCGGAGCCGAAGGTACGGAAGCGCAAAAAGTGCACGGGAAGCTCTATAACCTATGGGGTAAAGAGGTTACCCAGCAGGTGCGGGACCGACTTCTGGGACTGGGGCTGCTCTTCTCGACTACCAAACCCTTGCGCCAGGAGATGTATCATATTCCCGGGGAACTTAGGGGTTACTTGTATTATAAAAAAACCTCCAGCCTGTTGGAACCCCTCAGGCAGGGGGAAGACCCGGCGGAGAACTACGGCAAATTCCTGTGGGTAGATTTTTATATATTTTTGGGGTGCGTTCTGCAGTGGGGAATAAAGGTAGCCCAGGCGGGTCATATTTACAAGAAGGATCGCAAAAAAATAGCGGCCCTTTTGCACTACCCGGAAGTCGAGGAGTGGTATGAGTTTCTGGAAAACTTGGCCTGGAGGCAAGGATTCTTAGAGAAGGACGAAGTGAACTATGTCTACTTAAGCCAAGAGGCCTGGGATTGGCTGCAAATGCCGCCTGTAGAGCAATGGTACCAGTTTGTCAGTTGGATCCTCGAGAAGGAGCTGGCCCGACCGCAACATTTATGGATGGAACATATTTTAAACTTTGTACTATCCCTGCCCCCAGGTAGATGGATGTCTTTGTCCAACCTGTACCGGTTGATAAGCGAGTTTTCTTCAGGGGCTTGGCGTCAATATCTGCTGGAGAAAGCAAAAGAAAATGTGCGCCAGTTGGTCTGGACCGGCTTGCTGGAGTTAAGGGGCGATTGGGAAAGAGGGGCTGTAAAGGGTACCTCTTTGTTGCTGCTTTATCTCCGCTTAGTTTACCTTAGAGGAGAGAGCACGGAAGAAGCCTATTCTACCGGACTGCCGGCGGAAGCGGGAGAGTTATTTCCGGAGGAGAATTCTTTTGTAGTGCAGCCTAATTTCGAGATTCTGGCTCCTTTGGAGATACATCCCTGGCTGTTCATGCAGATGTGCTCTCTGGCGGAACTGGTCAGCGCGGACCGCGTATTCGTGTTTAGGCTCAGCCAGCAGTCCCTTTCCCGCGGTTTCAGACAAGGCTGGTTACCGGAGAATATGCTAAAGTTCTTTAATGACCACACTAAGTATGAGCTGCCCCCTAATGTCCGAACCACTTTGGAAGAGTGGACGCAGAGGATGGGCAAAGTCTACTTGGAAAGAGGCGTGCTGGTGCGCTGTGAGGCAGGAATAGCAGAACAGATCAAGGCTTTCTTGCAAGAGAAAGGATGGTTGGTGGACCAGATTAGTCCCACGGCTTTTCTTATACCGGAAAACATAGCCGGGGTATGCCTGAAATGCCTGGAACGGGACGGGTTCTTCCCCCGACCCCAGATCATAGAACATTTCCTAGAGGCTCGTGCTATTAGAGAGGGCCGGTATGGTGAGGGGGAGTCGGACGAATTAATGGAATATATATGGAAACAATTGGCAAGAAAGTGGATTATGGAGGAATTTCGCAAGAAATAGGGGAGAGCGGGATGCACCTCTATCCGAGCTACAGGAATAGCCTGACCCGGAGACGGTTAAGGACTTTGGCCGGGGAGCTTATGGAGCTACTGGAAGACTGCACCGTCTGCCCCCACCGCTGTCGCGTGAATCGCCGGAAAGGTGAGTTGGGCTTTTGCCGGGCGGGTTGGGAGGTGGAAATCGGCGGTTACGGACCCCATTTCGGCGAAGAGCCGCCTCTGGTAGGGAGGGGCGGTTCGGGCACGATTTTTTTCAGTCACTGCAACTTAAGTTGCGTCTTTTGTCAGAATTTCGCGATCAGCCGGGGGCAACAGGGGGAGAGGGTTTCCTTAGAACAATTAGCCCGTATTATGCTGGTTTTGCAAGAGAAAGGATGCCACAATATAAACTTGGTGACGCCTACTCATTATGTTCCGCAGATCGTGTCCGCCCTTGCCCTGGCGGCGGAATGGGGGTTGCATATACCTTTAGTGTATAATTGCGGAGGCTACGAGGAAAAGGCTACCTTAGAAAGGCTGGACGGGCTGGTGGATATTTACATGCCCGACTTCAAATACGCTGATGCTCAGACGGGCCGGCGTCTCTCCGGCGTTCCCGATTATCCGGAAGTGGCCAAACGGGCTCTGAAAGAAATGCACCGGCAGGTGGGGGATCTGGAGATGGACGAAAACGGCATAGCTCGCCGGGGGTTAATCATCCGCCATCTAGTGCTGCCCGAGGGGTTGGCAGGGACGGAAGAGGTTATGGAGTTTATCGCCCGCGAAATATCACCCTATTCCTACATTAATCTAATGGAGCAGTACTACCCGGCCGGGGAAGCGTGGCGCTACGAGCCGTTAAAACGGCGCCTGACGTCTGCGGAGTATACCCGAGCTCGGGAGGCAGCCCGACGCGCCAGCCCCCATTTCCGTTTGGCAGAATAGAGTTTTTATCCTTGACAAGGATAAAGGCCCAACCTATAATACCAGTAAAAGCAAGGGAGTAACAAGCACTGGGCCTTTACCCAGTGCTTTTGGTCGCATAAAGGGAAGGTAGACATCATATTATTGATTTGCCGAACAGCGCTGGAGGCAGAGTGAAATAAATAAAAGAAAGAAGAGCAAGGGAGCGTAGTGGGCCATGCCGGAAAAGGAAGTCCTGTTAACTGTGGGCGGTTTGAAGAAACTAGAGGAAGAGCTGGACTATCTCAAGTCGGTGAAAAGGCGGGAAGTAGCCGAGCGTATCAAACAGGCCATCGAGTTTGGGGATATAAGCGAAAACTCCGAGTATGAAGACGCCAAGAATGAGCAGGCCTTTTTGGAAGGCCGCATTCTTGCTTTGGAGAAGCAATTGCGTCATGCCCGCATAATCGATACCCAAGAGATGCCGGGAGACGTGGTCTCACTCGGGTCCAAGGTTAAAGTGCAGGACTTAGATACCGGCGACGAGCTGGTTTATGAGATTGTGGGTTCGGTGGAAGCGGATCCCGGCGAGCTGCGCATCTCCAACGAGTCGCCGGTGGGTCGCGCCCTTTTGGGGCAGAAGGTAGGGAGTATAGTCGAAGTAAAAGTGCCGGCCGGCACCTTGCGCTACCGCATATTGAGCTTGAACAACAACTGAGCTTTAGGGGGATTAGGGTGGAAGCGGAAAACGATTTAATACGGGTGAGAAAAGAGAAACTGGACGTTTTACGTCAAAGAGGAGTTGAACCCTACGGCGGGCGCTTTGTTCGTACCCATAGTACGCAAGAGATTAGGCATAATTTCGCCGACCTGGAAGGTAAAGAGGTTACTTTAGCGGGTCGAATAAGAGCTATAAGGGAACACGGGAAAGCCACGTTTGCCGACCTCCAAGATCAGACGGGGCGCATTCAGCTCTACGTAAAGCTCGACCGGGTAGGAGAGGAAGCCTATCGCATATTTACCCAGTTGTTAGATATAGGAGACATCCTGGGGGTGCGGGGAACCGTTTTCCGTACCCGCCGTGGCGAAATTTCAGTAGAGGTAAGCCATTTCACCCTCCTGTGTAAAAGTCTGCGGCCTTTACCTGAGAAATGGCACGGGCTTAAAGATGTGGACCTGCGCTATCGCCAGCGGTATTTGGACCTCATCGTAAATCCCGAGGTACGCCAAGTATTTATTACCCGGGCCAAGGTGTTAAAGGCTATACGCACTTTCCTCGACGGGCGGGGTTTCCTGGAAGTAGAGACGCCTACTATGCATACCGTGGCGGGCGGGGCGGCTGCCCGGCCCTTTATTACCCACCACAACGCTTTGGACATAGACCTGTATTTGCGTATTGCCCTGGAACTGCACTTGAAGCGCTTGCTGGTAGGGGGGCTGGAAAAGGTCTACGAGATGGGCCGTATTTTCCGTAATGAGGGCATTTCTACCAAACATAATCCCGAGTTTACTATGTTGGAGCTTTACCAGGCGTATGCCGATTATCACGACATGATGGAATTGCTGGAGCAAATGGTCGCTTTCGTAGCTCGGGAAGCGGTAGGGACTACTACGGTAGAGTACCAGGGTACGCTGCTGGAACTGGCGCCCCCCTGGCCGCGGGTTACCATGATGGAAGCTATCCAGAAGTATACAGGAATCGATTTCACCCTCCTGGATGAGGTGCAAGCTTACAGGGCGGCGGAAAACCTGGGGGTAGAGGTGAAACCGGGCCTCAGCCGGGGGAAAATAATAAATGAGGTTTTCGAAGCTATGGTGGAACCGCACTTGATCCAGCCGATCTTTGTGGTGGACTATCCTTTGGAGATTTCACCTCTGGCCAAGAAAAAGGAGGATAACCCGGCCTTCACCTATAGATTCGAAGCTTTCATCGCCGGCCGCGAGCTGGCCAACGCTTTTTCCGAACTCAATGATCCTATTGATCAGAGGGAACGTTTTGAAGCCCAATTGCAGGAAAGGGCGGCAGGCGATGAAGAAGCTCACATGATGGACGAGGATTTTCTGCGAGCCCTGGAATACGGTATGCCGCCGGCCGGCGGCCTGGGGTTGGGCGTAGACCGCCTGGTGATGGTGCTGACCAATTCGCCCTCTATTCGCGATGTTATTCTCTTTCCTACCATGCGCCCGCGCGAGGAATAGGTAAACGGGAAGAGCCCGGGTAGTAAGAAGGAGCAAAGGCGAGAAATTTAGCGGAAGCCGGTGAAAATTAAAATTAGGGCAGGAAAAAGAGTGAGGGAGAATTTATAGGCTGGCGAGCCGCGGTTTGAAAGTTAGGGTAGGGAGGTGGTATATTGGGAGTTGCCTTCACTTGAGGTGGGGGTGAGTGGT
>JBNATU010000039.1:0-18940 GCA_049701195.1 Neomoorellaceae bacterium
AGTGTCCCCCCAAATCGGCCTATGGCTGTGCGTACGGCGCTTATTATGACTACTTTGCTCATGGCTCTCTCCTCCATTTATCATTAAATAGTCCGTCTTCATACGAGGTTGTGCCGGGCTGAAGTAGCCCAATGGATTAGTTTTGGTTATTGACTGTTTATCCTAAAATGTTACTCTATAGGGGCACTAGCTAGCGCCTTAGTAGTTCCTCCTACACTAAGAAAAGCAGTCCCAAAGTGAATACCAAGCCGGTATATATTAAGGTCATAGTGCAGTACCCCATGATGTCTTTGATCCCTAGCTTCGCTATAGCAAGCAACGGAAGGGCCCAGAAAGGCTGGATCATATTAGTCCACTGATCGCCGTAAGCTATCCCCATAGCCACAACCGCCGGATCCACTCCCAAAGCCGTACCGGCAGGAATGTTGATGGGGCCCTGTACGATCCACTGGCCTCCACCCGAGGGTACGAAGAAATTAATGATACCGCCGGCCAAGAAGGTAAACACGGGGAAGGTCTTAGGAGTGGCAAAGGAAATGAACCAGTTGGCAATAACGGCAGCCAGTCCCGAGGTGACCATTATGCCCTGAATACCACCGTATAGGGGAAATTGTAAGACTATACCGCCAGCGCCTTTAACCGCTTGGTTCACAGCACGCATGTAGTTAATAGGACGAACATGGAACAGTATCCCGAGGACCAAGAAGATGAAAATTACGATGTTAAGGTTTAGCTGGCCCTGCTTTACTAGGAAGTAGTGAAACAGGTAGATAAGGCCGCCGCCTCCAAGGATGTAATTCAGGACAATACTGTTCTCAAGCTTTTCGGCGATAGTCGCCGCGGTGGTAGAGTGAGGAAAACTCTCATCTTCAAGAAGTCGCGGATCTACGCTCACCACGTCTTTCTTGTCTCTGGCCATAAAGTAGAACAGTACTGGAAGGGTCAGGATGATAAACCACGTTATAACAAGGTTCCATGGGGCAAAGATCGTCCGGCTTACCGGGATAATCCCCGTCATTTTCTCAACTATATGCCCCTTGGTAGCGACAGCAAGAGGAATGGAGCCCGATAGTCCGCCGTGCCAGATGACGAAGCCCGAGTATGCAGCCGCTACCAGCATGCCGTAATCAACACCCTTTACCTGTCGGGCTACCTCCCGGGCCAGGAGAGCACCGACTACCAGCCCGAAACCCCAGTTAAGGAAGTTGGCTATACCGGCCACCAACACTACCATCATAATGGCCGCCACCGGGCTCTTGGGTAGGCTGGCCAACCATTTCAGCACCGCGTGCACCGGTCGACTACTGGCCAGGGCATGTCCCGTAACAAGGACAAGTATCATCTGCATAGCGAAGGTCAGAATACTCCAGAGGCCGTCTCCCCACATAACAATAAGGTCGAGGGGGCTCTTGTCGGTAAGCACCAACGCCATGACATAGGCTATGATGGTTAGGACGATGGCAAAAATATACGCATCCGGCAGGTACCTTTGGGTGAGACGCACAAAGAACTGGGTTAACCGGTTCAATCAATCCCTCTCCTTTCCTCAAGTAGCATTCTACATTGCCATTGACTCGAAGGGTTACCTCAAGAAGTTTAATTGATAACAAAATACCCGATACCCGCACTCCTCTATCAACAAAATAAATGCTTTTACTTATCACCCCCAGAAATTAAGGTGTAACATTCTCTTAATCGTCATGGCTGACCTAGAGGAGAGTGAACCCCATAAGTTAATAAAATACAAACACGGGGTAACCTACATAGTATGCGTTTTGCAAGTTTCGTGCCAGATATAAAAACAACTGTTCATCAAATGTAGATCAAACAGCCCAGGTTAAAGGTAACACCCGAACAATACAATGTTTTTCGCATAGCTACGAAATTGGATTCGTGGTGAAGCAAACTCTCCAGAACGCTTTTATAGGCAACCTAAATCCATAATTAAGGTGACCTCTATTGCCTCTCAAAGCACCACATAATGGACGGGGTTGAACTCAATATCCTTGGAAAACCAGGGAACCTATGTTCGAATGCTACGTTTTTAAAAAGATAAGGTGTTTGTCTGCTTTTTCACTTGCCATACAGACAGGCAGGATTCTTAAATTCAAGCGTCAAAATATAATTAACAATATGGTCACATTCACATGGGGGGACGCCTATTTTGGGTAACTACATTCTATTTCAACGGATGGAAACTGCCCTTTTGGGAGAAAAAGCTAATAAGCTTTTCGGCATTTGTAGGATCCTTGACTTGCACTTGCGTGGTACGTACCAGGATATTCTTGAGAAAAAAGGAGTAAGCCCTCAGACTAGCTGGGGGAAAAAACTGTGGGTCTTAAACGAGACTCTTGCCCCCATAACCGACCTAATAGCGGAAAGTTTTCCGGGTGTGGGCGTTGGTTATTACTCCAAAGAACTAGATGCTATCCTCGCCTACGGGCCAAGTAAATTGTTCGGGGATAAAATAGGTTTACCTGTGGATGAAGATCACGTTGGCCGAAGATGCATGCGAAACCGAAGAGAAATTGTTGCCGTTGGTTCCATGGTACGTGGCGAGATCATGAACTGCGTCATTCCGATTATTCGTTCGGAAGAGGTAATAGGCTTTATCTGGGCAAATGAGGCATTAGAAGATATTTATAACCAGATAGCTCCGGGAGGCATAAACATTTTCTTTTCACCTAAAGTTGAACCGTTATTAGGATTGACAGGAATGCTTATGTTGACCGGGAATATGCTTTTAGAGGTATCGGAAATAAAAGAGGGTAAAGAACTGCTAGGTATTGCTGAATATATTGAGCGTACCTCTACTAACCTAAAAAGGTATCTAGAGCTTTTCCTTAACAATTTAGACCTATTGGTTATTATCAGCGATAACAATGGGATTGTTCGTTTTTGCAGTAAACAACTGGAGGCATGGGAATTAGACAAATCAGGTAATTTTGAGGGAAGGCCACTTCATGAGGTTCTTGCACGTTTAGGTTTTACCAACAATATGAACTTGTCATCTCGGTTCACAGAGAGACAGGAGCTCTCCCACTTTGAAACTGTTAATTTTTCCTTCAAGGGTAGAGAAATCAACTTAACTATGTCCCCATTATGGGGTAGAGAAGAAGATCCTATAGGAACGATTACTATTGTCGAAGATCTAACCGCTGCCCATAGCGCAGAAGAGAGGTTGCGTCGTATGGAAAGTATTATCGTCGCGGAGCAGTTGGCTGTAGCTCTGGCTCACGAGTTCCGCAATCCACTAACTGTATTACGCGGCGCGGTAAAGATAATTCCCGAGAGGTTGCATGACGAGGAATATTTGAAGAAATTTGTTGAGGTAGCGTTGTCCGAAATCGACCGCATGGATAGAATTGCTCGTTCACTTTTAGAGTTGACTAGATATGCCAAACCAGAATTTATGGCTATAAACATCCACGAAGTCTTGAACCGGGCAGTAGAATTAGTTCGTACTATGGCTAGAGACCAGAAAGTAACTATTGTGGAAGTATATCAAGCACCTAGCCCATTCATCTACGGAGACCCTGAACATCTACAGCAAGCCTTCCTTAATCTTTTCCTTAATGCCTTGCAAGCTATGCCCGAAGGAGGCTGTCTTACCATTAAAACCAGCGGTGAGCGTCATGGAAAGGTAATCTATATAAAGATCAGCGATACAGGGCCTGGGATTCCCAAAGAATTACAAGATAAAGTTTTTAATTTATTCTTTACAACTAAAAGGCAAGGAACCGGTCTGGGCTTACCTTTAACCCAGAGCATTATTTACCGCCATCAAGGTCTTATGCTTCTGGAGAGTGAGCCTGGGAGTGGTACCACTTTTACCATTGTGTTGCCGCGCAAGCTTATCTACAGAGAAAATAAGCAGCAGAAGTTGAGGTGAGCCTATCTTGAAAGGGATTTCCAAAGCCAAGATTCTGATAGTTGATGATGAGCCTAATATGGGGTGGCTTTTTACGGAAACACTGGGTAAAAAATATGAAATTATTTCCACACACTCCTGGATTGAAGGGCGAAAGATTTTTCATAGAGAGATTCCAAAAGTAGTTTTATTAGATTTATATCTTCCGGAAATAGATGGTTTAACCGCGTTGCGTGAAATTAAAGCATTAAGAGCAGAAACTCAGGTAATCATGATGACGGCGTATGCTTCGGTCCCAAATGTGGTGGAAGCTATAAAAGCGGGTGCCTTTGATTATCTTATAAAGCCATTTGCTATAGAAGATGCTGAGAAGTCAATATTGAAAGCCATAGAAACCCAGAGAAAAAGTGCTTTGAACAAGGACTGGAAAACAAGTTCTAAGTTGCTAGGCAAGAGCCCACAAATTCTTAAGTTACTGGATACCATTGCAAAAGTAGCTCCAACTAATGCTAACGTTTTGCTATTAGGCGAAAGCGGTACCGGCAAGGAGTTGGTAGCCCGAGAAATCCATCGTTTGAGCAATCGTCGAGATAAGCCGTTCGTGGCTATCAACTGCGCTGCTTTACCAGAAAATCTGGTGGAAAGCGAGCTTTTTGGATACGAGAAGGGGGCTTTCACAGGTGCGAATACGCGCAAGCCAGGGAAGCTTGAGCAAGCGCATGAGGGTACTTTGATGTTAGATGAGATTGGTGATATGCCTTTAATGCTGCAAGGCAAACTATTGCGTGCCTTGGAGCAGAAGGAATTTGAGCGTCTGGGCGGGACTAAAGCAATCAATGTTGACGTGCGCGTCATTTCGGCTACCAATCGCGACCTGGAAAAGGCGGTACAAAATGGCGAATTTCGTTCGGATTTATTTTATCGTTTAGCTGTGGTCCCAATTGTCATACCCCCCTTGCGTGAACGTGAAGGTGACATTGAATTTTTAGCCAATCATTTCCTTGAGAGTTTTAGCCGAGGGTACAGTAAAAAATTCCAAGGCTTTACCGAAGAAGTTTTGCAGTGTTTTTTACATTATCACTGGCCCGGCAATGTGCGGGAGCTAAAAAATACCATAGAACAAATAGTGGTTTTGAATGATGGCGAGTTAGTAAGATATGAGCATCTACCCCCTAAATTAAAAAAGGAGAATAGACAACAAAAGACAACACCTGTCTCGTTAAGAGATAAAAAGAAGGAATTTGTAGCGGAGCTAGAAAGAAGAGAAATCTGTACAGCCTTACGCCGTTTCGGCGGTAACCGCACGAAGGCAGCAAGATACCTAAATATTTCTACGCGAAGCCTCCAGTTAAAAATAAAGAAGTTTAAAATAACGGAGAAAGACTATGCGAGTGCAGAGGAGGACTAAGGTGGTCGAGTAGAGGTATGCCTCCCGGCATACCTCTCTCACAGAACCCCTTTTTTCGTGTCTAAATTTCTGGAGTCATTATATTCCGGCGGGCGGGCTATGCTCAGGCCGAAATAATAGCGTAAGAATCCCCTTATGCGTTTGGCCGCCAGGCCGTCGCCGTAGGGGTTGACGGCCCTGGCCATCTGGAGATAGCTCCGGCGGTCCTCCAGGAGTTCCCGGACCGCGGCCACAATGCGCTCCCTGCCGGTGCCCACCAGGCGCACCGTTCCCGCCTGCACGGCTTCCGGCCGTTCGGTAACTTCCCGCAGCACCAGCACCGGCTTGCCCAGGGAAGGCGCCTCTTCCTGCAACCCCCCGGAGTCGGTCAGCACCAGATAACAGCGGGCCAGGAGATTGGCAAAGGGCTCGTAATCCAGGGGTTCGATGAGATGAATGCCGGGGCAGCCCTGCAAAATCCTTTCCGCCGTTTGGCGCACCCTGGGGTTTTTATGTACCGGGAACACGATCTCCACGTCCTGGTAATACCCCTTAATCTCCCGCAAGGCGGTGAAGATCTCCTCCAGGGGTTCGCCCCAGTTCTCCCGGCGGTGGGCCGTCACCAGAAGAAGGCGTTTCCGGAAATCCAGGGCCGCCAGCGCGGCATCCGTGAAAACGTAATCCTCCTTCACCGTGGCCTTAAGGGCATCTATGACCGTATTGCCGGTAACATAGATGCTGTCGGGCGGCACGGCTTCGCGGAGGAGATTCTCCCGGGCCTGGGCCGTGGGCGCGAAGTGGAGATCGGCCAGAGCGCCGGTCAGCCTCCGGTTCATCTCTTCGGGGTAGGGAGCGTACTTATCCCGCGTGCGCAGGCCGGCTTCCACGTGGCCTACGGCCGTCTGCCGGTAAAAGGCGGCCAGGGCGGCCACAAAGGTGGTGGTAGTGTCCCCGTGCACCAGTACCATATCGGGCCGCTCCCGGTCCAGCACCCCGGTCAACCCCTCCAGGGCCCGGACGGTCACCTCTTCCAGGCTTTGGCCGGGCCGCATAATATTGAGATCGTATTCAGGCTCAATGGCGAAGAGCCGCAAGACCTGATCCAGCATCTCCCGGTGCTGGGCGGTTACCGCTACGCAGCACCGGAATTCTTCCGGGAATCTTTTCAATTCCTGGACGACCGGGGCCATTTTAATGGCCTCCGGCCGGGTGCCGAAGACTGTTAAGATTTTCACGGGCGGCAAAGCTACTTCCCTCCAGGGTTCAGGCTAAATACCCCTTACGCCGCAGTTTTTCCAGGTGCTCGGCCAGGGATTGCTGAATATCCACGCCGTACTGCTCTTCCAGCACGAACATTAAAGACACCGCCGTCTGGGCTACGTCCAGAAGCTCCCGGGTGATGGCCCGCAGGACTTCCCGCTCTTCCAGCTCCACCTTTTCCCCGCTCAAGCCCCGCAATTTGCCTATGGCCTGGGCCAGCTCCCCCGCCTCCTCCATAAGTTTAAGAGCGGTGGATTCCATAGTGGGCGTGAGCTTGTTGAGCCGCGGCAGGGCTATAATCTTCTGCTGCACCGACCGTTCCCCCTCCGGTGTCCCCGAATCTGCGGGTTCTACCAGTTCTTCTCTTCTTCCCTTAGCCTCTTTTCTAGCCTCAGCTTGTTTTACAGCCTTTTACAACCCCAGCTTCTCCCGGCCTTCATCTTCCTCTGCTTTTGTATCTTCCTCTCCTTTTATCCTTTTCTCTTCTTCTTTTATGCCCTCTCTCAGGCCGTGCTCCTCTATGCCTTCTATATCTTTCGCGTCTTCCACCACCGCCTCCAGCCACTCCTTGAGGGGAACCGTGATCCGGGTAAAGCCCACGCCGCTGTGTTTCAATAATTCCAGGGCGTAAGGGTGCACGCGGTACTCGGTTTCGTAGTAAAGGTGGCGGATGCCGGCCTGGATGAGGAGCTTGACGCAGTTGAGACAGGGGAAATGGGTCACATAAAGATCGGCTCCGGCCGTGGCCACTCCGAAGCGGGCGCACTGGATAAGGGCGTTGGCTTCGGCATGGACGGTGCGAATGCAGTGCCCGTCCTCCATCCTGCAGCCCGCATCCAGGCAATGCACCTCACCCGAAACCGAGCCGTTATAGCCGGTGGCCACGATACGCTTGTCCCGGGTAATTACGCACCCCACCCGCAGCCGACGGCAGGTGGACCGGGAGGCCAGCAACTTGGCCTGGGCCATAAAGTACTGGTGCCAGGGCAACCTCCGCATGAGCTTCCTTCCCTTCCTTTTCCCCTTACGTCCTAATCGAGTGTACCACGAAATAATACCCTTGAAAGCGCGCGCCTTCAAGGGTAACACCTGATACCTAGCAGCTCATCTTACAGCGGCAATCTCACAGCGGCTCGAAGTTTTCCTTGCCCAGGCCGCAGACCGGGCATACCCAATCCTCCGGCAGATCTTCAAAAGCCGTCCCGGCCGCTATACCCTGTTCCGGGTCGCCTTTTTCGGGATCATACACGTAGCCGCAGGCGGTGCAGGACCATTTACCCATCCGGTTTCCCCCTTCCCCAAGGTTGGCACTTCCGAAGCAAAACCCGGCAACTGCACACGGGCTAAAGCCTAAGAGCGCTTGAGGGCCCAAGCATCAACCGCCGGAAAATCATACTTGTTTCGGAAGCACCCTAGAGCTAATAGTAATAAATTCGGCTAAATTTTCCTTTTTCCTGCCGCGGGAAAGGGCTGCCGGGCGAAAAAACTCGGCTCCGCCGCGCCGGCTTCCGCCGGTATAATTCAACCGGTATAACTCAAATCGGGGTAAAGGGGGTACTGCCGGCAGAGGTCGGCCACGATGCCCCGGGCGCGCCGGAGTCGGTCTTCGTCCCGGCCGTAGGATAAGGCCAGGTCCAGCGCTTCGGCCACCCGGCGCATGGCCTCTTCGTCCATCCCCCTGGTGGTCAGGGCCGCCGTGCCCAGCCGGATGCCGCTGGTTATGTTGGGCTTCTGGGGATCGAAGGGGATGGCGTTCTTGTTTACGGTGATATTTACCGACCCCAGGACCTCCTCGGCTTCGCGGCCGGTCAAACCTTTGTTCCGCAGGTCCACCAGGAGCAGGTGGTTGTCCGTGCCGCCGGAAACCAGTTCAAAGCCATAGCTCTGCAGGGCCTCCGCCAGGGCGCGGGCGTTGTTCACTATCTGCTGCTGGTAGCGTTTAAATCCCGGCTCCATGGCTTCTTTGAAGGCCACCGCCTTGGCCGCTATAATATGCATCAGCGGCCCGCCCTGGATGCCGGGGAAGACGGCCTTGTCGATGGCCGCCGCATATTCCTCCCGGCACAAGATCAGCCCGCCCCGGGGTCCCCGCAGGGTCTTGTGGGTGGTGCTGGTGACGAACTGCGCGTAAGGCACCGGGCTGGGGTGCACCCCGGCGGCCACCAGGCCGGCGATATGGGCCATGTCCACCATCAGGAGCGCCCCTACCTCGTCGGCGATCTCCCGGAAGCGGGCGAAATCGATAATCCGGGGATAAGCACTGGCCCCGGCGATGATGAGTTTGGGCCGGTGCCGGCGGGCCAGGTCCGCCACCTGGTCATAGTCGATGCGGCCGGTGGAGGGACTGACGCCGTAGAACACGAAGTTAAAGTACTTGCCGGAAAGGCTCACCGGGCTGCCGTGGGTGAGATGGCCTCCGTGGGCCAGGTTCATGCCCAGGACCGTATCTCCGGGTTTAAGCACGGCCAGGTACACGGCCGTATTGGCCTGACTCCCGGAGTGCGGCTGCACATTGGCGTGCTCCGCGCCGAAAAGGGTGCAGGCCCGGTCGCAGGCCAGGCTTTCCACTACATCCACCCATTCGCACCCACCGTAATACCGCCTGCCGGGATAGCCCTCGGCGTATTTGTTGGTCAGCACGCTCCCCTGGGCCGCCAGGACGGCGGGGCTGACGAAATTCTCCGAAGCGATGAGCTCCAGGTGGCTTCGCTGGCGCTCCAGCTCTTTCTCCATGGCCGCGGCCAGTTCCGGGTCATATTGATGCAAGGGCGACAGGTTCACTGGCTATGCCTCCTTTCTCTTCTATTACGTCTATTGCGGGTAAACGGCGCGTTCGCCACCGATGAGGGGCGGCCGGGTGCGCGCCAGGGTGAGGCCGGCCTGGCCGATGGACTTTACCTCCAGGCGCACGGGCACGGCCACCGGCCGCAGGTGCATACCGATCAGGGTGCCGCCGATGTCCAAACCCGCGTGGGCCTGGACTCTGGCCACCACCAGAGGGCGGTGCAAGGAGCGGTAAGCCGCCGTAGCCAGAGCACCGCCCGCTTTGAGGGCCGGGATAACCGTAACTTCTTCCAGGCCGTAGATTTCCGCCGCCTGGGCCTCGATGACCAGCGCCCGGTTCAGGTGCTCGCAACACTGGGCGGCCAGAAAGACCTGCGCCTCCCGCGTGGCCCGCAGCAGGCCCTCCACTACCGCCTGCCCTATCTCCAGGGAGGAGGCGGTACCTATTTTCCGGCCGGCTATCTCGCTGGTGCTGCACCCGGCCACCAGGATTTGCCCGGGTTTAAGGCCGGCCACGCTTAACAGTTCCCGCGCCACCCGGGCCACCTCTTCCGCAATCTGCCTCAGATCCAGTTCGGGATTCACTTTTCCTCCCCCACTTCAAAGACGCCTGGGTATCCCCAAATTTTGCCTCCAGACCTGCTCGGGCTCTAAGCCCGCTCCTCAAGCTAAACAGCCTGTGCCCGCAACAGGCTTCTATCCGTCTAACCCTCCATGCCGGACGCGCCTGCCCGTACTAACCCTCCGGTGGCCTTCCGGGACCGTACTCCTGTTCCAGTGCGGCTATCTTGGCCAAACGCCGGGCGTGGCGCCCGCCCTGGAACTCGGCCTTGAGCCAGGTGAGCACTATCTCCCGCGCCAGCCCGGGCCCGATAACCCGGCCCCCCAGGGTCAGGATGTTGGCGTCGTTATGCTCCCGGGAGGCCCGGGCGGAAAAAGTGTCGTGGCAGAGGGCCGCCCGGATGCCCGGCACTTTATTGGCCGCGATGGCCACTCCTATACCGGTCCCGCAAAATAATATCCCTCGTTCAAACTGGCCCCGGGCCACCGCTTCCGCTACCTGCCGGGCAAAATCCGGGTAGTCTACCGCTTCCGGCCCGAAGGTGCCGAAATCATAATATTCCCAGCCTTCCTCTTCCAAAAGCTTCTTAATCTCCTCTTTGAGGTTATAACCCCCGTGATCGCTGCCCAAGGCTATGCGCAATATTACTGCACCTCTTCCGCATAAATTAAATATCACTTAATTATTTATTCTTCATAAGTCCATAAAATCCTGTTTATGTTGCACAAATTTATCCAGGGCCCTCTCCACCAGGTCTTTTAACCGGGCCGCGCAGGTACGGTAAACTTCCAGCGGCCCGCCCACGGGGTCGGGTATATCCCCTCTCTCTTCTTCGGGGCTTTCTTCCGCACTCGGTTCGGCCACATATTCCATGAGGGTAAAAGTCTTCTCCCGGGCCGCGGGAAAGCGATCCATGACGGCCTTTTTATGGGCTGCGGTCATGGTCAAAATCAGGTCGGCCTTTTCCACCAGCTCGGACTCCAGGTGCCTGGCCCGGTGCTCTTTTATGTCCGCCCCCAGTTCGGCCGCCGCCCGGATGGCTTCTTCGGTGGCCGGCGCTCCCGGCCAGGCGGCCAGTCCGGCCGAAAAAACTTCCAACTCCCAGCCCCGGTCCCCGGCTATTTTCCGGGCCAGCCCTTCGGCCATAGCGCTGCGGCAGGTATTGCCCGTGCAAACGAAAAGAACAACCGGCATAGGCATCCTTCCCCTCTCGGTTTACTCTCGGTTTACTCCCGGTTCACTCCCGGTTCTTAATCCCCATCTTTCTTAATCCCCGGCCCCGGTTTACGGAAAGGCTTTTTCGGGCAAGGCGCTCTTCCTCAGGAGATCTTTCTCGCCCTTATCATCCGAGCAACATTTTGATCCCTATGCCCAGCAAGATAAGGCCGCCCACGGCCTCGGCCTTGTCGCCCAGACGGCTGCCGGCGCGTCGCCCCAGGACGAAGCCCGCGGCGGTCATGCTCCCGGCCACCAGGCCCATGATGAGCACCGCCACCGGCAGGCTGGCCTGGAGGGCTCCCAGACCAAAGCCTACGCTCAGGGCGTCCAGGCTGACGCTGCCGGCCAGAAGAAGCATAGCGGCGGCTCCCTGCCACACGCCGCCCGGCAGGGCCCGCTGCGCCCAGCTTCCCCGGCTTTCCCGGCTTCCCTTCCTGCGGCCCTCGGTTAAGGATTCCCACAGCATCAAGACTCCCATGCCGGCCAGCACCAGAGCCCCGGTTACGGCGGCCAGCCGCCCCAGGAGCCGGCCCAGCAGGAAGCCCAGGTACAGCCCGGCGAGGGGCATAAAGATATGTAAAAGTCCCACCATCCCGGAAAAGAATAAGGCCGGGCCTCTCTTTAACCCTCCCATCCCCAGGCCGGTCGCCAGAGAAAAGGCATCGGTGCCCAGGGCCACGGCTACCAGCACTACGGCCAGCGTATTCACCTTGCGCGAACCTCCCAGCTTAGCAAACTACCTCTTTAAGCCTGTATTACCCGGTGGCCCGCAGCCTTGCGCAAACGGTTCATGATGGCCAGGCCCAGGCCTTCTTCCGGGAAGGTCTCGGCCAGGATGACCTCGGCCCCGTGGCGGTCGCAATTGCGCAGGGCCGCGAAAAGCCGGCCGGCCACCTGGGCCAGGTCCCGCCTGCTGCCCAGCACTTCCAGATAGTCCGGCCGCGGATCTTGCAGGTAGCCGTCCGCGGTTTCCGCCGTGGCCAGAACGGCCACCCGGCGCCCCTTCCTCTGGAAAAAGGCGATCAGTTCCCGGATGCGGGCTACCATGCGGGGCAGTTCGCCTTCCACCAGGTAGACTTCCCCTTCCGGCGCATAATGTATGTATTTCATGCCGGGAGACTTGGGAACCGCGGCGTTACGGCTTTCCAGCCCCGGGTCTAGAGCCACTTCCCCCAGCACTTCCTCCAACTGCTCCCGGGTTATGCCTCCCGGCCGCAGGATGGTGGGCACCGCGGAAGTCAGGTCCACCACGGTGGACTCCAGGCCCACCGTCGCCGGCCCTCCATCCACCACCGCGTCTATCTTGCCCCGCAAGTCCCGCAGGACATGGTGCCCCGTGGTGGGGCTGGGCCTGCCCGAAAGGTTGGCGCTGGGTGCCGCCACCGGCAGCCGGGCCGCCTTGATCAGAGCCAGGGCTACAGGGTGCGCGGGCATACGCACGGCTACCGTGTCCAGACCGGCCGTCACCTCGGGGGGCACCAGCTCGCTTTTGGGCAGCACCAGGGTCAGGGGGCCGGGCCAGAAGCGCTGGATGAGCAGGAGCGCCCGGGAGGGAAGACTGGATGTCAGGGAGCGCAGCATACTCAGGCTGGCTACGTGGACGATAAGGGGATTGTCCTGGGGCCGGCCTTTGGCCAGAAAAATACGCCGCACGGCGCGGCCGTCCAGGGCGTTGGCTCCCAGGCCGTAGACCGTTTCCGTAGGAAAGGCCACCACCCCGCCCCGCTGCAAGATCCGCGCCGCCAGGCGTATCTTATGTAACTCCGGGACTTGGGGATCTATTTTGATGTACTTGGTCCTTTTGCCGGCAGGCACCTATTTCACCTCTATACGCCTTTGCCTATACTCCATGTTCTCTTCGCTTCCTTCTTTCTCTGTGTTCCTTGCCTCTTCCCTTCTTCTGCTGATCTCGCACCGGCGGCAGGATGGTCTACCCCTGACGTATACCCAGTTTTGCTCCTAGGTCTGCTCGGGCTTAAAGCTCGCGAAAGTTTCCCTCGCGGGCCAAACTATCATTCAACCTAAAAGCGAAAAGAGCGGACTTCCCGGCAGAATTTAAACATCCTGTCTCAGTTGCCGGCCGCAGGCCTCTTAAGGCCTCGGGTGCGCCTTGCGGCGGACCAGGAAGCAGCGCGGCCGCCCGCCCCAGTCCTGAAGGACCTCGCCGCCTTCATAAATACCCACGGCCTCCGCCAGGGCCAGGATTTTTTCGGCCTGGTCAAAGCCTATTTCTACGGCCAGCAGACCCCCGGGTTTCAAGAGCTCGGCCGTTTGAGGCAGGAGGCGGCGATAAAGGGCCAGGCCGTCCGGGCCTCCGTCCAGGGCCAGGCGGGGCTCGTGTCGCACCTCGGGAGGCAAATTTCCCCACTCGCCCGCAGGTATATAGGGAAGATTGGCCACCACGGCGTCCAGGCCTCGGGACACCACTTCCGGGAGCGCCAGGAGGGGTTCCAGCAGGTCTCCCCGGTGGAAGGAGATCCGGCCCGCCACGCCCAGATTCCGGGCGTTTTCCCGGGCCACTTCCAGGGCCGCGGGGCTTAAATCCACGGCATAGATAAAGGCCCGGGGTAAATAGTAAGCCAGGCTGACGGCTATAGCGCCGCTACCCGTGCCCACATCCGCCGCCACCCAGGCTTTATCCCTCTCCACCCGGCTTAATACCGCTTCCACCAGGACCTCGGTATCTCCCCGGGGGATGAGGACGGCCGGGGTCACCTTGAAGGGTAAGGCCATAAACTCCTGCCGCCCGGTAAGGTACTGGAGGGGGTATCCCCGGCGGCGTTTAGCCACCAGCCGCCAAAAGACGGCCCGGAACTCCCTCTTCAGAAGATACTCCGGGTGAGCCAGCACTTGCGTGCGGGTAAGCCCGCAGGCGGCCGCCAGCAGCACTTCCGCCTCCAGCCGGGGCTGCTCCACCCCGGCCCGGCCCAAGGCACGTGCCGCCCGGGCCAGGGCTTCCCCGAAGGTAAGAGGCTTACGGGCGCGGGCCCCAACCCCGGCCGCAGGCCCGGCGCCGGCTCTGTGCCCGTCCCCCGTTTCCTCCCCGGCCTGCACCCCGGGCACCTTTTTGTGCGCCTGTTCGCTCCTACTCATGGACTTTCTATTCATTGGGTTTCCATTAGCTTTTCATTAACTTTCCATGGGCTTTTCTTTGCTTTTTCATCTACTTTCTATTGGCTTTTCATTGCCTTTTCATTTACTTTCTATGGGCTTTTCGTTGCCTTTTTATCGAGCTTCTCTCGACTTTTCATCAGCTTTTCCTTTAATTATTGATCGTCCGTCCTGCTCACTTGCTTTCTATTTGTTTCAGGCGCTCCGCCTGGTCGGAGGTGATCAGAGCGTCGATGATCTCGTCCAGGTCGCCGTCCAGCACCGTGTCCAGCCGGTGCAGGGTCAGGCCTATCCGGTGATCGGTGACCCGGTTCTGGGGGAAGTTGTAGGTGCGGATGCGCTCGCTGCGGTCGCCCGTGCCCACCTGAGAGCGCCGGGTCGCCGCCAGTTCGTCCTGCTGCTGGGACCGGGCCATATCCAGCAGGCGGGCCCGCAGGACCTTCAGGGCTTTCTCCTTATTCTTCAGTTGGGACCTTTCGTCCTGGCAGGTGACCACCAGGCCCGTGGGCAGGTGGGTGATGCGCACCGCGGAATAAGTGGTGTTTACCGACTGGCCGCCATGCCCGCTGGAGCAAAAGATGTCTATGCGCAGGTCCTCGGGCTTTATATCTACGTCCACCTCTTCGGCCTCCGGCAGCACGGCCACCGTAGCCGTAGAAGTATGGATGCGGCCGCCGGACTCCGTTACCGGGATGCGCTGCACCCGGTGCACGCCGCTTTCAAATTTCAGGCGGCTGTAGGCACCCCGGCCTTCTATGAAAAGGATGACTTCCTTGAACCCGCCCAGCTCCGTGGGATGGGCATCCATGATTTCCGTCCGCCACCCTTTGTTTTCCGCATAGCGCTGGTACATGCGCAGGAGGTCCGCAGCAAAAAGGGCCGCTTCCTCACCGCCCGCACCGGCCCGGATCTCCACGATTATATTCTTCTCGTCATTGGGGTCCCGGGGCAAGAGCAGGATCTTGAGCCTCTGTTTTAGGTTTTCCCGTTCTTCCTCCAGTTTTTCTATTTCCTCTTTGAGAAGCTCGATGAACTCCCGGTCGCGCTCTTCTTCCAGCATGGCCCGGGCCGCTTCCAGATCCTCTTCCACCCGGCGGTAGCGCCGGAAGGTGGTCACGATTTCCTCCAGGTCGGCGTGGGCTTTGGCTGTCTTCTGCAACTGCACCGGATCGGTAATAACGGCCGGGTCGGTCATGAGCCGGCCCAGCTCCTCATACTTCTCTTCTAGCTCCCGTAGCTTTTCCAGCATTACTTACCTCACCTCCTCCGGGCCCTCGCCGCGAGCAGCGCACAGAGCTTTCAGGGCTACCTCCAGCATCCCGTCGTCCGGCTCCCTGGTGGTGAGCTTTTGCAGCCATAGACCCGGGGCCACTACCAGGCGCACCAGGGGGGAGTCCAGGTGGCGGCTGGCGAATTTCATGATTTCATAAGCGGCACCCGCCACCAAAGGCAAAAGCACCACCCGGGAAGACAGGCGCCAGAGAAGGCTTCCCCGGCCCAACAGGGAAAAGAAAACTATAGTCAGCACCATCACCAGCAAGAGAAAACTGGTGCCGCAGCGAGGGTGAAGGGTGGAATGCTTTCGCACCTTCTCCAGGGTCAATTCTTCTCCCGCTTCCAGGGCGTTGATGACTTTATGCTCCGCGCCGTGATACTGAAAAACCCGCTGGATCTCTTTTATGCGGGAAATGGCCGCCACATAGGCCAGGAAAAGGACCAGGCGCAAGGCCCCTTCCAAAATGTTCTGGCCGTACAGGGGCAGGACCCGGTGGGTCAGCAGGGCCGCTGCCGCCGGCAGCAGGATAAAGAGGGCCGTGGCTCCCAGCAGGGCCAGGGCTACCGTCAGCACCAGGTCCCGGGGACTTAGCTGCTCTTCCTCTTCTTCCAGGGCCAGATTGGCGGAAAAACTCAAATACCTGATGCCCAGGACCAGGGACTCGATTAAAGCCGCCACGCCCCGGAAAAAAGGCCACCTGAACAAACTATGGTGGGCGGTCCAGGATTCAAAGGGCCGGGATTCCACCAGGATATCGCCGGCAGGCCGCCGCACGGCCACCGCCAGGCGATGAGGCCCGCGCATCATTACCCCTTCAATGACCGCCTGGCCGCCGTACTGCACTTCGGAGCTATTCCATAGGAAAAAGCAGAGCCTTCGGCTCCGCCCTCCCTTACTTGCCGTATTTCTTCCTGAACCTTTCAATCCGGCCACCGCGTTCCACCACCCGCTGCCTGGTCCCGGTATAGAAGGGGTGGCAGTTGGAGCATACTTCCACCCGGATCTCCTTCTTGGTGGAGCGGGTTTCGATCACGTTGCCGCACGCGCATACAATGCGCGCCTTGTCGTAGGGCGGGTGAATATCCGGTTTCATTCTGCGTCACCTCCAGGGCAAAATCAAACTTAATTTAGCCGTAGGACACCTATCCCGGCCGAGATCGGCAGGAGCATCCTGTCACAAAACTCCTCGGCAAGATCAAACTCATTTTAGTATAGCATACAAAGGGCACCCTGCAAAGAGGCGAGCGGTTCAGACTGCTGTGATGGCCAATTAATATGGTTAGATCCAAACGCCGCGATAGCCAAATATGCAACTATGCGACCCACAAATGCATCTTACACCGGGTTAGGGGCCTATAACGCGAGGGGTGGATACTATGGGCTCTCATGGTCTCTGCCGGGTGCAGTTCGGAAGCGAACAGAGTGCGAATTAAGCGAGGATAAATAAAAAGGCTGCCGGTCAACAAGGGCAGCTTATCTTAATCGATTGTGCGGCTTTCTAGATCCACAATATAAAGTTCATCCCAATCAACCCATTCGCCCCGATCTATCTCTGTTTTGCCGGCTTCAAACTCTGCTATCTCTTCGGGGGTGATTTCTTCTTCGGCCAGTTCTCTAGCATAGTCAAGCGATTGTTCAAGTTTGCTTGGCGGTAGGTGCCTGATGATAGTTTCCAACTCTTTTAAGACTGCACTCAAGCTAACCCCCCTTTCCCTTAATCCCTATAAAGCATTGTCATAAAATCCAAGGCTTCTTTTGAGTTCATCCAGAGTGACCCCCTGGCCCGCCTCTATTTCGGCATTTGCCCGGGCGAAAGCCTTTTTCTTCCTCAATTTCTCAAGAGTCTCCTTAGCAAAACGCCAGTCCAGAAGATCATCCTCTTTCTCAAACTTTTCCCGGTCATTACTTTCAACCAGGGCAGCGAACTCTTCAAAAGACATCCCGTATTTCTTTTCAAAAAACGTGCACTCCGCCTTATAACGGCTTATTTTACTTAATTGTTTAATGCGCTATGCCGAGCAGAGCTCTCACGTCCCTTTCGTCGGACACCTCAAATATCTTCTCCGCCAGCTCGTCAAGCTCCTTTAAAGTGAGAGCCTTGATTTTCTCCTCTACCTCGGGAGAAATAAAACCTAAACGCTTCTTTAACTGCCTTAACAGAATTTCCCTCCGGCCCTCCTCCAGGCCTGTCTGCCACCCTTCCTGCCATCCCTTTATATGCCACGAAGTCCTGAGTTCCATTACCTTCTTCACCTCCTCCGGGCTCAATTCCTTATGTAGCATCTCCTCCACTTCTCTCTCCTCTTCCGGGCTTAATCCCAGGTAAGTGTCAAATATGGCGGTTATGAGCCCCAGCTTGGCCGGGTCTAACTGCATCCTGGTCACCATGCGGGTAAACTCTACCTTTAACCGCCGCCTCTCCTTAGGGCTGTAGTCCATATTGCTAAGAAGCGCGGCCGCCACCGGATTGTCGCTCTTTAGGTACTCCCTCCAGGAGAGCTTCTTTAGCTGCACTTTGTAAAACTTGAACTCCAGTACCTTAAGAAAAGAGAAGGCTACTTCGTGTTTGTCCGGCTCTTCGGTTTTACTGTCGTAGGAGAAGACGGCTATGGGCAATATTTTCTTCTGGTGCTTTTCGTATAGCCGGCTAAAGTAGATAAACATGCGCCGGGCAAAGTCGGGTTCTTTGTAGGCCTGGGGCTCTACATGGATAAGCACATAGCCCTCTTCCCCTTTTATTTTAACACGGGCGAGAATATCTACATAGTGTTTTTCTCCGGCGGTGATGTCGGTGATGATCTCCTGGGTTAAGAAGGTGAGGTCGGAATAATCGATTAGGGCATGGGCTTGGGGGAAGAAGAGCTCCATGAATTCTTTAAAGAAGTTGGTGATGAGCTCTTTGAATATGGCGTCGTGGTCTATGGGCATTTCCGGTTTCTCCTGTTTTTTCTTTAGTTTACGTTATTTTACTTTGGGTGTAAAGAGGTGTAAAGCCTGACGCATCCTCAGTTTTAAATTTCCGGCATCAGGGGGCGTTTGCCCGGGCGAAAGCCTTATCAGACTGTAAAGGATCTACTGTAAAGGATTTAAAGGTACTCCGCAAACCAGGCACGGTTCGCAACTATTTTTACGGAAATGAAGCCAGCGAGTTCCGCGATGCGGGCGACAGCTTTGATATTTTCATCCGCCTCAGGGAGGAGGATAAAAACAAACTGGAAAATTTGCCGGAAGTGCCCATCTTTACTTCCGACGGCAGAATGATTAAATTGAAAAATATCGCCGAAATAAAGAGCAGTGAGGGGCCTGTAGAAATTGAAAGGAAAAACCGCCAGCGCATCGTGAAAGTCGAGGCCGACAGGTACGGCCGTTCCCTGGGAGAAATTACCGCCGATATTCAAAACGCCATCCGAAATATAAGTAGAGTAGACCCTGGCATATCCCCTTTAGGTCTGGCCTATCCGTTTGTCTCCC
>JBNATU010000040.1:0-16173 GCA_049701195.1 Neomoorellaceae bacterium
CCTCCTCGAACTTTACCGTGCCTTCGCCCATGTTGACGCGGACAAAGTAAGCCATCTTCGCAGACCCCCTCTGTATCTTGCTCTGTATCTTAAATTCAATAAGTGAGCGAGCAAACCTTCGCGCTATCCCGGGCTTTAAGCTTAGTGAAGGGTGAAGGCAAGCTTAAAGCTTTTGCAAACCCCCAACAGTCACATTGCGTTAGAGAAAATTTTAATAATATCGTCTAGCCTGGCTTTTGCCGGATTCGTAAAGCTGCAAGCATCTTTCATCGCATTTTTAGCCATAACCTCAAAATCTTTTTCGCTAACGCCTAACTCCTTCAACCCTGCTGGAATCCCAATATCTGCAGAAAGAAGCCGGATAGCATCCAGCGCTCTTTCCGCCGCGGCCCGGACCGATAACCCATTTACGGGCTCACCCATGGCCACAGCCATATCTACGAAGCGCTGCGGATTAGCAGTCAGGTTAAAGCGTTGTACGTGCGGTAACAATATGGCATTGCAAACACCGTGAGGCAAGTCATAAAAACCGCCCAACTGGTGCGCCATGGCATGAACGTATCCCAAACTGGCGTTATTAAAGGCCATACCCGCAAGCAACTGAGCATAGGTCATCCCTTCGCGGGCTTCAAAGTTATCGCCATTGGCTACGGCCATGCGCAGATACTTGAAGATTAGCTCAATGGCTTTTAAGGCGCAGGCATCTGTCACCGGGGTAGCAGCAGTAGATACATATGCCTCCACTGCATGAGTCAGAGCATCCATACCCGTAGCCGCCGTAAGGCTCGGAGGCATCTTCATCATGACTACCGGATCATTTATAGAAACATTAGGAGTAACTCTCCAGTCCACAATGGCCATTTTAACTCTAGTATCAGTATTGGTAATGATACAGAAGCGGGTGATCTCGCTGGCCGTCCCCGAGGTTGTGTTCACAGCCACAAGGGGCGGCATGGGATCGGTAGATTTGTCTACCCCCTCAAAATCACGGATATTCTTTTTCCCGCCGCTTCCGACCACCAAACCGATTCCTTTAGCACAGTCATGAGAACTACCTCCGCCGACGGAGACAATTATGTCGCACCTTTCTTCCACATAAACTCTGTATCCGTCATGAACATTCTTGTCCGTTGGGTTAGGATGCGCATCTGTAAAAACAACAGATTGCACCCCTGCCTCCTTCAAGTACTCCTGAACTTCGCCGGGAATGCCCACTTTCGGCAAATCCGGATCGGTAACAATCAGCGCCTTCTTGGCCCCTAGGATTTTACATCTTTTACCTACTTCTTTCAGGCTCCCCGCTCCCATCAAGTTTACCGTCGGCATAAAAAAACCGTACACACTCATCAAAAATCCTCCTTCAACAATAAATTTAGTTGCCGGGTCGAAAATCGGCCTGGTAACCCCGGCCTGAAACTTTCTAAATGCAATTCCGGTGCCAAAGGGCCACGGTGCTTAAGTCCCAAGCATCGTACCTTCTTATTCTTCCTTTAAACCGTTCATAGCGTATTAACAAGCGTATTAGAGCGGTACACCGCTATGGGTTAATATGGCACAACGAATCCTCACTTGAAACACAAAGGCGAGAACTTTATATACTCTGGGAATCGATACGTGCTTCGCATTATTTAACCACCAACTATTGCGGAAAAGTTTACCAGTGATGTCATTTCCTATAATTTGGTTTGGATTATTTAACCTTTAATTGTTTGATCATGGTTTGATTAGCAGGATTTTCAACTGCAAAGGCAAAATATTAATAATATATAGTTAGGAGGAACAATATGGCAGCAATGTCCATGCGTATCAGCAAATTCTTCGCCCCGGAAATTATTTCCGGTGTAGGCGCCCTCGGTCAGATCGGCGAAAGTGCGATAAGGTTGGGAGCCACCAAATTGTTCGTAGTAAGCGACCCTGGTGTAGTTTCGTTTGGGTGGGTGGAGGAAACTCTTAAGCACCTCAGAGAATCTGGGCTATCCTTTGAAGTCTGGTTCGAAGTGACGCCAAACCCCAAGGATCAGGAAATCCTAAAAGGCACAGAACGTTACCTGGCTTCGGGTTGTGATGCCATACTGGCGGTAGGAGGCGGGAGCCCCATCGATGCAGCAAAAGGAATAGCCATATTAGCCACCAACGGAGGGATCATCCAAGATTATGAAGGTGTAAACAAGATTTTTGCTCCTCTCCCTCCCCTAATAGCGGTACCAACCACTGCCGGCTCGGGGTCAGAAGTGAGCCAGTTTGCCATCATTGTTGACAGCCGACGCAAGGTAAAGATGGCCATAATTTCTAAGTCACTGGTGCCTGACATCGCCATTATAGACCCGGTAGTACTACAGACCAAAGACGCCAAACTAACAGCGGCTACAGGGCTGGATGCCCTGTGCCATGCAATCGAATCTTTTGTCTCTCTGGCGGCCACGCCTCTTACCGACGTACACGCCTTGAAGGCAATCAATTTAATTGCACGGTTCCTTCGCCCTTCTGTAGCCTGCCGGACAAATTTAGAAGCGAAAGCAGCAATGGCTATGGCCGCCTTACAAGCAGGTTTGGCGTTCTCAAACGCCATATTGGGTGCTACGCATGCTATGGCCCATCAATTAGGAGCTTGGCTGGATCTGCCTCATGGAGAAACCTGTGCTGTGCTCTTGCCCTATGTTATGGAGTATAACTTGAACGCGTGCCCTGAAAGGTTTGCCTTAATAGCCGAAGCTTTAGGAGAATACCGGCACGGTTTGACAGTCTGGCAGGCTGCAGAAAAAGCTATTGAGACTGTAAAAAAGCTAGTCCGCGACCTGAATATTCCGGAGTACATTTCGGTTGAGGATCTGACAGATGAACAGCTCAAACTGTTGGCACAGAATGCTCTCAGAGACGCCTGCCTAATTACCAATCCAAGTGATCTTGCGGAACAGGAACTGATGAACCTCTTTAAGATGGTCCTTAGAAAAAAAGGGGGTAATGCCGGTGTTTCATGACCGAACGAGGTTAATAGAAGACTTAACCGGCGTCAGATCCTCCAAGTTGAATTATTACATAGAATTAAAAAAACGAAATAGGGAAATATCTATTCAGAATAGCCGCCTACAAGTCATCCACCAGCTTAGTCGAGATATAAACATCGATATGCCATTGGAAACTATTCTGGAAAGAGTATATCAAAATCTGCCGTCGGTCATCCCCTGTGACTTCATAGGCGTTGTCTTATCCGAAGGGGATAAGTTGCGTGTGACCGCAGCTCAACCTTCGCATCTTTCCTCTCTGGAGATCGTGGTACCAAAAGATTCATCGGTTTGGGAGGTAATTAGTAAAGGGAAAGGGCAACCTTATTGGGGTCCGGTGACAGGAAAAATTCTTGCCTGCTTTCCGGCTATAGCAGACTTGCAGTTGCAAACCATAATCCTTATACCCTTGCGGGTCAAAAACACTGCTGCAGGTACACTAGTAATGGGCAGCAGGAAAAATCGAGCATACACCAAATCGGAATTTGAATTCGCTCAACAATTGGCCGACCACCTGGCCGTTTGCCTCCAAAACCGGCAGCTTTTCGAAGCGATAGTCAATTCCAAACGTCATTGGGAGGAAACCTTTCGGGCTATAACCGACCCCTTGTTTCTAATTGACTGTGAATATAACGTCCTACTGGACAACGGGCGCTTCCATCAGCTCCATGAAAGAGCAGCTATAAACAACATGAAGGACAAGAAGTGTTATCAATATCTTTGGGATCAAGAAACAAAATGCGCACCATGTATTTTAGAGGAAATGTTCGCCTTTGGAAAATCCACCTGTCACCGTCTGGAGAGATGGGGTAAAGTTTTCGAAATTTACTGTTACCCTGTATTCAACCTTGAAAATAAAGTGCATTCGGGTATTCTGCATATTAAAGATATAACCCAAAAAGTACACATGGAAGCTCAGCTGATACAGTCCGCTAAATTGGCGGCTATAGGCGAAATGGCTGCCGGAGTAGCCCATGAATTGAATAGCCCTTTGACTGTAATCATTGGTACCGCTCAAATTCTGCTCAGGGAGCTCAGTCCCGATCATCCCGCTTGTAACTCGCTTAAGGACATAGTCACTTGTGGTCTGCGCTGCAGGAAAATAATTCAGGATCTCCTTGCTTTTTCCCGGCGGGAAAGGCCAGCCGTTGCTCCTGTGAACCTCAATGTGGTGGTAGAAAGAGTTTTAAACCTGATCATGTACCAACTGAAGCGCCACGGTATTTACCTGGATACCCACCTGGACCCCGATTTGCCCCGAGTGCTAGCTGACGGTCAACAATTGGAACAAGTGCTTATCAATCTGATACTAAACGCCCGAGACGCCCTGGACGGTAGCGAGGGGGAAAAGTATATACGAATAACTACCGGCAAGCGCACAACAGAGCAGGGCCAGCGGCATCTTTATATTACCGTAGAGGACAATGGTCAGGGAATTTCTCCCGAGAACCTCGGACGTATTTTCGACCCTTTTTTTACTACTAAGGAACCTGGCCGGGGTACCGGACTGGGACTTAGTGTCAGTTTAGGCATAGCCCAATCCCACGGCGGTACTATTGAAGTTGAAAGTCGCCCGGGCCGAGGAAGCGTTTTTAGATTGGTATTACCGTTAAATGCCGAGAGTTCAGATTGATATCCCAACAGTTTCCAGCAATAAAAGTTTCAAAGGCAGGGAGGGACGGTCTTTGGAATGTCCGGCACGAATCTTAGTGGTGGATGATGAAAGGGAAGTTGGTGTTTTCTTCAAACGACTGTTCGAAAGAAAAGGTTATAAAGTGGCCCTTGCCCTTAACGGGCGTCAGGCGACTGCTGCGCTTAGGTCCTTTCCATTTCATGTAGCCCTGGTCGATCTTAAACTTCCAGATACTGATGGCCTTTCATTACTGCAAGAGATAAAAAGCTGCCAACCAGGATGCGAAGCAATAATTATGACCGGTTATAGTACCACTCGTACAGCAGTCAAAGCTATGCAACTTGGAGCTTACGATTATATTGAAAAACCTTTCGAAGATATTTCTGAAATTGAAGTCCTCATCGAAAAAGCCCTTTCCTTTAGCACTGTGGATGAAGAAAATAAAGTAAAGCTGTCAGCTTCAGAGTGGTACCCAACTGCATCCCGGCTGGGTATAGTAGTCGGACACAGCCAAGTCATGAATAATCTTTTCTCTCTGGCGTACAAGATAGCCCGTAGAGACGTCAACATTCTAATACAAGGCGAAACCGGGGTAGGAAAAGAAGTACTGGCCCGCTTCATACACGCGGCCAGTCACCGGGCAGGTGCTCCTTTTGTAGCCGTAAACTGCGGCGCTTTACCGGAAAATATTCTGGAAAGCGAGCTCTTTGGGCATGAAAGAGGAGCGTTTACAGGGGCCGTCGCCCAAAAAAGAGGGATATTTGAGCTGGCCAACGGAGGCACACTTTTCTTAGACGAAATCGGCGAAGCCAGCCCCTCGATTCAGGTCAAATTGCTTCGCGTACTGGAAACCGGGGAATTCATGAGAGTGGGTGGGGAAAAAGTTTTCAAAACTAACGTAAGGATAATAGCCGCCACCAATGTGGACCTGGAACAAGCAGTAAAAGATAATCTTTTTCGTAAGGACTTATTTTACCGCCTGGATGTTATTAGATTAGTAATCCCTCCTTTGCGAGACCGCAAAGAAGACATACCTGCACTCATAGCTCATTTTTTGCGCACCTTTAACAATCATGAGCTACCATATCAAGTAAGAATATCTCCTGAAGCAGCTGAAATACTTACCAATTATTCCTGGCCGGGAAACATACGAGAACTCGTTAATGTACTGCGCCAGGCAGCCATCTTATGTGACGGTCACCGGATAGAGCCCCGTCACCTGCCGGCGCGCCTGAAACTAAAACCCGAAGCTGTCTGCTCAAGTCAAACGCTGGAAAACGAGCAAAGAGAGGGCGATCTCGTTAGCCGTCTAGAAAAGTTATTAAGTCTCTCAGAATCATGGGAGGGGTCTACAGAAAAGGAACTCCAAAAAGCTTGGTTTCTGTTAAAAAGCCTGGAAAAGATCATTATGGAGCGTATAGCACAAAAAGGTACTGCTTGCCCTGGACTCTTCACGTTGAGGCAAATGGAAAAAGACCTTATAAGACAAGCTGTTATTTGCTCCCGAGGAAATTTATCGTTAGCAGCCAAATTCCTGGGTATAGGACGGAGTACCCTTTATCGTAAGCTGAGAAAACTAGGAGGCTCCAAAGAAGGTTTCGAACTCTGGGATATCTTAAGGCCCGGACAAAAATCCCGGAATTAGTGCGGCCCGGTAGCTATCATTTGTATTGTTTCGAGCACCGTCTGCCGCCAGGTATCTTCACAGCAAAGGTACCTGACACATCCCGCAATATATGCCCTAACTAACCATAGTTTCACCGAGAGCAATTAATCGCTTTCAGCAAAAACTTTTCTCCGCGAAGATAACCATACTTTAGGTACCCCCAAAATGTATCCCAGCACGGAATATCTACATTCCTTACCTCCACCTGGAACCCCAGGCCTCTAAGTATCTCGATATCTGCCTCAGGACGCTTCTTTTGCCTCATTGGCAGGTATTTTTCCATTTGCCGGTGCCCCCGCCCGGTCCAGGGGTTCCTTCCTTCCGTTAAAAGAATAAGTAACTGGGCAAAAAAGCGCCATACTTTTTCCCTTCGAAGCAATGGTATAATTCCCTTAGAAGGAAGTGGTCCCGTGCCCCAACATGAACAGCAACCTAAACTACCCCCCACCCGCACGATAGTGGACAATTATCTGGAGGTGAGCAATCCCGGGGAGGTGGAAAAGATGATCGGTAACCTGGAATTAGTGCTGGAAGAACTGCAGCAGGAGGCTTGGTTAAAAGGACTGGAAGAGGAAAAACACCTAGGAGTTAGCCGGGAGCCACATTGGCGGCCAGAACTCCCACCACCTTCCCCTCTTCAGCCCTGACAGGTACCGCCACGGTTATAGCCAGCCTGCCTGTACCCTGAGCGATGAAGGGCTGGGTAACGAATTCCTCACCATTCTTGGCCCTCTGAAACCACTGGCGAAAGGCCCAGTTGGTAACCTTTCCCGGAGGCTGGCTATATATGGTATCCCCTTCCAGGGAAATTGCCCGTATGGTCTTTATCACCGGGGTACGTGATAAAGCCTCATCGAGCAAGGGTTTCAGTTTAACCGCTTCCAGGGAACGAACCTCCGGCCTTGAAGAGAGCTCACGCAGCGTTCGAAGCGCTTGGCGGGTGATTTCCTGGCATAAGGTTTGGTCCCAGCAATCGCGGGTGTACTCTTGAGCTAGATCAAGAAACCCACTGGCGATTCTGGTCAGATCCCCGGCATGCTTTTCCACCCGGGCGACGGCGCTTTGCTGTTCAGAGGTAGAAGCCGATACCTCTTCTATGCTGGCCGCCGTTTCCTGAGAAACTGCAGCCATACGGGTAGCCTCATCGTTCACCGCCCGTACACTTTGAACCTGCTTCTGAGTATGCTGAGTTATCCCTTCACAGGCCGCTATAGTTCGGTTCATGGCCTGCCCGATGGAGTTAAATGAGGTTTCTAATATCTCTCTGCTTCGGGAAACATTTTCAGCTAACGCCCGAGCATTAGAATGCACCTGGAGGGCCACTTTTTGCGCCTGTTCGTGAATATGTCCCGCCAGCAGGGTTATGCTGTGTGCAGCCTGCCCGGACTCCTCAGCCAGCTTCCGTACCTCATCGGCTACTACGGCGAATCCCCGCCCCTGTTCACCTGCGCGGGCAGCTTCAATGGCCGCATTCAAAGACAAAAGGTTGGTCTGGCTGGCAATATTGGCTATTATCTCTACAAATTGGTTTATCTGCGCCACTTTGGCCTCCAGCTCGGCCATCTGAGAGGCCGCCTCGGCGTTCCGACGGGCCATATCCTCCATCTCCGCCAGCAGTCCATCCAGCAACTCTCTGGCCTGCTGCTCTTCGGACCGGACTTCCTTACTCGAGGCCAGGCTACCCTCGGCGCGAGCGGCTATATCTTCGGCCAACTCCGTAAGAAGTCCCACGTTTTCCGCCACCCGTTGGGCCGCACCGGCCTGGTCATCAGCCCCCTGTGCCACTTCCTGAAGAGCTATGGCTATCTGGTGAAAATTTTCCCGTATACTGGAGGTTTCTTGGAGAAACAAAGAGGACAAATAAGAAAGTTCATCGGCCACCTTTTGGACAAGAGCTATCACTTGGAAGAAGCGGCCGATAAGCGCCCGGAGGTCCTCTCTAAAGGGCAAAGGGAAGCCCGGTTTATTTAAAAGCTCGTCAGCTCTGACGATATTTCCCCGGCCTGCTGTTTCCAGGAACAATTTTAGGGCCTTAAGATTTTTATCTTCTTGTCGCCACCTGTATATAAGCAACCCCCAGCTCAACAGAGCGGCTAAGGTTAAAAACACCTGGGCCATACCTTCTCCCCTCAGCAAATCGTAATAGTCAAATAATTTAATTCGCCACAAAGAAGCTTAATCCTGTAAGAGTAAATGGTTTAATTTTGAAACCTGTTAAAATTTGTCAAATCAGTAGGCTTTTTCGTCGCCCAATAACCCTGTTCTTTTTGTTCGGTTCAGTTGCCCCGCTTTCTTCCCCCTCCTTTTCCCTAGAAAATGTCCCCCATTCTTGATTTAACATTAAGGGGGACCATCTGAATGTTCCGTACCCAAAAGGGTACTCCTTCGTCTTGCAGACCGCCGCTGGCCTAACTCTTACCATCCTCTCCAGTAATGCTGATTGAGAGGTACACCCAAAAACAAGGCCCGCACGGAGTAGAGAGATACTCTCTACCCGATGCGGGCCTCCCGTTCTCGGTGCTCCTTAACTAGAGTCTATATAAGTTTCCAGCTTGATTATATACTATTACCTCAGTCACAGCCGTTCCTCGCAGGCATGGCCGGCTAATAAAACTTTGTTAAATGCTGGTGATCACGGACCTGGCAGCAGCTAAAGCAGCTGTGTAAACTTCCTTTATAGCTACACCGGAGGCCAGAGCAGCCTGGCGACAAGACTCGTACTCCGGTGCTATATTAGTGACTGCCTGGCCCTCATGATCATGATAGAGCCCCCATTTTACCGCAACCGGTCCATAGGGCGTAAGCACTTCCATAATCTGTTGCTGGCAGGTCAGTTTTTGGTCGCAACGAAAGCGCAAGCCCAAAGTGCTGGAATGGCGGAATATTGCCGCCGCAACAGCAGCAAGACGGCCCTCCGGGCAAAGAGCTGTGAAAAGGATGCCGGGACGCCCTTTTTTCATATGCACGGGCATAAAGTAGGCATCCACCGCTCCGGCAGCCAAAACCTGTTCCATAAGGGCAGGGTAGAACTCCGGGTTCATATCATCATATGATTTGCCATTATCCCGGCAGATTCCTGCTGTAGTTCAAAGAAAAAGTCCAAAAAATTGCAGCTTAAACTGCGCTCGAATAGTTCTAAATACCGGATGACGTGCTATGATCCTCTTCTGCCCATCCTGCTCAGGTCCCCAGGCCGTCTCCCGCCGCTATAGCCTTCCCTTTTAGGATGTACAGGCGGAGCACTCGCGCATCTCTTTATCTTAAGCCAGAAGGATTTTGGCTTCTTGTGGCGAACTATTGGTTATAATTTATAGAATTAAAAGTTATGCTTTCGGTAAAAATCTCACCGGTCAAGGGGTAAGATAGCATGAAAAAAGTGGGAGTCTTTGTCTGCCATTGCGGAAGCAATATTGCCGGGGTGGTAGAGGTAAAACGGGTAGCGGAAGCAGCCAAAGGCTTTCCGGGGGTGGTTTTTTCTACAGACTATCAATACCTGTGTTCCGACCTGGGGCAGGAGCTTATTCGTAAGGCTGTCAAAGAACAGGGTTTAAACCGGGTAGTAGTGGCTTCCTGTTCTCCCCGCTTGCACGAACCCACATTTCGTAAGACCGTAGAGAGCGCCGGGCTTAACCCCTATCTTTTGGAGATGGTCAATATCCGCGAACAGTGTTCCTGGGTGCATATCCGGGATACAGAAGGGGCTACCCGCAAGGCCATAGAGCTGGTCCGCATGGCCGTGGCTAAGGCGTTGCACAACTTCCCCTTAGAATCGAATACGGCTATTAAGATTACTAAGCGCGCGCTGATTATCGGCGCCGGGATCGCGGGTATACAGGCGGCCTTAGATATTGCCGATACCGGGTATGAAGTTGTCCTGCTGGACCGGCAGCCGAGTATCGGCGGCAACATGGTCCGGTTGGACAAGACTTTCCCTACCCTGGACTGCTCCGCTTGCATTTGTACCCCTAAAATGGTGGCTGCTGCCCAGCACCCTAAAATCAAGTTGATGACCTATGCGGAAGTGGAGAAAGTAGCGGGTTACGTGGGCAATTTTGAGGTAACCATCAGAAAGAAGGCCCGCTCCGTAGAGGAGCACAAATGTACCGGATGCGGCACTTGTTGGGATAAATGTCCTACGAAGGTGGATAGCGAATTCGAACTCGGATTAGGTAAAAGAAAAGCTATATACGTACCGTTTCCCCAAGCCGTCCCTGCCGTTCCCGTGATCGACCGCGAGCATTGCCTTCGGTTCACCAAAGGGAAATGCGGGGTGTGCCAGAAAGTATGCCCCAGGCAGGCCATTAATTATGAGCAGCAGGATGAACTAATAACCGAGCGGTTTGGGGCCATAATAGTAGCCACCGGCTATGAGCTTTTCCCCTGGGAGAAGGTATACGGTGAATACGGGTACGGGCTATATCCCGACGTAATCACCGGTATGCATTTTGAACGGTTGGTCAATGCTTCCGGGCCTACAGGAGGGAAAATCTTAAGGCCTTCGGACGGGAAGGAACCCAAAGTAGTAGTATTGGTTAAATGTGTAGGCTCGCGAGATCCGGCCAGAGGTAAGAGCTATTGTTCCCGCGCGTGTTGTATGTATACCGCCAAGCATGCCCACCAGGTTTTAGAGAAGATACCTGATTCCCAGGCCATCGTCTTCTACATGGATGTGCGTACCCCGGGCAAAGCCTACGAAGAGTTTTACCAACGTACGGTTGAAGATGGGGCCGTGTACGTAAGAGGCCGGGTAAGCCGCATTTACCAGGAAGGAGAAAAGCTTATAGTCTGCGGCGAAGATACCCTTTTGGGGCGGCAGGTGACCGTGGCCGCCGACCTGGTGGTATTGGCTCCGGCCATGGTACCCAGCCAGGGATGGGAAAACCTGGCCAAGATGCTGGGTATCAGCACCGACAAAGACGGTTTCTTCCAGGAAGCCCACCCCAAATTGCGTCCTGTGGAAACTTTTACGGCCGGGATTTTCCTGGCGGGGGCCTGTCAGGGACCCAAGGATATTCCCGATACGGTGGCCCAGGCCGGTTTTGCGGCGGCCAAGGCTTGCCAGCTTCTGTCCCGGGATGAGATGATCACCGATCCTATGATTGCCGAGGTAGATGAGCACCTCTGCTCCGGTTGCGCCCTCTGCCAGTCTATCTGCCCCTACAAGGCCATCGAGATGAAGACCGTCGCCGAAAAAGTGGCCGGTGAAATAGTGACCCGCCGGGTGGCTACCGTTAACAGCGGATTGTGCCAGGGCTGCGGCGCCTGCACGGTGGCCTGCCGTTCTAGCGCCCTGAATTTGCGCGGCTTTACCAACGAGCAGATCTTGGCGGAGGTGAAGGCCCTATGTCTATAAATCAAGAAACCTCTTGGGAGCCGAAAATCATAGCTTTCTGTTGCAATTGGTGCTCTTACGCCGGTGCCGATTTTGCCGGCTTGAGCCGTCTCCAGTACCCTGCGAATATCAGAATAGTACGGGTGCCCTGTTCGGGGCGCGTTAATCCTCAGTTCGTATTACGGGCTTTCCAGTGGGGCGCCGACGGAGTTTTAGTGGCCGGCTGCCATCCCGGCGACTGCCATTATGCCAGCGGCAACTACTTTACGCGGCGGCGTTTTCTTATTATGAAAAGATTGCTGGAATACGTTGGTCTGGAGAGCGAACGTCTACAAATACACTGGATTTCCGGTTCCGAAGGCACCAAATTTGCCGAAGTAGTCTCCCGGATGGTAGAGGCAATTCGGCTTTTGGGTCCCAATAAACCGGCTTCGCTTTACGACCCCCTCCTATGCTCAGCCTAATTTTATTTAAAGTAATTTTATCGAAGAAATAGAAGGAAATCTCCCCTTGTTGTCCAATTGGAATCATAATCATAATTCTAATTAACCGGCCATGCCCGGAAGGCACAACCACGCATGAAAATAGGGCTATTTTCGTACTAACCGGTTGTGCCCGCCGCACCTGGCCGGCACAGCCGCGCATGAACATAGGTTACAGCCGTCTTCTTCATCGCATAAATCATTATACAAACGAGGTGAAATTTGTGGCCTCTGGTGAAGCGTTAGAGCTGGTGCCCGCGGACTCACCTCCGCAGGCCCCCCTGGAGATTCGCTTCGACCCTGAGAGCGGTAGGAAAATGCTGGATTGCCTGGCCCGGGGAGAAGCTTCCTCCGTATCCGACTTATTCCTTCACCGACAGGCTCTATGGCTGTCTCTTAGCCCCGGGTTTGACACTCTTCTATCTCTCACCGCGGTCCGAGATGTCCAACCCCTGGATTATCAACTGGCCACGGTACGGCGCGTGCTCAAAGATATGCGAGGCCGGGCGCTCCTCTGCGACGAAGTGGGCCTGGGTAAAACCATCGAAGCCGGCCTCATCATGATGGAATATATATTACGAGGGCTGGCCCGCCGCGTATTGATACTGGCGCCGGCCTCTCTGGTAGAACAGTGGCAGACGGAAATGTATACCAAGTTCAACCTCGATTTCATCACCTACGACCGGCCGGAATTCCGTAACTCCAGCCACCCCTGGGGGGAGTTCCCGCGAATTATCGCCTCCCTGGACACGGCCAAACGCTCCCCCCACCGAGAGCAAATACTGAGCAGCGAATTTGACCTGGTTATCGTAGATGAAGCGCACCATCTCAAAAATAATCGCAGCCAAGGGTATCAACTGGTCAGCCAGTTAAAGAAAAAATACCTCCTTTTGCTTACCGCCACCCCCGTAGAGAACAGCATGGAAGAACTGTTCAACCTGATCACCCTGTTGCTGCCGGGCCAATTGGAGACCGTCCGCTCCTTCAAGAAAAAGTACCTTACCCGCGGCAATCCGCTAAAGCCCCAGAACACCGACGAATTAAAGCAATTGCTGCGCGAAGTCATGATCCGCAACCGGCGGAGCGAGACCGGGATCATCCGCAGCCGCCGCCAGGCCACTACGATAGAACTCTCTTTATCTCCGGAAGAGATGGCCTTTTACAACCGTCTCACCAATTTCATACGCAGCTGCTATATTTCGAACCATACCGCCAAAAACGCCGGACTCAACCAGTTTATCTTGCGCACCCTCCAGCGCGAAGTCGGCAGCAGTATCGAAGCCGTCATCCCCACGCTGGAAAAGATGGCCGCCAACCCGGACTATCCCGAAACCTTGCGGAGAGTCCTGAGAACCCTGGCTCTTCAAAGCCGTACAGTAAAAGGTCGGGCCAAAGCCGAAGCGCTGGAGAAGCTCCTGCAACAGATCCCAGAAAAAGTGATAGTTTTTACTAGCTTCCAGGCCACTCAATCCTATCTGGCCGAACGACTACGCCAAGCGGGAATATCCGTGGCCGAGCTACACGGAAACATGCGCCGTCACGAAAAGGAGGAACAGGTGCAGTTCTTCGCTCAGGAAGCCCGAGTATTGGTTTCCACGGAAAACGGCAGCGAGGGCCGCAACCTGCAGTTCTGCCGGGTAATGATCAACTATGACTTGCCGTGGAATCCCATGCGGATCGAGCAGCGGATAGGCCGCATCCACCGCATCGGGCAGGAACGCGACGTTTACATATATAACCTGTCCGCCAAGGGAACGGTAGAGGCCTACATCCTCGAATTGCTGGACGCCAAGATAAACATGTTCCAACTGGTGATCGGCGAGCTGGATCTTATTTTGGGGAACTTGGACGAAAAAAGAGACTTTGAAGAAATCATAATGGAGATCTGGATGAAGTCGGCTGACGAAGGAGAGATTAGTGCGGCTATGGAACGGCTGGGAGATAAATTATTGGCGGCCAAAAAACATTACGAGGAAATAAAAGAATTGGACGAACGATTGCTAGGGGACTTATTGCCCAATGAGTAACTTCATGTTTTCCCATAACTTCTCTCTTGCCGATTTCGTCGCCTCGTGCCTTACCCGTGCCGGCGCCGTCATAGAGCCCCAAGGATATGCTCTCCTATACGCCCTTTTGCCCGAGCACCTGGTTCCCGTATTGGGAAAGGAAGAGCTGCTGCTGGCCTTCGATTACGAGGTCGCCGACGAGACACCCGGCAGCATCTTTATAACTCCCGGCAGCCCCCTCCTCGATGCCCTGGTCCGCTTGGCCCTCGATTACGGGAGGGTAACCTCTCTATACTGGTCGCAAAAGCTCCCGACCATACCCCGCTCTCTGGAACAAAAGATTCTGGGTCAACTTGATTTTCGCCACTGCCGCCCTCCCCGGATTGCTTTGACTTGGGTGGCCGAAAACATTTATTACGGTTTTTATTTCCGCTCCATTTTTCGTTCCTTTGAAAAGGTGGAGGCTATAACTCCTGTGGTGATAGAAGGCTCGCAGGCCTTATCGGTGGACATTTTCGACGAGCAGGCGGAGGCCTTTTTCCTTCTCGACCAACCCGACTACTCCCTCCCCTCTGCTCCGCTAAAACCTTTAAACGAAATATATATGAGCGCCATCCTAGAATTAGACCGGTTGGTACGCCAGCAGGCAGAAACCATTCAGCAATCAGCCGCGAAGCTACGGGAAAAAGAGCTGGCCAAAGTGCGAAGTTACTACACCGAGACTAAAACCGAAATAACCAGGAAACTCCAGGCCACCACCGAACCCCGGAAAAAGAGCTTGTTGGAACAACATCTTAAGGCCGCCCTGAGGGACGAGCAGCGTCGGGTCAAAGATCTTTACGAGCGGTATCGTGTGCAGGCCGAAGTCGAACTAGATCATATAGTGGCCTACCATCTGCCCTGCGTTTTCATCAGGTTAAACCTGCAGCACAAAAGCGCCATACTGGAGCAAACGGTAATCTACAATCCCCTCCGGAGTAAACTGGAACCCGTCGTCTGCCCCCGGTGCAGCAAACCTACTACCTGCCTGATCCCCACCCGGGAAGGCACTTTCGTTTGCGCTACCTGCTCCGCTTAAGTTAAGCTCCCCCAAATAAAGGTGCGTGATAAATGGTATGAGTATTGTATTGCTCCCGGAGGTTTTACGGCAAAAATTAGGCGAAGACGGTGCTAGAGAACTGGTAAATCTTTTAAATGCCAGCGCAAAGAACCATAAAGAGGATACTGTAGAATTTATCGCTGAGCGGATAGAACGCCGGCTGGCAGAAATGAAAGCGGATATTGAGACCAGAATTTCCGCCCTGGAAACTCGGCTGACGTAGAGGCTGTTCGCCTTCTGCATAGGCCAGGCAGCTTTTTTCTATGGATTGGTGAGAGTATTTCTGGCTAAATGAGCCCGTCTTCGTCAATCAAAAAGCGCAACCTAAGTCACCGCTCTTATTCCCTGTTGCACCAGAACGGCAGCCGCATAACGTACCGATACTCGCCTCCCCTTTATAACCGGTTTAATTCCCGGCGTACACTATAAAAGCATCCTGCCCCACGCAGACAGGATGCTTCGAAAATAATAACTGGCGGAGAGAGTGGGATTCGAACCCACGGTACAGGCTTAACACCTGTACAATCGCTTAGCAGGCGACCGCCTTCGACCTACTCGGCCATCTCTCCCCGTACGCTTTTGGCGGAGGGGGTGGGATTTGAACCCACGGTGCCTCGAAAGGCATCACTGGTTTTCAAGACCAGCTCCTTAAGCCGCTCGGACACCCCTCCGGTCTGCTAATAGCAATCTTAGTATATCATATCGGCCGACCTACTGTCAACGACAGCGGCCTCCCCCTCGCTCCCGATATATAAGGCCGGAGGCTTAAATTCTATCGTAAAGCCGGCCCAAGCCTTTAAACCGAGCCAAAGTCCCGCCCGCGAGAGAAGCCCGGCCAGCCCGGCCAAGCCTAAGCCCCGTAACCCCCGCTAAAGCCTGTTACGGCCGCGGAACGCGCCTACGCCAAAATTTTGGTGACGACGCCGGCGCCGACGGTGCGTCCGCCCTCCCGT
>JBNATU010000041.1:0-15873 GCA_049701195.1 Neomoorellaceae bacterium
GAAGATTCTCTCTACTTTTATTTCCTTCTGCACCCTATAAAAATTATTTTGGGGTCGCTCGTAGGGTGCGGAAAATGGGTTTAATTATCCGGTCTAGCACGTTAACGAACACCCCACGAGTATTATAGCCCAGAAATTTACCTGTTTTCCAGTTTTTGTGCCTTGGTTGGATACGCAAAATCTTCTCCCAAAAGCCTCCTTCTTTCTCTAGCAGGACTCTGGAAAAAAGAAAAGCCGGGGTGTATCTCCCCGGCCCCTCCGGTCTTCTTTGTGCGGCCCGGTCAAGCGACGGGCCGAACCTCGACCGCGATCAAGCCCTTGTCTCCCCACCTGTACCTCACCTCGACCCTGCGGCCCACAGCCTATACCAACACCTCTCCGAAACCCTTCAGAAAGGAAATAGCCCGGACCAATGCCGGGCTGTCATCCACCGCTTTGTTGACCAGGTAACCGTTAGCGAAGAAGCAATCGAAATTCGCCTGGTCATGAACTACGGTGGTGGTGTTCTGATAAAGCTGGTGGAGCTAAGGGGATTCGAACCCCTGACCTCTTGAATGCCATTCAAGCGCTCTCCCAACTGAGCTATAGCCCCACGTACGAAATTAATTATACCGGCTTACCCGTATATTTGTCAAGCCTCCCCGGTGCTGGCGCATCCCCACTTTTGCTTCTAGGCCTGCTTGGCTTGCGCTCGCTCCCCAAAACCCTCGCGGGTAGGACTTTTGCTCGGCTAAAGGCTTCGGCAGGCTTCCCGGCAGGATTTAAGCATCCTGCCTCAGTTGCCGGCCTCGTGCCTCTCAAAAGCCTCGGGCCTGCCTTAACCTTTTGCTAAGCTTAAAGCCCGGGCTACCGCGAAGGCTTGCTCACTCGCTTCCCAGCCTAAGCAGGCCTGACCTATAAAAAGTGGGGATAACTCAGTCCCCGGTGGCGTGCGACCGGTGATGGTGTACTAAACACAGTATACAATATAAACAAAAAAACCAGACCTTACGTTTTTACTTAAGGCCTGGAAACTACTCCAGATAAAGTCTTTCACCCTGCGGATCGTAGGCTATGACCTCGGCAAACCTTCCCCAGTCTACAATTGTCTTAAACAACTGCTCCGCATCTTCATCTGACATGCTCTGCTCGAATAGATCCACTACTTTCTCCCGGCGGACACTGCGCTTACGCGTAGAATGCAGCATGTCTAACACTTTTTGAAATACATCCAGGGTTTTGAGACGCTGGGCCAGAATAGCTTTACGACCGTTAATGTCGGCGGCCAGCAAGTTCTTCCCCAGTTCTGTTAGACTAATATCTCCGTTGCTGGTCTCGATGAAACCCAGGATAGTGGCCGCTTCGATAACCGGACCGATATCATCTAATTCCAGGGAAAGGCTACGGGCCAGCTTGAAAATATCCTCCCTTCCTTTAGCATCCTCCAACATCTCCAACAATCCTAAGACCATCCCTATACCCACTGGGGGTAGAGGTGCAACATCCACGGTCGCTTTGACCTCCCTTTTTATCCCCTTTCTGTGTTTCTCTTGTAATTTAATTATAGCAGCCTTTTAAAAAAGAAGCGAGTAAATTTTGTCTGTCAGCTGGACGAAGGCATGATCCCTCATATTTCTAGGCCGGGGCAGATCCACCTTTACGTCCGCCAAAACTTTAGCCGGCCTTTTGGAAAGCACAATTATACGGTCGGCCATAAAAATGGCTTCCTCCACACCGTGGGTAACCATAAGCACGGAGGTTACCGGCAGGCCGGGATCCTGCCAGAGGTCTAATACCTCTTCTCTTAGGTTCTGCGCCGTAAAAGCATCTAAGGCCGAAAAGGGCTCATCCATACACAGAAGTTCCGGCTCCATGGTCAAAGCCCTGGCAATACCTACCCGCTGCTTCATTCCGCCGGAAAGTTCCCGGGGATAAGCCTCTTCAAAACCGTCCAAGCCGACCTTGTCAATATACTTGCTGGCCAGACGAATTCTCTCCGGTCGGGGAACGCCCCTGGCTTCCAATCCTAAAGCTACATTATCCATAACCGTCAACCATGGAAGTAAGGCAAAGGATTGGAAGACCAGGGCCATTTTATCCCTGAACTTAGCTGCTGCCTGGCCCCGATAAAGGATTTCCCCCTGGGAGGGACGGTCCAGGCCCACGATCATTCTTAGTAAGGTGCTCTTACCGGAGCCTGAAGGCCCTATTAAGCAAACAAACTGCCCTTCTTCCACTTCAAAGGACACATCTTTGAGCACGGTAAGGGAGCGATTGCCGTCGGTATAAGTTTTATATACATTCTTCACTTCCAACAAGGCCATCTTCTCCACCCCCTAACCCTCGATTTTATAACGCGATGCCGCCCAAGCGAATAACGGACGCCACACCAACCGGTTCATTACGATTATCGTAACCATCATGGCGATTAGGCTGCTCCAGATGACCTGAAAGTTACCCGTGCCATAAGTGGCTTGATCCAACAGCGAGCCTATACCAAAAACCGCAAAGGTCTGTCCGGCATAAACGATGTATTCCGCCACGATAAGGGCGTTCCAGCCACCACCCCAGGCAGTAATACTCCCGGTGATTAAGGAAGGAACCATGGCCGGAAACACAACTCGCTGCAAGTAAAAAATTCCTCGGACGCCAAAGGCTGCGGCTGCCTGTTTTATATCCTCAGGAATATTCTTCACGCTGGCTATCAAATTAAAGAGCAGATACCACTGCATACCGGTTAGAAGCAACAGCACTGCCGCCGGTTCCATTCTCCCCGTAAGTTGAATAACCGCAAAGATAATGATGGGGAACAAAGCCGTAGCCGGAACTGAAGCCAAGATTTCAAACACAGGTGTTAAAACTTCGTAAGCCTTCTTATTATGCCCCACCCATATAGCCACGGGAACGGTCCAGGCCAGCGACAATAAGTAGGCTACGGTAAGCCGGAGGAAAGAATAAATGACGGCCTTAGGGATAGCCCATAACTCGGGTGGCCACGGTAAGGACAAAAGAACCACCAGGGCTGCCAGACCGCGCACCAGCGCATAAAGCAGGGCCAGCCCGCCTACCCAGAAGAAAACATAGCTCAATATCCTTCCGGCTTTCATCAGCCGCTCAAACTTCCACCCCTGAGCCTCTACAGCCGCAACCATAGCTCCCAATAAGTTCACCGTCTCTGTCCTAAGCCAGCTAAAAACAGGCGCTTGCCACCAGAGGCGATAGCCCAAACCTTTAGGTATCGCCTGGCTCCCGCCACCGTCAAACTCGTATTTAAACCTTTCGCTCCAGAAGGTAAGTGGTCGCCATATAAAGATATTCATGAGAGTTATGACCAGGATTAAAGCCGCCAGCCCGGCTAAAGTTAGGCCTAACTCTCCTTTTTCTACCGTGCGGATCAGGTAGCTTCCCAAACCCGGTAGGGAATATTCTATGGGCCCTAAAGCTATAATCTCGGCCGCGATCAGAAAATACCAGCCCCCGGCCCAGGAAAGAATGCTATTATAGACCAGTTTGGGAATCCCCGCCGGGAGGTACAGCCGCTTAAGACGTAGGTAGCCTTTCAAGCCGTAGACTGCACAAGCTTCGGCCAAGGACTTAGGTACCGTTCTTAAGGATTCATAAAAGCCGAAGGTCATATTCCAGGCCTGGCTGGTAAAAATAAGAAAAATAGAAGCCAGCTCTATTCCTATAGTGCTGCCTCGGAACAGGTTAATAAAGAAATACACGGCTGCGGGAAAAAAACCCAAGATAGGAACCGATTGTAAAACATCCAACACCGGCAGCAGTATCTTCTCCGCCCGCCGGTCGGTGCCCGCTTTGTAACCGTAAAAAAGGGAAAATACTAAAGAAAGAAGGTAAGCAGCCAGCATACGTAAAAAAGAACGAAAAGCATAATAAGGCAGTACTTTTATACTGGTCACGATGGTACTTTGCCCGGCCAGTTCGGTTATTCTGTGGCCCTGATAAGCGAAGTAGGCAAAGGCAGCCAAGGAGATACCTACCAGCAAAGTTATCGCCATATTAGTTACCCGCGCCACTCTCTCACCTCCCATGGATAAAAGGCATTAAAAAAGTCTTCCCGAGCAGGAAGACTCTCACCAGGCATGCTATGCTTTATACCCACGAACCTCTGTGCCGTCCCCCACTCGTAGAGCTTTGGCACATGCATAGCTAGAGAATTCCTCTCAGCCACATTAGGTAAAACCTTACGCCGGTAATACCTGTTGACCCATTGGCGTCTTTCGACGTTTCCGGGCAGTGGCGTTTGTCTATGCAGTAGCCTCACCTAACGAAGGACCGCCGTTTATTCTTTTGTCGCCGCTCCCATTATAGTTTAAGATGAATCCCCTCGTCAAGGTAGATTATTCTCCTCCTAACAGGAGAAAACCGGCTTAAGAAGAGCATAGTTAGGTTGCTCTATGAAAAGGGTTTTTATTCCCGGTTGGCGAAATATCTAAAATACATCCCGGGGACATTCCCCTTAGGAGGGTCATTATGAGACGCATTGTTATTGCTCCCGACTCCTTTAAGGAAAGCCTGGATGCCCCCCAAGTGGCGGCGGCCATAGCAGCCGGCATTAAAAGGGTTTTACCTGAGGTGGAAACAGTAGAGGTACCTTTGGCCGACGGTGGTGAGGGGCTGACTACCACTCTGGTAGCCGCCACGGGTGGAAAACTGATGACCGCTACAGTTACCGGCCCTCTCGGCGAGCCGGTAACCGCTAAGTGGGGCATCCTGGGCGACGGCCGCACGGCGGTAATCGAGATGGCCCAAGCTTCCGGTTTACCACTGGTGCCCAAGGAAAAGCGCAATCCGCTATATACCACCACCTACGGTACGGGCGAGCTGATCCGGCAGGCGTTGGAAGAAGGTTGCCGCCGCCTGATCGTAGGTATTGGGGGCAGCGCTACTAATGACGGAGGGGCTGGGATGGCCCAAGCCCTGGGCGTCAAGCTTCTAGATCAGAGCGGTCAGGATATCCCTTGGGGCGGTATAGGGTTGGAGCGACTGGCACGCATTGAAATGCAAGATCTCGATCCTCGAGTAAAGGAGGCAGAAATACTCGTAGCCTGCGATGTAGACAACCCCTTATGCGGCCCCCGCGGTGCTTCTGCAGTTTACGGCCCTCAAAAGGGCGCCACGCCGGAAATGGTACGGCGCTTGGATGCTGCTCTGGCGCACCTGGCAGATATCATCGCCCGTGATCTGGGGCTCCAAGTGCGCGACCTCCCCGGCGCCGGTGCCGCCGGCGGATTAGGAGCCGGGCTGGTAGCCTTCCTGGGAGCGACTTTGCGTCGGGGCATCGAACTGGTCATGGAAGCTGTGAATCTCGAGGGCGTTCTGGCCCAGGGCGCGGATCTGGTCATTACGGGTGAAGGTGAGATAAACGGCCAGACAGCTCATGGCAAGGTTCCTGTAGGTGTTGCCCGGCTGGCCAGCAAGTATGGAATTCCAGTGGTGGCCCTGGTAGGGTCTATTGGGGAAGGCGCTCATGCCGTATTTGATCACGGAATCCAGGGGTTCATGAGCATCGTTCCCCGACCGGTGTCCCTTGCTTTCTGCTTGGAAAATGCCGCCATTCTTTTGACCGAAGCGGCCGAGCGGATGATGCGGTTACTGCTGGCTTTGCCTAAATAATCGACTTCCGCGGTCTGGAGTATCAGAGGTCTGGAGTATTATAGCGTGGCATAAATAATATCGGCTTTACCGGGGCTAAACTAAAGATCAGAAATCAACAGGAAGGGGGGCCATCTTATTTTCCATACCACTTTATGGCTGGGATCGGTGGTTACATTAAAAGATCTCCAGCATGTCCGTAAAGCCTTGTCCCGGATTAAGCCCGGAGAGCACCTGACTATTTCCCTGGAGGCCGCCGATGCCCATCAAATCGATACGCTGTTCAAGCTCCTGGATGAGGGTGGATTCGACTATCAAAGCAGGGGAGACAGTGATGGCCAGACTTATCATATAGTGGCCTGTAAACCGCCGCCCCAATAATTCGCAGTATACGCTAGAAAATTTTGCCTGCGGGGAGGGGAACCGGTGGACCCTTTGCAAACCGCCAAAGAAAAATTTCTGGCCGATACTTTTCCTCAGTCTCTAGGCATCCAATTGTTAGACTTAGCTCCGGGGGTTGCCAAAGTAGCCATGACCTTGACCGAGGCTATGCTGAACTTCCATGGTATTGGTCACGGAGGGGCCATTTTTACTCTGGCCGATACTGCTTTAGGGCTGGCCAGCAATTCTCACGGTCAAAAAGCGGTAGCCTTAAGCGTGACTATTAATTATATTTCTCCGGCCTTGCCCGGCAGCAAGCTGATAGCCACGGCCCGCGAACAGTATACCACCAGACGGACCGGAGTTTATGATATAACTATTATGGACGAATCCGAAAGGGTTATTGCCCTGGCCCGAGGTATTACTTTTCAGCGAGAAGACTGAACATGAAAAGTATAATCCGAGACCATTAAAAAAGGCGACTGAACTCGCGGAAGGAGAAAAGGGTATGCGTTTGGCCATACTGGGCTGCTATACTCCCTACCCTCCTCCGGGAGGAGCTTGTTTGGGATACCTTCTGGAGGGAAATAGGACGCGCGTCCTACTGGAGCTGGGCAGTGGCACCCTGGCCCGACTACAAGAATATATCCCTTATTGGGAAGTAGAAGCCGTCCTCATCTCCCACCTGCACGGGGACCACATGAGCGACCTGTGGGTTTACCGCTATGCTATAGACCAGGCCATCCAGGAGGGAAAGCGTAAAAAGCCGGTGCCCGTTTGGGCCCCTCCCCAGCCGGCCGAGGTGTTCCACCAGCTTACCTATAAAGAATCCCTGGAAGCCAAGCCTCTGGAACCGGGCCGGGATATAGTCCTGGGCGAATTCACCGCCAGCTTTATGCCTACCAAGCACGCCTTACCTACGGTAGCTATGCGCCTCAGCGACGGCCGCAAAACTCTGGTATACACCGGTGATACGGAGTATGCTACCGAGCTGGCCGGCTTTGCCGCCGGAGCAGACCTGTTGCTGGCTGAGGCTACTTATTTGAATGCAGATATTGCAGCCGGAGCTACCGGACACATGTCGGCCGGACAAGCTGCGGAAATAGCCCGGGCAGCAGGGGTTAAAAGGTTGATTTTAACCCATTTGCGTTCTTGGTATAGGCCGGAAGAACTGCTGGCCGAAGCCCAGGCCCTATTTCCCGCTTCGCAAGTAGCCGTAGAAAGGACTGTAATAAGCATATAAAGTTTAGAACTAAAACATAGCTTTTGCCCGTGAGCATCTGCCGAGTCTTCCTTAGGAAGTACCAAAGCAGCAGGTTGGGGAAGCCGCCAAGAGTTTTAAAAGAGTAAAAAGGCGACGGCCAAAGGTGTTTCACAGCGGCCGGCGCCTTAAATTCCTTTAAACAAACGCGCCATTTCTAATTCTAAATTAGCCGTTAATGCCGCCGGTGCGGCACCAGCAAAAGGATGAAAATGGCAAAGAGCACATCTAGGAGGTTTGCAGCAGGTAGAACTCAATCACTAAAAAAGATCCGTTATCTCCAGTTTCTCCAGTTTTTCCCGTGTGGGTATCCCCATCTCGTCCCATCCCCGGTACTCATAATAGTCGCTCAGCATACGCCCCAGAGGGGGAAGGTTCACCGTTATCCCCTCGCCTCTCCGCTTGCAGGTCAAAGAGCGGGGAGGCAGGGTATCGTCTTTTCTGCTGATACCGCAATAACGTACGTTGAACATTCTCTTGAGGGTAAATAGCCGTTCCCCGGTCTCCATGAACTCTTCGGGGCTCATGTCCCACCCGGTAATGGAGTTTAGCCAGTCGGTGAGGTGGCTCACTTGAATGCCGCCGTTAAAAACAAATTTGCATATCTTAAGGGAGTCCACCATGGACATCAGGTTTTGTAGCTTGGCTACAAATTCGGCTTTGCCCTCCACGGCCAAACGGTGGTGGGGTTCTTCATACCCCAGTTCGGGTATCTTTACCACCCGCTCAAAGGGATGGGTGAAGGCCTGAAGGTGACAGGCTCCCCTGTTGGAAGTAGCGTATGCCAGGGCTACCCCGTTAAAGGCCCGGGGGTCGTGAGCGGGAAATTCCAGCCCTTTAACCTGATGGGCGAATTCCCAAGCCAGCCCACCTATAGCATCGGCCGCCCGCTTCACGCCTTCACCCAGAAGTTTACCTAAGCCCACCCTTTCGCCTATCTGCCTTACCATTTCGATCATGGCTTCGGCATTGCCCCAGTTTAACTTGACTCCACCTGTATCCTGTTCATGGATTAATCCTTTTTCAAAAGCCTCCATGGCAAAGGCAATGGCATTCCCGGCAGAAATGGTGTCTATACCGTATTTGTTGCACAGTTCGTTGGCATAGGCTATAGCCTCAAGATCGTCTATCAGGCACATGCCGCCGAGACAGCCCAAAGTCTCGTATTCCGGCCCGGCTCCTTCTACTCCTGCATACTTCCCTTCTTTGATAGATATTTTTCGGCCGCAGCCTATCACGCATCCTTTGCAGTAGTAACGGCCCACCAGAATGGTCTCTGCCATCCTGGGGCCTGATATTTTTTCTACTCCTTCAGGCCATCTACCCAGGTTCCAGTTCTGCAGGGGGAAGTTGCCGTAGCTCTCGTGGGTAATGACTCCTCCTGAGGTGCCAAAGCGCGTCATGCCTGCATTCCCCTGGCGGATGCGGGGGATGGCCTCTTTTACGGAACGCACCAAGGCCTCCCGGTCGGCTATCGCCGTCTGTTTGTTCCCCCGAGCCACTATAGCTTTTAGCTTCTTGGAGCCCATAACTGCGCCTACGCCGCAACGGCCCGCAGCCCGCGCATCTCGGCCGTCGCTCATGATGGAAGCATATCTCACCAGTTTTTCCCCGGCCGGGCCTATGCAGAGCACTTCTCCGCCGGTGGTGCTCTTTAATTCTTCATAAGTGCTGAAAGTGTCCTTCCCCCAATACTGGCCTGCATCCTGTATTTGGATCCTGCCCTCTTCCACGAGAATGTATACCGGGGAATCAGCCGCTCCTTTAATGATGAGCCCATCATAGCCGGCCCGTTTAAAAGCCACGCCCCACGACCCTCCAACATCCGACTCGGCAAATATGCCGGTCAAGGGAGATCTGGTAACTACTGCGTGTCTGCCACTGCAAGGGACCGGAGTGTCCGTATAGGGACCTACGGTAATGATAAGAGGGTTTTCCGGACTGTAAGGATCTAACCCCACTTGTTTACTGCCGGAGGCTAAATAGTACGCGCCCAATCCGCTGCCCCCTATGTACTTCCTGGCCTCACCGGGCGTGAGCTCTTTTTCTTCCACCTGGCGCGACTTTAGGTCGATTACGCCTATTTTCCCCTGATACCCGTACACCTTTCTCTACCTCCCCGTACGTTTCTCTTGCTTATCTCTATCCACCGCTTAGAGGTGGATAGAGATATACGGTTTCGCCGGGCCACACTTCGGCCTCGGGTTTTAAGATGGCGTCGTCCTTCATAGGTATGAGGTGGCCCCAAAATAGAATTTCGTCTTTAACCCGGGGCACAAATCTCCCTAGAGCGGGAAATTCTTTCACCATGTGGCCCAAAATCTGTTCCACCGTTAGTGGGCCTTCAGTGGGCAGTTCCCAGCTCCGGCGACCGGTAATTTCTTTAAAGGGAGAAGAGAGGATAACCCTTATACAGTCTTTATCCATGGAACATGGAACTCCTCCCCCAACCTCTGGAGCATATCCTCCACTTCAGGCTCCAGGGGTATGCCGTCTCTCTTCCTGGTCTCTTCCATCCTGAATTCGATTTCTCCCGGCAGCAGGACTTCCTCTACGCCGTTATTAAAGTAATCTACACCCATTTCTTTAGCTTTATTTAGCCATTTAACATAATACTTCTATGGCATAAACCTCGCAACCGAGAGTATGGGTTACAAGAGCTGTTAACAGTCCCACCAGCCCACAGCCTATTACTCCTGCTGTCATCACCGGCCTCATAGACTATGGGATACTGCCTGAAAGGCTATGGCTGGCGGTCAGTTGGTAATCATGGCTCAGGAGCCCCCTTTATTTTCCATTTATCCCGCGGTCCAACCCCCATCTACCATTATGTTGGCTCCGGTAATATAACTCGCCCGGGAGGAAGCTAAGAAAAGAATAACTTCGGCTACTTCCTCCGGCAGCCCAGGTCTGCCTAGCAAAGTGCGGGAAGCAATAAGCTGCCCCCATTGCGGGTCGGACAACACTTTTTCTACCATCGGTGTCCGGATAAAGGCCGGGGAAACTGCATTTACCCTTATCCCGTATTTGGCCCACTCTACGGCCAGGGCCTTAGTCAGCTGTTTAACTCCGCCCTTGGTAGCCGCATATATGGAGCGCTCGGGCAGAACTTCTTCGCTCTGCAAGGAAGCCAGGTTTATTATCACACCCTTTCCCTGCTCTATCATACGTTTGCCTACTTCCAGGCAGGTAAAGAAGGTCCCCTTGAGATTAATGTCTACCATATAATCCCAATCTTCTTCCGTATACTCTATGGCCGGTTTCCGTAGGTTTACTCCGGCACAATTAACCAAAATGTCAATTTTATTAAATTGTTTTACTATCGTTTCTACCATTCGTTTGATGTCCTGCACCTGGGACACATCGCAAGCCACGGCTTTAGCTTTATAACCCTGGTGCTCCAGGTAACGCGCATATTCTCGCCCCTCAGCTTCAGAGCGATTAACAATAACACAGATAGCCCCTTCCTGACAAAACCGGTGAACGGTAGCCCGTCCAATTCCTTTGCTTCCGCCGGTTACTATGACTACTTGGCCTTCAAATTCTCCCATGAGAACCACCCTTGTTATAATTTTATATAATATACTTGTAAACTCCTTTGCCACCGCGTACCAGCGGCTCCATATCTGCGGAAAGGATATTATGCAGGAATGGATAAAGCTAATATTCTCATCGGCACGTCCGGATATAGCTATCGCGACTGGATAGGGCCCTTCTACCCCCCCGGCCTCCGGTCCGAGGATATGCTGGCCTACTACGCGCAGGAATTTGCCTTTAACGAGATAAATTTTTCTTACTACCGCCTGCCCGAGGACCGCATCCTGGCAGGAATGGCGAATAAAGTACCCGAAGGGTTTCTCTTCACTATCAAGGCCTACCAAAGCTTAACCCACCAGCGCGGAGAATCCGTGCCTGAGGACGCCAGAAAATTCCGTGCAGCCTTGGAGCCCTTGGTAGAATCCGGAAAGATGGGGGCCGTACTGCTTCAGTTCCCGTATTCGTTCCGTAATGACCCTACTAATCGGTCTTACCTCCAGTTCCTACGGGAGCTGTTTCCGGACCTGCCGCTGGCGGTGGAGTTCCGCCACCGGAGCTGGCTTAAAGAAAATACCTGGGAGCTGCTAAAGTCCCTCAATATGGGCTACGTCTGTGTAGACGGACCGCGGTTGGGCAACCTGGTGAGCAACATAGTAAAAGTTACGTCCAGTGTCGCCTACGCCCGCTTTCACGGCCGCAATGCCTCAAAATGGTGGGATCATCAGCAGGCTTACGAGCGTTACGACTACCTCTATTCGGAAAAAGAGCTGGCCGAGTGGGTTCCACGGGTTTCCTGGCTGTCCCGCCAGGCTTCCCGGGTTTTTGTAGCCTTCAACAACCACTTCGGCGCCCAGGCAGTACAGAACGCCCGAATGTTCCGCACGCTCCTCCGGCAATATCAGTTTACGCGCCACTCATGAGTGTAAACCTTTAACCTTTTCCCCCGCACAAAGCCTACAATAGTGATTCCCAACATTTCGCCGAGCTGAACCGCATAGTCAGTCGGAACCGAGCGAGATATAAGCAGGGGAACTTTTAACCTGGCTGTTTTAGTCAGTATCTCAGAAGAAATCCTACCGGTGGTAAAAAGAAGTTTATCCTCGGTATGCAGCCCTCGCATTAAGGCGCCACCCGATAACTTGTCTACAGCATTATGGCGGCCGACATCTTCCCGGAAGATAATAATCCCTTCTTTTATGTCCGCCAAAGCTGCCCCGTGCACCCCGCGGGTCTTTTGGTAAAGAACGGATATCCTCTGAAGCTCCTCCATCAAGTCAAAAATGGTTGCGGCTGCCACCGTCACCTGAGAACTGATCCGACGCTCAAATAAGCAGTTGCGCTCCCTCTCTCCTTGCCAGACCACCTGCTGGCCGCAGCCCGTAGTAAGCCACGGGATCAGCCCTTCTCTCTCTTTCACCTGGCCCTTTATCCGTACCTCAGCCTTACCCTTCTCGACTTTAAGGCTAAGTACGTCCGCCAAAGAGGCAATAACACCCTCAGAATATAAGAAGCCTACCACCAGCTCCTCCATATGGTCGGGGGTGCAGAGGAGATTTACTAAAACCTGACCATTGACCGCTATCTGTAAAGGAAATTCTGCTATAAGGGAGTTCGGCACTCTCTGGATTTCACCGCCACTTATTAGAGTTACCTCATAATCCATAAAAGGGGCCTCATCGCTCGCCATGGTAAACCTCCTGTGCGCTAGTGCATATCTCTTACAGCTAAAATCATACGTTATAAAATCATACGTTACTGAGACCTAAAGCCTTTTGCTGCCTCTTAGTCCAAAAAATTCCACTAAACTATAGACAAACTCTCCGTTCCCTTTAATAATTTAATTATAAAGTACTGTCAATCGAAGTTAAAAGCGCCACTTGCAGGACGCTATTATCTTGTAGGAACGCTATTAACCGATCCTACAGCAATAATTCCTTGATCCGGCAGGTAAACCAGCTTCAGGTGTCGAATTTCTTTCGTTAATTACATAATGCGATTGCTAGGTGAAACCTTCTGTCCCAGGGCGGCAGGTATGGGTTAAAGGAGAGAGGGGAAAATGTCTCTTAATACCAAGATGCTCGTATTCGGGGGTACCGTCTTCGCTTTTCTCGCTCTAATCTTCTTCCTGGGTTCGCATGTGGTAGCCGGGAGTATCGCGGGCCGCCTGGAAAACGACAGTATCCGAGAGAATCTGGAGCGTGCTCTCCAAGCCATAGAAAGAGAAATGGCGGACTTGGACAAATTGGCTGCCGACTGGGCCACCTGGGACGATACCTATGACTTCGTGGAAGATGGTAACCAAATATATATTAAGAAAAACCTGGTAGATAATATGTTTCAAATTTTGCGTTTGAACTATATAATCTTCCTAAATACGAAGGAAGAGCAGATATATGCCCGGGGATACGATCTGGAAACAGGCCACGAAATTCCTATCCCTCTTGAGGTAATATTACCTGCCACTAATAAAACAGATTCCCTTAAAGGGTTAGCAGTAACACTATATGGACCGGTACTGCTGGCTGCCAGACCCGTTTTGAAAAGTGACGGTAGCGGTCCCCCGCGGGGAACCCTCATCTTCGGCCGTATTCTAAAGGATAAAAATTTAACCGAGCTTTCCGCGATTATTGGCCTTCCCCTAGCCCTTCACCCGAGTGAGGCTATCGACCTTCGTTCCCTTCAGTTTATAGGCTTTCTCTATAACGGGGAGCCTTTTTACACAGAGGTTATCTCCCAAAAGGAGAGCACCGGTTTCACCACCATAAGAGATCTGCAGGGTGAAGCAGCCTTAGTACTGGAAGTCAACTCCCGCCGGCCAGCCTTCCAGGCGTTACATTCCGCCGTACTCACCTTCGGCCTTTTCCTCACGTTAGCTGCGATTCTAGGCTGCTTGCTGATCTTTTTCTGGCTGGACCGCACGGTCCTTTCCCGCCTTGCCAGGCTTACAGCTGCGGTTACCAGCACGGGGCATAATATGTCCTCGGTTCCCCAAGTTCCCGTCTTGGAGGGAAGGGATGAACTTGCTCTCCTTTCCGCTGAAATTCGCCAAATGTTGGAGCGAATCCAAGAATACCAGCAGGAGGTATCTGAGCAAGAGAGAAAGTACCGTGCCTTGGTGGAAAACGCTCCCGAGGCGATCATAGTGGTCCAGGAGGGTAGGATCACCTTTCTCAACCAGGCAGCAGTAAAACATACCGGCTACCAAGTTGAAGACCTGTTATCCCAACCCTTTCTGGACTTCATCTATCCTCAAGATAAAAAAAGCGTGCTGCACCACTACCGGATACTCTTGGAGCAAAAGCGCCCCCTGTACGCCTATCCCTTTAGAATATTGGCTAAAGATGGAGGCGTCAGATGGGTGGAAGCCAACTCCACAACTATTGAATGGGAAGGCCGTTCGGCTACTCTACATTTTCTTACCGATATTACTCCCCGTAAAATCCTGGAAGAAGAGCTGCAACGGTTGATGGCCGAAAAGTCTTTGATTCTCGATAGTCTCACCGAGCTGGTCCTTTTTCTCGACCGGGACCTGCATATTATATGGGCTAACCGGGCGGCCTGTCAATCCCTCGCCAAGGTCCCTGAAGAACTTTTTGGGGCAAAATGCCACGAAATAAGGCACCACAGAAGTGTTCCGTGTCCGAACTGCCCTGTGGTTCCGGCTATGGAAACCGCCCAGGTACGCACGGGTGAAGTGATCTCTGCTGACGGCCGGATCTGGAGCATCATCGCTTCGCCGGTTAAAGATAAACAGGGTGAGATAATAGGAGCCGTAGAAGCCGCCTTGGATATTACCGAACGTAAGCTCTACGAAGAGCAGCTAAAGTTCTTGAGCCTGCACGATTCTCTTACCGGCCTCTACAATCGCACTTTTTTCCAAGAAGAACTCCAACGCTTGTCCCGCAGCCGGGACTACCCTGTAACTGTTCTGGTGGCGGACCTAGACGGTCTAAAACTGGTCAACGACATCCTAGGCCATGCCCAGGGGGATGAGTTATTGAAAGCCTGCGCCTCCGTTCTAAAATTGGCCCTGCGCCGTTCTGACATCCTGGCCCGCATAGGAGGTGATGAGTTTGCCGCCATTCTGCCTCGGACCAGCCGGAGGGCAGCGGAGAATATCGTCCGACGCATACATTTCTTCATAGAACGCTATAACCGCGAACATCCCCAGTTGCCGATATATCTTTCCATAGGCTGCGCCACCTGCCCTGGCGAAGCCAAATCTCTGGAGGAAGCTTTCACCAAGGCAGATGATCTCATGTACCGCCATAAGCTCATCTGCCGGGGCACTGCCCGCAGCAAGATCGTAGAGGCCCTCCTCGTAGCCCTGCAGGAGCGGGACTACATTACCTCCGGTCATACCCAAAGATTGAAGGAAATATGTTTGAAGATGGCGGATGAACTGGGGCTCTCTCCACGGCAGCGCTCTATACTGACCCTGCTGGCTGAGGTTCACGATCTAGGCAAGGTTGCTATACCGGACAGCATTCTTTCTAAGCCGGGCCCCCTTAACGACGAAGAGCAGCAAATAATGCGCCAACATTCCGAGAAGGGCTATCGTATCGCCTTATGCTCCCCGGAACTCGCGGGAATAGCAGATCTGATTCTTAAGCACCATGAGAGGTGGGACGGAGCAGGTTATCCTCTGGGACTTAAAGGGGAAGAAATACCTCTCGAATGCCGCATTCTAGCCATAGCCGAGGCCTTTGACGCGATGACCAGTGAAAGGCCTTATAGAAAGAAACCCTGGAGCCAAAAGCAAGCTCTAGATGAACTCAAGATGTGTGCAGGGAAGCAGTTCGACCCGCAACTGGTCGAAGTCTTCGTCTCCCTGTTTTCAGGCACCTGTAATGTCCCGACTGTTAAGAGGGAATGCACTACTCTTTAGAGGTTGGTTGCTGTGCCGGGCCACCACCCTTATTCTCCGTTCCCTCTTGGAGATGGCTTTCAGCGTACGACAGAAGCTCCTCACCATCCTTCCCATGTTCAGGGTACACTGCCAGGCCGTAACTCCAGCTGCCCGTGAGCCATTCTGCCGTCTTTTTTATCCTACATTCCGCACCCTTGGGTACAATTACCAATATTTTTTCTTGGAGCAT
>JBNATU010000042.1:0-15846 GCA_049701195.1 Neomoorellaceae bacterium
GGTTTATCGCTCGGGCAATTGAGGGCCGATCTGGATCAGATTGGGAATCAAATTATGGAATTTTATCAGCGCTCCGGTATGTTGGAGGGTTTGGCTAGACAAGGAACAACTCCCGAAGAATTGCGCCGTTCGCTGGAAAACGTTATAGCCTATTTACAACTCCTATTGCCGGCTATCCTGGCAACCATGTCTTTTTTGACAGCTTTTCTCAACTATTTGGTGGCGGAAGCCGTGTTACGCCGGTTAAACTTGATAAAGCGAGCGTTGCCGCCCTTTCGTTATTGGCAATTACCCTGGTATGCGCTCTGGGGAGTTATTTTAGGGCTGGCCCTTTGGCTGGGAGGGGACTACTGGCAGGTAGTCTGGCTTAAGACTACAGGCCTGAACCTTCTTTACCTCTATTTCCCTTTGCTGGCCGGTAACGGGCTGGCCGTCCTAAGCTTCTTGGTGCATAAGTTCAGGTCCCCGACCCTAAAGGTAGCTATTTTGCTAGCCTTTCTTATCAATATTCCTTGGGCTTTGTTTATACTTGTGGCCTTAGGCCTGTTCGATCCTTTTCTGGGATGGCGCAAACCCGAGCGTTCATCTTGAGGCTTGGGGAAAGGAGGCTTTTTAGCCCGGAAAACCGGTGTTTGAGGGTGGGACTGAGAAGCACACCGCCGTATTTTTATGATTGCTCGAGAGGGCCCAGAAACCTGGGCGAATAGTTCCGGTTTATGAAACGGGTGTGGGCTGAGGTTAAAAAATAGAACAGGATCGCCGGAAGTACAGGTGATCCTGCTCTTTCTTTTCACAGACTCCCTGCTCTTGCGGGGGGCCTTCACAGGGAAGGGAGAATATATTATGGCGAAGGAGGTATGGTCTGATGAAAGTGATCTTAACAGCCGATGTACCTAAACTGGGAAAGAAGGGGAGCGTAGTCGAAGTATCCGACGGGTATGCCCGCAATTACCTCTTGCCGCGGAATCTGGCTGTATTAGCTACTGAAGGCCGTTTAGAAGAATTAGGTAGGGAGAAGGAACGCGAAGAAAAGAGAAAGCAGAGAGAGCTGGAGGAGGCTAAGAAGCTGGCCCAGCGCTTGGCGGGGAGTTCGGTGAAGGTAGCGGTGCGGGCCGGCGAGGCAGGGAAGCTTTTTGGTTCCGTTACCAATAAGGAGATAGCTCAGGCAATAGAAAGCACCTTCCATATTAAGATCGATCGGCGTAAAATTGAGCTAGAGGAACCTATTAAGATTTTGGGCTCTTATTCCGTAGCGGTGCGGTTGCACCCCGAAGTACAGGTAAAGCTGGGAGTACAGGTAGTACCGGAAAGGAGTTAAAAGAGACATGTCCAGGAGGGCGAAACTGGCTCTTTTTAAGGATGAACGAGATTTTCTCGCCCGTCAGGTAAGCGCCCTGTACGGAATACTCGCCGATATCTATGGCACGGATAAACTGGTGCTCAAGGCCGGCAAGCTGGAAGCTTTAGACTTTCTGCAATCCGATAGACTTCCCGAGCGTGTCCTGGCCCTGCAGAAGCTGGTATATGAAGATCCTACCATCGATACGGTTCCGCCGGTGGAGGCCATTCCTCAAATTTTGAAAGAGATCCAGGAAGAGCTGGCCGACCTCATTGCCCGGCGGTCCATAGAGGATAATTTGGAGCGCCGGGTGGCCGAAAGAATGCAGGAACGCCATGAAGAGTATCTTCAGGAAATACGGCTACAAATCTTAAAGGAGAATGCGGGCCCGGAGAATGCCCATACCCTCAAGAAACTGGCAATTCTGGAAAAAATGGAGCAAACGCGCTTGGCCCGTTCGGCGATGGAGGTATTGCGCCCGCAAAGTTTGGATCAGATAGTGGGGCAGGAGCGAGCCGTACGGGCGCTGCTGGCCAAGCTGGTCTCCCCTTTTCCGCAGCATATCCTGATCTACGGCCCGCCGGGTGTGGGCAAAACCACGGCGGCGCGGCTGGCCCTGGAAGAAGCCAAAAAGATTCAAGGTTCGCCTTTTAGGCCCGATGCGCCTTTTGTAGAAGTGAACGGCGCTACTCTGCGCTGGGATCCTCGAGAGGTGACCAATCCTCTTTTAGGATCGGTACACGACCCCATATATCAAGGGGCTAGACGGGATTTGGCGGAGAGCGGGGTGCCGGAACCCAAGTTGGGCTTGGTTACGGAGGCCCACGGCGGGGTGCTGTTTATCGATGAGATCGGCGAGATGGACCCCTTGCTTTTAAATAAATTGCTTAAAGTGCTGGAGGACAAACGGGTAAAGTTTGATTCCTCTTATTACGACCCGGGTGATGAAAATGTACCGCAATACATTAAGAAGCTCTTCGAAGAAGGCGCGCCGGCGGATTTTGTCCTCATAGGGGCTACCACCTGCGACCCCGGTGACTTAAATCCGGCTTTGCGCTCGCGCTGTGCCGAAGTCTATTTTGATCCGCTGACGCCAGCCCAGATTGAAACCATAGTCCGGGAGGCGGCCGAGAGATTAAAGGTGAAGCTGGAGCCGGCGGTACCGGCGCTGATCGCGGAATACACTATTGAAGGGAGAAAGGCGGTAAGCCTTTTGGCCGACGCCTACGGGCTGGCTCTCTACCAGCAGTATAGAAAGAGGGGGCGGCGGAGTAAGGTAATCACGGTACAGCATATTTTGGAAGTGGCCCAGACGGCTCGCCTGTCTCCTTTTGTGACGGCTAAGGCCAAAGATACGCCGGAGGTGGGCAGGGTATTTGGGCTGGCAGTGGCCGGCTTTGTGGGCACCGTGTTGGAAGTGGAGGCTGTAGCCTTTTCGGCCCGTGAGCCGGGCAAAGGCAATATACGTTTCAATGAAACGGCCGGCAGCATGGCCCGGGATTCGGTTTTTAATGCTACCGCCGTTTTTCGCTTGCTCACGGGAGAGGATTTAAGCGATTATGATGTCCACGTTAATGTAGTAGGGGGCGGTAATATTGATGGGCCTTCGGCAGGTCTGGCCATTTGCGCCGCGATTATCAGTGCCGTACAGGGGCGTCGGGTTAAGCAGGATGTAGCTGTTACGGGCGAGATTTCTATTCAAGGCAAGGTTAAACCGGTGGGCGGTATTGTAGAAAAAATTTACGGCGCCCGGCAGGCAGGGATGCGCTACGTCATTTTGCCTGAAGCTAACGCCCAGGAGGTACCGAAAGATTTGTCCGGAATTGAAATCATCCCGGTGTCTACCATAGCTCAGGCCTTGGACCATCTCCTGGTAGAGGAGTAGAGGTGAGAGGTTGATGAAAGATCTTCTGGAGAGACTACCGCCCTATAGCTTAGAGGCGGAGCAGTCCGTCCTGGGGGCTATGCTGCTGGACCGGGAGGCCTTGCTTCTGGCCACGGAAATTTTAAGGATAGAAGATTTTTATCGCGAAGCCCACCGTCTGATCTACCGGGCGGTGTTAGACCTGGAGGCCAGGGGCGAGGCCGTGGACCTTTTGACGGTGACCGAGGAGCTAAGGCGGAAAGATGAGCTGGAAGCGGTAGGAGGGGCTTCTTATCTTTCTTATCTTACCACCGTCGTTCCCAGTGTGGCCAATGCGGGGTATTATGCCCGCATCGTAGCCCAGAAGGCGGCGTTACGGCAGTTAATCCAGGTGGCCCACCGCATAGCCGAGAGGGCTTACGAAGAAGAGGGAGAAGTAAGCGAGATTGTTGATGAGGCCGAGAGGCTTATTCTGGAGGTGGCCAGCGGCCGGTATCGAGAGGGCTTTGTAAGCGTCAAAGAGGTATTGTTGCAGACCTTCGAGCACCTGGAGCGCATAGCGGCCCATAAAGGAGAAGTGACGGGGCTGCCCACTTTCCACGATTTGGACCGCCTTCTTTCCGGGCTCCAGCCTTCGGACCTAATTATATGCGCGGCCCGTCCGGGCATGGGCAAGACTTCCTTCTGCCTCAATATCGCCCAGAATGTAGCCTTGCAGAAGAAAGTTCCGGTGGCCATCTTTAGCCTGGAGATGTCTCGCGATCAGGTAGTACAGAGGATGCTGGCTGCTGAAGCTATGGTGGAGCAGCACCGCCTTCGTACGGGTTTCCTGAAAGAAGATGATTGGGCGCGCCTGGTCAATGCGGCCAGCCTTTTGGCTGAGGCGCCCATCTACATAGACGATACGCCGGCCATAACGGCTCTGGAGGTGCGGGCCAAGGCGCGCAGGCTACAGGCCGAATGCGGATTAGGTCTGGTGGTGATAGATTATTTACAGCTCATGCAGGCCCACCGGCGGGTAGACAACCGGCAACAGGAGATCGCCCTCATTTCCCGGGCGCTCAAAGCTTTGGCTCGCGAACTGAATGTTCCCGTGCTGGTTTTGTCCCAGCTAAACCGGGGGGTAGAGCAGCGGCAGGATAAGCGCCCGGTCATGGCCGACCTGCTGGAGAGCGGTGCCATAGAGGCCGACGCCGACGTGATTATTTTTCTCTACCGTCCTCAATATTACGATCCCGATACGGATAAAAAGGGCATTGCCGAAGTCATTGTGGCCAAGCACCGGAACGGCCCTGTGGGCACGGTAGAAATGGCCTTCCTGCCCGAATTCACCAAATTCGTCGATTTAGCTCCGGAACCGGAGGCTTAGCCGGTAAAATTAGTCAAGATTGAGTTCTGTCGGCGTGCGAGCCTCTTAGGGGCTGGTCGGTTACCCGGTAAGTAATATGGTAAGATTAAGCAAGATTTATTTAGAGCACCCGGCACCGGGTTCAGAGCTACCGAATCGGTAGCCGGCAGGATTAATTAGGATTCGTTGATAATATTTACCGTACTCAATCTGCACTTGTGCTTGCACCAACGTTGGCTGGCAAGCTTAATCCGGAATATACTACGAGCCAGGGGAGCGAGGGTGCCTGTGGGTTATTTTTTGGCCGGGCTGGGTGAAGGCACCTTGATCCCGGACTCTGTCTTTGGGGCGGGTCCGGCGACGGTAGTTTTGTCCGGCTTCGCCGGCGAGGGCGACGAAGGAAGTACGCCTACGGCGTTGCGGATAATGGTATCCAGGTCGGCAGGCTTTATCCTCGGGGAACCGGCATGGATGCGGGGTAAGTTTAGCGGGTTGCTCTGACGGGTGATTACCCCGTAGCGAGTGGTGAAGATAAGCTTAAAACCCACTTGAGTGGCTATCTCCCGGGCCTTTTCGCTAGCCCGGCCATAGGGCCAGGCTAGTGCATACGCAGGTTGACCCAAGTGCTCGTCCAAGTCCTTCTTGGCAGTTACCAGATCATGGAGCACCCGAGCGGCGAAATCGTGATCCGTCTCCTTGGCTAATGGGCCTTCCAGCAGCGGTCGGCTTTTACCTTCCCTACTGAGACCCCAATTGTGCATATCATATGTATGGGATTGGATGCTTATGTTATGCGCCTCCATCTCTCGCGCTTCTTCCCAACCGAAGTGAGGAAGTGTCCCGAGCGTCTTGCCCATATATGCGCCAATAACAAAGACTACCGCCGGCATATTTCTGCGTTTAAGTTCGGGGAAAGCCAATTGGTAGACGCTGGCATAGCCGTCATCCATAGTAAGGAGTACGGCGTTAGGCGGCACGGAACCGCCCTCCAAAAAACTTCTCAATTGCTCCAGACTGATAACATTATATCCTTTGGCCCGTAACATATCTAAGTGAGCAGCGAAGAGCTGCTGGGAAATGGTAATATCGCCCTCCCGGGGATCAAAATGGTGGTATATTAAGGCTACTACCTTGTCCCGATAGATGACCGGTCCGGCCGCGGGCTCGTTCGCTGCGGCGGGCTGGACGCCGGCAGGAGACGAGGACTCCCCGGGGAAGGTGTCGGTTAGCTGGCTTGAAAAGGCATCTTGGGGCGGAGGTCCGGACGCCGGCGCCTGAAGGGTTTGAGTGCGATAATAGCCGAACAGAATAAAACCCATTACCAGAGCGAAGAATATCACCAAAGAAGTAAATTTTTGCATATAATATGCCTTCCTTACTACCTTTAACTACAACCTGGTTAGGATAACTTTCGTACTAATCGGCCATGTACGGGGCACAACCGCTTTATGGAAATACACCTAAGGCTATTCCCCTACTAATTCTTTCCATGCGCTTTCCATGACAATATTCTATCACTCTCCTGCCGGCTAAGCCAAGTGCTTTTACGTTGTTCGCTTTGGTTTTGAGTTAAACTAGATTTTGGCTCTATAATTTAGGAACAAATCAATGCGGCCGCAATCCTGTTTAACATTGAGGACTATGTTTTTCCAAATTATACTAGTAAAGCAGTAAACACAAAAGTTAGCTTTGGAATAAAGCAGGGAAATTCCTTAACGTTTTAGCAGTATTCGACATAAATTTACAATTTATAACAAGGAAATAGTATATAACAAGGAAATAGTACGAAACATGTAGAAGTAGAATATATCTGTCATATACTATAGCATTATTATTTTACAAGGTAAGCAAAAACTTGATGCTCAAAGTATACTGTACAGGCCATGATGCAAGATTATAAGAGCCCTGGCGGCGGCATTTAAAGTGCGGCAGTTGAAAGTGAAGAGCTGTTGGAATAATGGCTAAGGCAAAGACGGTAAAAATAAAAATCGATCTCTCTTTCCCTACAGGTAACTTCTGGATAGATACGGGGACAGTAGTACTGGTTCGGGGTTTAGGAGAAGGCGAGTATCCTGTAGATGACATACTTCAGTGGTTGCTCACTAAATTGGTGCAAAAGACCGGAAATAAAGGCATGTACTACGATGAGGCCCAAAAGCAACTCTGTGAATACGAGAAAGAAAACTGGGTCTACCCAACTAATTTGTTCATCAAGGTTTCGGGTGCTCCTGGCAAAAAGGTGAAGATAGAGGGCAAAGATTATCCTACTCAGCCGCCCAGGTTTGACCTTAAGCTTGATCTTGGCAAAAAGCCCGCACTCTGCGATCTCTGCGGTAATGAAGCTCCCCTCACCGACGCTAAAATGTGGATGTTCCCCTTTGTGGTAGATCCGAATAAGTTCGGGACCTTTTACTCAGGGACCAAACGGGGCTTGCGACTGTGTGCTCGATGTGCGCTGGCAGGGCTGGCGGGTTATTTTGGCTGGTTATGGAAAGCCCAGGGGCGCGATGCCTTCCACTTTTTCGTCTTCTATTCTGAGCTGCAGGAAATGAAGCGCTTCCACCGCGAAGTGCTGGAGCCATTACAAATACAGGGCGATAAAAGCGGCAATTTCCGCCCCGCTTTTTCTGGACCTTACATTCATGAAACTATGCTGGGCTTACTACTGGAGCTTTTTGCTCATGTTCGTCAGTCCGAACAGCTTTCCGAGGAAGGCCGCCGCTACTTAGCATTGCTTTTAGGTGCTGTTTCATCGAATACCCCGCCACCTCCTATTACTCTTTATGCCGCCACTTATGCCGCCACAGGTAACCAAGGTAAAACTTTTATGAAAGCTTTACGGGAGTTTTCCAAGCTCCAATTGCTCTACCGGCTCTATGAGTGCTGGGTGGAGATCATAGCCGATAAGCAGATAGATTCCAATCCCCATCAGCGCGTCGTCCAGATCCTGCGGCAATTCGAGGCGCAACAGGGAAACAAGCGTGAGTCACTCTGGCGTGACAAAATTGCCTGGGCAGTTTTGGAGTTTGGTGATCCTTTGCCTTTTATAGAAGTTTTTCTCTTCGAAGTGCGTGCCAGGGAAGAGAACCCCCGACCCTTGGTGCGCGGTACTTTAGAAGTATTTAGCCATTACGGACAGGAGGTGCTCGGTATGGATGAACAATTTCAGCGCACACTGGCGGGCTTTGGGCACAGCCTCGGGGAGGTAGCACAGGAGCACAACGAAATAGGGCTCCTCTATGCCCTGCGTAACGCAAAAAATCCCGAGGACTTCTACCGCGTGCTCAATGATGCTCAATTCCGGCTGGAGGTGACGATTCCGGAAGCAATCCTTAGAATTGAGAGGGGCGAGCGTATTGCCGGGGCCCCATGGGTGCGGGTTAAAACCCTGCTCTCTATTTATGCAATGAACACTTTTTTGCGTAAAAGCGCACCTCAAAAAGTAGATTCGCGAACACAAAAGGAGGAATAAGTCATGAGCAAAGCGATTGCCATTGGCTATCTGGCGAAGATTTCCGCCGCAAATGTGAATGCTTCCCACACGGAAGGCAATGTGGTAGTGGCCAAAAAGGTCACGCTACCGGATGGCAATACGATCCCCTATATTTCCGGCCAGGCCATACGCCGCATGTTTCGTGACCGGATGGAAGATTTAGGTTATCCTCTTTCAGAACCTTTTGCCCAGGTGAACCGGCAGGAAGTAACACCGCCGGTACGACCGTGGGACTTCATAGACGAGGATCTTTTCGGTTACTTAGACCCCTCTGGCGGGAAACGCCGCACATCTCCTGTGCGGGTTTCAGTAGCAGTTGGTTTATTCCCTTTCCAGGGAGATCGCGATCTCGGTACCCGTTCTTTTGAACGTTTTGGGCAAACTATGACGGCTGGCGGCAATATGTTTGAGACCGAGCTCTATGCTAATCTTTTTAAAGGGACAATACTCATAGAGCTTGATCGAGTTGGCATTTTCAAGCCGTATAAGATAGGTGAAGAAACCGAAAGGGCACTTCCTGCCGATGAGCGCAAAAAGCGCCTCCAAACTCTCTTTGAAGCCTTAAACCTCCTTTGGGGTGGGGGACGCACGGCACGGATGTTAGCAGACCTTTCACCCAAATTTGTCGCCTATGCTCGTCTCAAGGTTAAGCATCCGGTATTTTTGGAAGCGCTCGTGGCGCACTATGAAGACAACAAATACAGGTTGGAGTTGGAGCCGCTAAAGAATGTCCTTAACAAATTTGCCAGCTATCGCGAGCATACGCTTTTTGGTCTGGAACCGGGCATTTTCAGCAACGAAGAGGAAATCCGGGAAGCCCTGAAAAGCTATGGTGAAGTGTTTACCGTCCACGGAGCCATCGCCAAAGCCAAAGGGAATGTGGCAGAGCTATGGAAAGAATCCTCCGCGTAACAGTGAAGGCGCCAGTAGCATCATTTCGGCGCCCGCTGGACCACAACTTCCAGCGGACGCTCCCGATACCGCCTCCGACGACGCTAGTGGGCATAGCGGGCGCGGCGCTAGGGCTCTCGGATTGGGAGCTTTGGGCGCAAAATAGTCCCCTACGGCGCATGAAGGTGGCCGTCTGGATGGATGCTGAACCCGGGCGCACTCGCGATATGTGGACTCTGCTCAAAATTAAAGGCAACAAGATGGAACGCTCACCCTACATGCGGGAGCTCCTGTTTTCTGTGCGTTACACCTTGCTTTACGGCGGAGATGAGGCTTTTCTTTATCGATTGGAGCGGGCTTTCTGTGACCCTGCTTATCCACTTTCCTTAGGAAGAGAAGACGAACTGCTCCTAGTAGAAGAGATCACCGTGGATACGGCTACAGAGGGTGAACCGTATTTTCGGGGAACGGTACTCCCAGGTGACGTTAGGCAAATGCGCATCCGCCCAGTGCTACAGCCGGGTATTCGCTTTGAGCCACCAGTGGTGGAGACTTTGCCCTTGAGTTTTATTGTGGATACTAAAAGGATACGCCACCCACAGCGCCCGGCTACGCTGAGCTTTCTGCCCCTGGGGGTGGAGCTGGAAATAGAAGAGCCTCGGATACCCGCTTTACGGTGCCAGGGGAGGAACTTCGCATGGATGAACTTTTAGCCAAGCCAGATGTTCCTTTCGTAGACCATCTATGGAGCGTGCTGCGCTTGGGTGACGAGATTGCACGTCGCTTAAAGCTTGATGCGCGCTTGCGGCTGAAAGCCATCCTGGCATGTGCTCTACACGATATCGGCAAAGTGACTGTGGATTTTCAGGAGTACATGCGGGGAAAACGCGGCAAAGCTTATCCCCATGCTTTGGCATCCATGCCCTTTGCACTGGTGGCAGAGAGCCTTATTGGACGACGATATCGCTGGCAGCAACATGACCTGAGCGCTACAGCAGCGGTGCTGACCCACCATTCGCCATTAGGACCCGAGCTGTACAAAGGCTATACCAGACCAGCATTTCACCCTAAATTATCCGAGGCTTTGGAGGCCGTGTGGGAACTACTCCAGCGCGTTGGGGTGGAGGGATTACCGGCATGTGAGGAATTTCTAAAATCCGTACAGTTTCTATTAAAGGATGCGCCGGTAGCTATACTGGACGGCAGGGGAGCGATCCCCGGCAAGACGCTACGAGGCGTTTTCCAGAGCCTGCCCCCAAATGAATTTGCCCGTGTTAAAGCCGTGCTACATCTGGCGGACTGGCTGGCTTCAGCCAAAAAACATAACTCTTTCATGCTGTTCTTGGAGGGTGGAAGAGCAAAGATCGAATCAAGCATACGTCAGCGTGAAACAGAGGGCGGGTTCTTACTTTGTGAATTCCAACGGCTTGCCGCCGCAAGCCCTGCCGGTGTACTCTGCCTCCGAGCCCCCACCGGTACGGGCAAGACCGAAGCGCTACTTCTCTGGGCAGGAGACACGGAGCGCCTGCTTTACCTGCTCCCCACGCAGGCCACCGTCAACGCCATGTGGAAGCGGCTGCGACGGATTTACGGCGATGAATGCGTAGCACTGGCACATGGTAAGGCAAGCTATATACTGCGCAGGGAATCAGACGAGGGTCCGTTGGATAAACGCCTTTTTGGTTCGGTCTTTGCCAAGCCCGTAACAGTGGCGACACTGGACCAGTACTTGTTAGCGCATCTCAACGGGCGCCACTGGGAGGAGCGCCGCAGTCTTTCGCAACAGGCAACACTCGTTTTGGACGAGATCCACGCCTATGAGCCTTATACGCTGGGACTTCTGGTAGAAGCTCTGGAGCGAGAAAAGCCCTCCCGGCTCGCCCTGGCAAGCGCCACGCTTCCACCTGCCCTGTTGGAGCTGTTTCCCAAAGGTGAGCTTATTGAGGCCGAAGACACATTGTGGCGACGCACCCGCCATCGCTTGATGCTTCAAGACGGCTCGCTGCAAGAAGGTATGTCAGTAGCCGTCGCATATGCTCGCCAAGGCAAGACGGTACTCATTGTCGCCAATACTATTGCAGATGCCCAGTCACTTTACCAAGCACTCCGGGATGAATTCGATTGGGGACGCCGTCATTTGTTGCATGCCCGCTTCACCTTCCGTGATCGGCAGGCCAAAGAAGCGCAGGTAGGAAAGCCTCTGCCAGGTACGATTTTCATTGCCACGCAGGTAGTGGAAGTCAGTTTGGACGTTTCTTACGATGTGCTGATGACCGAAGTAGCGCCTATTGATGCCATAGTGCAACGCATGGGACGGGTCAACCGTCGTGGCGAAAAGCTTTCCGCTCCGGTAATTGTATACCGCCGGTGGTCCGAGGGTGCCCAAAGGGTCTATGGCACAGAAATACTTGAGTGGAGCCTGGAACTTTTGGAAAGTCTGTCAGAGACGCCAACCGATCGTGAACTTGCCGACGCTGCCCATAAGCTTTACGAGCACGTGATGGCTACGGAGGATTGGAAGCAGGAATTTCAAGAAGGACGCCAAACGTTGGAAGAGGTGCAACGCATCTTGGGTTGCTATACTATTAATCTTTCAGATGAAGAGATGCGGGAACGCTTTACCGCCCGTCGGGGTCAGGTATCGGTGGAGGTATTACCCCATATTTTTGTGCGGGAGGCCTACGAATTTAAAGAGCGAGGCGAAGGCTGGCGGTTGCCAGAATTACTGGTACCTGTGCCTATTTATTGGCTCAGGCGGAAAGAGTTCTTCACGCCTATAGAAGATTTGCACTGCATTCAGACTACGCTGGAGTACTCCTCAGAATTGGGATTAATTGCGCCCGCAAAGGAGCAAGGAGCAGGGGGATATGTGCTGGTTGATTAATGCTATTGGTTTTGCTATGCATGGAAGATTCTTTTTATTAGATGTCTTTGACCGTGTGATAATCGATTATCATATAGGCTTGTCCTGCACTTCAAGTTAATGCTTATAAGGTATTCAAAAATGGTCTAAGGAAGCGAGAACTATACAAAGGGGTGAAGATGCTTAACTTCGTACAGAAAAAAGGGCTTTAGTATCATTGGCAAAAAGTCCCAAAAACCCGTGAAAAACCAGAAATTATCCATGAGCATATATCTGTTGAGACGCCCAATCTCAATGCTCGCAGGAAAATCTTTCCTTTAATTTTAGAGACTGAAGGCTATAGTTGATATGAGTTTTAGAGCTTTATAGGTGCCTATACGGGGGCATCCAAGGTATATAGAACCGGGAAAGAAGGCATGGTGGCCTGAGATATATGAGTCCTGAAGAGTTTTACAAAGCATTCATGAGTAAATTAAGGAAATGAGGAATCTTTTGTGGTCTAATTTCCATAATCAGGGAACCAGCCTAGCTGCCCGGGGAGGCTGATTTGGATGTCAACTTCATCGCTTGATCTTATGACCGATGAAGAGTTTGAAGAACTGCGCACAAATGGCCTCAAACTCAACTACTGGGTAGTGTGCCACCGCAAAGTTTGGCTATACGACAAGGGGATGCGCATGGAGCCGTTGTCGGAACGGGTGGCGCTGGGGCGGTTGCTCCATGAGCGTGCTTACCCCGATTTGCCTCGGCGGGAAGTACTCATTGACGATCTCATCAAGATAGACGTGCTGGAAGCGGAAAGCAAAGTCCTGGAAGTCAAACACTCCCGCAAGCTTGTGGACGCCGCCCGTTTGCAGGTCGCTTACTACCTGTTTTACCTCAAGCGCCTGGGCGCTGGCGAACTGGTCGGCGAGCTGCGCTTTCCCAAGGAGCGGCGTAAAGAGGAAGTAAAGTTGACAGCAGAACTGGAAGCTCGCGTCGCTGAAGCTTTAAGGGATATCCGCCGCATCGAGGAGCTGGCCTCGCCACCACAAGCGAATTTTATGCCTACTTGCCGTACTTGTGCCTACTGTGAATTGTGCTGGGGATAGGGGTAGACTCCCATGCCGTCCCGGCGGCACCGGTAGGAGGATTAAAACGGTAAATAAGGCATTTTCGGGGGAGACCCTCATGCCGCCCTGGCGGCACCAGCAGAAGGATGAAAATAGCCAAGGACTATTTTCGGGGTAGAGCGTAGGCGTTCCCTGGAGCGGTAGGGCAACACTGGCGGCTTTTCGTGCTTCAGGATTTGGTGCGGCAGATGCGACGTGATCAGGCACAAGAGCGTGAGGTGAGTGTTTTGGTACGCAGTTACTACATCTTCCGCAGTGGGCGTTTGCGGCGGCGGCAAAACACCCTCTACCTGGAGCAAGAGGAAGGCGGTGAAATTGTTCGCCAGCCCATCCCCATTGAGGATGTCCATGATCTTTACCTCTTCGGCGAAATTGACCTGAACACCAAACTGCTCAACTTCCTCGCCCAAAATGGAGTTGTCGCCCATTGCTTCAATTACTACGGCTTTTATGCAGGTAGTTTTTACCCGCGCGAGGTAAACCTCAGTGGGCACTTGATAGTCAAACAGGTGGAGCACTACTTAGACGGCATAAAGCGTTTGTCCATCGCCCGTGAATTCGTGGGCAGCGCCCTCTTTCACATCCGGCGCAATCTTAACTACTACGGAGCCCGGGGTAAAGCAGTAAGCAGTTCTTTGGAAGTAGTTGAACAGTGCATGGATCGGCTTACTTCCTGCCAGAGCATTCCCGAACTGATGCGGGAAGAGGGCCGGGCCCGCGAAGCATACTACGCTGCCTTTACCGAAATTCTAGATCTGGAAGAACCTTTTGGAAAGCGGGTTCGTCGACCGCCAAATAACATGCTCAACGCGCTGATGTCTTTTATCAACACTCTCGTTTACACGGCTACCCTTTCTGAAATTTACGTGACGCAGCTCAACCCTACCATCAGTTACTTGCATGAGCCTGCACAGAGGCGTTTTTCCCTGGCGCTAGACATGGCAGAGATTTTTAAGCCATTGGTCGGCGACCGTGTTCTTTTCCGCCTGCTCAACCGGGGTGTCATAGACGAAGAGGATTTTGTGGGCGTGGGCGAAGCACCGGCAATTTATCTCAAAGAGGAAGCGCGTAAAACGGTTGTTCGAGAGATGGAAGAGACGTGGCAAACCACGGTGTATCACCGGAAACTGAAACGCAACGTGTCCTACCGCCAGCTTATTCGCCTAGAGGCTTACAAGATCATCCGACACCTCACGGGTATGGAGAGTTACAAGTCACTCAGGGCCTGGTGGTAAAATGTACGTGGTTATCGTATACGACGTAGAACAGGTGCGCGTGGCCAAGGTATGCCAGTACCTCCGGCGCTTTTTACACTGGGTGCAGAACAGTGCCTTCGAAGGAGAGCTGAGCGAAGCCCAGCTGGAGCGCCTGAAGCTGGGACTAAAAAAGCTTATCGATCCTGAGTACGACAGTATTTACATTTACCGCCTGCCCCACAAAAAGTATCTCCGCAAAGAAGTGATGGGAAAGGTTAAAGCACCAGTAGAACAAATCCTGGATTGAGGGAGACATATGCGTCTGCACATTATATTTTATTCCGAGCATCCTGTTATACTTCCCTGGCATTATCCGCATCTCTTACACGGGTTTCTGTACGGGGCTATTGCCAAGGCCAGCCCACATCTGGGCGGTTTTCTTCACGACCAGGGGTTTGTGGCCGAGAAACACCGGTACAAGATGCTGGTTTTTTCCCGGTTATATCCCCGCCGTGCTCTCAGCCACCCAGAGGGTCTCTGCTTTATGCCTCCCATTCACTGGTGGGTTTCCTCACCTCTTCCTGCTACCATGGAAGCCCTGGCCGGAACGCTGCTGGTGGAAAGAGAGGTCCTATTGGGGGCTGTCCGTCTAGAGGTGGAAGGGGTAGAGGTGGAGCCGCTTCCTGAGTTTTCTGCACGTGTGATGTGCGAGACCCTTTCTCCGCTAGTGGCCTCTACAGGCGTAAGGAAGGGGGAAAAGCTGTACAAGCGGTTTTTATCACCGGAAGAACCCGATTTCTGGAGGGTGGTGGAGCTAAACCTCAAGCGGAAGGCCGCGGCCTTAGGTATTACGGTTTCAACAGGCACGGTTGTGCGGTTTGAGACTGTGGGGGCATGGCGCTCCAGACTTTATATGGCCCAGGGAACCCAGGTGCGAGGGTATGAGGGGAGGTTCTTGATGGAAGGAGATGAAGAACTGCTTATTCTGGCTTATGAAGCGGGTCTGGGGGAGCGGAACAGTCAAGGTTTTGGTATGTTTCGCGTTCTGCGTGAAGAGGCGCCTTGAGGAGTGATTTCCCTCTGGAAATCACAAGTATACATTGCAAGTATTACAAAAAAGATGATCTGTACAGATATTTTGCTTGCGATGTCATCCGCAGCTATGCTATAATTGCCGTCGATTCGGTAGGGGTGAACCGACTTCTTGGAATTTTTTAGAAGAAGCTAGGGGGCGAGTTATTGATTTATTTAAGGTTTAAGGGCTATTTACCCTGCCGTCGATCTTCAGGCAAAAACGGGCAACCAAAGATCGACTGCAGGTGGCTACCTCTAAATACTTGAAAAATCTTGCTTTTAGGCTTTAGGTTCCAATCGAACCATAGTGGGATTGAAACGATTTTTACCAACAATGGCACCATACAGGGCGGCACTGGTTCCAATCGAACCATAGTGGGATTGAAACGAGGAAATAGCCGAAATCTGCAATCACCCAGTAATCGTTCCAATCGAACCATAGTGGGATTGAAACTGGGCTAACCTACAAATACGGTGTAGGTGCCCAAGAGTTCCAATCGAACCATAGTGGGATTGAAACGGCTCCGCTGGCTGGCTGCATTGGCTGGCTTGGCTGGGTTCCAATCGAACCATAGTGGGATTGAAACGCACCGCAAGCGGGAATGGGTCTACTAAGGTGGACCCCTTTGTCAAGACACGAATTTAAAAATTTTAAGCGTGGAAAGA
>JBNATU010000043.1:0-15829 GCA_049701195.1 Neomoorellaceae bacterium
GTTGACCACCTGTATAGTTTAGTTTCGCTAGGACTATGTTTACTTATTTTAGAACGGCAACCACTTCCTGGTTTTGCTTAATCAATATGCTACTCGTATAAATGTTAACCCAGGTTGGCCGGGCTGGCTTGAGAGACCGTCTTAGACTTACTAACAAGTGAAATACTTTTAGCTACTATGCAGAGGCAGAGCTAACCGTTCCTTCCTCTTGGCGTCGCCTTAAACTCTCACTGAAGCGATAGCTTCCCCCGTTCATGACCAAGATATGGGCATGATGGGTGAGCCTGTTCAGGAGGGCAGCAGTCATCCTTCTCCTTAAGAGGGGAGGGAGGGGCTTCGTTGGTGGAGGATTTGGAAAGTTTACCCCTCCTGCCGTTATTAAAAGCATTGCCGAAGAATCCCGCCGGCTCAACTACCAGCTGGGGAAGAGATGGTTGGCGCTAGAAGAAGTAAGGGATATAATATTAGCTGCAGGATTAGTACCCAGTTACGAAATATGCACAGAAGGCGGGTTGTGGGTGATTGTGGAAAAGTGAAGGTATTCCCGCACGAGACAAGGAAAAGGAGAACTTAAGATGAGTGCAGAACCTGCAATGAACCAGTGGCAAGTTCTTTACGACCTGGCCCAGGCCTTTCGGAAGGCAGGCCCCTGGCAATGGATGAGTGAGGATAACCTTTTTGGCGTCAAGGACCCGGATACCGGAGAGGTAGGCTATTGTGCGGTAATTGGAGAGTTAAAGGAAACTTATGGGCTGGTAGTTTACCCAGGGAGCGAAGGACTGGCTTCTTATGCCCTGATGAAGGAAAGTCAAGACCCTCGAGACTTGGAGTTTATATCCCACCAGAAAGCTCTATCCCTCATTTTTGCGAATAGTAACGAATTGAGCGATAAAGATAAGGCATTGATAAAAGAACTGGGCCTAAATTTTCGGGGGAAGAATGCCTGGCCTGTATTTCGCAGTATGAAACCCTGGTATTACCCATGGTACTTTACTACCGAGGAAGCCAGATTTTTCACGGTGGTACTTGAACAGGCCCTGGAATTTTGCTTGGAGTGTCGCCAGAAGCCTTATCTGTTGGAAACTCTTCGGGGAGATCGGATTCTAGTAAAGGTTAAGGCAGGAAGGGGTTGGCAATATGAATGGCAGGAGCTGCCCCCGCCTCCAGTTGTTGAATTTCCCGTACTGGTTCTATCCAAGGTAATAAGAAGGAAAATAGAACGGGAGTGCAGGAAAGCAGCTATCAATTGGGAAACCGGCTTTTTTCCCTTTCCTGTCCCTGTCAAGGATAAAAATGATGAACGGCCTTATTTCCCGGTGGTAACCCTATGGGTGGATGAGGTTTCAGGTATGATCCTGCATCTTGAAATGTTCAGGCCTGGAGAATGGTATAAAGTGGCAGAAGGTTTTATGACAGCAGCTCTCCGCTCCGGAGTTCTGCCTGCCACAATTTATACCTCCCAGCCAGAAGTTATAGGAATGCTCCAGGCTGCAGTAGAGAAATTAGGGGTGGGTCTTAAACCCGCCAGAGAGCTGAAGGCCTTGGAGATGGCGAAAAAAGCCATAATAAGAGATTTGGCCGGACAAAAAAACCAGTCCAATGCCCGGAAGTAAAGGAGAAGCTAAGAAGCATGGCCAGACGCGGCGCTGAAACTAATGGGTACGGTGGTTATGGAGATCAGATCAGAGCCGAAAAGCCAGGCGGCTATTGGCGTCGGGGAAATGATGCGATGCTTATGGAGATAGACGAGGCCTGGGCAACCGGCCACAGGTAGTTGGACATGATGGAGTACTGGATATGGAGAAATCAGCAAGAATAGGCTGAAGCAGCAAAATACAGCCAGACTGAGATAGAGATAGCCTAATAAGCACTTAATAAGCCTCAAAAGCTACCAGAGGGATTTTACACACAAAATTCGGACTTGACCCTCCGAAATTCTCCCGGCCGTTACCTCAAAGGGGGAGGGCCAGTTTCCAAGCGAAACCAGTGTTTCGAAGGGCGCATTCTTGTCCGCTCGTGAAGATATCCGACCGGTCTTATACTGCGCCCGCGGAAGAACTTAAAACATCCACAGGGGCAAAAAAGATTTACTTTAGTTTGTAGCGGATTAGTTTGCGTAAAAGAGTGGTACGATGGATCCCCAGGTGTTTAGCAGCCATTTCCAGATTGTTGTTAAATCTTTGCAGGGTCTCTTGTAGTAATTCTTTTTCATATTGTTCCAGGTACTCTTGCAGACTACCGGCCATATTTGGTAGATGGTCATTTGTTCTCCAAAGCAATTCCCTTTCTACCTGCTCGGCAGTTATCGTGCTTTCGGGGTAGAGAACAGCGACCTTTTCCACTAGGTTTTGAAGCTCACGCACGTTACCCGGCCAAGAGTATGATAACATCAAATCCAGGGCTTCAGAGGAAAAGATTTTGTTTATATTGTATTTCAATCTTATTTTTTGGAGAAAGTGTTGCGCAAGAACAATAATATCCGCCCGTCGCCTTCTTAGTGGAGGAACTTCTATGGAGATGACGTTGATCCTGTAAAACAGGTCTTGACGGAATTTACCTTCTCTGACACGTTGAGCTAGCGGGTAGTTGCACGCAGCGATGATACGCACGTCAACCCTTTCAGGTTCTGTGGACCCTACAGGTATGACTTCCTTCTCCTGCAGTACCCTTAATAATTTAGCTTGCATTCTAAGAGGTAACTCACTGATTTCATCCAGGAAGAGTGTACCTCCGTGCGCTGCTTGAAAGAACCCCTTTTTCCCTGTACGGCTTGCACCGGTGAAAGCCCCCGGTTTATAACCAAACATTTCGGATTCAAAGAGTTCTTCCGGTATCGCGGTTACATTGACTTTGATAAACGGACCTTTGCTTCTGGCGCTCAGATAGTGAATAGTCTTTGCAATAACCTCTTTGCCTACTCCCGTTTCACCTTGAATAAGTACAGTCGAATCGAAGGCTGCGGCCCGTACAGCACGTCTCAAGACATCACGCATGAGTGGGCTGACAGCCACCACTGTCCCTATCTCGGGGAGAACGAATGTTCTAGATAATTCATCATACTCTTTGTTAGAACTTGCCCCAGCAGGCTCCACAATGGTGGCAATCAAGGTTAATTCGCCCCGACAGTTAAAAATAGGATTGCCGGTCACCACTAGCTGGCGGCCAGAAGGGATAATAAGCTGAGGAATGGTAGCGGGACTCCCACTATCAAGCACTAACAGACTGACCGACCGGTCATAAAAGCCCTTTTTGACCAAGTCATACATGTGTTGGCCCAAAACTTGCTGTTCATGGATCCCGGTTAATTCTTCATATGTGCGATTAACCCCTAATGTATAGGCTCGGCCGTCGGTCAGATAGAGCCCCATGTTTTTAATTTGGAATAACGTGGATATTGCTTTGTCGGTCTGCCATTCTCCATTATTCTTTTCCCCTGCCATTGGTGGCACCTTCTTCATTAACGGTTTAAAAGGAATAACTACTCCTGAGGCTTGGAACCACATAGCGTTATCGGGATTATCACTAAGTGTGATAGAGGAATGAGCATTATGTACCCTGGGGTATGCCCAGATAAATCATCTTCTGTTTTAAGTTTCTTTAAATGCTCGAGAAATAGTCGACGAAAGCAGGTCTATGTTCAAGGCATTGATATTGATTGTATATTCTAACTTCTTTATACCACATTCTATCGCACGTTGCAAACATCCATTTGGTCCAAGTCTATGGGTTAAGTCCGATTTTGGGTGCAAAATTCCTCTTTTTTGCACATTATACCGGACACTACTGACGCAAAAAACCATTACCGGTAACCAACATGTAAATGGAGTAAAGCCTTGGGTAACCGTCACTCACAGTCCCAAGGCTTTATGAACTTAGACGCTACCTTATTGGCCCCTAAATTGAGCAGGACGCCGTTCCAGAAAAGCCGTCATGCCCTCTTTTCTGTCTTCGGACGCAAAACATAGACTAAAAAGACCTGCTTCGCACGCGCAAGCAGTATCAATGTCAGCTTGCAGACCTTTATTTATAGCTGCTTTAGCCGCTCGTACAGCAATTTCGCCTTTACCAGCAATTTTTTTAGCTAGTGCCTTGGCTGCCTCCATCAAGCGATCCGGGGGTACTACCTGGTTAACCAAACCTAACCGTTCAGCCTCTACAGCCCCGATCATTTCACCAGTCAGTATCAGCTCCATAGCTTTGGTCTTGCCTACTAGCCTCGGGAGCCTTTGGGTACCGCCGTAGCCGGGAATAATCCCTAAATTGATCTCCGGCTGGCCGAACTTAGCCCTTTCTGAAGCGATTCTCAAGTCGCAGGCCATAGCTAATTCACACCCGCCGCCGAGAGCGTACCCATTTATAGCCGCTATTACCGGTTGGGGTAACTGTTCTATGAGGGCACACACTTCCTGGCCGAGACGACAGAACTGGTAGCCTTCCTGTACTGTCTGCTTCACCATTTCGCTTATATCCGCACCCGCAATGAAGGCTTTGTCTCCGGCGCCCGTAATAATTACAGCTTTGAGGGTGTTGTCGCCTTTAATCTGCTGCAAAATTGTTTTCAGTTCAGAAAGAACTTCAGTATTGAGGGCGTTTAAAGTCTGTGGCCGATCGATAGTGATAATAGCAAGATGCTCTTCCTTTTCAAACCTAACGGCACTCATAGTTGGCGCCTCCCTAAAGATTTTTAACTGGCTGGTTATTTTATTATTCGCGCAAAACATTAGTGTGAGATATCAAGCGTATTTACCCGGATAATCTTCCGAAAATTAACTAGTACTGATAGAAACCCCGTCGTGTCTTACGGCCTAAGTAACCTGCGCGTACCATTTTTTTTAACAAAGGACAGGGCCGGTACTTGTCCTCACCGAATTCCTTATGCAAGGTTTCCATTATGGCCAAGCAGACGTCGAGACCAATTAAGTCGGCCAGTGCTAGTGGCCCCATTGGATGATTAGCGCCCAGCTTCATTGCAGTATCGATTTCCGAGGCGGTGGCTACTCCCTCCATGAGCAGATAGACAGCTTCATTGATCATGGGTATAAGTAAGCGGTTAACCACAAAACCAGGTGCTTCATTTACGGTTACTGGTGCCTTGCCTAGTTTCTTTACTAAGTCACAGATAACTTGATAAGTCTCTTCAGAGGTAGCTATACCTCTGATCACTTCAACCAATTGCATAACTGGCGCCGGATTGAAGAAATGCATACCGATGACTTTTTCTGGTCGTTTAGTAGCGGCAGCAAGAGCGGTAATACTCAAACCAGAGGTATTGGAGGCAAAAATGGTATATGGGGGGAGTAGAGCGTCTAATTCCTCAAATACTTTCTTTTTCACCTCCATGTTTTCTACCACAGCCTCGATAACTAAGTCTACGTTCTTCGCCTTATCGAGTTCTACAATGCCTTTAACTCGCTCAAGCACCTCTTGTTTTTGTGCGTCACTTAGCTTGCCCTTTTCTACCAATCGAGCAAGGTTATTGTCAATAGAAATCAGGCCTTTTTCCACTAAGTGCGGTTCGATGTCCCGTAGGAACACTTGATATCCGGCTTGGGCAAATACCTGAGCTATACCTGCGCCCATGGTCCCGGCTCCTAAAACCATGACTGTGTGCATCAATCTGCCCTCCTTCTAAAGTGATGAACTGGGAACACTTTGCAAAAATATAGAGGGTTAACTGCCCAGTAAGGCCCAAATGAGACGGAAAGCACTGTATCGTGCACCCTTTTCCTTAAACTCTGTACTTAAGGAACGATCCGTTGCTTCACTCCCTCCATTGATAGCTGGAATAAAGTGTCGATACCTGGGTAGAGGCTTGCTGCTGCTTTAAGGAGCAAGGAGCATTGTATTACTTAACATTCTCGTTGGTAAATTGCTTTTCCCTTTCTGCAACAACTTTTCAAGCAAGATTTGTGCCAAGGTTATAAGGAATGACCTGGTTATGGCCCAATTACAGGGTTCGGCGCCATGGAGTTAGGACTGCCTTTTATCGTAAGCATGTCAAGAAAATAAGGAGGACTGGTAAGATTATCGATAGGGCAAGGAGAAACGGGCAAAAACAGGGTCCTTCTTGCCTGATAAGAAGCTGCGTGTTGTGCAAAACTGCACACGCCCCATAAGCCTCTTATTGCATGAAGAAAAGTTATGCGAGTAGAGGAGTATAACACTGATGAGTGTGCGAATTTGCACACTACAAGGTTACAAGGCAGCGAGATGACGGCATTTGGAAGTGCAATTGGTAATGGCATGAATTTTGCATATCCCTTCAGGACGACAGCAGAGTTTCAGAAATCGGGACACGGTTTCTGCTAATATGCTTTGCGGACTTCTCTGTACTATCAAATTTCGCACATCACAATTACTGCATACGAGGGGGTAGATGTTTGGATGAGGGATACGGATATAGTTATTCTAAGTGCGGTGAGAACGGCAATAGGGAGCTTTGGGGGCAGCCTGAAGGACATTTCAGCCTCCGATTTGGGAGCCATAGTCATAAGAGAGGCCTTGTCCAGGTCCAAGGTGCAACCTGCAGAGGTGGAGGAAGTAATTCTAGGTAATGTACTCCAGGCAGGACAGGGGCAGAATCCGGCCCGGCAAGCAGCCATAAAGGCGGGCATTCCTGTAGAGATTCCAGCTATGACCATAAATATGGTATGTGGCTCAGGCCTTAGAGCCGTAAATCTGGCCGCCGATTTGATTGCAGCAGGAGAGGCCGAGCTTATTGTGGCGGGTGGTACTGAAAACATGTCTCAGGCGCCGTATGCCTTGCCTGGAGCCCGCTGGGGAATGCGTATGGGTGAGGGCAAGGTGGTAGATTTGATGATCAACGACGGATTGTGGGATGTTTTCAATGATTACCATATGGGCATTACGGCTGAGAATTTGGCTGAACGCTACAATATAAGCCGGGAGGAACAGGACCGTTTTGCCTTGGAAAGCCAGAGAAGAGCGGAAAAAGCGATAAAGGAAGGACGTTTTAACGACGAGATAGTTCCGGTAAGAGTTCCTCAACGGAAAGGCGAAGCTATCGAGTTTGTACGGGATGAACATCCCCGCTTTGATACCAGTCTAGAAGCATTGTCCAAGTTGAAACCTGCATTTAAAGAAGGAGGAACAGTAACGGCCGGCAATGCTTCTGGGATTAATGACGCCGCAGCGGCTTTGGTAGTGGCTTCTGTCAGGAAGGCCAGGAGTCTGGGGATAAAGCCAGTGGCGATCATTCGTGGTTGGGGTGCCACCGGAGTAGATCCTAGTATTATGGGCATTGGTCCGGTAGAAGCTTCTCGCAAGGCGTTGCGCAGGGCGGGCTTGAGTATTGCAGATATAGACTTGTTTGAGGTCAATGAGGCTTTTGCAGCGCAGGCACTGGCTGTAATCAGGGAGTTAGAGCTAGACATAAATAAAACCAACGTTAATGGCGGGGCCATAGCCTTGGGTCATCCTATCGGCGCCAGCGGTGCTAGAATACTAGTGACTTTGCTTCATGAGATGCAGAAGCGCAATTGTCGTTACGGGCTGGCGGCCCTGTGTATTGGAGGCGGGATGGGTGTGGCTACCGTAGTGGAGAAGGTCTAGAGGAGCCATGTGAGATTATGACGTGGTTTGGAGAAAAGTGATTATTACTGGGGATGGAGCATAAAATGGCCGCGAAACCAGTCTAACTTAATCGAGCGATGGCGGGAAGGCTACTCTGCTGATATTCTGTGCAGAAAAGCACAGTTGCGCTAAGTTGGGGAAACACAATGAGATAAGGGGAAATAGGACGGTCTAACAGGTTCAAGACAGTGTGCAAATTGACACACCTGAAGATTATCAAAAGCATAAGAAACCAGCGCGGGAACGGTAATTTCAGAGATAGCATGTTTTTGGCATAAGTCTTGCTAGTAACCTGTGGGCGAAAGTTGAAATTTAACTTTTATTAGGGGGTGCCATACGATGGCTCTTAAAACTGCTGAGGAGTATCTCCAAAGTCTAAGGGGGTTAAAACCGCGGGTTTACCTTTTGGGTGAGCAAGTGGAAAATGTGGTGGACCACCCTATCATCAGGCCCTCAATAAATTCAGTAGCGAAAACCTATGAACTGGCCCATGACCCGAAATATCGTGATCTTATGACTGCCCAGTCTAACCTAACTGGCCAAACGATCAATCGTTTTACTCATTTACATCAGAGCACGGAAGACTTGGTCAAAAAGGTGAAGATGTTAAGGCTGCTGGGGCAAAAGACAGCCTCTTGCTTCCAGCGTTGCGTTGGGATGGACGCATTTAATGCGCTAGATAGTGTGACTTACGAAATGGACCAGGAACTAGGCACGAAATACCACGAGCGGTTTAGAAACTTCTTGCGCTATGTCCAGGAGAATGACCTTACCGTTGACGGAGCTATGACCGATACCAAGGGCGACCGGGGCTTACGACCCGCCCAGCAGGCTGATCCCGACCTGTATCTCCATGTGGTGGAAAGAAGATCAGATGGGATTGTGGTTAGGGGAGCCAAAGCCCACCAGACCGGAGCCCTAAGTTCCCACGAAATTCTAGTAATGCCCACGATTGCGATGACTGAGGAAGATAAGGATTACGCCGTTTCTTTCGCCCTTCCGGCTGACGCAGCAGGGATTATTTATATCTACGGCCGTCAGTCCTGTGACACCAGAAAACTGGAAGGTGGCTGCATTGACGTGGGTAATGCCCGCTATGGTGGGCATGAAGCATTGGTGATTTTTGACAATGTCTTTGTTCCCTGGGACCGGGTCTTTATGTGCGGTGAGTATAAGTATGCCGGCGTACTGGTTGAGCGGTTTGCTGGTTACCACCGGCAGAGTTACGGCGGCTGCAAAGTTGGAGTGGGAGACGTTCTCATCGGCGCAGCAGCACAAATTGCAGAATATAACGGTGCAGCCAAGGCTTCGCATGTCAGGGAAAAGCTTATCGAAATGATCCACCTCAACGAAACATTATACTCTTGTGGAATTGCCTGTTCTTGCCAGGGCTATCCCACCGCTTCCGGGACATATCTAATAGATTTGCTACTGGCCAATGTGTGCAAGCAGAATGTTACCCGCTATCCTTATGAGATTGCGCGTTTGGCCGAAGACTTAGCAGGAGGATTAATGGTAACCGCACCTTCCGAAAAAGACTTCAAACACCCGGAAATCGGTCCACTGGTGGATAAATATCTGAAAGGCGTGGCGAGCGTACCGACGGAACATCGGTTGCGGATGTTAAGGCTTATTGAAAATCTAACTCTCGGAACCCATGCTGTGGGTTACCGGACGGAATCTATGCACGGGGCAGGTTCGCCGCAGGCCCAGCGGATCATGATATCACGCCAGGGTAACCTCGAATATAAAAAGAAGCTGGCCAGGATCATTGCTGGTATCGAAGAAGAAAATTAACTAAGATAGCGACTTGTCCAAACAGACTGAGGGGAGGCACCTTGCTGGGGGGTCCCCCCTCAGCAAGCCGAAACTGAAAAGGATGTTGTCCGTGCGCATAGGGGTGCGATTTTGCGGCGGTTGCAACCCGCAAATTGACCGCGAGGGGTTAGTGGAATTTATTTCCAGAAATCTGGGTTGTCTTATCGCACCAATAGGGGAAAGTAGAAGTTATGCAAACGGCGTAGACCCAGATCTTGTGCTGATTATTAATGGCTGTACAGCCGGATGTATCAAAAGGACGGCAGACCTTCCTCGAAGCGTTGTTGTGGCAGGTACACATGTAGATGCTTTTCCGGTACCTGCTGAGAAGCTGTTCGAAACTGTACTGGAAAGGGTGAAAAGAATTGGCAAAGTGGCAGGAGGAATATAAAAGGAAACTTGTCACTGCCGAGGAGGCAGTAAAATGTATTGCTTCCGGCAACAGGGTAGTTGTGGCGCATGCGTGTGGGGAGCCACAGGTGCTTATTGATGCGCTGGTTAAGCGGGCCCCAGAATTGGAAAACGTTGAGATAGTCCATATGGTGGCCATGGGCAAATCCGAATATTGTAAACCGGAGATGGCGGGGCATTTCCGGCACAATTCCCTTTTTGTTGGAGCTTCGACCAGGGAAGCTGTTAACACGGGTCGGGCCGACTATACACCATGCTTTTTCTCCGAAATCCCCCGCCTGTTTAGGGAAGGGTACCTGCCCGTCGATGTGGCCCTGATCCATGTCTCCCCACCGGATAAACACGGCTTTTGCAGTCTCGGAATTTCCGTTGACTATACCAAGCCAGCAGCCGAATGTGCGCGGATAGTTATTGCGCAGGTTAATCGCTACATGCCGCGGACCTTGGGCGACTCCTTTATGCACATTTCTCAGTTTGACTATATAGTTGAGGCCGACGTTCCGTTGATTGAACAGGCACGGGCGCAGATTTCCGAAGTGGAAGAAAGAATTGGCCGGTATGTAGCGGAACTCATAGAAGACGGCTCTACGCTCCAGCTGGGAATCGGTGGTATACCCGATGCAGTGCTTTTGTTCCTAAAGGATAAAAAGGATTTGGGTATACACACGGAGATGTTTTCGGACGGGGTGGTGGAATTGTATGAGGCGGGTGTGATTACCAACCAGCGCAAAACTATCCACCGGGGTAAAATGGTGGCGACCTTTTTGATGGGGTCAAAGAGGCTGTATGACTTTGTAGATGACAATCCTGTGGTGGAAATGCATACTGTGGACTATACAAATGACCCTTACGTCATTGGCCGCCACGAAAAAATGGTTTCCATTAATTCGGCGTTGCAGGTGGACTTAACGGGGCAGGTCTGCGCTGATACCATTGGGCTTAAGCAATATAGTGGGGTAGGAGGTCAGGTGGATTTTGTTCGAGGTGCTGCCCGTTCACCCGGCGGCAAATCCATTATTGCCATGCCTTCCACTGCCGGCAATGGCCGGTTTTCCCGCATCGTTCCCGTTTTGGACCAAGGAGCGGCAGTAACGACTTCCCGCAATGATGTACATTTCGTGGTTACTGAGTTCGGCATTGCTGATTTGAGGGGTAAAACCGTACGACAGCGGGCCAAAGCACTCATTGAAATCGCACATCCACAATTTAAGGAAGAATTAAAGAGGGAGGTGAAGGCGAGAGGGCTGGATTAAGGTTACGGTGCTGTGTGCGCTGGGGTTGAGGTAAGTGTAAAAACGAAACGCAGAGTTTATTTGAAAATGCTGTGAAAGGAGAGAAGAGGTATGAAGTTATACTGTTTTGAGGCTGGTATTCTGAAGTCCCAAAAGCAATATTTCACCATGGGGGTCGATGTTGGAAAACCATTTGATGTGCCAGTACCCTTTTTCCTCATCGACCATCCCAAGGGATTAGTAATGTTCGATACTGGCAACGCTTTAGAGGTAGTTGATAGGAAGCATGAACACTGGGGAAGTATAGTACAAGCTTATGACCCGGTCATGACCGCCGATCAGTGGTGTGTTAACGCGATTCAGAAAGTCGGGTACAAGCCGGAAGACGTCAGATTTGTAATATTATCTCATCTCCACTTGGATCACGCTGGTGGAGTAGGCCACTTTCCCAAGGCCCGATATATTGTCCAGCGGGACGAAATTCATTTTGCATATGCACCTGACTTTTATATGAAAGGAGCCTACATTCGCAAGGATTTTGATAAAGACGTGGACTGGCTGCTCTTAAATGGCTGGCGTGACGATAAACTGGACCTCTTCGGCGACGGGTCAATCATCATTTATTTTACTCCAGGTCATACGCCAGGACATCAATCTATCCTGGTCAACCTACCTAACAGTGGGCCCGTGTTTTTCACCGCTGATTCGTGCTATACAATGGAAAATTTAAACAACTGCTTACCCGGTCTCGTTTGGAATCCGGGTGAAACAGTAAAAACGATCGAGCGAATAAAATTTCTACGAGATGTCCACGGCGTCAAGTTGATCACCGGGCACGATCCAGATGGCTGGAAGGCTATTAAAAAGGCTCCTGAGTACTATGATTAGTTTACAACTTCCACTTTGTGAGGTGGAGGAGAGCAAAAGTTTGCTCTCCTCCTTAGTACTACGCAACTAAGGTAGGCCTTCCAGCAGTGAAATTACCCAAAATTTTTGCTCTCCTCCTTAGTATTACGCAATCCGTTGCCTTAGCTCTTACTTACGTTGCTGGTACCTGTCCGGAATTCTTTCTTTAAAAGGATTGTAATGTCATGGTATTTTCCAGTTAATTTAATAGACATATTTTAATTATGTATTTTGAATGTATGGGAGCAAAAAGTTTGCCGGTGGTAATAATATTTTTAGTTAAAGTCTGCTTAAATAGATGAGAAAAAATTATAATCTAATCTATTGTTTCGCCAAGGGCCTTGGCCAAATAAACGAAGAGAGAAGATGTTATGGTTTCTAAGGCTCCTCTAGTAACTGCGAGAAAGCCTGAAAAGAGAGATCAAACCGAGGTGTCCGTTACAGCGCCACCTAAATACGCCACCTAAATATAAATAAATGAAAGGACAAACATAAACTGGGAGGTGTTTCACCCCATGCAGCTCTTGCCTTTAGCCATAAGTATAGCGGTTCTCGCTGGAATTTGGACCTATGTGTCAGTACAATTTAATCTTTTGACCTGGCCTGCATTCGTAGGTTGGGCACTGTTTTTCGCCGCCGGGGGTACTGCCGAATCAGTTAGGAAAGCTTTCTTCCCTTCAGTTTGCGGCATAGTCTTGGCCTATCTGGCTGTCTTAGCGTCTGGCCACCTGGGCACCGCAGGATTAGGTATTGCTGTAGCGGTGACAGTAATTGCCTTTGTAATGGTTATGCTTGCCCCGATTTCTATTTTTTCTTTCGTACCAGCCCAGTTTGCAAGCTGCGCAGCTTTTTTTGGTACCGGGGCTAGGTTTTGGCCCACGATAATCCCTTTGATTATTGGTATAGGTCTAGGATACATTTCGGCTACTGTGCCTCAGCTTTTGACGAGCAGAGAAGGGAAGAAGGATGTGAAGGCCTGAGATTTGCTGAGTGATATTCAGAATACGTGACATTCGTGTACAGCGTAAAAGCCACGGGGCAGAGAGCGCTATTTATAGGACAACACACGCCGTACACGGAGGCGGGAATGAATGTGAATGCGATGAGCCAGGATATCGAGCAAAACTCAAACCGAATCGAGGTTGTACTTCATGGCAGTGGCCTGTCTCCTTAGGCCATAATTCCTGATGGTAATGCGGCACCCGGTAAATCAGCACTGGGGAGAGAGAAATGAACTAGGAGACGAGAAGGGAATTTGAACAACATTTAAGGAGTACCGTCACCACGATACTGTGACGAAGCTGAAAGCAGACTGGTACTATGCGGTAAGGGTGTAGCGGGTTAAGCTTGCCAACGGTGAGGCTAAGATTCGGCCATTTGTGACAGTGGAGGTACAGGCTGAAGCAACGGCCAGTAGTGCGAATACTGGAACCCATCTATCAGGTTAATTTTTATTTGGGGGTCGCACAGATTTTAGACTGTCCACCCTGGATTGGCATCCACAAGTAATGGAGAAAGCTGGCGCCAGCAAGCTCGCGTGGCGAGCGTGCCTAATAGGCTCATACCGCTAGTATGGATTGTATCGCTACCTAAATTGAAATGGACAGGCCTATAGGCAGTGGATCAGGCCCGTAGGTGGCGTGGCTACAGTCATTGGACGCTACGAATGTACTTCCTTCAACGGCCGATCCTAGGTTGACTTACGATACCGCGACTCATCTACCCTATGGTCTACAAGGATGAACGGGCGAATGCCTCCTGGGGAGCCCGGTGCGGAAAAATCAGGCACTGGGTGCCGAGAGGGAATACGGGACAAGGGTTAGGCAGGGTCAAGTTAGGATAGTGCCGCGAAAGGAGGTAGGAACGCCAAAAGGTGCCTGGCTAAAACTGCGATGCCAACTTGTACGTAGCACGGGATAAATCTCTAAATACTTATGGTCCGGGTGGCCCGGAGAGTGCGGCAAACAAGGGAACACTCAAACCGGTTCGATATTATCTTGAGGTCGGTGTCAAGCGGTAAAAGAAGGTGTTCCGGACCGGCGGGACCGGCCGCAAAAGCTTCGTGCCACCTGGACTCTCCATTTACGCCCTCGGGGTGTCTCATGAGCAGGTTGACCAGGAGAGAAGCAGGGGGTTAACCCAACTTCCGCACCTTTGCCTTAGAAACCCAGCTATATCAAGGCATCCGGAATTCGGTAGTCACTAATTTTGTTTTAACCAGGTTCTCTTGGGCTTGATTGGTTCAGGAGGCACGTTCAGCTTGGTATATAGTTCTAAGTGCTGCGGCTCCGGCTTTGTCGCACCCCGGATCTTTGACACCCTGCCATCAGAGGTGGGCAGTACCATCGTTACTACCTGATGGGTCTTGAGTATCTCCTTTACTGTCCCCCACGAGCTGTGCACTCCTTGGTCCTGCAGGGTCTTCTCTATGGCTACCAAAAGGTCTTGGAGAAGCCGTTTCTCTTCGGCCTGCCTTATGGCCCGGTCCTTGGCTTTCCGCTCTTCACTTATCACCAAAACGTAAATTTCGCCGTCGCTCTCTTTCTTTTTTACCTCTACGTGGCTTTTCTTCTGGTGGGTATTGGTTATTGCAGGCAGGCGTGATACTTCTTGGAACCCTTCTTCCTCTTCGAATTCACTGAGCCAACGGTCCCGCTCGCTCTGCCTGGCAGCTACAACATAATGGTAGCCCCGGCTCTTGATCAGTTCTAGGTTGTCCCGGTCGGCCATACCTCGATCCACGACTACCGTGACCCCCTCTTTCTTGCCCTGCCTCCTCTCTAACGCGTCAAGCATATCCCCCACAGTGGTGCTGTCAGCCCGGTTCCCCTCAAAAACTTCGTGCATGAAGGGAAACCCTTCCCGGTCCACTACCAAACCTACCAGCACTTGCTTGCAATCCGGCCGCTTGTCCCGAGAATAACCGCGCTTGGCTTCCCCGTTCTTGGGACATTGCCCCTCAAAATAGGTACTCGTAAGATCGTAAAGATATATGGTATTGTCCAGGCTAAAAAGATTCTCTTCCCTCCTCCTTAGTCCCGCCTCAATTTGCTCTCGCACTAAATACAGCCGGTCAAGGTTGCGATATAAAGCATCGTCTGCCAGACTAGAAAGACTGGTACCCATGATGTCTTCTAAAGCCGTAGTATTTACCCACCCCGGCATCCCGTGCTCCGAGGCCGGGTTTATTAGCCTGTTTAGCACCATAACTTTAGTGAGCTTCCGCGCCCTCTCCGCAAGTCCTGCCTCAGCCAATACCTCTTCCATCCCCAGCCTTGTCCAAAACTCATTGGCCACGTGCACCGGCCCGGCCTCCCTGGCCTCTTCCACCCTTACCCCATCCACCTTCACTTCTGCTACTTCTCCTTCTACTTCCCCTTGTTCCTTGGCCGCCTTCTTGCCCTGCCTTTTTACCTTTGGTTACAATCTCCTTCACCTGAGGATCAGGATCCTCTAAAGATACCTGACCGGCCAGAGCTGCCTCTAACTTTTTGGCCAGGGCATACCACTGTTCTGGGGGAGCCGGCTCCAAGGTGCCCAGAGAACAGACAGTCCTTTGCCTGGGCCCCTTGGGGGTCATAACAGACTCTACCAAAAGGTAATTGACGTATTCTTTACCGTTTTTGCCTTTGCGGACAGTTTTGCGGATATACATGTCACTATTATAATATAAGACATCAACACTGTCAACATAAATATTAGCCACTATTCGTCACTATTTTGGTATCGCCCAATACCGCCCCCAGTATTTTCAACTCTTCTACGCTACGAAAAGGCCATAAATACCCCAAAACCTCCCCTAAAGTGCGGAAGTTGGGGTGCGCCGAGCCAAGCTCGGATTATGCTAGTGGGCTGAAAAGTGCCCACCG
>JBNATU010000044.1:0-14639 GCA_049701195.1 Neomoorellaceae bacterium
ATGCTCCAAGAAAAAATATTGGTAATTGTACCCAAGGGTGCGGAATGTAGGATAATATGAGCAGTTGCCAACCATTCTCAAAATATGTGCGTGGAGAGGAGGGGAAGAGTGGAAGGAGAAAGGAAAAAATATTGGCTTAAAGGGACCGCTGCGGTACTGGCAATCGGCCTTTTTTTATTTGCCGGTTGTGGCTCTAAGAACTCGGCGGCGAAAAGAACAGACAGCGGCTCTGAAGCCCCACCTGCTGCGATGCAAAACGGCGAACAGCAAACGGGTGCTGCGGGGCAGCCGCCTGCGGGTGCCAACATGCCCGGACCGAATGAAGACAAACGTCTCCAGCAGATTGCTACGGCCCTGGGAATCACGGTAGATGAGGTGCGCACCCAGAGGCAGAACGGTAAGACGCTTGTCGCCTTAATTGAGGAGAAGGGGCTGGACAAAGAACAAGTATTGCAAAAGTTGGTAGAACTGGAGAAGTCTCGCTTAAAGGAAGAGATCGACTCCGGCCGGATGACCCAAGAGCAGGCGGATAAGCTGCTGGAAGATATGAAGGCGAGAGGTTTGGCGGCCTGGGAATGGGCCGGGCGGCAACAACCGTTACTGGATCGCCGGCAAGGCGGACAGTCCCCGCGGGCTCCGTCTGAGGCTCGACCGCAGGAAGGATTTTAAGATTCCCCAAGATTCCCCCGGTGCCGCCGGGGGATTCCCTTTTCCTTAAGCGGCGAAGTGTATAGTTACGGCAAGAGAGAGCTAGACAAGGGAAGCCAGATCCTCTTCCTATGGTAATATTTCTCAGGAAAGATTTAAATTGTTTTCAGATAAATTTCAGGAAAACTATGGGTAAGCTGTTTATAATTATAACCGAGAGGGGCCAAAGGAAAAGAAAACCAGCGTAGTTAATGCGGAGCCGGAATGATGAAAACACAGGTGGCGTCCGGCTTGCAAAAAGGAGGTGGCAAAGACCTGTGCGGTAAGGACCTGCAAGGTTAAATTAAGCCCAAAGAACAATTGGTAGAAGACAAAATTAACTTTTAAGGAGGATGTGAGAGGAATGAAAATAAGAAAACATTTTATTATTGCTATAGTGACGGCCATGGTGCTGATGGCGCTAATTATTCCGGGTATGGCCATGGCCCAGAATCAGGCTCCGGATTCGGGACAGCAGAGAGAAGAGCTCTTCCAGAGCTTTGTGGAAAAGCTGGCCGACAACCTGGGTATAGACGCCGATGAACTGTTGGCAGCCGTAAAGGAAACTGCGCTGGATATGGTGAATGAAGCCGTGGATGAAGGTAAGCTGGATGCCGACCAAGCGGAAAAAATGAAAGAGGCTATTGAGGAAGGCAAATTCCCTCCCTTCGGGCCTATGGGCGGGTCTCCGGGCGGCCCGGGCGGTAAACACCTGGAAGACATGGCTCAAATTCTGGGCATGACTACCGACGAATTGAAAACCCAGATGGAGAAAGGCAAGAAGCTTGAAGACCTGGCTCAAGAGAAAGGGCTGACCCAGGAGCAGCTACGAGAGAAGATGATGGAACTTCGGATCCAGGAAATTCAGCAAGCAGTGAAGGACGGCAAATTATCCCAAGATAAGGCCGATGAGATGATCGAACGGATGAAGAACGCGCCTCAAGGTGGTGAATTGGGCTTCGGACCGCCGCCCGGTCCCGCTCCTGAATCGAATCAGTCGAATTAACACCTGGCTTTAGCAACGAGCCCCCGTTTTCCCTTCTTCGAAGAAGCGGCCGGTTCTCCTACAGAGACGGCCGCTTCTGTAATTGGACCACGCGCCATACACCGAGATTCCCCCTCTGGATTTTAAGAACGGCATGACCGATAACCTATCCGGAGGCCTTGACACTTGACAATTGATAAGAGTTGCAGGCTTTGCTGGGTTATCCTTTCCGGGGCAGGCTGACCTACTCTGCCCCAAGCTCGTGACAATCCTTTTTGCAATTATCACAGGCCTCCTCTGAGATTTGAAGCGCTACGATAAAGGCGGCGATGTTTTTCGCGGGAATACCGGTCCGCTCGGACAGAAGTTTTACCAAGAGATCGGAGAGGAAGAGAGAATTTTTTACAAAAAGGAGGAAGCGGACTACTGGCTCCGGCTTCACCCCGGCACCGACATTCCCCTGCTCAACGGGCTGATGTATATTATTGTTAAAGGGTACCAACCTGGATTGGTGGCGCCGAAGAACCCGAAGACGCCTGGATCTAGGACCCTAGGAGAAAACTTGGTGGCCCAAGCAGGGAAAAAATGTCTGGTGCAGAAATAATACTCTATCTAGCCATTATTTTGAGGGGAGGAAGCCGTTGTGGGGAGCAAAAAGATCTTAATGCTGGTGGGGGATTTTGTTGAAGATTATGAAGTCATGGTTCCGTTCCAGGCCCTATTGATGGTTGGGCATGCTGTTTATGCGGTCTGCCCGGGCAAAAAGGCCGGCGAAAAAGTGCGGACGGCAGTTCACGATTTCGAAGGCGATCAAACCTACAGCGAAAAAGTGGGGCATAATTTTACCCTGAATGCTTCATTTGACAGTATAAAGCCAACAGAATTCGATGCCCTGGTAATACCAGGGGGGCGGGCACCCGAATACATCCGCCTTGATGCAGGAGTTAGGGAAACGGTGCGCCACTTTGCCGAAACTAACAAGCCGATTGCCGCTATTTGCCACGGGCCTCAGGTGCTTGCCGCGGCAGGAGCACTTAAAGGCAAGGCCTGTACTGCCTATCCGGCGCTGAGACCGGACATTGAAAATGCCGGCGGTAAGTGGGTAGAGGTAGAAATTGACCGGGCGGTAGTAGATGGCAATCTGGTTACTGCACCGGCCTGGCCTGCTCATCCGGAGTGGCTGGCAAAATTTTTGCATGTGCTGGGCACAAAAATAGAACCCTGATTGTCGGTTATTAGGCGTCCACGACGAGGTTCAAAACGGCGGGTGCTGGCGGCGGTTACTGCCGGTGTCGGTCTTTCCGTGGCAGGCTGCGTGATGCAAAATCTGTTGCGAAACCCCCAGGCGTCCCCTTCCAGCCTGGGGGTTTCGCGGGGCTGCAGTCGGACTGCTCCCAGTGGCCCGCTTTAGTCCAGTTCACCGGCAAGGCGCACCAGGAAAGAACGGAAGGCGGTAATTTCCTGGGTGAACTGCTGATATACGGGGTACAGGTTTTCCAGAAGAGGACGTATGCGTTTCCAGTCGAGCAGGTAGCCATAGACGTTGCGAAAGACATGGCGAAAACGGAGATACTCGTCCAGTTTCCAGCGTAATTCTTCGGAAATAACCGCCGGACGGAGTCCGGGTATGGGGATGGACATTTTCACCAGCAGTTCTTTATGCCAGGTCGTACCATACGACAGGGTACCATTAACCTCTCCGGCGATAACCTCAAAAATGTCTTCGATGGCCGTGTAAAAATCGTGAAGCAGGCTGCCGATCCCGCGCAGTTCGAACGGGGTGGGGGTGATCGTCCTGAATTCCCGTTCCGTCGCTTCTGCTTCTTCGACAGTCACCCGCAGGGCTTTCATAATGTGGTCCAACTGGCCCACCAGGGTAAGAAGATCTTCTTTAGTTTTGGCCCGCATGAACCCCACCTAGCTCTTTTTCGCAAAATAGCGGCTCTACTTGTTTACCACGAAGTAGCTTTCCTTCCTTCCTGATGGCCGTCGCCAGCCAGGACGGGCAGGCATCCAGATCGACCAAATCAACGACAAATTCGGTGGCAGCATTAAGCTGCGCGAGAATACGAAAGAATTGTTGCGCCGGCAGACCGGCTGCAGCAAGGTCGATGTCGGAGTTCCTGTGGAAACTGTCTGACCGGATCAGCGAGCCGAAAAGCCAGACCTCTTTGGCTCCGTAATTTTGAACAAGCATTTCGGCCAAATTTTCGGCTGTTTCCCTAGCCTGTAGTAGCCTTTTTGTTCGCTTTACTTCCTCGTCTTTTTGCCTTTGGCGCCAGGCTTTTGCGTATTGTTGAAAAACCGCTTCCTCCATCAAGTTATCCCCCAACAAGAAATATTTGAGGAGCTAAAAGAGGCTTTTCCGGAGTTCAAGGTGCCCCATGATTTGTTCACTTTTCATACTATCGTAGCATATCTCAAAACGGCTGTAAATAATATGTAAAAAGGCCAGCCAGTTACTCACGCCAGAATTTGATTTAACTCCGCGGGAAATAGAAAACTACGGCTGATAGAATAAACTACCACGGCCTCTTGTATCGTTCGGGCAGGGCTTTATGCACAAGGAGCGCTATAACCCCTCCCGCCAAGGCTGTGAGCAATTGAGGGACCTGGAAGGCCTGCGCCAGTTTGGGAGGCAAAACCAGGATAAACTTCAGGACCACTACGAAAACTCCGTACTTGCATAGAGCTGCAACAAGGAGGGCAAGCCAGGGGTTAAGCCTTGCCAGCAGGCCGAAGGCTATTACTAATGTAGTGTTGGCCACCATTATAAACGGCGTTATGGGTTGGGCCAGCGGGGGCAGGATGCCCCTTAGGAGGGCGACCCATGGTGTCAATACACCTATGAAAACTCCACCGGCAATACCTACGGTCAAAGTGGCCAGAAGCAGCATCGCGTTTACCAGCGGACCTGTCACCGGCTGCGGTAGCCCGACCATCTGGACCGCCACGGTCAAAGCCAAAAGCAAGGCGGTCGTCGTCAGAAACCTGATATTTCGCCACATGCTTTACCTCGCCTCCTCAGGTTTTCCCTGTTAGCGTCTCCTTTGCCGCTGAAGCCTGTAGCAACGCTTAAATGATGCTTCCAGAGCATTCCCCAAGGCGGGGCGCCGGCGCCGGTATCTTTTAAGCTCGCCCGCGATCCGCACGGCTCCCCCTCGCAACTTTAAGCGGGGTTCCCGGCCCATTCGACATCCTGGCGCAGAGGCCGGCCGCAGGGCTTAGGCCCTCGGCCCCGCCTCCGGGTTTAGTTTTGCCTATTTCCTTCGGAAGCACCATCGCTTAAATTCTCCGCGTTTCTATCGCTTTCCTGCCTGAAAAGGCAAATTTTGACGAAAGCGTATTTTACATTTTTCCACCTCGCCGGCCAGAAAAAAAGGGAGTCCCTGCCTCCCCTGTCCTTAAGCTTTTCAACCGGCTGTTTTGCTTTCCTTATTCTTTATTCTTTAGCCTCCACCCTGGATTCCTCTACTTTCACTGCCTCTTCAATTTCACTAGTTAGAGAAGAAGTGGCCTTTTTAAATTCTCGAATTCCTTTACCCAGGGCTCTACCCACTTCCGGCAGTTTACCAGGGCCAAAAATAATTAAAGCTAACACCAGGATAAGAATTAGTTCCGGCACTCCTAAGCTACCGAACATGGTCATCTCACCTCCTCAGCTTAAATATTCACTTCACGCGCCCTCGCTTTCGACCTTCTCTTGTCTACGTCGCACCAAATAAGACAGCCATATACTGCTTTCATAGAGCAGTACCATAGGAAGCCCCATGAGCAACTGCGAGATTACGTCTGGGGTAGGCGTTAATATGGCGGCCACAACAAAAATGATTAACACGGCTATTTTCCTGTTTCGGGCCAAAAAGCCGGGTGTCACCAGGCCCCACCGGGTTAACAACATTATAACCAAGGGCAACTGGAACACTAAACCAAAGGGCAAGACAAAAGTGGATAAAAAACCTAAATACCTGGATATAGTAATCAACGGCTGAAACCCTTCGCTGGCCGTGACCAGCAGGAAACGGAGGACTGCCGGAAAAACCACATAATAGCCAAAGGCTATGCCTCCCACAAAAAGCAACAAGGAGAAAGGCATAATTATATATACCCAGCGCCGTTCGTGGGGATGTAGAGCCGGTAATACAAAACTCCATACCTGCCACAGAATTACCGGCAAGGCTAAAAATATCGCCGCCAGGAAGGATACCTTTATGGAAGTGAAAAAAGCTTCCCCTGGAGTGATGTAAACTAGAGAGACGCCCAACGCTTTCGCCGGCCGCGTCAACAAAGCCAGAAGCTGGCTCCGGAAGCCAAAATAAGTGACCAGGGTAGCCAAACCCAGAGCTATTGAACAGACAATTAATACCCGCCGTAGCTCTTCTAAATGTTCAGTTATGGTCATGGATTTATCTTCCACTTTGCCACCCCCTGCTCCCGGCTCGGCCAAGGCCCCCGGCGTCTCTCCCCGGCCATGATACCGAAACTCTCTATGAGGCCGGCAGGGGCCTCAGGAGCTACTTTATAATAAGGATGCCTTTCTGCCATTTCTTTGGACACTGATCGGGTAGTTGGGAGCCACAGTTAAATTTATATCAGTGGCACGGGCAACGGTTTCCTGCAAACTCTTTTCTTGGGCAGGGAGGATATGAAGGTTTTCTACGGCGAAACAGTACATCAATATGCCCAGGGATATAAGCCCCAGAGTCACCAGGAATTCCGTCCAGGCCGGGAAATAGCTCCCGCCGGCTGTTCTTAAAAAGCCGGTGATGGCTACATTGATCCTGTTCAGTATTACACCGGCCACCACCAGGGACGAAGCCGTAACCAGGCCGGCTTTCGTCTTGCGAATAGCCGGAGTAAAATACATGACAAGGGGTAGCAGCACTCCTCCCACCATTTCCAACAGGAAAAGCCGGCTTTCCAGGGAACCTTCCAGGAGAGCGCCCCATTGGCCCCGGTAACTGAGGTCTATAATTTTAAGAAGGAGATAGGCTCCCAGGAGCCACCGGCCCAAGCGGCTTAGGCTTTCCAAGACCGGGAACTCCAGTTCGCGGTTATAGGCTTTGGAACTTAAGGCCGACTCCAGAGTGACCATGGCCGGCCCCACGAACGCCGCCGATAGCAGGAAGAAAACAGGTAAGGCCATGGACCACCACAGCGGGTGCAGCCGGCCTATGGTTATTATCCAAAGGGAGCCCAGTGAAGATTGATGGAGGGTAGGTAGTACTACACCCAGCACGAATAAGAGGGGCAGGAGCTTTTCCAACCGCTTTTGCCAGGAGGCGACTTTAAGCCGCTCGAAAACAACTTCTCCGAACTCCAGAAGCTGGACCAGGGTGTAAAGGGAGATGCACCAGAACACTTCGAAGAGTACGGAATGATGTCCCCAGAAGAAAAACGGGCGCCAGGCGTTGTACCACCGGCCGACATCCAGGAAGAGACCCACCAGCACCAGTAAGTAGCCGATGAGCGAAGTTAACAGAGCCGCTCGGACTATGGGCCGGTATTCGTTACGGTGCAAAATGTGTACCAGAAAAGCGGTAGTAAAGCCGCCGCCGGCCAGAGCCACCCCGGTGAGCACATCGACGGTTATCCATAGGCCCCAGGGCCAGTGATCGTTGAGATTGGTGGTGGCACCTAATCCTTTGAACAGGCGCAGTATGATGAGGCCTGCCGCGCAACCTGCCAGCGCCAGCATGATCACCCGATAAGGGGTTATCCTGAATTTCCATGTGTGGGTCATTTCACCTGACCTCCTCGTTACTTTGTTTTTATAGATTATGGGTTTAAACTTTCTACCTCTCGGCCGTGCCCATAACGCGCTTATGCTGCGGGCGCGGCACCGGCAGCGCCGCACTATTTTTTATCGCTCTCGACAGGAGCATAGGTTTTTTCTTCCGCCTGCACCGCGGCCCGCCTTTGGGTATACAGATACATGGCGGTCAACAAGGCACCCCACCCGACAAAAATATGGGGGGTCCACTTGAGGACTTTCCAGGTGTATTCCGGAATCGGCTTTTCCGGAACGTTGGTCCGGAAACCGAGCTCATCAAAAGGAACGTCTGAAAGATACAGCCATGATGTGCCACCCACTTCTTTCAACCCGTATATCTGGTTGATATAAAGGTTGGGGTTGGAAGACTGGCGTTTTTTTGCTTCTTCCACTATTTTCTCTCTATCGCCGAAGGTAAGCGCTCCGGTAGGGCATACGCTCACGCAGGCAGGCATTTGATTATCGGCTACCCGCGCCAGGCACATCTGGCACTTAAGCACCCTGGGAAACGGTTTGCCCCACTCGAACCTCAATATGTCGAAAGGGCAGGCGATCATGCAGTAGCGGCAGCCCACGCACAGTTTTTCGTTGTAAACCACCGGCCCTTCCGGTGTTTTTTGCAGAGCCTTGGCAAAGCAGGCAGAGGCGCAGGCCGGATCGAGGCAGTGGAAGCACTGTTTTTTTACGAAACGCCTTACTTTATCTCCCTCTTTATCGACACGGTAGCTCTGCACAACCGTCCACCTATCAGGAGCCAGTTCGATGTCCTCATTCTGTTTCGTTTTACCCCTGATTTTTTGATCGGGTTCCAGGCCGTTATACAACCGGCAGGCCACAACGCAGCTTTCGCACCCGATGCATTTGGTAATGTCGACGAGCACCCCTTTAGCGCTGGCCATTTTTTCGTATCACCCTTCCTCATAAACATTTGCTTTCTTTCGGATAATGACCTTTTTCATGCGCGGTGGTGCGGGCAAGTGTAGCAGGCATGAAGGGTTAGTTCGTTACACCACCCGGGGCAAGATACGCTTCAGTTTGTCGGCCCGGGAATGATATTCGGTATGCAAGAGCTCTTCCGACAACTCGCTCATCGGGTGTTTAAGGAAATTTTTGTAAAGAATTGCCACCTCTTCATTTTCGTAGCTCTTGCGCTTGGGCAGCGACGCGTCGGCCTTGTAGAGGGCGGCAATACGCTGTTCGCGCACGGCGTCGGTGGGCGGGACGGCTGTGCGGGGCTGGCCGCCGCCGGCTATACACCCGCCCGGGCAGGCCATGAATTCAACGAAGTGCCAGGGGGCTTTCCCTTCACGTACGGCGTTTAAAATTTTTCGGCCGTTGGCCATGCCGTGGCTGACGGCTACCCTGAGCGTTCCCACGCCCGGTATTTCTACTGCTGCTTCCTTAACTCCGGCGAGGCCGCGAACGGGCGTTAGGTTTAAAAACGAGGCGGGAGGCTCTTGGCCGGTAATAAGGAAGTATGCGGTACGTACGGCGGCCTCCATAACTCCTCCCGTGGCGCCGAAAATCACCGCCCCTCCTGTCTCTTCGCCCATGAGCTTATCGTATTTCTCTTCAGGAAGGGCGGTCAGGTCAATTTGTTTTTCTTTAAGCATCCGGGCAAGTTCCCGGGTGGTAAGCACGATATCTACGTCACGCAAACCAGGGCGTTTCCAATATTTTGCGCTGGCGTTCATTTCCGGCCGCTGCGCTTCAAACTTTTTAGCCGTACACGGCATGACGGAGACACAAACGATATTTTCGGGGTCGATCCCTCTGCTTTGGGCATAATAAGTCTTGACTAATGCGCCCAACATTTGCTGCGGTGACTTGCATGAAGAAATATGTGGAATGAGTTCAGGATAGAAATATTCGCAGAATTTGACCCAACCGGGCGAGCAGGAAGTGAATTGCGGCAGGGGTTTTTTTACCTCGCCTTTGATCCTTTTGATCAATTCGGTGGCTTCCTCCATTATGGTCAGGTCGGCGGCGAAGTTGGTATCTAGAACGGCGGCGAAGCCGAGACGCCTCAGCGCTGCAACTTGTTGTCCTTCTACCCATGTGCCGGGGGGTAAACCGAATTCCTCGCCAAGGGCGACTCTGGTGGCAGGCGCCGTCTGAACTACTACGAATTTGTGTTTATCCGCCAGTGCTTCAAGAACCTTTTTCGTGTCGTCGCGTTCGCCGATCGCTCCGGTGGGGCAGACCATAGAGCACTGGCCGCAATTTATGCAGATGGTTTCGTCTATCACCGGTAGCGCGTAATAACCGTAGACACTCTGTACCTCTTTACAGACCTCCAGGCATTGGCCGCATAATATGCACTTCTGATCATCACGGGTAATAGATGGATTATCCGTGTCAATAGGAACGCGGCCGCGCACTTGGGCCGGCAGGTTGCCCGGGACGTTGTACTGGTAGGGTAACCAGCCCTGGCCGCCTACATATTTCGGGCTCTTATCAGCACAACCGCTCAGAATTCCGCTCAGGCCCACCAGCAATCCGCTACCGGCAGCCATTTTTAGAAATAAACGGCGGGTCATCCCTCTTTTCTCTAGTTCGATATCACTTGTTTTATTTCCCATAATACTCCCCCCAAAAAACTTTTTCATAAGACGGAGACTTTACAAAAAGTTATTAAGGCAAAAAGCTCCCGCCCTCTTTTTCGTAAAGCAAAAGCCTGGTGGAAACCTTACCGTGTTAAAACTCGGCAAATGAGCGTGATGTGGAAAAGGGAGGCGCAAAGATTTTAGCCTTCAAATTTTCTGGTAGTTACTATTTCTTAGCGCCTATGTTAATGCTTAGAATCCTCATTTTGGTGTGTCTAGGTTTTCCGGATCCATTTATCCTAGACATTGTATAGCTATATTCATCCTTTTGGATTTAACTTGCCGAATTCCTGCTATGTAAAAAAATTATTTTGCATAGGATTAAATAGTATTGAATTGCGTCATCTGGAACTCTTATAAGCCGGTTGCCCACCAAAATAGTGCTAGTGAGTTCAATATTTCGAATGGGCCTCGGCAAGCGCCTAAAAGTGGTGGGCACGCCCCGCAAAAGGGGACCAAGTAGGGGAAGTAGGGCCGTAGAATGTGTACCGGCTTTAGGTGACCACCGAGATTGGGTTAGACGTGCATGCCGCTGGTGCGGCACCAGGCAGATTACCTTCAAACCCTGGACGGCGGCCAGCCCGTGGAACTGATCCGGAACATCGGGGACTGGCCCGTTATATATACCCCCATAATGTACCCGTAACCGGCCGGACGCAGAACCTCCAGAAATAAAAAATAAAGTACAGGAACGAAGAGGGAAAAAATGTCTGGTGTCGAAATTCAAACATAAGGGCCTCCCTCGAGGGATCGGTCCGTGACTTCAATTAGTTATTTAGTGTAGTGTATTTAGTGCATAGAATGTATAGAGAAGAGACCAGGGAGCAGAGAGCAAGATGAGCGTAGAACGGGCCAAAGAGCTCTCCGAAATCTGTAGACTCTCCATTTATTTCTTGTCCGCCCTGGGCATGGGGGTCTGCCTTTTAAAAGGGCGCACCCGGAAGGGGCGCGGGCCCGAAAAACTGCTTCTTCTAGGTTTGCTGGCCATGGCTACAGGCACTTTTTTAAGTATATACGGTACGCAACTCGGCCTCTCCGAGAGCTGGGGCAGGATAGTGGGGGACCTGGTACTGGTGAATGCCGGTACGGCAGTGACGGTAGCCGCCATCTATCTCCTTACGGTAAAATTCCACCTGGTGACCCTGGCCCTCAGAAAGGAGGCCAACACCGACCACTTAACAGGCCTTCACAACCGCAGGAGCTTCTTTCGGGAATTGGACCGCAGGCTGGGGGAGGGCGAGAGCTTTGCCGTGGCCGTCCTGGACTTGGACAACATGAAGCAGGTGAATGATAGCCTGGGGCACCAGGTGGGTGACGCGGTCTTGAAGGCCGCCGGGAAGGCCATAGCCAGGAGCGTCCGGGAAAAGGACATAGCTGCGCGGTACGGGGGAGACGAGTTTGCGATCCTCTTTTACGGCAGCGGTCCGCGGGCGGAGAAGTTCCGGGCGAGGCTGGAAGAGCACCTGCTGGAGGAACTACCCTATACTGACGGTATAGAGGTCGGCATCTCCTTCGGGCTGGCCCGCTGCCCCGAAGACGGCAGCGACGCCCGCACCCTGCTTTCGGTGGCCGATGCGCGGATGTACTCCGATAAGGGGGCAAGAAAAAGACGTGGGTACCCGCACGCCGTTCTTTCTTCCCAAGGCTGGCATACTGAAATGCCGGGTATAACCGGAAACAGGAGGTTCGTGGTGGTAGACGGCGGCAGGGGCCCGGAAGGCGGCTGATTTCCTCCTCATGGTTAAAGCGAGAGGGCTCCCGAAGACGACTTGCGCCGCTTAAGAAATACGTTCGCCACCGTAACAATAATACGTTTGGGGCACACCTGACACGGTGTCCAGTCGCCAGTGAACTTTTCGGTTCGCGGGCTTAATATTGCTTCAGGATGTAGCAGATAAATTAGGAATAGCTTCTAAGCCCACCAAAGAGCTAAAGGCCTTGGAGACGGCCGAACAATCCATGATAAGAGAATTGGTAAGGACGAGGATAGTGAAGTACCTGAAGTAAAGGAGAACTTGGAGGTATGGAAAGAAAACTTCCTAAACTCTTAAAAGCCGACGTGGAGCGAGGATTTATTTGGGCTTATTATGAACTGGTTAAAGGCTGTGAAGTCAATCTGGACATGCGGGGAAAAAATATTGTACCGGTAGTAGCCTTTGCTCATAAACCTGGAGAAGTATATGGTATGGACTTCTCTAGCACTTATCATTTTGCAGAAAGAGAAAAATCCAGTACACGCTATCGGTGGATAAAACGGAAAATAGAAGAGCTTACAAGGTACGCTCAGGTTTATGCAGAGCTGAACAAGACGAGATACCAGGTACTCTATGAAATTTGGTGCTTTATCCCGCCCAATGAATTGGTCAAGGACACAGTAGCCTGGGCCGTGGCCGAAGGGATGCCTGTTAAGCTGGTGGATTTGAGGGAAGTACATGAGCGGATAAGACAAGTAGCCCTTTTGGAGCCCCTTGACCGGGATATTATTTACGAAAACGCTTTTCTTTGGGCAGCAGAACTTTTCCGGGAGGCTGGCGCTTGGAAATAGTATGGCCATGCCAGCAAGACGAATTACTCCGGAAACGGTGATCTTTCACCTCAAGCCCGACGGCGTTGCCCGTGCCGTCACGGCCAGGGATATGAACGAATGGGAGCGCCGGTATTACCGGCAAAGGAGGGGAAACTAAGATGACAGCGGAACTCCCGAAATTTAAAAGCGAACGCGAGGAAGTCGAATTCTGGGATACTCATAACACCCTTGACTACCTTGAAAGCGATGAGCCTGCGGGAATTGAACTTGACCCGGATCTTGAGGCAAAAATCAGGGAACGGCAGAAAACAAAACGCGTGACCCTGCGCTTGCGGGTATCCCAGATCGAAGCGGTGAAGGAGATAGCCAGGAGGAAGGACATCCCCTATCAAACACTCATCCGCTCCTGGATAGCCGAAGCTATCCAGAGAGAGCAGGGGCGGGTGTAAACAAGGCAGGAGAGCGGTTCGACGCTTCATTAGGTCCGCAGTCCGCCGGAGCAAAAAACTGTTAACTCAAGGAAAGCAACGACCTTCATACTCAACTCTTTTTGGTTATCTGGGAATACCAGCAAAACTCAACAACCCTGAGAAGGTGAAGGTTTTAATAAGCCTCTGAACAGCCTCGGAAACTATAATTGAACTTGCTCCTTAACTTCTTCCGTATCTTATAAAGGGGAGCGGGCATTCCCGGGACGGTGTTATTGTTATGTTATAAAGAAGCGGTGTTAAAGAAGGGCCATGGGAACCTGGCCCTTAAATATTTGGTTCAAAATGCTGGAAAAGATCAATGCTTGCAAGATACAATAGTGGCGGGAGGGATAGCGGTGGCCACGGTAGAGAAGATCCTTCACGATATCAGGCACCTCAGCAAAGAGGAGAAGGAAATACTGTTGAATGCCTTAGAGCGCGAAAGGGTGAAATACGAAGCTGTCGAGAAATTCGAAAAGGCTGCCGGTTTCTGGGCTGACTTTGACGCCGACGGCTTTGTGGCTGAAGTCTATGCGCGACGGCGCGGGGAAGGAAGGGCGGTACCCGAGTGGTAGTCCATGCAAAATACTTGGTGGGCACCGACTGGGCAGTACACTATCTCTGCGGCAGAGAACCTTACGTAATCAGGTTGAAGGTGTACCGTGAAGAAGGCTTGAGCATCAGCGTAGTTTCTCTGGCCGAGCTCTATGAAGGCGTGTACCGGGCACCAGACCGGTAGGACAAAGAGAAAGCCCTGAACAACTTTCTGGTGGGATTGGTTGTAGTTGACGTAACCCGGAACGTAGCCCGTACTTTCGGGCGGCTCCGGGCAGAACTGCGAAATAAGGGAATAACAGTAGCCGACCTGGAGCTTTTGATCGGGAGCACAGGAGTTTCCTCTTTTTTGGCCCTTGACACTTTACCGTGAGTCTTTTTTCGTGTCTAAAATCCTGGGTCGTGCGGCTGAGCAATGCCGCGGGATATAGTGGGTGGGAAGCCCACCTGGTAAGGTCTAGCCAACCGCCAGTAGCCAGCCTTGGAGCCTGGCCGGGTAACCGGCAGGTTTAAGCGTAGGCAGGCAAGACAGCGGGCCGAAAGCCATGGCGCTGAAGGGATTGAGCCCCGAAATAAATTTAGTCGGGAGGGCCGATGCTCTGACCCAAGCAGAAGGCAATATGGTAGCAGTCGTCCAGGGCGAGATTGCCACCACCTCCCCGGGGTCGTAGACCTCGGCACGCTGGACATCGTTATCCCACGGTAACTCAGGAGGCCCTGCCACCTCTTCCCTATTCAGGAAGTATGGCCGACAAGCGATACAAAGTTAGGAAGCCAAACAGGAGGCAGGGAGTCGGATTACGGCATAGTACTGAGGAAACCGGGTAACGCCGGTGGAGAGAAGGCCGTAACAAGGAATCGCTCTTGTAAGGGAAACAATTCCCACACCCAGAGGTGGAACCGAATTGACAACGAAACTTGCAAGAATAGCGGAAGTTGCACGAAGACAACCGAAGGAAATGTGAATATCATGGACATTCGGTGTTGTTTGTCAATAGAATTGACCCACTATGTGCAAATAAAATTGACCCACTGG
>JBNATU010000045.1:0-13709 GCA_049701195.1 Neomoorellaceae bacterium
ATGTTGACGCTTAAGACCCCCTCTTTTCGTGTCTAGTTTTTTGGGTCCATTATATAAAGTTTTGCGCAAGGCTTCCCGTAGCGATTGCAGTTCCTTCAATGCAGCCCAACAAAGCAGCAAGCTGACTGCCGAAGCCAGAAGCATTACCAGACCCAAAATATGCACCTCCTCACGCCAGCATTTCAGCCAAAACCCGGCGTTCATATTCTTCCTGCCTCAAGACTTGAGCTAATGCTTCCATATCCAAATGCCCTTCTATCGCCGCCCTAATCTTCTGGTGGAGTATTGGCAAAGGCAATGCATCGAGTTCAACAGCCATATCGCCATACCTTTCAATGAACTTCTTGGCCCTGCTATCCGTTTTCTTGGTGAAATCAGGTGGTAGCTGATACCGGATCACATCTTCCTTAGTGAGTGCTACCTTTTCGATTTTTGGACTTATCCCAAAAAAGCTAAGCCCTTCCTGTAAGGCCCGGACTATATCTTCGCCGCTTGGATCGAAATCACCGAAGTAAAGAATAGTAGCTGGCTTGCCCTGTTCCGCTATCCTTCCCGCCGCTTCTTTGTATGCACTCCAGCTATTGTAGCCACGGCCAACGACCAAGGTAACGCCATATTCCCGTGTGATTTCTTCAAAAATGCCGGACAACGCATCCTTTTCCAGCCAAACTTCCAGGTATTCAGGCTGACTGGCCCAAATATCCTTACGGTAGGCATGGCGTACCGTTTCCAGGAAATCAGCCAAATCAGACCACATACTGACCACCCTTGGCCGCCGTACCCTATCTTCAATCCACTCAAAAGGAATAAGCCCTTCCTGGCGTGCCCTCACTAAAGCATTGGAAAGGCGCTGGTATTCGCTTCTAGAGTTATCTATGATATGGCGAGCCACTAGCTGGTAGAAGACCTGACGCAACGTCATAGGATTGTGTTCCCTCAGCACCTCATAAGCAGCTTCGATTAGCTGCAACGTTTTCCGCTGCAAAGCCATGGCCCGCACCTCCCAGCAATAGTGCTTTTTTCTTTTTAGCCAGCCCAACGACCTTTGGCAGCAAGCTAGTGGCCCTTTCCATATCGCCACCTTTTTCCGCTACTTCGATTTCCTTCACTAAACGCCGAATGGCCGCTTCAATCGCCGCAAGCTCATTTTGGTTCCCGGATTGGTTTCTTTTTTCCACCAATCCCGCTTCGGTTTTAACTTCATGCCGCTTGCTACCCGCCGCCCGCCGGAAGATGGCCCTGGCTGTTTCTTCGCCAAGTTTTGCCGCTACTAAGGAAGCCTTGAATTCCCTGAGCGAAGGTGCGCCTAGTAGGTGCCATCTTCTCAATGCTTCCTCAAGGCTTGCTTCGCCCAAAACGTACCTATCGCCTTTGCGCCCGCCAGAAGCAGGCACTTTCTGCAGGAATCCCAAGCAGCATAAAAGATTTATCGCCCTATTTGCCATATCGCCCGCAATGCGAGCCTGTTCCGCTAGAAAGCGCTTACTCAATGGAATTTCCTTAAGGTTGGCTTGTGCTACAACAAGTGCTTGTAAAGCTATTACCTGCCATACCCGAAGTAGCACCTCACCTGTAGATGTTGGATTCCTTCTTGCTTCAGTTTGAGCTTCGCCTAAGGCTTTACAACCAACAAGACGTATAATACCCTCACCACGGTAGAAGGATTCTAGCTCCTCTAACATTACAGAAGGAACTTCAGGAAAGGCTTTTTGAAGAAACTTGAAGAAGGTTGAGGAAAGAGTTTCCAGCTTGTTCAAGGTGGCGGCGGCCGCTTCGCTGAAAACGCCTGCCTGAAGCGCTAGCATGGCAAGCCACCTGGCTGCCTCGTGCCGCTTGAGCTTCCTTACTTCGCCGGTGGTGAGTGCATAAAAAACTTCGCCTAAGGTGTACCAGCTTTCACCATCACGTGAATGGAAATCATGATACATAATGCGCCCGTCTTCGGTACGGTGGAAGGCCGCCGAAGGATGTTTCTCCAGGTGGCCTGGCAGTATGCAGCGGAAAGCCTTACCAATCGCTACTGGCTGCCTGCCTGCTAGCTGCATTAGATGATCGCATAGCTTCTCTTGGCTAGCCAGCCATGCAGTGGCTTCCCTGGCCGTTCTAGCTTTGGCCTGCCTGTGCTGCTTAGGCGCTGGCTTCGCTTCTTGCTGATAATTGGCAACGTATTTTTCGATAGCTTGCGCACTGCTACGGTATAGGCCGTCAAAAAGTGCCTGCCAAACCGCCCACGTATCGTGTTCCTCACATGTAGCCAAGTTTACAAAATCTTCGCAAACATTTGTTTCGGGATGAAGGCTACCGGGTAGCTTGAGAGGCCTAGCGCTTTTGCTGCTGGGAAAAATCTCTACACCGTCGCTGATTTTGGCTTTAGCTAACACTAGGCGCAAAAAAGAAACGGCTGTTTGCACATCAACCGGCTGGTCTAAGAATAGCCACAAATGGAAGCCTTCACCACCTCGGCCACCACTGCGGCTTATAAGTGGCTTTGTGCCTGGTGGTAGTACCTCAAGGATTTTGCGCACTACACCAATACCACAATCCACATCAAAGGCAAGAAAATGTGCTTTTCCATCCACATCCAACGGTGAAGCCGATAAAGTTCTGCTTGCCTTCCATTTCGCTATTGCTGTATACTTGGCGTAGGGAAGTGTTTTCCAACTTCGGTCATAGTAAGCAATGGCTTTAGGCTTCCACCAAAGCCGATCAATCAACGTGGCAGGATATTCGGCCCTGCCTGGCTTGGGTGCAAGTGCAAGCATAATGGCTTCCTCCCTTCCTGGCTGCCACCGTTCGCACCGGTGGCTTTTTTATTGCAAAAAAATAAGCCAGCTTAATTGCCAGCTCTACCACGCTTTACGTTTTGCGATCTGAACAGTCCTTGCCAGCGTTTGGTCTTGGATACCTTCGGCTAATCGCCGCTTGAGTTCGGCCGTTAGCAGGCGTGCCAACTTCCGGCCTTTGCGCCTGTTTTCCCGCCTTCTAGCTTTGGCTTCCGGTGAAAGTGACAAAAGCATCCTCTCCCTCCATAAGGTTTTAGGGCGTCTCCACGCTATGGCGTGGTACATAGCCGGTGGGTATTTAACTCTCATTTATTCAAGGTCGCTTTCTTTAACGTTAAGTGCTTGCGCTATCCGCTTTCGCCATCCTGGATACAATCGCATTTCGCCTTTCTCCAGCTTGCACATAGTTGAATAATCAATACCCGCAAGTTTAGATACTCTCATCCTACTTAAGCCAATCTTTTCTCGCACTTGGCGCAGTTTCGTCATATTGCCATCACCTTCGGCTTTATGGTACCATTAGTACGAAGGCAAGCCAATAATGATGTCTAGTGTGTCTAGGAGGCTTACCAATGCTAGCTTTTGAAGTACCGAAGGTTGTATCAGCGGAAATCGTCGAAGGCCCTAGTCCTGTTTACGAGGAGTACAAGGCAGGGAAAACGGTAGAGTGGCTTCGGTGGCAGGTTAAAGGCTGGCTCAGTGTTGACGCCGAAAAGGTGTTGTATTCCCTGCCCAAGCCTCCAATGGATTGGGTAGCCTTCTGGAGGCGATACGGTCCGCTAGTGGCTCCGTATGCTCCCACTTGGGCAAAGGGCCTCTTAGGAGAAGGTTGGCACTATGCACCGCTGGAAACTGCCCAAAACGCCCTTGACCTCCTGCGCCTCCTGTATGGGCAGCAAACGATATATCCCAAAGGTGGAAGAGAAACTTTGGAGTTGCAGGTTTTCTTAGAAGAGCTTTACGATTACCTCCCGGAATGGGTTCGAGAACATTCCAAGCCCGTCAAGGAGATCCTTATTGTCGCCAAAGAAGGCAGGCTAAAAGCAGTTTTACCCTCACAAGTTCGCCCGTGGGAGAGGGATTATGCGTTAAGGTTTCCGGTCAAAAAAGGAGAGGTAGAATCGGGAAAGCGGCAAGGTGGGCCCTTTGAAGGTAGGGTCATAATAACTCCGGGCAAGGGAGAAGTAACTCTACTCCTCCCGTGCCTCTTCCCGATACTGCTAGACCATATCTTGCAGGGCCATATCAAGCAAAACCTATGCGCTTGTGGCTGCGGCCAGGTTGCACCGCCTGGGAGGAAATACGCTGACCCTTCGCACCGCAAGCGGCTATGGTGGCGGCTTAACCGTGGGAAGGGTGACCTTCCTTTGGATGTGTGATGGCGTGCTATAATGAGGGTAGCATCCCGCTTGGCTTGGAGGCATCCTCCCACTCTCGGCCACCGGAAGGTGGCCTTTGCTTTTTCCTGCATACCTGCACCTTAGCCGGCGTTCGGCATTGTCGAAAGTTGGCTTGGGTAGGCAAAATTTTCGCATGGTGAAAAAGGCAAACAGCGGTTTGCGTAGAATACTATAGCCAGGAGGGCAGTCCGTTGGTGCTGGTGGGAACACTAAAACCGTATGCTGGAGGGCTTGCGAATCAAGGCTTCCAGCGGCCCATAGCTCAACGGCAGAGCAGCGGACTCATAATCCGTTGGTTCTAGGTTCGAATCCTAGTGGGCCCACCACAAGGAAAATCAAGGGTTTGCGGGCTAGCTACAGTTTTCCAAAGGCCTCGGAAGACGCAAATCCGTTGTTCATAAAAAGCCTTCTATCACGAGCCGACCCTCCCGGAAAATTTGTTATAATTAGGGAGGGTTTTAGTATGCCCAGGCGAGCCAAAACTAAACTCCAAGGAGATGGATTTATCCTGGGCCCTGAAGGTCAGAGACGGGGGTCGGGAGGTGCCCGGCGCTGCTGACTTTTTTCCATACTTCATACGCCCTGGAACTTTCCCCCCGGTTGCAGGCGGTAGCGGCGATGGTTCCCGTCGGCAAAGTTTTGGCCGACGTTGGCACCGACCATGCTCACCTTCCCCTATGGTTGGTGGGTCAGGGGCGTTCACCCAGGGCCATAGGCGTAGAAAGCCGGTACCGGCCCTATCGGAAGGCTTGGGCCAATGTGGCCGCCGCCGGGCTGAGCCACCTGATCGAAATACGTCTGGGGTGGGGTTTAAAGCCTTTAAGCCCGGGAGAAGCAGAAGCAATAGTCCTCGCCGGCCTGGGTGGAAGTACCATCCAAGATATACTTTCTGCTTCGCCGGAAATACTAAACACTGCGGAGATCTTGATATTGCAGCCTCAGAAGCATGAGGTGCCCTTAAGGCGCTGGTTGGCCGGCGCTGGCTGGCGGCTCGTAGATGAGGAACTGGTGCTCGATAGAGGGAGATACTATCTGATTTTGGCTTGGGAGCAAGGCGAAGGCCAGACTTTTAGACCGTGGGAATGGGAAGTGGGACCGCTGCTCCTGGCTAAGCGTCATCCTCTGCTGGCCGGCTACCTGGATCAGCGGATAGAAAGGTTGCATCGGGTAAAAGAAAGCCTACTGCATAGCCGCCGTTCGGAAGCCGTGGACCGCTACCGGGAGATAGTAGAAAGAGTTAAAGTTTTACAGGAGGTAAGGGCATGCCTGCCAAATGTCGGGAAATAATAGCCATTATGGAGACTTTGGCTCCGCCGGAACTGGCCGCCGAGTGGGATAATGTGGGATTGCTGCTGGGCGATCCGGAAAAGGAAGTGCGGCGCGTTCTGGTGGCCTTAGATATTACTCCCGAGGTAGTGGAAGAGGCGAGCAGTCGCGGGGCCAACTTGATTATCAGCCATCATCCCCTCTTTTTACGGCCGTGGAAAAACCTGCGGTTTGATGGCGGCCGTGGCGCGCTCGTTAAGCGACTGGTGCAAGAAGATATAATGGTTTATAGCGCTCACACTAATCTGGACTTCGCAGCTTTAGGCGTGAGCTATCACCTGGCGGTAAGGCTGGGCTTGGAAGATATTGTAGTCCTTCAACCTACCTACCGGGAACGCTATTATAAGCTGGTCACCTTTGTGCCGGAAGAGGCCGAAAGCCGGGTGAGGGAAGCCATCTGTGCGGCCGGTGCCGGGTGGGTAGGCAATTATTCTCACTGCACTTTCCGTACCTTGGGAACGGGTACTTTTCTGCCTCTGAGCGGTACTAATCCATATATCGGGCAGGAAGGAAGGCTGGAAGAAGTTAAAGAGTATAGATTGGAAACCATTTTGCCGCGGGAAAGGTTGCCCGGGGTCTTGCAGGCTTTAGTTAAGGCTCACCCTTATGAGGAGGCGGCTTATGATGTTTATCCTCTGGCCAACGAGGGACCGCCGCAGGGAGCAGGTCGCTTGGGCCGTCTGCCTCAGGCGGTAAGCCTGCAAGAATTGGCCCTTAACGTCAAAAAAGAGTTGGGAGCAGAAAGAGTAACTGTGGTAGGCGATGTCGAACGTAAAGTTCAAAAAGTGGCGGTATGCGGCGGGGCCGGCAGCGATATGCTGGAAACCGCCAGGGCTAAAGGGGCTGAGGTATTAATAACCGGAGATGTCAAATATCACGAGGCCTGGCGTGCACTGGAATTGGGCGTGGCCCTTATTGATGCGGGCCACTTTGCCACCGAAAGGGTGATTGTACCGGCCCTGGTCCAATATTTGCAGGAGGAATTGCAGGATCGGGAAGTCATGGTATTGGCGGCTCAAAGAGAAAGAGAACCGTGGCGACAGTTGTAACTCAGACCAGAAACGTGGTATAATATAATCGAACCTAAGACAATTGAGTAAACCGGATGGTCGCAGGAGCTCTTTCGCTCCTGAGGAAAGTCCGAGCTCCACAGGGCAGGGTGCTGGGTAACACCCAGTGGGGGCGACCCTAAGGATAGTGCCACAGAAACAGACCGCCCGGCGCAGGAGGTGTGGGATGCACGGTACCGGCCTGAGCGCAGAAGGCGAGGCCGGTGTTGTTCTGCACCTCTGGTATACGAGGCCGGGTAAGGGTGGAAAGGTGAGGTAAGAGCTCACCAGCGGTTAGGCGACTAACCGGCTAGGTAAACCCCACCCGGAGCAAGACCGAATAGGGGGACAATGGAGTGGCCCGCTCCGTCCCCGGGTAAGGTCGCTGGAGGTACTAGGCAACTAGTACCCTAGATAGATGACCATCCTCGACAGAACTCGGCTTACAGGTTTGCTCAAGGGTCCTATTTCAGCGGATTACAGTTGATCCGCCGGAGTTATGGCTCACTGAGTGGAGTTATGTCTCGCTCAGTGGGCTGTATCTCCCTCAAGCTTCTCATTTTACGGCCATAATATTGTATCCGCCGCAGTTGTGCAAGCTGGAGGACAACCTCCAATGCTGGAAAATTTGCCATGAACCATTAAGAGTAGCAGTGTTACTAGACCAATCGCAAATTTGCACAGCGATGGATAAAAATGGAAACAAATAGCAATAATAACAGTAGGTAAAAATACAAAAGATGCGCGGAGGGAATCTCCGTGTACTTGCCGTCCAGGAAGGAAAGGATTAAGCTGTTATTTAGGAGCAGCGCTTATAAAAGGCACCCCTGAATGCGAGGGGTGCCTTAAATTTTTGGTTATGCCTACAGGCATAACGAAGTCAATTTAATGACGATATTAGAAATTTTACAATAAATTAGGGAGGTATGGACTCATGAAAAGATCAAAGGGTAATGATTATGAACCTGTAGCTTTTAGACTTACTAAACCTCCGGAGCAGCTTACCATCTGGGAAGGTTTTGACCTATGGAAGGAGCATCACCTGGTAGATAAAGACGGCAGCCCGGACACGGTGGAAAACTACCGGAGCGATTTAAAGAAATTCGTCAGGTACCTGGAAGCTAAGGGGATGGAGCCTCTTTTACATCTGGTTACGGAGGATATCATAAGGGCCTTCATTATGGACTACCAGGAGAAAGAGAATCCGGCCCCGAACACATTGTACCGGCTCAAAGCTTGTCTAAAATCCATATTTTCCTATCTGGCCAGGAAGGGATATATTCCTTCTGACCCTACTCAGGAGATCAAAATTCCCCGGGCTGGTAGAAAGGTGAAGCGGGCTTCGAGGGTGATTCCTTTAGAGGTGAGGATAAAGTTGGCCAAGTGTGCCTTGGCGAAGGGGTTACGAGAATATCTGATATTTTGCCTGGCAAACGTTTACGCTCCCCGGCCCGAACAGCTCCGGGAGTTGCGCTGGACCGACGTAGACTTCGCCAACCAGTTCATCCGCTTCCCTGAGGTTAAGAACTCAGGTGCAGGCGGTGGCCCCCTTTGCGAAGAGCTATTGGAGCTGATAAAGGACTTTAAGGAAGGGGGCTACGGCGGCAAAGAATATGTGTTTCGCAGCCGCCAGGGTGAACCTATCAGTAAGTCACGGATGAAGACGATAACAGAGGAGCTGCTTCAAGGTAACTTTCCGGTTAAAGAATATACTTTCCATGATCTGCGGACCACGGTGGCTACCGAGATATCCCAGAGGCCGGGATGCAATACCAGAATCGTACAGGAAATCCTGGGCCACAGGAGGGCGGAGACTACGGTGGGCTATGAACGGGCAGATTTAGATATTATGAAAGAAGTGGTAAGGGAACGTTTTCAAATGATAGATGTAAGGCCAAAATTTGTAAAGCCAAAATTCAAAGCTGATGTAGCTGCAGCTTCGCAGCCGCAGAAAGAACAGGAAAACCGTAAAGAGAACAGCATCTTTAACTTAAAACCGCCTATTCCATTGTCTGCGGAAATGCACTTGCCGCAGATCCAGGACCTAGCCAGTATGTTCACCCTGGCTCCTTTTAACTTACTTCAGAGTGCATGGGCTGAGTGGGAATACAAGTTGTTGCTGGAAAGATTATCTTACCTGGGCCGTGCGATGGCTAAAGACACTGAACGGGAATACAAGTTGTTGCTGGAGGCGTTATTAAGTTTCTTAAGGTCTAATACCGGTTCGGATAGTGATTCTAATAGCTCCTAAGGTTATGTCATGAGCTGAGCCACTTGCCTCCAGGCCGGGAGGCCAAAGAACAGTTATGGTTAGGTCTCCAGCTCCACCCGGTTCGGCGGGGAGATGCCTCCGGGGTTTCTTCTGGTTGATTTTTGGCAGGGACTGTGTTATGTTGAAACCGGAGTATAGAGGGCGGGGATGAGAGTTTAGTTTTTCCTTGGTTCCGGCGGTCTTAAGGGATGCGGGGAAGGGAAAAGAGAATGCGCCTTAGAGTAAAGCTTCGCACGACCACTGGCAAGACGTTTTTCGTGCCCCACGGAATACTACAGCAGGGTCTTACGGCTATAGTGTACGACATATTTAAAGGCGCTGATCCCTCCTTTGCCGCCTGGCTTCATGATGGAGGCTGGAAGGGGGAAGACACTCCACGGCTTAAACTTTTCGCCTATTCCCGGCTTTTCGCCTTTACCAGGGTAGTAAACGAGCAAGGTATCTTTTTCGGGGACCCGGAGGTACATTTTTATCTCTCTTCTCCTGACCCGCGGGTTATATCCGCTTTCTCGGCCGGGGCAGTAATGGTTTCGGGCCTTAGCCTGGGCGAAACGGAGCTTAAAGTGGTCGCAGTAGAACCTATTAAAGCGCCGGACATAAGGCGAGGGTATCTCGAAGTTACCACCCTTTCACCCTTTATCATAAGCGATAGCCGGACCTCACCTTCCAGCCAGTACAGGTTTCTTTTGCTCGACCGGGAGCCAGAACTGGTGTTAAGCAGGCTTATAGAAAACGCCAGGCTTAAGTGGCTCTGCTACGGAGGAGATCCCGGTGCCTTCTCCCTGAATATTACTCCCCTCCAGGCCAGAAATAAGTACATTCACCATGCCGGTCTGGCTCTCGACTTTGGAGATTATACCGCAAATTCTCGCTTACTCACATGTTTGCTTAGAAAATCATTGAGGTACTCCTCGGGCGATAGGTAGCCCAAGCTACCATGCCGTCTCCGGCGGTTATAATAATTCATGCACTCCGTTATGACCTTGTACGCATGTATAAAGTCCTGGAATTCATACCGCTGGTAGCATTCGCGCTCCAATATGGCGTGAAAAGCCTCGATGTGTGCGTTAAGGTTAGGGCTCCTCACCGGTATTAGCTCGTGGTGTATGCTGAGGTGCTCGCACAAGCTCTCGAACCTCTCAGACGTAAATTGGGTAGCCATACTTGATGTCCATCTTCCATAGCTGATGAGGAGCTATTTAAGCCGCCCCTTAACCTGTTCACTGGATAGCTTAAGGCCATACCCTTGCTCTATCCACCTCTGAGTTTGAGCGACTTTCTCGGCTACCGAGGGTTTATCTTATCCCTAAACCCCCGCAATATTGCCAGCTCGAGCTTTTTCTCGGCAAGAAGTCGCTTTAGCTGCTCATTCTCGGTACTGACAGTCCTAAGTTGCTTCTCGAGCTCCTCAATACGTTTTGAGGCCGCCTTTGGTGGGGCTGAAGCCGAACCGTGCTTGCGCCGGTTCTGGAGCCAATAGTACACTGTATCCTTCGAGATTTGGTGGCGCCTGGCGACAACGGTGATATTACCCACCTCCTCACACTCGGCAAGCACCTGCGGCTTGAACTCTTCCAAATACCGCTTCATGGTAATCTCCTCCCCCAACGAATTCTAGTCTACCAATCCCACAAAATTATTCCAATCCCGTTGGGGGCTAGAGAGCTAGGGCATTATAACGATTTTTCAAGCGCCTTCAACTTTATTACGATTAAAATTACAGCCGCAACTCCAATTCCGGCTGTGATCAAGAGCGAAAATGTGGCATCGATATCGGTGGGCAACGCGAAGGCAAAGCCAGAAAAAGACTGCATAATATAAGTGGCAGGAAGAAAGCGCCCTAACATTCTGAGGGGTTGAGGAAGCATACTTGTGGGAAACATAATTCCGCTGAGCAACACGGTTGGCAGAAATATAGATTGCGAAAGCATCAATGCTATTGATTGATTTCGCGCCACCATACCGATTAACACTCCAAGCGCAATACTGACAAATAGCAGAATCAAGAGAGATAAAAAGTAGGCAGAGAAGCTTTTTGGATAACTGGCATCAAAAAATACAGGTGCGGTAACAAATATAATTATTGAAACAACGAGAAGGTGCAAGAAGGCGCTAATCGATTGAATAAAGAGTACTGCACCTGCGGGTATGCCACAAACATGGTAGGCACGCAGTACGCCAAATTCGCGCATTTTCACAATCGGCGTCGGTATTCCGAGCACAGCACCCATTGTTACAGCAAATATGGCCATTGTTGCTGGTAGAGTCTGTCTGGCCAAGGGATTTATGGAAGAAAACACAGCGCCCATTACAAAATAAAAAACAAGTGGTACAAGATAGTAAGTCATAAGAGTACCGCGTTCTCGAATATCGATTTTAAACTGGATCCAAAGATGTTGGAAAAAAGCATTCATTGTTGTATACCTCCTTCAATAAGTTCAAGAAATCTTTCTTCCAAAGAAGGCCGCTCCACTCGCAGATCTTCTACTGAATCGCCCGATTGCTGTACTTCTTTTAAAAGTTCCATAACTCCTGCAGCAGCATCACGGCACAACCATATTCCGTAATTCTCCACCTGCTTTAGAAAACGGGCACTGCCAATATCTCTGCCGGGCAGGAGACAGTTTCTTTTTGTACGCAGTATAATCCTTGTTTCTGCCTGCCCAGTTGCAGTAATCTGCGCTGGGGTTCCAATTGCAACGATACGACCGCGAATAATGATTGCAATACGATCACATAGGGATTCTGCCTCTGCCATGTCGTGTGTTGCCAGGAGGATGGTAACTCCGGATGCTTTTAACTCGCGAATAGCATTATGAAGTTGTGCCCTCCCCTGAACGTCTAAACCGGCTGTGGGCTCATCGAGGATGACAACAGCCGGGTTACTGGCTAGAGCCAGGGCAAGGTGCAAGCGTCGTTTTTCTCCTGTTGACATTTCACGATACTGCTTCTTGCTTTGGGAATCCAGCCCGAAACGGCTTAACAGGTCAAAGCGCGGTGGCATGCCATGCCAGGTACAGACCAATGTCATGGCTTCTCTTGGACGTATTCCATCTGGTAGCGACGAAGATTGTAGCTGTACACCAAGTATTTGACGTAGTTTCTTTCCATTCGAATGGGGATTGTGGCCACTGATACTCAATGTGCCTCCATTCGGCTGACGTATACCCTCTAAACATTCAAGAATGGTCGTTTTACCGGCTCCATTAGGCCCCAATAATCCGAATATCTCTCCTTTTTTTACCTCAAAGCTGACGCCGTTTACGGCTACAAAACTGCCGTAACGTTTGATTAACCCTCTAACGGATATTACGGATTCAGACATCTTTATCTTCCCTCCAAAAAAGGTAGTTTTATATCGTTATTTTTTAAATAAGCGCTGAGTGCTCGCCCTAAAAATGACATCATTGCTTCTTTCAAGTTTTGGATGTCTGACGGCCAGTTGTTCTCATCTGCGCCTGCTGCAAATATGTTTTGAATCAAATCAGGGTCCCCTTCTGTCAATACCATCAACAAATCCCACCATTTAGCTGCTAGGTTTTGGCCTGCGCTACCCTTCGGATCCTCATTTCGTTGGTATAGTTCAATAAGCTCGGCAGTAAGCTCCCGTAATTTTTTTTCGAAGTCAATCACAACGTCTTTATTATTTTCAAAACGATTAAGAAGGTATTCCATCTGGTCTTTGCTAAAGTACCGAAGCATGAAGGAATAAGGGTTACCTCGCCGGGTTGCCTCCATTATGGTGAAGAGTCTGTCAATGGCAATTTCGCTACCCGACCTGATTTCCTCTATAACCTTTTCAATAAGGTTTACCGCTTCTTGCATTTGCGAAATCTGAGCAAGAAGCACTTCTTTATGGTGTGTGAACACTTTTTCCAGTTCTGCGGTTGATTCCGTGGGTAGCAGTCTGTCGCGGATTTCCTTTAATGAGAAACCAAGCGATTTTAAAAAAAGTATCTGATGCAGACGTAAGATATCGCCTCTATTGTACATCCGCCGCCCACCCTCGCTGTATTCGCTCGGGCTCAAAAGCCCGATTTTATCATAATATTGCAACGTACGCACTGTAACCCCGCTCTTTCGGGCAAGTTCGCCTACTGTAAGCAGTTTACCTTCGTCTCTATTAATACTTCTCATCCATACTTCACTCCCTCGTCGGGTTTATTTATACTACATTACGTAACGTTATGATCAAGATTTTTTCCTACTCAATAAACGGATTGGCGATGTCCTAAAAATCGTGGAAAATGAAGGTGGCGGTCCCTTAATCCTCTGTGATATAACAAGGGTGGACGAAACAAGAAAAGGAGGTAACCGCCACCGATGCCAGAAAAATCCATTTCTCAGCTCGCTTCCGAATATGACATTCACCCTTCCCTTCTAAACAAGTGGAGACATGCAGCCCTGGAAAAACTGCCATCTCTCTTTAGCGATGAAACTAAAACCATAGAAAACATGAAATCCGAATACGAGAAGAAAATCCAAGACCTCTACGCAGAAGTCGGCCGCTTAAGCACTGAGCTGGCCTGGCTTAAAAAAAAGAGTGGCCTCTGAGCTTAGCCGGGAGGAGCGCCTGGGTTTGGTGGAATGGGGCCATCCAGAACTATCTATCAAAAAGCAGGCGGAGCTCTTAAGTCTAAACCGCTCTAGCTTATACTATCACCCCGCGCCCCCTTCCCCAGAAGAAATTGCCCTAAAGCACCGCATCGACGAAATATACACCGAGTTTCCCTTTTACGGTTACAGGCGCATTACCATCCAGCTTCGAAGGGAGGGATTCTTGGTCAACCGCAAAGCCGTCCTGCGCCACATGCGAGAAATGGGTATAGCTGCCATTTACCCTAAGTCTAACTTAAGCAAGAGAAACCATGAGCATCGA
>JBNATU010000046.1:0-12747 GCA_049701195.1 Neomoorellaceae bacterium
ACCCTCGCGGGCCAAACTAGCGCTTGGCTCAAGGCTCCGGCAGGCTTCCCGGCAGAATTTAAGCATCCTGCCTCAGTTGCCGGCCTCGGCCATCCATGGCCTCGGGCCTGCCTTCGCCTTTCGCCTCGCTAAGTTTGGCTACCGCTCGGGTTTAGTCGCTCGCTTCTAAGCCTAAGCAGGCCTCCCCAGCAAAAACTGGGGATAACTCAGTCTCACCCCTGCCGGATAATCTCCTGTAACCGCGCCTCCAAAAACGCCGCCAATTCTTCGGCCATTTCCTGGGAGAAGGCCTCGCCATATATGCGGTAGAGGGGCTCTTCTTCATCGGGTATGACCAGAGCCCAGCCCTGCGGGTAGTTTATCTGAATGCCGTCTAAAAGCTGAACCCTCTGACCATCTTCCTCCCCCACCAGGGCGCGCATTACCCTCCCTTTAACCTGCCAGGGGCAGGGTACCAGCCTCGTGCTCCGGTAAACGCCCGGCAGCCGGGCTATAGCTTCGCTTAACGGAAAGTCACGCCTGGCCAGCCAATCAACTACATAAGCTAAAGCTGCCAGAGCGTCGAATTGCAGGTTGAACTGGGAATAGCGACCCTCGCCCTCTTGTTGGAGTACGGCCTCCTGAAGCAGCCCGGGATGGTTTTTTACGCGCCGGATGCGGCCGCCCAAATTCTCGGCCACCATCTCCGCCGCCCGCGGTGCAGCTACCGGGAGAGTAAGGGTTTGGGGACCATTTTCTTCCAAGTAAACCTGGGTTAGGAGGGCCATCCTCCGTACCTCATCCACCACCGAACCATTACCGTCCAGTAATAATAATCTCTCGGCATTCTTATCCATTACGGCTCCCAATTCCGCCTGGTAACGTCGTATCTCCTGGGCAAAAAAGGGAAGATCATCCCGGATTTCTCCCCAGGTCTTCCCGGGGGCAAAATCCAACCGTATTATCTCGCAACCGGCCCGGCAGAGCAAACTGCTGGCCACTTCTGCACTCCCTTCCTGGCAACCCAAAGCCACCCGCAAGCGGCGACGGCTTATAATATCGGTGTCCAGAGCACTTAGCAGATAATCTTGATAAGCTTCCGTCAACCCCGGCTGATAAATAGTGGCGCACACCCGGTCTTCTTCTACTTGACGGCCGTCTTCCCGCCAAAATAGGTTTTCTACTTTACGCACTTCTCCCGGCGGCAAATCCGCTCCCTTCCCGTTCACCAGGTGCAGCCAGACTTTATCCCGTAAATCAGCATCCTCCTTGATCTGACAAGCTCCATCAAGCTGCAAAGACCGCACGGCGAAGCGGAACACGGGCATCAACAGGCGGCCCAGATCCACCACCTTTACCCCTGTGCTCATCAGGCCGGCCATAAAAGCTTTAGCGAGCATTTCTCCGCTGCCGCCCCTAAAGGCGCTCACCCCTATATTGGCTCCCGGTTTGAAAGCGGCTCCAAAAGCGGCACCCAGCCTGGCTACCTGAGCGGGGTTAAAATCGCCCCTTACCCGGCCCGGAGCAGCACTGCCTATAAAGAGAGGCCGACCTATGCCCTGGCCCCAGATCAGAGAATCCCGCAAAACGGCATCCTGGTCCACGCACTTTTGCGGCCAGACCTTTACTCCCGGCCGGATTTCGGCCCGGGCCAGAACCCGGCTGCCGTCGCCCACGACGGCTCCTTCCAGGACCCGCGCTCCGCTTTCCAAAACCGCATGAGTTAGAAGTATACCACCTTCCACTATGCTTTGCGCCCCTACAGTAACCTTGTCCCACAAGACCGCCCGCTCCACCCGGGCGCCCCTGCCCACACGGCAGTAAGGACCCAGCACCGTATAGGGCCCCAGGATGGCGCCCGCCTCAATGCGACAAAAGCCGCCTAGGAGTACGGGCCCGCGTATTTCAGCAGTGGGGTCAATCTCTACCCCCTCTCCTACCACTACCCCCTGGCCCTTATCCTCGCCGACCACTTTTATCTTGACTTTGCCTGTAAGAATGTCCTGGTGCGCCTGTATATATTGACCGACGTGGCCGATGTCGCACCAGTACCCCTCGAGAGTTATACCGAAGAGGGGCTTGCCCTCTCTTAACAACAGCGGAAACAGGTCCTTACTAAAATCAAAGAAAGTATCCGGGGGTACCAGTTCCAAAACCTCCGGCTCCAGGATATAAATACCTGTATTGATCCGGTCGCTGAAAACTTCCCCCCAGCTGGGCTTTTCCAAAAACGCCCGTATGCGGCCGTCCTCCTCGGTAATAACCACCCCGTACTCCAGGGGATTTTCCACTTGGGTCAGCACCAGCGTGGCCATGGCCCTGCGCTCGCGGTGGAAATCCAGGGCCTTTTGCAGATTAAAGTCCGTCAGGGCGTCTCCGCTCACCACCACAAAGGTTTCGTCTAAAAAATCAGCGGCATTTTTCACGCTGCCGGCTGTGCCCAAGGGAGAGTGCTCCACAAAATACCGCAGGCGCACTCCGAAATCGGACCCGTCACCGAAATATTCTTCTACCAGGGTGGGTAAATATTGTAGAGTTACTCCTATCTCCTTAAAGCCTTGCTCGCGCAAAAGCTCCACACAATATTCCATAACCGGACGGTTGGCTACCGGGACCAATGGTTTGGGACGCCGGCAGGTTAAAGGCCGCAGCCTGGAACCCTCACCTCCGGCCATAATAATGGCTTTCATTTTTCCTTACCTCCCAACGAAAATAAGGGTACTTCCGAAGCAAAACTCGGCGACTGCTCACGGGCTAAAGCCTGTAATTCTCTTTGATTTTCCCCTCCCCCACAAGCCTAAGAGCCCTTGAGGGACAAAACTTCAACCACCGGAAAATCATACTTGTTTCGGAAGTACCGAAAAAGGCTTCCGAAACAGTCTCCCCACCCGGATCCTGCCACCGGCTCCAGATGGGCTGGCCAGCACCTAAAATAAGCCTCATAACCATCCATCCCTTCCCCGGCTTTGATTTAACAGAGCGGCCCGGCGGCCCACCAAATCGTAACGTCCGCTAAAAGAAGGAGGTTCTCCGGCAGGCTCGGTTTTACCTTTAGCCCCGCTTAACATCAGAGCGTAACGGCGGAAGCGTTCCTTCACCGGCATCCGTTCGGGCCAGGGAGTACGGCGATACTCCTCATACACGGTGCAGTAAAGTTGCAGAGTACGCCGGGCGATTTTTTCCCAGTCATAGACCTCAGCTACCAACCGTGTGCCTCCCTCTTTAACCCTGGCGGCCAGCATGGGGTCCTTAAGAAGAGCGATAAGGTTATCGGCAAGAGAATGGGCATTGCCGGGAAAGGCGCGCAGGCCGTTCACCCCATGGGTAACAATCTCTTTTAGACCCCCTGTCTCGCTCACCACCACCGGTGTGCCGGCGGCCATGGCTTCCAGGGCCACAATACCAAAAGGCTCATAAAGGCTGGGAAATACCGCCACCTCTGCCAGGCGATAAAGCTGGTTGCGCGTGCGATCATCCAGATACCCGGCGAAGCAAACCTTATGGGCGATCCCCAGTTCCCAGGCCCGGTTCTTCAGTTCCCCTTCCATAGGCCCCTGACCGCCCACCACCAGCTTGGCTTCCGGGCAGCTCGCCAGTACCCTGGGCATAGCTTCCAGCAAAACCTGCACGCCCTTTTCCACCACCAGCCTCCCCACAAAGAAAATAATTTTTTCTTGAGGTAGAGCATAGCGCCGGCGCAGGGCGGCATCGGGATGAACTTCGCGGAATTTAGCCGGTACTACGCCGTTGGGCAAAACTACAATTTTATCGGCAGGTACCTGGAAAAGGCCCTGCACTTCTTCCCGCATATGCTGGCTGCAAACAATGACCCGCCAGGCCTCATAAGTGAGCCACCACTCTACACTGTGGATATAGCGCTGCAAATCATTATGCAGGCCGCGGTTGCGGCCGGCTTCGGTCGCATGAATGGTCGCTATTAAAGGTAAACGGTGGGCATGTTTCAGGGCCCGGCCGGCAAAAGCCGCCAGCCAGTCATGAGCGTGGATAATATCAAAGGGGCCATAAGTTCGCCAAAGCACCATAGCCTCTTCCAAAAAGCGAATATTAAGTTGTAACACCCAGGTTAAAAAATCGGGGGAGTGTAGCGGATAAGCTTCTACGCGGTGGACCAAGACCCCCTGCTCGGATTTCCGGCCGGGAGTGTCTCCCCCCTGCCCCACGGTCAATACATGTACTTCCTGACCTTCCCTGGCCAAAGCCTGAGTCAAATCTTCTACATGGCGGGCTAATCCGCCCACACTATGGGGAGGATATTCCCAGGAAAGATGTAAAAGGCGCATAGTCACCACCAAATCTTAGTTTTCTCTAAGAAAAAGCCCCTTAATACACAGAAGGCAGGATTTTAAAAGGAGGTGTCGAAAGAAATCATTTGATCCGGGGTCACTTACGGAAATCATTACGGTCAGTAAAATGCGAGGTGTAGCAAGATGTCCAAAAACCGGGTATTCCTTCTGGTCTTTACCCTATTGTTTTTCTGCCTGTCCTGGGCTCAACCGATAATGCCCGTCCAGGCCGGCGATGGCCTGCTCCTATCCACTGCCTTTCCCGGGATCGAGGTGCGCCCTGGGGAAACGGTAACTTTCCCCTTGGAGCTTAAGAGCAGCGTTCCCAGAAAAGTGGATCTCCAGGTAACCTCCGCCCCTAAAGGCTGGCCTACCAGTTTCAAAGGCGGGGGCATGATGGTTAACCAAGTATTCGTAAGCGACACGGAACCGGCCAAAGTGGATTTTCAAGTAGACGTGCCTCAAGATACCAAGCCGGGGACGTATGAATTTGTCATCAGAGCTGCCGGGGCCGGTGCCAGCTCCACCCTGTCCCTGAGGTTAACGATTAATGAAACCCCCAGCGGCAACGACAAAATGACCACCCAGTACCCGGTGCTCAGCGGTACCAGCAGCACCACCTTCCAGTTCCGCGTCGACTTAACTAATAACGGTGCCCAAGAGCGTTCTTACAGTTTAAACGCTCAGGCCCCGCCTGGGTGGCAGGTCACCTTCAGCCCTGCCTATGACAACAAGCAGATCGCCAGTCTGAGCTTGAAGCCCGGCCAGAGCCAGGGCCTAGACGTGACCGTCAAACCACCTCAAGGGGTCAAAGCGGGCACCTACAACATCCCTATCGAGGCAGCTTCTACCAACAGCAAGGCCAGTGTGGTCCTTAAAGTAGTTATAACGGGAAGCTATACCATGGAGATCACCACCCCCACCGAGCGCCTCAACGCCGAAGCTACTGCCGGCTCCGAAAGTCCGCTCACTTTAATCATCAAGAACACCGGAACCTCGGACTTGCAAAATATCACCTTTTCTGCGGCAGCTCCTACTAATTGGGCGGTAACCTTTGAGCCCGACACCCTGGACGTTCTGCCTGCGGGGGAAAGCCGGCAGGTCATCGCTTATATCAAACCGGCTAAAGAGGCCATTGCCGGTGACTATGTGGTTAACATCACGGCTAATTCACCGGCAGCCAGCACCACCGCCACTTTCCGCGTCAGCGTCCGAACCTCTACTCTGTGGGGAGTGGTGGGAGTGTTATTAGTCCTGGCAGTACTGGGCGGTGTAGCCTGGATCTTCTACAAATACGGGCGGCGATAAACATGAAGTCGGCAGCCATTATCGTTACCGAGAACCTGACCAAACGGTATAACTCCGTAACGGCGGTCCAAGATCTCAACCTGGAGATCTATGAGGGAGAGATCTTCGGACTGCTGGGCCCCAATGGCGCGGGAAAAACTACTACTATACTCATGCTGCTGGGGCTTACCGAGCCCACCTCCGGCCGCGCCCTGGTGGCCGGACTGGACGCCACGCGCAACCCTTTGGCCGTCAAAAGCATAGTGGGTTACCTGCCCGACAATGTCGGTTTCTACGATGATTTGACGGCGCGGGAAAACTTGCTGTATACGGCCCGGCTGAACCGCATAGCTCCGGAGGAGAGTGAACGGCGTATCCAAGCGGCTCTGGAGCAGGTAGGCCTGAAGGAACACGCCGACCGCAAGGTAAGGGAGTTCTCCCGGGGTATGAGGCAACGGCTGGGTATCGCCGATATCATGGTTAAAGATCCCCGCATTATCATCCTGGATGAGCCTACCTTGGGTATTGATCCTGAAGGCGTGCGCGAGCTGCTGGACCTAATAACGCGTCTCTCCCGCCAAAGGGGCAAAACTATCCTGATATCTTCACACCTTTTGCACCAGATCCAGCAGGTCTGCGATCGGGTGGGCATCTTTGTGGGCGGCAGGCTGCTGGCCGTCGGTCCGCTTGAGACTCTGGGTCGGCAGGTCATGTCCGGAAAACCTTTAGAAATTGAATTGCAAGTAGACCCTCAAACAAGTGAAGTCTTGGCTCTCCTCCATTCCCTGGAGGGTGTAGAAGAAGTCAGAAGTCAGGGACCGTACCTCTATCTGCGGTGCTCCAGAGGTAACGACGTACGGCCCCAGCTAACCCGGCTCCTGGCCGAGAAAAGGATAGCGCTGCTCCATTTGCGGGCCCGCGGGTACAATCTCGATGACATCTATCTGGAATACTTTCAGGGAGAGGGAAGAGCATGAACGAATGGCGCAAGAAGTTGCAAGATTTCCTCCGCTGGTGGCGTGAGGCCTTTCGCAGCAGCGGCGGCTTAAAAGTCATCTTTTCTAAAGAATTGTCCGACCACATCAGCAGCACGCGCATGAGCATCATTTTTTCCCTGGTGGCCGTAGCCTGCCTATCTGCGCTTTATGTGGCTGCGCTGAACATCCGGCAGTCGGTCAGCGATCAGAATTCCCGTTTTGTGTTCTTACAGCTTTTTACCACCAGCGGTGGTTCGCTCCCACCCTTTATTTCTTTTCTGTCTTTTCTAGGTCCTCTTCTGGGCCTGGCGCTAGGTTTCGACGCCATAAACGGCGAATACCACAAGCGCACCTTGAGCCGCCTGTTGGCTCAACCCATTTACCGCGACGATGTCATTAACGGCAAATTCCTGGCCGGCATCGCGGTCCTGGCCACTATGATTATGGCCCTGGGGTTGCTGGTGGCCGGCCTGGGCTTAATCTTAATCGGTGTGCCCCCACAGGGTGAAGAGATAGGCCGCATTCTGGCTTACCTGCTGGTGACCATTATTTACGTAGCTTTCTGGCTCAGTCTCTCTTTGCTCTTTTCCCTGCTCTTCCGCCAGACCGCCACTTCGGCCTTGGCCGGCATAGCCGTATGGCTTTTCTTCGCTATCTTTGCTCCTATGCTGGCCGGCATCATAGCCGACGGCCTGTTCCCGGCCCCTGAAGATGCGCCGGCCAATGTGCTGCTGCGCAATGCTTTATGGAAGCAGGGGTTAAGTCGCCTGTCTCCCACCACGCTCTACGATGAAGCGACCATAACTCTTCTCAACCCCGGAGTGCGTACCCTGGGACCGGTCCTCATCCAGCAGGTAATCGGAGCTATCCCCGGGTTTTTACCCCTGGGGCAAAGCCTGCTCCTCATCTGGCCTCACCTGGTGGGTCTGATAGCCGCTACCATGCTCATCTTTGCCCTGGCCTACTATTTCTTCATGCGCCAGGAGATACGGACCAACTAACCGGCCATGCCGGGGAGGATATGCCGGCCACGCCCGGCCGGCACAACTACTGGCGAATAGGCCACGGTTATCCCGGCTACCCGTGGCCTTTATTTCGCTATTTCCCTTTCGCTAGGCTCGAAGACCATCTCCGCTTCCTCTTCGCTCCTTCTCCACTTCCCCCCTTCTCTTAGCGAAATGCCTTTTGGAAAATACTATCGTCAGGGCGTAAAAGAGATGCCGGCCATTCTCCTGAACTATCCCCAGTTTTGATCCCAGGCCTGCTTAGCTTGCGCTCGCTCCAAAAACCCTCGCGGGCCAAACTAGCGCTCGACCTCAAGCTCCGGCGGGGTTCCCGGCCCAATCGGCATCCTTGCCGATGGGCCGGTCTCGGACATCCTATCCTCGACCCCGCCTCCGCTTTCGGCCTCGTTAAGTTTGGCTAGCCGCTCGGGTTTAGTCGCGCGCTTTCAAGCCTAAGCAGGCCTAGAAGCAAAAGTGGGGATGCGCCAGGCCATTCTCCTCTTGACAAAACTCGCCCGAGGGAATAGACTTATAAATGTACTTATATGCATTATGCACATAAGGAGTAATGGTATATATGTGTAATGATTTTTCCGCCGGTCCAAAGGGGCATTATTGCCATGGTCACACCACCCGCTTGCCCCTGCTTCAGCCCTATCTGCTTCTGCTCTTATATCAGGAGCCGGCCCACGGTTACGAGTTGGTGGAAAAGCTCCTGGAATTCGGCTTCCATCACTGCTTGGATGCTACCACCGTTTACCGCAACCTGCGCCGGATGGAGGAGGAAGGGCTGGTAACTTCTCAGTGGAACACCCAAGGACCGGGGCCGGCCCGGCGCCTCTATCAATTGACCCCCGAAGGGGAAGATGTGCTTCATTCCTGGGCTTCCACCATCCGCCGAAGGAAAGAGACCCTGGAAAAATTTCTGGACAGGTATAACCGCTATTTTTCCCCCGAAAGGAGGTGAAGCTAAAATGTGCTGCCACCCGAAAGAAAGTCACCATTCTTTTAAATGCTGCTGCCCTTCTCCTCACTTCCACAGGCGCTATTTTACCAAAGAAGAGGAAATAGCCCGTCTGGAGAAATATCTGGAGGACCTCCGGGCCGAACAACGAGCGGTAGAGGAACGGATCAAAAAAATGCGGGAACAATAAGGATAAGGCATTGGGCCGTCTCGACCATTACGCCGGCGAGAAGCGCTGCCTCCTCCCGGCGTATCTTTTCTGGGCCGCCCTCTATAAGGACGAGCGCCCTCTCCCTCAGACCTGGGACAGAAACCTCAGAAGATGGGAAGGCTATTCCCAGAGGAAACGCCCATGAGGGATGGTGTCCTCTTCCCGAACCATAAAGGACCTTAAAAAGGGGAAGTTTATTTTCGAAGGGGCCGCTCATGAGGGAGGGCACCCTCACCACAAACGATGAAAATGAGAAGATTATTTTGGGAAGATTTCTGGAGGAGGGACGGCGAGGAGCATGTTTACCATTTTTACTTACATACTGGCCATAGCCGCTCTGGTATATTCGTGGACCAAAGACAAGCACAAAACCGTAATAGCCCTGCGTAAGGCTCTAAAGTCGTTTCTGGGAATACTGCCCGACTTCGCAGCCATCCTGGCACTGGTGGGGATCATGTTGACTTTTGTATCTCCTCAGCTTGTCGCCAGGTTTGTGGGCGCGAAGACAGGCTTTTTAGGAATGTTCCTTAGTTCCCTGGTAGGGTCCATTACTCTTATCCCCGGTTTTATAGCCTTCCCCCTGGTAAAATCCCTGCTGGATAGGGGAGCCGGCATCATGCAGATGGCGGTCTTTGTCTCTACTCTCATGATGGTGGGATTTGTGACCGCACCGCTGGAAATAAAATATTTTGGTAAGAAGGAGACTATTCTTCGCAACACCTTGAGCTATTTCTATTCCTTCCTGGTAGCTTTGATCATAGGTCTGGTGGTGGGAACATGAAAAAAGTCTTGTGGACTTACCGCTTTTTCTTGAGCCTTCTGCTCTTCGACCTGATCGTTTTAGGTTTTTATCGCCAGACGGGAAAAACTATCTTTTCCTATACCTTCGCTAATTTTAGGGAGATGCTGGGTATAATCCCGCCCATCTTTATTCTCCTGGGGTTGCTGGATACCTGGGTGCCCAGGGAAACGGTAATGCGCTATATGGGTGAGAGAGCCGGCTGGTTGGGACCGGCCTTGAGCATCCTTCTCGGCGCCGCCGCCGCCGGTCCTCTATACGGAGCTTTTCCGGTGGCTGAAGTGATGGCCAAGAAGGGCGTGAGATATTATAATATAATTGTATTTTTGTGCGCCTGGGCCACCCTGAAAATACCCATGTTCTTATTCGAAATGTCGGCTCTGGGCGTGAAGTTCGCCCTTACCCGCTGGTTGGTCAACCTGCCGGCTATATTACTTATAGCCGCTATTATCGAACGCAGTATGGGCCTGGAAGAGAAGCAGGCCTTTTACCAAAAGTTCAGCGACGACGCCTCCACCTGCCGCTTAAAGAATTAGCTTTTTCCGGTGCATTCCGGAGTATTTTCTTATTCGTAGTATCTTCTTGTTATCTTTATCTATCTCCTCGTTATATTTATCAGTTTATTATTATCGGGGTTTATCCTTTATCTTTGCCTTATCTTCTTTAAGGAGGGCTTTCTGAATTTGGGCAGAGAAGACACTCACCAACACAGCTTCCATGCTACACCTCAAGGCCGCCTCTTTATCTCCCTGGCCTTAACTCTCCTGGTATTCGGCGGGGAATTGTGGGGGGGAATATTCGCCAACAGCCTGGCCCTCCTGAGCGACGCCTGGCATGTTTTGACCGACGCTGTAGCCCTGGGCCTGGCCTTGCTGGCCCTGATCTACGCCCGCAAAGAGCCCACTCCCGTCCATACCTACGGGTTTCACCGCCTGGAAGTAATCGTCGCTTTCATAAACGGGATTTCCCTATGGGGCATTACTTTATGGATCCTCATAGAAGCCGGCCAAAGACTGCTCCATCCCGTGGATGTCCGGGGGCGGGAAATGTTCATCGTAGCGGCCATAGGCCTGGCGGCCAACCTCCTTGCCGGGGTTCTCTTGCACCGCCATGGAGAAGAAAACTTAAACATCCGCGGCGCCTGGCTGCACGTCATGGCCGACGCCCTGGGATCAGTAGGTGTGCTGATAGGCGGATGGCTCGTACTACGGTATGGCTGGTATCTGGCGGATCCCCTCATCAGCATCGGGATAAGCCTGCTTATCATGCGCGGCGCCTACAACCTCACCAGGGAAGCCTTGCACATTCTCATGGAAGGCACACCTGCCCACTTAAAAACAGAAGAGGTGCTCACCGCACTCGAGGCAGTGGAGGGAGTAGCCAACGTACACGACCTGCATATCTGGAACATATCCGGCCGTATACCCGCCTTAAGTGCCCATCTCCTGGTAAACACCCCCTGTGCCAGTTACCCGCAGATTCTGGCCTGCTGCCAGAAATTGTTGGCGGAGAAGTTCGGCATCTTTCACAGCACCTTGCAGCTAGAGCCGAGCTGCCCCCTGGCGGAAAAGCCCTCTTGCCAGCTCTTAATTTGGGGAAATTCGCCTTGCTCCTCTAAAGAAAAGCGAGTGGAAGCTAACTAAACTGGAGAAAGAGGCCAATGCGGCCAATATGGCCGGTTAGTATAAGTCGCCTCCAGTAATTTACCTCAACAATTCCCGGGGAGTTTCTTTATCACCCAATTATGGCTTATATTTGTCGCCGCTACAAAATCGTTTTAATCCACTCTCATAATATCCCTTGTATCTTTGCCATCACTTCCCTTTGATTGTATTGTTCCCCGGTTTTACCTGGGGTTTTCTGGGGATTTACGAGAGCCTACTAATAATTCCTGCCGCGCTCGAAACTCTGCGGGTCCGCGAGATTGCGGATGCGGGCTTCGGTTAGTAGTGGTAATTTATCCCTGTTTGTCTTTTCTTTTTTCCCGTTCAGGACGACCATCAACTTTTCTCCTTCCACTGTTCGGTTAGCAAGGGTGAATATAAAAACCTTCCCTTTGTTTCCAGTATAACAAGAGATGCTTTCTGCGGACAAGGCCGGCCGTCAGGTCCGCCCGTCACCTCCATTTTCTACTATTTTGTGGTATAACACCTTACCCAGGTCTGCGATACTTTCAGCAAGCTTTGAGGAATCCCCGAGTGAAAAAACCTTGAACCTGGACACAACAGTTATTAATTGGTAAAATGGTGATAGGCTGATTACTATTAGCAATTGGGGGATGTTCTTGTGACTAGATTGAGCCGGAAGCTTACAAAAATAATCCTTTCTCCCCAGCAACTTCAAAACCTGAGGGATTTCATCCGCCGTCAGGAGGATATTCTGGCCTTTTATCTTTATGGCTCCTATGGTACAAAGTTCCAGACTGCTTTATCAGACATTGATTTTGCCGTCTTACCGATGCCGCCAAACCCCTGGGACTATAGGCGTGAATTAGAGTTGCAGGTTGGTCTGTCCGGTATAGTTCAAAGTGAGGATATTAACCTTATAAACCTACAGCAGGTTCCAGTAACCCTGCAAATGCGGGTAATCGAAGTAGGCCGGCTTCTATATGTCCGGGATCAAATACTTCTCGCCAATTTCAAGGAAAGCGTCATTCTTCGCTATTGTGATTTTGAACCTGACCTGAAAAGCCTCTACTGCGATTTTGATGCTGGCCTACGGGAGGAATTCCTATGACGGTAGACAAGGAAAAGATCCGCCAAAAGCTGCAATTCATGCGGCAGGAACTGAGGAAGTTAAAAAAGTTCCAAGACATGAATTTTAGCCAGTTCGAAACCAATAGTCTGTACGAAGCCGCTGCCACCAGAATGCTACAGGTGACAATCGAGGCCATGCTTGACATTTGTGCTCATTTGGTTGCCCGTGAAGGGTGGGGGTTACCGAAAACCTACGTCGAAACGATTGAACTGGTAGCCCGCCATGGCTTAATACCACCGGAATTGATAGATACTTACAAAGCCATGGCCCGGTTTCGTAACCGTGTAGTGCATCTTTATGATGAAGTTAATTCCGCTGAAATCTGGAACATAATTCAGAACCATCTCGAGGATTTTAAGCCCTTTATAGCCGGAATAATACAGAGATATTTAAGCGAATGATTTCTCTAGGTAGAGTAGACCCTGGCATATCCCCTTTAGGTCTGGCCTATCCGTTTGTCTCCCC
>JBNATU010000047.1:0-12381 GCA_049701195.1 Neomoorellaceae bacterium
CTGCTTTTACTCCCTATACTTCGGCTTTATATATTTTTCGTGCGTCAGCACTGCTGCGCTACTTTTAGCCTTGACGGATTAAGCCCGTCTATGTTATAATCAAGCGTGCAAGGGTTGTGCGGAAGTAGCTCAGTGGTAGAGCATCGCCTTGCCAAGGCGAGGGCCGCGGGTTCAAATCCCGTCTTCCGCTCCATTTTTTATCTTATAAGCAAATTTAAGCCGAGGCGCGGTGGCGAAGTGGCTAACGCTGCGGTCTGCAAAACCGCCATTCGCCGGTTCAAATCCGGCCCGCGCCTCCAGCAAAGTGAGGAGAGCAAGGTCCGTAAAATAGCCCCTCCAGAGGCAACGCCCTAATAAGAGCGATGCCTCGGGAGGGGCTATTTCATGGCTTCGCTTGCGTATCAACCCACGGGAAAATTTGCCTCCTGCGAAGATGCCCACGATAAGGTAAAAAAGTGGATTATGCAGTCCTTGGCCATAGGTTTTGAGGTTGCGGAAGTGGAAGTAGACTTCCTTATGCTTTGAGCCGGATTAGCGGGAAGATACTCTTCGGCCACTTTCTGCAGTGCTTCATAGGTGTAGAGGTGGGGATTTTCCTTTAAGGAAGTCCTTTACATGCTGGTGGTAGACTGCAAGCGTGGAGGACGCTAAGCCATCGGCCTGTTTGGTGAGCAGAAACTCCTCTAGGGCTAGGGATAGCTCCAAAATTTTCGGGTTTAGCTTGGCAATTTTGTCCATAAAAATAGCCCCCCTCAGCAAAACAAGATTTCTGGAGGAGGCTAATCCCTTAAATTCCCAACTGGTGCGAGAGGCGGGACTCGAACCCGCACGGACCAAACGGTCCACGAGATTTTAAGTATCGAACGGAGGTTCAAAGCGCCCGAAGCCTTGATTCTCAAGGCCCTTGCCTTATCCTAGCCGTGCCAGCTTTACCAGATTGGTCTTACTAAGACATATGAGATATTCATTGCAGGGACCGAATCTGGTGAACCTGCCTATCTATATATTTGACATACAACCTCTAAATCCTTCTGGACCTGATTGGGTAGGAAGCAGGTAGCCTGGTTCAGGGGGCGGATTCGGTAACTCTTTTCGCTCACCTGTATAAAGGTCAAGGGCAAATCGTCTGTCATACTGCGGTACGGGGCTTCGTTCCTCCACCAGTATAAGGGATCCCTTTATGGCGATTTTTACCTTGGCCCCGCGTCTGGTGATCCCCGCGGAAAGACCGTCCAGCAACCGGAACAACCGGTACATGGGTAAAAGGTATTCCGGAAATTCCGGAGGTAATTCGCTCTCTTCATGGTGATGGTATTTAATCAGTAATACAGTATCTCGTTTTAGACCGTAAACTCCTTCGGCCAGGGCAGCTCCCCGGAAGGCATGCTTGTAGCCCGGTTCAAATACTTCCCTGGGGTCTACGACATCACCTATCTTTAGCTCCGGCTGTACTTTTCCCAGGTCGTGAAAGATGGTTACATCTACCAGCACGTTTTTCTCTATCCCAGGCAGGTCCATAAGCCCCTGAAGAAAGGCATCGGCTACAAGCTTAAGGATGTTTATCACATGGCGGTACACGCCTTCAGTTATCCTGCCGGTTATACGAATCTTTCCTGTCGAGGGGTCGTATTCATCCCTGTACTCCACTATAGACTGGAGCCGGTGGGTCAGGCGCAGGTCGGGGAGCATCACCGCCAAGGCCATCTCGGCTTCCTTCCTGGTCCCTTTTAGGAGATCCATTAGCCTGTATTCACTGGTTACGTCAGTAAAAAGAACTAGGAAGCCCTCTTCGTTCGGCCTCTCCAGTCCCGGTTCTGTTATTCTGCTACAAGCCACACGATAATAACGTCCTCGACCCCCTTTAAGTACTTCTATTCTGCCCCTTATAATCTTCTCCCGGAAATAATCCGGCTCCAGTTTACACGATTTGATTATGGAGAAGCCTAGGGCATTGCTGTAGAGCACCTGCCCCTCCTGGTCCACTACGGCTATACCGAGGGGGAGCTGTTCGCGCAATTCGTGGTAGGCCTTCTCAGCGGCCAGCCGCCTGGTCTCCTCCTGCCTTTTCAACCCCAGAAGCTCGGCTACAATATCGCAGGGTGAAAGCTGTTTACTGCTACCATCCTCCTGAGAGATGAAGTAAGGAAGTATCCTCCCCCGCGTTATGTACCACTGCGCTAATTCTTCCACGGTTATATCCTCCCAGAGAAGGGCGGAAGGTTCCACAGGCTGGCAGATGTCCCGCGCTTTGAGGTCAGGGTTGCCGCTCAGTAATCCCTTAACCAGATCTAAAGCTTCTATCCATCCTATACGCCGCCCTGCATCATCTACCTCAGCCACATGACTCTTCTGGCCCAGCATTAGCTTGGCGACTTCTTTCAAGGAAGCGCCCGCCGATACTTTCAATACCTCCCCATGTATGCTCCCCCTCCCGATAGGCCTCTCCCTGTTCAAACAGTGGCTGCAACCCAACTCTTACCCTGCCTAATTCTTTCTAGTTATCCTCACAAAAGCCTTCACCACTTCAGGATCAAACTGGGACCCTGCACACTGTACAAGCTCTCGAAGTGCCGCATCATGATCCAAGGCGTTCCTATAGGGACGCTCCCTAAGCATGGCTTCATAGGCATCAGCAACTGCCAGGATCCGGCAAGCCAAGGGTATTTCTTCCTCCTTCAAACCCAACGGGTAGCCTCTGCCATCCCACCGTTCGTGGTGTTTCAGTATCCATTCGGCAATGTGCTGCAGTTCGTGACTGGCAGCAGCTATCCGGTAACCTATTATGCAGTGCTCCTCTATCCGCTTCTTTTCTTCCTTGGTTAAACTCCCGGGTTTGAACAATATTTCCTCAGGTATCCCTACCATACCAATGTCATGGTATTCCGCCAGCAATACTATGTCGTCTATTTCCGGTTCCGGTAGACCCAGCTCCGTACTTAAGCTTATGACCCTCTCGCGAAGATGCTGCATGTGTCCTTCGTTAAGGAACCCGTACACCCGCATAATCTCTGTCAGAGCAATCTTGAGGTCGCTCTTCCTCCCTTTGCCCCGCAGAAACTTCCGGCGGTACATGCGCCGGTCTGCTACCTCTAGAAGCACCTGCGCAGGCGTATCCCAGCCTTCTCGCCCCGCATATCCCGCAGAGATGCTGAGCTCAGCGGGAAGCTGACCCTCCCGGTTTATCCGGTCTACCTCCTGTTCCAAAAGTTCGATAAATGGAGATGTCGCCTCCTCGCAGTAGCCCGGAAGCACTACTACAAATTCATCACCCCCTATGCGTGCAATCACGCCCGTCGGGGGAAACGCGGCCCGCACGGTAGAAGCTGCCGCCAGTAGCACCCGGTCGCCCGCTTCATGGCCCAAGGTGTCGTTGATGTTCTTCATGCCGTCTATATCCAGCATAACTACGGTCAACGGAACTACCTGTTCCCGCTCCATAGCCTCCAGGCGTTCGTTAAGGTAACGGCGGTTGTATAGTCCGGTTAAGGGGTCCTTTTCGCTTAACGCCTTGAGTTCCCTCTCCGCGGCAGCCTGCACCGTCACATCACGGGCCATGAAGCACACCAGGTTATTTCCCGGTTCCAGGTTTATGGGGAAGAGGTTAGCCTCCAGTTCAAGGCGGCTGCCATCTTTTTTCCGGTGTACCAATCGTCTGGACCCCTGGGTTCCCACAAGCTTTGCAGTACTGCTCTCCTCTTCAAGGTCACGGAGGCTTAGCTTCTTAAGCTCCCCCGGGTCATATCCATAGACTTGACAGGCCACAAAATTGGCCTCTACTATCCTGCCGTCGGTTGGGCGGATGATTAGGATAATCTCCGGGGAAGCTTCGAAGAAGGCTTTATACAGGCTGGGTGTTACTTGCATCGCTGGTATACCTCCAAGGCAGAACAGCAAAGGAGTTTTCCTGCCACTGTCCTGGACACGAATTCAGACGCCTCAACCTTTAGCCATACTCCCCGTTTTCAGCCTTTTCTCCCACCCGGTACTGTGTGTACACTTAAGGTGCTGACTGCTGTGTTCATTGTTGGCTACCCTGCCCCCAGCACTTGTATGCCAGAACCTCTAGGGCCGCTACCCGGGCACGGGTGTCTCTCTCCTGGTTGAGTAATTCCGTCATCTCCTTGATTACTGCTTCGGTGTCACATAGTAGTAAGGCACTTATTATAGCTTCCCTAACCAGATTTTCCTCTTCCTTCATAAGAGCACGGGCAAGGACACCTGTTGCCTCTTCTGTACCTATACAGCCCAGCTCACTGATGACCCTTACCTTTTCCATAGGGTCAGCAAGACTTCCCAGTGCCCCCGCTAACCGCGCCACACTGGTATCTTTATTGCATGCCACCGTAGACCACCCTTTATTTCCTCATAATAATACCAGAAATATACATTGACACCACAAAAACCACGACTCCGGCATCTGAAACATATCCAGAGCTATATTTTTGTCTCACTTTGTTGGGCCAGGTGGCGGCAGAGATTTGGCCATAGGCACCGCCACGAACGTCATTGAAATTACAGGTAGCGTTCATCGGCCCCCTCTGATCAAATAAATAGGCTCTGCTCGTACTGCCGGAGCCTTTCTTCGACAATCTCCGCTATCCGGTAGCTAGGGGCTACGACCTCTGCCCCGCCTTTCTTGATGGCGGCCCTGGGCATTCCGAATATGACGGCCGTCTCCTCACTTTCGGCCACGGTAAACCCGCCACGCCGCCGGAGCTCCACCATGGCGTCTGCGCCGTCATCGCCCATGCCAGTGAGGAGAACTCCGATGATGCGCCTTGGATCGAAGGCCTCCATGGCTGAACGCAGGGTGACGTTGACCGAAGGTCTGTGGACCACCGCGGGCTCGGTATCCAGACGGCAGATAAGGTGGCCCCCGGAGGAAGCGAGCTTTAGCTGATAACCCCCTTTCCCTACTATTGCTTCTCCAGAGAGTATCCTGTGGCGATCGCTGGCCTCGAGTACCTTTAACCTTGCTGTGGCGTCCAGGCGCCGGGCAAGGCTTAAAGTGAAGCCCGGGGGCATGTGCTGGATGATGATTACGGCATAGAGCAGATCAGTGGGAAGCCTGGGCACGATTTCGTGCAGGGTGCGGGGCCCTCCGGTGGACGCACCGATGACTACCAGGCACTTGGGTGGAGCGCCATATGGAAGTGTTGCCTGCACCGGGCCGGTAGCCGACGCCGGAGACGGCTGCAGCGCGCCAACGGGTATTGCTCGAGTGAGGCGGGGGCCTCTGGCCGCAGCCGCCGCCCGGACTTTATGCACCAGCTCTTCGGCCACGTGTTTAATGCTCAGGGAAATGCTGCCGCCGGGTTTGGCGACAAAATCTACCGCTCCCAGCCGCAGCGCCTCTATAGTTATATCCGCCCCTTCCTGGGTGAGGGAGGAAACCATAATAACCCTGGCAGGGACCCGCTCAAGGATGCGCTTTAACGCTACCAGCCCGTCCATTCCGGGCATGTTGACATCCATTGTAATAACGTCAGGCTGTAGCTCTACGGCTTTTTCTACGGCCTCCATGCCATCCCGGGCAATTCCGCAGACCTCAATATCCGGTTCGGCCTCCAGTATGCCGCGCAAAACCTGGCGCATGAGTGCTGAATCGTCTACCACGAGAACCCTAATCTTGGAAGACAAGATATGTCACGCTCCGTCCGGTGCCCCGGTTTTGTATTACTCTTTTCCCCTGGAAAAAGTTTCACTCGTTCTGAGATACCTACTTACCCAGGGCCTTTTGCAGGGCCTGGAGCACCCTATCTGCCTGAAAAGGTTTGACGATGAAGTCCCGCGCGCCCGCCTTTATGGCTTCCGTGACCATCAACTGCTGCCCCATGGCACTGCACATGATTATCCTGGCATTCGGGTCGAGCTTCTTTATAGCCTTTACCGCGGTGATACCATCCATCTCAGGCATGGTTATATCCATGGTGACCACGTCCGGTTTGAGCTCCTTGTACAGCTCCACCGCCTGCATCCCGTTCCCGGCCTCACCTACCACTTCATAGCCATTCTTAGTAAGGATGTCTTTAATCATCATGCGCATGAAGGCGGCATCGTCCACCACTAGCACTTTAGCCATCGCTTTTCTCCTCGCCCTCGCTTTTCTCGGTTCTCAGTGTAAACACAGTTCATCCCCGCCCTTACGGGGGGACTTCCCAATAAAGAAAGTTAAATCTCCACCCCTAGCGACTTCATTATCACTGCCAGGGAATCCCTTCCCGGGATGAAAAAGAAGTGCCCGTTCAAAGATACCTCCTCGTCGTAAAAAGTCGTCTCCGTCACCAGCGCCCGGTCGGCAAAATATCCCTCTTCGAGGAAGGCAGAGCTTAAGACCGCTCCCAGCATGTCGTGAGCTATTGCCGGAACAGAGGGGATTAATTGCAACCGGCAGAAATCGGCAAAAGCGGTCAAAAAAGAACCGGTCAGGATGTTGCCTGCTTCCATGATGACCGAACGCCCCATGTCGTCCAGGGAAACCGTGGTGCCTGCAGGGAGCCCCATGAGCAGGTCCACGAGTTTCAGGGCACTCTCCTGGGTCAAAAGGAAAAGGATCTTTCCAGAAGCGCTGCCGCTCACCACAAAATCCACACACACTACCGGCTCTTCTTCATCGCCCACAAGGCTTGGTATCTCGCCAATTGGCAAGACCCCGGCCCTGGGCACCGACATCCGGATGCGGCGGCCAAGCATGGTAGCCAGTGCAGTGGCTGCGTTGCCGGCGCCTATATTGCCTATTTCTTTGAGAACATCAATGTGGAAGGCGTTCAGGCTTCCCCACGGGTCCATTTGCAATCCTCCTCCGGACGGCCGTAGAACCACGTCGAGAGCTTGACAAAACCAATCTCGCGGTACCGGAAGATATTCTCAGTCGCCCCGGTCAAAAGCACCCCTCCCGGGTTCAAGGCCTGGTAGAATTTGCGGTACAGCCGGTCCTGCACCTCCGCGGTGAAATATATCATCACGTTCCGGCACAAGATCAAATCATAGTTGCTACCATAAGGATCGTTCAGAAGATCGTGCCGCCTGAAAATTACCATCGACTTTATTTCTTCGCTCAGGATGAAGACGTTTCCCTCACGCCGGAAATACCTTTTCAACCTTTCGGGGCTTACTGATTGCACTGCCCTGGAGCCATACACGCCGCGTTTGGCCGCTGCAAGAGCCCCTTCATCCACATCGGTGGCCTCAATACGGTGGCGCAGGGTGGGGCTGATCTCCTTTAAGATCATAGCCACCGAATAGGGTTCTGGGCCGTCGGCACAGCCCGCACTCCAGATCTTCAGGGCCCCTTTTCTCTTGATGAGGTCGGGCAGGACCTCTTCTTCAAGCTTCTGAAAGACTTCCGGGTTACGGAAGAACTCGGAAACGTTGATGGTAATCTTGTCAACAAACTTCTGCCACTGGTCAGGTGCCGATACCAGAACTTGCCAATATTCATCGTAACTCTTAACTTGAAGGGTCCGCATCAGACTTTCAATGCGCCTCTTTAGCTGGGGTTCCTTATAGCCCTCCAGGTAAAGGCCAAACTGCTGATGCACCCTCTTCTTGAACTCGGCAAAATCCATATATTACCTCCGCTTTAGATTTCTTTTACGCCCTTGCCTATGGTTTTTATGTACACTTTGCCATTAGTGGTATCCAGTATCATGGTACGCCCGTAATTTCCGCCGGTATCCGCGGCAAGGATGGGAATGCCAAGGTCCTCAAGCACCTTGCGGGACATAACGACATTGCGCTCGCCTATATTGAGGGTGGTCAGCCGACGGTCTGCAGATGAAAACATCTGGGCACCGCCGGCCAGTTTGGCCACAATGGAAGTGCGCCTCGCTCCCATCCGAAGCATGGCTTCCAGAAGATCTGGAATGGCAAGGTCCGCAAACTTGGCCCGGTTGGAGACGTCCTGGAACTCGGTGCTATCCGGCAGCATAATGTGAGCCAGGCCGCCTATGGAGCTGCGCGGGTCATAGAGCGCAATGCCCACGCAGGAGCCCAGCCCGAGAGTTACGAGGCGCGCCGGGTTGTGAGCTACCTTCCATTCAGCTATGCCTACTTTGATGTCTTCCACCTTTTCCTGCTCCTAACATTAAAGCATTAATACACAGATAGGGGGCCGCCATAGCTGGCCCGTGCCGTTATGGTCGGCCCCCGCAATAAACCCCGACCTTTCTACACCTTGAAGCGCGCTACCTGCTCCTCCAGCCTCTTGGCCACTTCTAAGACCTGCTGGGCATTGGCCGCTATCTCCTGGGTGGAAGCCGATAGTTCTTCGGCCGACGCGGAGATCTCCTCAGCCGAAGCTGAAGTCTCCTCGGACACGGCGCTTATGCTCTGGACACGCTCCAGCACTACGTCCTTGGCCTTCACCGTGCTGTCCACCTCGCCGTATGTGGCTTCGATCATGGGCGCGATGGCGGCTACCGAGTCCAGTATATCGTCGAAGGCCTTAATGGTGTGCTCCACATTTTCCAACTGGCCGGCTACTTGCCTGGTTACTTCTTCGGAGGTGGTCACCACTTCGTTGGTCTCTGAAGTAATGTTGTTTAGTAGAGCTCTTATCTTATCCGAAGAGGCGCGGGATTGCTCGGCTAGTTTTCTCACTTCGTCGGCCACTACTGCAAAGCCCCGGCCCGCTTCCCCAGCACGCGCCGCCTCAATTGCCGCATTCAAGGCCAGTAAATTCGTCTGCTCCGCTATCCCATTGATCACTTCCAGTATCTCTTCTACCTGGCTGACTGAACCTTTAAGCACCGCAAGCCTCTCTACAACTACCTTGAAGGCCTCACGTACGCCCCTGATGGAGACGATAAGGGTGTCCAGCTCCTTTTTCCCCGTGTCGGCCAGCCGGGAAGTCTCCTCGCTGTTGGCCTTAACCCGGCCCAGTTCAGTGTAGACTTTCTCCAGGCTGGTCGTTATGTTCTCAATAAGGCCCAGTATCTCCTGCAAATGGCCTGCCTGCTCAGAGGCTCCCGCGGCCACCTGCTGGATGGCCTTGGCCACCTCGCCTGAGGAAGAGGCGATCTCTTCGGAGGCAGCGCTTAAGGTCTCGGAATTGCCAGCCAGGGTTTGAGCGTCGGTCTTTAAGCTCTTTATCAGAGACTGTATATTCATCTGCATGCTGGCCAGGGCATTTGCAATCTGCCCAATTTCATCTTTTCTGTTTAAGTAATGTACTGCCTCGTCCTTTTCATCGAAAGTGAAATCGTATTCACCAAATCTCTTAACAATCCTTGCTAAATTTACAATAGGCGCGGTAATGCTCCTGGCCATCACAAAAGTCAGTATCAGGGCCAGGATGATTATTATGAGAGATACAAGTAGCAGAGCCCGATTAAGGCTCGCCGCCCTCTCCAGCACCTCGGCCTTGGGTGCGGTGACCGCTATCGACCAGCCGGTGGTCTTGACCGGTGCGTAGGCTATAATCTTCTCCTGGCCCTGGAAGGTGTAAGCAGCAACGCCTTCTTCACCTTTAGCCATCCTGGAAATTACCGCCGCCAGGGGGGTTAGGGCCGGGTTGGACTTGGCCTGCTCTATGATGTTCTCCTGGCCTGTTACCCTCTCTGTATCCTTATGGGCTATGGTCTTGCCCGTGCTGTCCACGGCTAGGGCGTACCCTGTGCGGGCGTAAGTGATGGCCTTCACCAGCTCGCTGAACTTCGCCCCATCCACTACACCGAACAGCACGCCGGTTATCTCGTTGGTAGCATAGTGGCGTATAGGGGTGGCAATCACAAACACGACCGAATTATCAACCTTGCTGACAATAGTGCTAGAGTAATAGGTCTTCCCTTCCAGGGCTGCTTTAAAGTAATCGCGGTCGGCGACGTTAGCCCTGCTGCCGTCGGAAAGGATTGTATTTCCCGCTTTATCGGCGATACCAAACTGCTTGAACCCCAGGCTTCCTGCCCTTTTCTGTTCATCCTGGAGGGCCTTCATCTTCTCCTCCAGCGTGGCCTCGCGGTCACCCTGAATGCCGCGGATGACGTTCCTGTTGGCCAGTGCTTCTACTACATATATCCGCGCCTGGATGCGGCTGTCTTGGGTCTCAGCAACCTGCTTGGCCACTTTAAGCATGGCATCCCTGGCTTCAGCCTCCAGGGCGCTCCCGGCACGGTTTTCGCTTACAAACCACAGCACCAGGCACCCGATGAGGACAATAAGCCCGAATAAAACAGTCATCCTTGTCCGCAAACTTCCACTAAGCTTTCCCATCATTTTGCTTCCTGTCGCCCCACCCTGGCCGAGTTCCAACCACCGGGGCGACCTTTGCCCTCCTTTCATTCGCCTTAGTTATTCTTCTAAAGGTAGCAAGCTCCACATAATTAGGCTAGAAACCCCAGCTTCATATTGTTCTCCGGAATAACATCCTGGTTTGTCCTCAATGTACCCCTCCAGCCCACTGTTCCAGTGGCTTTGCCTCAGCTTTTCCCGAGCAGAGGTCGAGCTCCAGGTGGCGATTGTAAGCGGGGTGGTTGCTTTCCTCTCTCACCCGTACTAGGGTACCCATGACCTTCAGGTTAACCCTGGAGCCCCGCCGGGTGATCCCTGCCGAGAGCCCGTCCAGTAGCCGGAAAAGCCTGTGCATGGGGCAAAGGCTATGGGGAAAATCAGACGGTAGCTCCCCCTCTTCGTGATGGTGATACCTGATAAGGTGGACTATGTTTTCTCCCAGGCGGTAAACCCTTTTCGCCAGCGAAGCGCCCCTGAAAGCGTGGTACTTCCCCGGCTCGAAGGCCTCCTTAGGGTCAACGATCTCCCCAACCGCCAGGTGGGGTTGTACTTTGCCCAGGTCGTGGAAAATGGCGGTCTTGACCAGCGTCTCTTGGTGCATACCGGCGAGCTCCATTAACCCCTGCTCCCACAGTTCGGTAAGCAGCCGCAGTATGTTTACTACGTGACGGTATACCCCTTCCTTTATCACCCCGGTGATCTTTATCTTTCCGCTAGCCGGGTCGTACTCGTCCTGGTATTCCACTATCGATTTAAGCTGGGCCACTACCTTATGATCGGCAAAAAGGTTGGCCAAAGCCTTTTCCATCTCCTGCTGCATGTGGCCCAGTCGCTCCAGCCGTACCTCGGCCTCTCTCCTCAGCTCCCTCTCTCTGTCCCTCTCCTTCACAGCTTCCTGCAATAGCCCGTGTACCGACAGGATACCCGCAGTCCCCACGGCAGTCGTAAAATAGGGGATGTGGTGCTCCCTCTTTTCGACCCACGAACTTATATCAGATAGCCCCCCGGCCACGTCCAGGTAGTCCTCTTCGCAGGTGGGATGCATGAGTTGTTCTATGCTTCTTTGCTTGGCCCCTGCTGCACCGGGGTCTTCCTTAAAGGCCCGCAATATATCCAGGCTGTTAAGCCATCCCACCGGCTTTCCCTTCTCGTCCGTTACCTGTAGAACAAAGCTGTGCTTGGTAATCATAACCTCCATGGCCTCTTCAATATTGGCTCCCACTTTTACGTTGGGCACCTCATTGTACCTCAAAGCCAACATTTTTACCTTCAACCCCCGAACTTTTCTCTCTCCCCCAAGCCAAAGCGCTTCTTAAGGTCTATTACCGGTATGAGCTTCCCTCTTAGGTTGACGACGCCCTCCACAAAAGCAGGCGTACGAGGTATTCTAGTTACGGGTGTATCCTTGATTATTTCCCGGACGTCAAATATGTCCAGGCCGTAAAGTTCACCCGCCAGCTCAAAAACTACTAGCTTCCTGGCCATGTATGCTCCTTCTCCTTATTAATTCATTTGGCAAGCGAAGTGAGACTAAAAGGACTGGGTCATTTACAAATAAAGGTCATACCGACCTAGGATCCGGCCGGGGATAACTGCAATGGGACAGCAAAGGCAAAACGTAGGGAGGAATCCAACGAGTGAGCAAGGAAAGAATTCGCTTGTATAAAAGGCTGGAAGAACAGAACGCGACCACAGGATGGGGATCGTTGGAGGGTGCTATACTGTAACTTCCATAAATTCCTTTAACTAGCAGATATGGTAGATATATCCCCCCCATCAAGGGAGTCTTTGTTAATCATACCTCTATTTTCCATTGCCCTCGGCTTTTTTATCATTTAATCGTTGCACCCCTCTGTAACTATAAAAATAGGTGACCCGGATAGCTGGTCACCCCGCTACCCCTCACGGCAGCCTGGCAGCCATAGCCCTATCCGGACCTTAGGCCCATGGCTTTGCGCCCCGCCCTTTCGAGCGGTTTGCCCTTTTCGTGAAGGCACATAAAGAATTACCTGTTTCCACCCATACTTTCTTAATGGCACCAAACGTTAGAAATCCACCTAATTCTAATTCTGAATGCCTTCCTCACTTGCTGCAACTGTATTTGTCAATCGAAAAGTTGACCACTTGATCTCTTAAAAGTTGACCACCTGT
>JBNATU010000048.1:0-12006 GCA_049701195.1 Neomoorellaceae bacterium
CCTCTTATTTATTCAACCACCTCAAGGCCTTCCTTTTTGATGCGTCAGCACTGGCGGGAAAGTTGGTAGGGGAGCAAACCGCTCCCCTACCGAAAATGGCTAGACAGCGAAGGGCAAACTACAGACAGCAGCCTGAGCAAAGATTTATCATCCTTATAGGCGGTCTTATAGGTGGTAACGCCTAAGCGTGGCCCACGGCGTGAGCTTGTATTAAAAGCTTGTATTTAAAACAAATATTTATAATCCCTGAAGGCCGTCCAAAGCAGGCGCACGATTTCACCCGGCACTTCGGCAGCATGTCCCTCTTTCACGCGCCCATCAGCATAAAATTGAAGCGTGAACTCCTTACCCTCCAACCGTACCTTAAAACTCGGCTCCTCCCCGTCTTCCCACAGTAAAAAGCCGCTGTTTTGGCTATAAGAGAAGTCCTCCTCACTCCAGAAGAGGGTCAGTTTATCTCTATAGGGAGCGCCCTCGTAAGGGCAAAAAGTAGCGCAGTTCCCACATTCGTTGCACATTCCGTCCACGTGGAGAACCTGCCTGCCGACGGCTACATTGGCTCTATTGGGACAGACTTCTACGCAAATATGGCAGATATAACCGCATTCCAGGCACCTGTCGCCCTCTTCTCGCTCCTCCGGGGAAGCTCCTTTGAGCACCCCTCTCTTGCGGAGGATTTCCGCCCGTCTTTTTGCCTCTTCCCCGTACCGGTTCCCCCGGCCCTGGACAGGAGCCAGCCCCTCTCTTTCCAGAATAACCCGGGCCACCTTGCTCCCGTCGGCAAGGGCCTGAACTATGGTAGAGGGCCCGCGCAGGGCATCTCCGCCGACAAACACGTTGGGCACATTGGTTTCCCCGGTGGCCGGATCAACGGCGATCTTTCCGCCTTCACTAACCTGGATACCATTTTTCTTTAAAATTTCGTAGTCCACCGCCTGCCCAATGGCGGATATAATAGTATCCACCGGAATTTCTTCAAACTCGCCAACTTTAGGAACAGCCGCCCGTCTTCCCGAGGAGTCAGGCTCACCTAATTCCATCTTCTGACATCTAAGTCGGCCTTCAGACCAGGAAAGAGGGCTCAGGAGCTCTCTGAGGATTACTCCCTCTTCCAAAGCGGCCTTCAACTCTTCAAGGCTGGCCGGCATATATTCTTTCGTCCTTCGGTAAATGAGATATACTTTTTCCACACCCTGCACTCTCAGAGCAGCCCTGGCCGCATCCATAGCTGTGTCTCCTCCGCCTATGACGGCCACGGTCCTCCCCAACCTTATGGCTTCGCTATTCTTATTAAATTGCTCCAGGAATTCCAGGGCACTTATTACCTTCTCCGCACCGGTCTTAAGCTCCAAGGGATTAGATCTTGTAGCCCCCAGGGCCAAGTATACATATTTATATCCCTCGGCCTTCAGCCGTGGCACAGAAAACTCGGGATTTATGCCCAGCCGGAACTTGACGCCGGCCTTCTTAATAAGTTCCAAGTCGCTCTCTATAGCTTCCCTGGAAAGGCGGAAAAACGGAATAATATACTTTACGGTGCCGCCGGGCTCCCCCCGCTGATCAAAAATAGTAACTTCCAGGCCGGATCTGGCCAAAAAATAACCCGCGGCCAAGCCCGACGGCCCTGCCCCTATTATGGCCACTTTGGTCGGATTCTTTATTTCTCCGGAGTTCATTTGAGCGCTATAATCAGGATAGCCCTTCTCCGCGGCTATTCTTTTCAGCCGGCGGATACACACCGGTTCCTCATAATCGAGCCGGGTACATTTAGAAGCGCAAAACTGAGGGCAAAGAGTCCCCGTAATGAAAGGTAGGGGGTTTTTCCCTATTATAAGCTCGTAGGCCTCCCGGTATCTTCCTTCCCCGACCAGCTTTATATATTCCGGAACATCCTGTCCAATAGGACAACCTACAATACAGGGCGCTACAAAGCAATCCACCAGAGGCAAGGTCCGGGCGATCTTTCGGCTCTTAAAGCCTCTGGCTTCTTTGCCATAATGGGCATCTGCGTAGACGCTGGCCGCCAATTCGGCCAACTTGTCTACATTTACGGTTTCTTCCGGGCGCTCATGCATCCGCTCCTCTAACTCTTCGGCCATCTGCTTTAACCTCAGATAGCCGCCTGGCTTAAGCAAGGTAGTAGCCACCGTAATAGGCCATATCCCCGTCTCGAAGATCCGGGCTATATTAAAGGCATCCGCACCACCGGCATAGGAAATCTTAAGGCGGCCCTTGAATTCCGCGGCCAACTTATAGGCCAGATTAATGGTCAGCGGATATAAGGCCCGGCCCGACATATACATTTCCTCGCCGGGCAACTCACCCCGGGTTATTTTTAGCGGCAAAGTATTGGAAAGTTTTACTCCAAAACTCCTCTGCTGCTCCTCGGCAAAGGTTTGAACCCGCTTTAATAACTCCACCCCATCGCCATACTGCAGATCGTGGGCGAAAGATTCTTCTTTGAGCTGAAGATAGCCATAACCCATTCTGCTCAACGTATTTTTTACAAACTCGTAACCTAAAAGAGTGGGGTTTAACTTCACAAAAGTGTGTAACTTCTTTTCGGCCAGGAGATACTTACAAATGGCCTCGATTTCTCCCGGGGGACATCCATGTAAGGTGGACAAGGTGACGGAATTACATATATGTGGAGAAATCTGGTCCACAAACTCTTCGTCCACGGCGGAGAATCTCTTTATTTCTTCTTTTAAAACCGTACGGCATTCTTGAAAGATTCTCGTAGATGAGGCGTCCTTTAGTCCCTCGATGAAACTATCCACCTTAGGAGATTTAATCCCCTCCAGGTCATAGCCTACGCTCATATTAAATACAAAAGAGCGCGGTCCCGAACCGCCCAACTCTTTTTCCAGAACGTGTAATAAAAACCATGCCTTGACATATTCCTCCAGCGCCTCTTCAATAGCCAGCTCGGTGGACCACTCCACATTATAGCCTTCATCCTGAGCGTTAATGCACGGTTTGGCCAGTTCCAGCTTATCCAGAATCTGCACCGTCTTCAGCTCAAAAAACCTGCCTCCGCAGAGATATGCAGCTACAATATTTTGGGCTAGCTGGGTATGCGGGCCAGCAGCAGGCCCTACTACGTTTCCTATAGTCTCCCCAAACAACCGCCAATAGATCCCGTTCCTCTTACGGAAAAATTTTTCCTGCGGTATGCCGAAAATACTGCGGTAGCGCCCGTATTCTTCCCACACCCAATTCAGCAGCTTTCTGAAGGGTATCGGTCGCATTGCGTCACCCATTCTTCAGCCCCCTCAATCAATAAAAATAAAACCGGCAGAATTTTGGTTCGGCTTGAAAGCTCAAGGCCGGGGCTGCCGACCAAAGGTGAGAAGGCGGCAGCTTTAAAAGGTCTGCCTTATTTAGTAATACTATATTCTACTTTAAAAGATAAATTCCTGCTTAAAGGCAGGCTCTTTTTGTCTGTCCCCCAGGGGAGCCTCAGTTGCTCTCACAAACACCGGAAGCCAGCGAACTGCTATTACAGATCGCTGGCTTCCTCCTTAACACCCCCGAGAGCCTTATTTCAGTTCCACCACGGCCCCTGCTTCTTCTAACTTGGCCTTAATGCTCTCGGCTTCTTCTTTACTGACTTTCTCCTTCACCGGCTTAGGCGCGCCGTCGACCAAATCCTTAGCTTCTTTCAACCCCAGGCCCGTGATCTCGCGTACTACCTTAATAACATTGATCTTTTTATCCCCTGCGGACTTGAGTATCACGTCAAACTCCGTCTGTTCTTCCACCGGTGCCTCGGCGGGTGCCGGCGCCGCTCCAGGAGCTACCGCCATAGCTACCGGTGCCGCTGCGCTTACTCCGAACTCCTCCTCCAAAGCCTTTACCAATTCGGCCAACTCTAAAACGGTCAACCCTTTTACGGCCTCCACAATTTCTGCTACTTTGCTCATATTTATCTCCATCCTCCTTAAATACTTAAATCTATTTACGCCCCTGCCACTGTTTTTTAGTCGGGGAGCTTTTTACGAGGCCTCTTTTTCCCGGCGCACGGCCTCCAAAACATAAACCAGATTGCGTATAGGTCCGGACAGCACATTGACCAGACCGTAGAGAGGACCTTTCAATCCTCCCATTACTTTGGCCACCAGCTCTTCCTTGGACGGGAGTTCCGCCAAAGTTTTGATTTCGGCCGGGGTAATAACTTTGCCTTGCAGCATCCCCGCCTTAAGCTGAAAGCGCTCCTTGGTCTTGGCAAATCCGGTCAATACCTTGGCCGGAGCTACGGGATCACCGTAAGTAAATACGATAGCCGTAGGCCCTTCCAGATAAGGATCCAAACCCTGAAGGCCTAAATCACGGGCGGCTATCCGGGTAAGGGTGTTCTTAACGACTTTAAGCTCCGCCCCTGCTTCGCGCAATTGCCTCCGCAGTTGGGTTATCTCCGCCACATTTAAACCCCGGTAATCGGCCAGGACAAAAGCCATAGATTGACTCAGCTTGCTCTTTACTTCCTCGACTACGGCGGCCTTAGCTTCCCGTTGCTTACTCAATTACTCCCCACCTCCTCTCTTGGGCCAAAAATTACAAAGCCCCTGCGGGACAGCAGGAGCCACTTCCCTTCTCCCCAAGAAGAGAGAAGCCGTCTTAGGGCACCAACCTCGGCAGGCCCGCTTTAAGCCCCTTTTAAAAGGAGCACCTGCTGTCTCCGGTCGCTCAAATATTTAATTCATACGTCTTTTAATTCATACGTCTTGCTTTTATCGAGGTAAAGCTTTAAGGGGGTTAACCTTAATCCCCGGCCCCATAGTAGAAGATACAGCTACGCCTTTAATATACTGTCCTTTAGCAGCCGCGGGCTTAGCCCTAACCACCGCCTCTACCAAGGCCCGGAAGTTCTCCTCTAGCTTTTGTTCCGGAAAACTCACCTTGCCGATAGGCGCGTGAATAATGCCTGCTTTATCCACCCTGAATTCGATCTTACCCGCTTTTACTTCCTTTACGGCCCGGGCCACATCCATGGTGACCGTGCCGGTTTTGGGATTAGGCATCAACCCCCGCGGGCCCAAAATCCGCCCCAGCTTACCCACTACCCCCATCATGTCAGGAGTAGCGATAGCTACATCGAAATCCAGCCAGCCACCCTGGATCTTCTCTACCAACTCTTCAGCTCCTACAAAATCCGCTCCGGCTTCTTCGGCCTCTTTAGCCTTGTCCCCTTTAGCAAATACCAGCACCCGGCGAGTTTTACCCGTACCGTGGGGTAATACCACTGTACCTCTCACCTGTTGGTCGGCATGCCGTGGATCTACTCCCAGCCGCAAGGCCACTTCTACCGTTTCATCAAACTTGGCTACGGCCGTCTTTTTAACCAGGTTCAAAGCCTCGGCCGGGTCATAAAGACGCTGGCGGTCCACCAGTTTTTTGGCTTCTACATATTTTTTGCCGTGCTTAGGCATAAATCCTTCTTCCTCCTCGTGGTCTTTACGGATTGCTCCTCCCACCTCGGCCGGAATCTGCCCTGAAAAATACTCTTTAGCCCTTTTCCTCCCTCTGCTGGTGCCGTAGTATGGGCATGGGGCATGGGGCTATCCGGCCTAACCTTCTACTTCAATGCCCATACTGCGCGCCGTCCCCTCGATCATCCTCATGGCCGCCTCAATATCATTGGCATTCAGGTCCTTCATCTTCAGTTCGGCGATTTCTCTAATGGTGGCTCGAGAGACTTTACCCACCTTCTTGCGGTTGGGCTCACCTGAGGCCGTCTCCAGGCCCAGAGCTTTTTTCAATAAAACCGAGGCCGGCGGCGTCTTGGTGATAAAAGTAAACGACCTGTCCTCATAAATAGTAATCTCTACGGGGATAATCAATCCCGCCTGAGAAGCCGTACGCTCATTAAATTCTTTAACAAAGGCCATTATGTTTACTCCGTGCTGTCCCAGCGCAGGTCCCACCGGGGGAGCAGGTGTCGCCTTGCCAGCCGGTACTTGCAACTTAACCACTGCCGCCACCTTTTTGGCCATATTCCCACCTCCCCTCCGTTTTTTAGTCCAGTTTCTCTATCTGGTCAAATTCCAGCTCTATAGGCGTCTCCCGACCGAACATGGAAACCAGAACTTTAAGTTTGCCTTTGTCCGGATGAATCTCCTCCACCGTGCCGATGAAATTCTCGAAGGGGCCGCTTATCACCCGTACATTCTCTCCTATACTCACGTCTATACGGGGTCGTGGAGCATCAACACCTGTTCGCTGGAGAATTTGCTTGACTTCCTGCTCTTGCAGAGGGATAGGTTTGCTGCCGGCGCCGACAAATCCTGTTACTCCCGGAGTATTACGCACTACATACCATGAATCGTCAGTCAATATCATTTCCACCAGCACATACCCCGGATAAACCCTCCGCTTGGTTATCTTTCGTTTACCGTCCTTGATCTGGATTTCATCTTCCATGGGGACTACTATACGAAAAATTTTATCCCCCATATTCATGGATTCTACACGCTTTTCCAGGTTAGCCTTAACCTTGTTCTCATAGCCGGAATAGGTGTGAATAACATACCAGGCCTTCTCCATAAGGCTATCCCTCTACAAAACCAGTTTAAATAAAAAGCTAAAAATAGAATCCATGACCCACAGCAAGACCCCAACGATAAAAATAGAAACCAACACTACCCCGGTATAAACGGCCAATTCCTTCCGGGTAGGCCAGTGAACCTTCTTCAGTTCCGCCCAGGAAGCCTTAAAAAACTTAAGGGTCCTCTCGCTCCACTTCCCTTTGTCGCTGGCAGGCTTGACTACGGATTTAGTCACCATGACATGCCTCACACCTCATTTTGTTTCTTTATGCAAAGTATGCCTGCCACAATAACTACAGTATTTTTTTAGCTCCAGCCGGTTAGGATCATTCTTTTTGTTCTTGGTCGTAGTATAATTCCGGTGCTTGCACTCAGTACATTCCAAGGTTATACCGATACGCACAGCCGGCCACCTCCTACAAAACGTCTAACGCGCCAGGAATACCGAACCTAATTTAGCATAAAAGTAATACCCTGTCAACAAAGCCTCCGATGGAGCTCCCAGGCTTTGAAGCCAAGCAAACTCCCCGACCCGCCGGTATTAGTTAGTACGAAAATCGCTCTATTTTCATACATGGTTGTGCCGGGCAGGTATGGCCGGCATGGTCGGTTAGTACAAAAATAGCCCTTAGCTCTATTTTCATATTTTCATATTTTCATAAGTGGTGGTGTCCCTGGGGCATGGCCGGTTAGTTGCGTCTTCAGGAATCCTATCCTCCTAGATGCCGGAGCCCGGGGAACGAAAACGCTCTGCTACTTACCCCAACACCCTCCAGAGCGTTCCATATCGGCCCTCTCATTCGGGCCCAAGAATAAAAAACCGTAAATTAAAGGGCAACCGGCCGTATGACCTCCAGTCCGCCCATGTAAGGCCTCAAGGCGGGAGGAATAATCATCGAACCATCTGGCTGCTGGTAGTTTTCCAGAAGAGCAGCCACCGTACGGCCCACAGCTACACCCGAGCCGTTTAAAGTATGCACATAACGGGGTTTGCCTTTCGGGCCCGGACGGAAGCGGATATTCGCCCGGCGAGCCTGAAAATCTTCGCAATTGCTGCACGAAGATATCTCCCGGTAGGTGCCGGCAGACGGGAACCATACTTCCAGATCATAAGTCTTAGCCGCCGAAAAACCCAGGTCGCCTGTGCAAAGAAGAACCACCCGATAAGGCAACCCCAGAAGCCGGAGCACTTCTTCTGCATCCCGAGTCATTTTTTCCAGTTCGTCATAGGATTCTTCCGGTCTGGTAAATTTAACTAGCTCCACCTTATTGAACTGGTGCTGCCGAATAAGCCCCCGCGTCTCCCGGCCCGCAGCCCCGGCCTCCGCTCGGAAGCACGCACTGTAGGCCACATGATAAATAGGCAACCGGTCGCCGTCCAAAATCTCATCGCGATAAAGGTTGGTCACGGGCACTTCAGCCGTAGGAATGAGATAGTAATCCGTCCCCGTAACATGGAACATATCCTCGGCAAACTTAGGAAGCTGTCCCGTCCCGATCATGGACTGGCTGTTAACCAGATAAGGGGGAAAAATCTCGGTGTAACCGTGCTTCTCCGTATGCAGATCCAGCATGAAGTTTATGAGTGCGCGCTCCAATCTGGCCCCCAGACCCCGGTAAAAGACAAACCTTGCTCCGGCCACCTTGGCGCCGCGCTCAAAATCGATGATACCCAACCTTTCGCCTATCTCCCAATGGGGGCGCGGCTCAAAAGGAAAGCTGGGCCTTTCTCCCCATACTCTTACCACCTGGTTGTCCACATCGCTCTGCCCGTCCGGCACCGAGGCATGGGGCAGATTAGGAATATTTAGCATCTCCTGGGCCAACTGTTCCTCCACGGCCTGCACTTCATCATCCAATTCTTTGATACGCCGGGAAACCTCTCGCATTTCCGCAATTAAATCTTCCGCATCGACCCCCTCTTTTTTCCGGCGGGCGATCTCTGCCGAAACCGTATTGCGCCGGTTTTTTAACCCTTCCACCTCGGTAAGGAGATAACGACGGCGGGCATCCAATTCTAAAAAATGTTCCAGAGGAGCCCTTAAGCCCCGACGTCTTAGGCCCTGGGCCACCAGCTCGGGATTTTGGCGCAGCAATCTAATGTCCAGCAAAAAGCATCCCCCTTTGCCCACGTCCCTAGTAGATCCTGCCACTATTATTACACTATTGTCTCCTCCTTAGCAAATTTTCTTTGATCGCTTTGGGTGGCTATCCACCGCTTTATAAGTGCAGGTAGCGCACATCCAGCACGCCGTCTACCTCGCGGATAGCTTTAAGCACTTCTCTCGGCACCTCGGAATCTATACTCATAATCATAACCGCCTCGCCGCCCACCTCGCGTCGGCCTACCTGCATGCCCGCAATATTAATACCGTAATTCCCAATAGCCAGGCCTACAGGCCCGATAATCTTCGGACGGTCAATATGAGGGATCACCAACATATGGCCTTTGAGCTCGGCATCCAAATTATATCCGTTGAGACCTACCAGACGCGGCTCGCCCGCTTGATTAACCGTGCCTGCCACAGAGTAACTTTCGCGCCGGCCTTTAACCACAGCAGTTATCAAATTAGTATAGTAGCCCATTTCCCGGCTCTTATTTTCCCTCACCCGTATACCTCTTTTCTTGGCTACCACCGGAGCATTAACATAGTTAACTGCTTCACCCAACAGAGGGCGCAGCAAGCCCTTTAATAAAGAGTTGGTCAAAGGCGACAGGTCGTACTGGGCCAGATCGCCGCTGGTGGTCAGCTCTACCTCCAGGATAGGCCCTTCCATAAGCTGAGATAGGAACCCCCCCAGTTTTTCCACCAGCTGCAAATACGGTCTGAGCGTTTCCAGCAAAGGCCCGCGCACCACCGGGATATTTACCGCATTCAAAACCGGTTCTCCTCGCAGGCAACGCACAACATCCCGAGCTACTTCCACGGCCACCGCCACCTGGGCTTCAGCCGTAGAGGCGCCCAGGTGAGGAGTTACTATAACGTTATCCAACTTGAAAAGAGGACTGTCGGTTAGGGGTTCTTCTTCAAAGACGTCCAGGGCCGCACCTCCCAAATGCCCTGAAGTCAAGGCCTCGTAAAGGGCTTCCTCGTCTACTATGCCGCCCCGGGCCACGTTAATCAGGCGAGCGCCCGGTTTAAGCCGGAATAATTCCTCGCGTCCCAAGAGATGATAAGTATCTTTAGTTAAAGGTAAATGAATGGTCAGGAAATCGGCTTCTTGCAGCAGCTCCTCGAAGGGCAGCAGCGTCACTTCCAGACGCTCCGCCTGTTCCGGCTGCACATAGGGGTCATAAGCCACCAAACGCATATCAAAGGCGCGCGCCCTCCGGGCCACTTCGCTGCCGATCTTGCCCAAGCCCAATATTCCCAAGGTCTTATGCCGTAGCTCCACGCCCAGGAATTTTTTCTTCTCCCACACCCCCTGCTTCAAAAGCATGTCGGCCTGAGGAACGTTCCTGGCCAAGGCCAGCATTAGGGCCATAGTGTGTTCGGCGGCCGCTATAGTATTGCCTTCCGGAGCATTGACTACCACTATCCCCTTCTCGGTGGCCGCCGCCACATCAATATTATCGATTCCCACACCGGCCCGTCCGATTATCCGCAGCCCCTTCGCCGCGGCCAAGGCCGCAGCAGTAACCTTGGTGGCGCTGCGCACAATCAGCGCCTCGTACTCAGGCAAGACTTTTTTTAATTCCTCCTCGTCCATTTTACCCTTAGCCACCACTTCTAAACCGGCTTCTTGCATAACCTTTAGCCCTTGAGGATCGACGTTATCCAGTGCCAGTACCCTCATGCCAAGCCCTCCTTATCATACCAAGTTATTCCTCATGGTACCGGTGATAGTTTACTTTTGTCCTTTTTGGTGTTCCTGGTACACCTTCAAAGCCGCGGCCACACCGGCGCCATCCGGGGTCCGCCATCCCAGTTCAACCAAGACCTCCTCCAGCGCAGCCAGGCCGGCCAGTATGTCGTTACAACTGACGTGACCCAGGTGGCCTATGCGGAAAATACTATCCTTCACTTGCCCCTGCCCTCCGGCTACCACTACGCCGTGCTTCTCTCTCAGGGGAGCGGTTATGGCCGAAGGTTTTACCCCGGAGGGAACCTTGACCGCAGTGACCGAGGGAGAAGCCACTTCATCCGCGGCCAGGGGCTCCAGCCCCAGGGCTTTAATGCCGGCACGTACCATATCCCGCAGCAAAGTGTGACGTTTAAAGCTCCCGGGTAAAGTTTCCTCCCTTACCATCTGGAGGGCTTCTTTAAGGCCGAAAAGCAGCGAAACCGCCGGCGTGTGCGGTGTCTGCCCTTTGGCAGCAGAATTGCGGGCCAGCTTAAGATCCAGATAATAGCGGCGGTTGGTGCAGCGGTCGACCGCCTCCCAGGCCCGAGCGTTCAGGCTGAGCATGGTTAAGCCCGGCGGCAGCATAAAAGCTTTTTGGGAGCCGGCAATGGCCACGTCTATCCCCCAAGCATCTACCGGAAGATCGGCGGCTATCAAACCGCTGATGGTATCCACCACCAACAGAGCCGGGTGCTCTCCCCTTGCCCGGCTGATAGCCTGAATGTCGTTCAGTACACCGGTAGAGGTTTCGTTGTGCTGTACCAAAATGGCTTTAATCTCCTTCTTTTTATCCGCGGCCAGCCTGGCGGCAACGGCCTCCGGGTCGGCCGCCTGCCCATAAGGAAAAGCCATCACCTCTACGTCCACTTCAAAGCGGCGCGCTATCTCGATGAACCGTTCTCCGAACGCGCCGATGGTTACGGCCAAAGCCTTATCTCCGGGAGATAGAAGATTGGCTACCGCCGCCTCCATGCCACCCGTGCCCGAAGCAGTAAGGATAACTACCTCATTTTGCGTCTGGAAAACCTCTTTTAACCCTGCTGTAACTTCGTACAGCAGTTCGGCAAATTCCGGGCCCCGATGGTTTATGGCCGGGCGGGCCATGGCCAAGGCCACTCGGGGCGGTACGGGCGTAGGCCCGGGTAAAAGTAGAATCTGCTTGTCAACCATAGTCTAATCGTTCCTCCTCACATTAAATCTGACTAAATAAAAACTCCCGTCCCTATTTTTAAGCTAGGGACGGGAGTTCACCCGCGGTGCCACCCTACTTGGTCAGGAGATACCTATCGGTTCCTCCTGACCCCCTCTACATGCGTAACGGACATGACCGGGCCGATTTGCTCCCCTCCCTACACCGGAGGCGGATTTCTCACCGGCCGCTCCAGGGTGCCTGGCAACGACCTCCGGGCTGGTTCCCACCGACCACCAGCTCTCTCGCGTACCGGAGTGGGTCGCGCCCTCTCCCTATCATCGTTTTGGCTTAAGGGTTATTCCTTCGGTTTGCAAGAAATTTTAGCACAGGCCTCTCATAAAAGCAAGTGCTTTTTGCACTGGCGCATCCCCAGTTTTTGCTGGAGAGGCCTGCTTAGGCTTGGAAGCGAGCGACTAAACC
>JBNATU010000049.1:0-11964 GCA_049701195.1 Neomoorellaceae bacterium
ACCATTGGAGGAAATAAAATCAAAAAAATTACCTAGATACACTTGACAGCTTCGCGTCCGAGGTCGAGTTTGCCAGCATTGCAAATATCTGTTATAATGAAAAAACAAATAGAGACTGGTATAATATGGGGGCAGGTGAGGAATAATCCAGGGAGAGAAAAAAGGAGTAGGTGAGATAATGATTTACCGGCTCATACGTTTGGTTTTTTCTCTGGCCGTGGCCGCGGTGGGGTTCTCCTTGGCTCAAACCGGCCTTAGCCTTTGGAGTACAGGACCGCCGGGCGTTAAATGGCCGCTTTTAGGATTAATAACCCTTCTGGCGGGCGTGGCCGGCTTTGCTACATTTGGCCACCTGTTCAGCTTCGTAGTACAGTCTCTGCGGTGGCTGGAGGGAAGACTACAGCGCCTATCGGCCCAAGAGATCGTCAGCGGAGCTATGGGACTTATTTTGGGACTTATTATTGCTAATCTTATAGGGGCGCCCTTTGTAAAGTTGCCCTGGATAGGACCTTATATTCCCATGGTAGGAAGCGTTTTCCTCGGCTATCTAGGCTGGAGTATAGGAACCAAGAGAAAAGAAGAGATCTGGGGGTTGTTTACTTTTTTGCCCAAGTTCAGCGGAAAAGATAAAGCTAAGGGAGAAGGGAGTCGCGGCGGAGCTAAGATACTGGATACCAGTGTTATTATCGACGGGCGTATTGCAGACGTGATTCAGACGGGATTCCTGGAGGGTACTATGATTATACCCGGCTTTGTCCTGGAAGAGCTGCGTCATATAGCCGATTCCTCGGATATTTTAAAGCGCAACCGCGGCCGCCGGGGCCTGGATATTCTCAACAAAATCCGCAAAGAGCTGGGGGTAAACGTCAAAATTTACGAGGAAGATTTCGATGACCTTACAGAAGTGGACAGCAAGCTGGTGCGCCTGGCGCAAAAATTGAAAGCCCCCATAGTGACCAACGATTACAATCTAAATAAGGTGGCCGAACTACAGGGCGTGCGGGTGTTGAATATAAACGAGCTGGCCAATGCGGTCAAACCTATTGTGCTGCCGGGAGAAGAGATGACCATCCAAGTCATAAAGGATGGCAAGGAAGCAGGCCAGGGCGTGGGCTACCTGGATGACGGCACCATGATTGTAGTAGAGAACGGCCGCCGCTATATCGGCCAGTCCATAGCTGTCTTGGTGACCAGTGTGCTTCAGACCTCTGCGGGCCGGATGATCTTTGCGCGGCCTAAAGTACCGGAGCGCAAGAACAATGCCCATCACCAATCCCTGGAGAGGGGAGAATATCAGTGCCTTTCCTGACCGCCTTGGTGGCGGCAGCAGGCCGGGGGACGCGCATGGGTGCGGCCAGTAATAAGGTTTTTCTGAATCTCTGTGGTAAACCGGTGATAGCCTATAGTTTGGAGGTGCTGGAGCGGTCGCCCTTGGTACAGGCCGTGGTGGTGGTAACCCGGCCGGAGGACGTGGAAAAATGTCGGAGTATAATTGCAGATAATCGGTATACCAAAATCGTGGCCCTCACCGCCGGGGGAGAGGAACGGCAGGAATCGGTTTATAAGGGACTGCAACACCTTCCGCCGAGTACAGAGCTGGTGGCCGTGCATGATGCCGCCCGACCTCTTATAAGTGCGGAACTTCTGGCCAGGGTGGTGGCCGGAGCGGAAGAGATAGGGGCTGCGGTGGCGGCCGTACCGGTGCAGGATACCATCAAGCGGGGAAATGAGCTGGGACTGGTACAAAACACCCTGGAGCGGGAGGGGCTGTGGGCGATCCAGACACCCCAGGTATTTCGCCGGGACTGGCTGGAGGAAGCCTACCATAGGGGACGACAGCAAGGTTGGAGGGTTACGGACGACGCCTCTCTGGTAGAGCGATGCGGCTATCCGGTTAAGCTGGTTTGGGGGGATTATCATAACCTTAAAATTACCACTCCGGCAGATTTAATCTTGGCCACAGCTCTGCTGAATTGCCGGGAATCCTTTACGGACGGAGAACGGGGCGGTAGCGGGTGAGGGGGTGCGAAGCGTACAGTGCGCATAGGTATGGGTTTTGATGTGCACCCTCTGGTAAGGGGGAGAAAACTGATAATCGGCGGGGTGGAAGTACCCTATGATCTGGGTTTAGCCGGGCATTCGGACGCCGATGTGCTTTTGCACGCCTTGGCGGATGCCTTGCTGGGGGCAGCCGCTTTGGGCGACATAGGCCAGCATTTTCCGGAAAACGATCCGCGTTTTGCCGGCATGGATAGCTCGGTGTTGCTCAAGGAAGTGTGGGACAAAGTGCATAAGTTGGGTTATAGCCTGGCCAACGCGGATTGTGTAATAGTGGCCCAGCGTCCGCGCCTGGCTCCTTATATATCGGCCATGCGGGAGAGAATTGCCGAGGTGTTGAACGTATCGGTGAAGAAGATAAGTATAAAGGCCACCACTACTGAGGGATTGGGTTTCACCGGTCGCGGAGAGGGTATTGCGGCTTTAGCCTCGGTATTGCTCCTGCCCGAGCTATGAGCGGGTCCGGTTTTTGCCGGCTTGCTCAGCTTTGGAGCGCAAAGCAGGAGGCGCCAGATTGGTGCTCTGTCGCTCGCTTCTAAGCCTAAGCAGGCCTCCCCAGCAAAAACTGGGGATAACTCAGAACCGTCCTTCCTTGACAAATTCGGATTCACGCATTTATAATAAGCACAAAAGGGCTAAAGGCGAGGAACGGGAAGAGTAGGCGCCGCAAGCCGCCTACAGAGAGGGAACACCGGAGGCTGAAAGTGTTCCCAGGTCGGCGGGCGCTGAAGTGCGTCCGGGAGCCGTACGGTTGAAGGCCAGTAGACTGTAACGGGTGGCTCCGTTAAAGGCCGAGGCGCCCTTGGGCGCCGGAAGAGCGGGGGAAAATATTCCCAAGCAGGGTGGAACCGCGGAAGCCCTTCGTCCCTGGTGCGGCGAAGGGCTTTTTACATTCGGGCATTTTGGCCATCCAGGCAGGAGGTGAAAGAATTATGTGGCGGCGGATAAAGCGGGACATTGAGGTAATCTTTCAGCGGGACCCTGCGGCCCGCAGTGTGCTGGAAGTTCTCCTGTGTTATCCGGGTTTCCATGCCCTACTTTTGCACCGGGTGGCCCACTTCTTCTACCGCAAAGGATTTAAGCTGGTGGCGCGGGTGATTTCCCAGTTAAGTCGCTTTTTGACCGGCATCGAGATTCATCCCGGAGCCAAAATAGGAGAAGGCTTATTCATCGATCACGGTATGGGCGTGGTTATCGGGGAGACGACAGAAATAGGGAATAATGTGACGCTTTATCAGGGAGTAACTCTGGGCGGGACAGGAAAGGAAAAAGGTAAACGCCATCCCACCATAGGCGACAATGTAGTTATAGGCGCCGGAGCTAAAGTGTTGGGCAATATCACTATAGGCGATAATGTAAAAATAGGTGCGGGGTCGGTAGTTTTGCGGGATGTGCCGCCCAACTGCACGGTGGTGGGCGTGCCGGGTAAGATAGTGGTGCGTGACGGCCGGCATGTGGCGGATACGCGGGTTACCGAGGTGGACTTGCACCACGAAGATCTGCCGGACCCGGTGGCGGAAATGCTCCTGTGCCTCCAACGCCAAATTCAACGTCTAGAGCAGCGCTTGGAAGAACTGGAGGGTAAAAGCCTTGAGCCTGCATCTTTACAATACTCTGACGGGACGCAAGGAAAAGTTTGTTCCTGCTGAGCCCGGACGGGTGAAGATGTACGTCTGCGGACCTACTACTTATAACTACATCCACCTGGGTAACGCCCGGCCTCTGGTAGTCTTTGATTCCTTACGCCGCTATTTGGAGTACCGGGGATATGAGGTCCTCTACGTACAGAATTTCACCGATATTGACGATAAAATAATTAAGCGGGCCCAGGAAGAAGGGCAACAACCTGCGGCAGTAGCCGCACGCTACATCCAGGAGTTCTTTAAGGACGCCGACGCCTTAAATGTCCGGCGCGCCGGCCTTTATCCTAAAGTAAGCGAACACATACCGGATATAATCCAAGCCATCCAGGGCCTTATCGAGCGGGGATATGCTTATGTAATTGACGGGGAGGTTTATTTTGAGGTAAGCAAATTCGCCTCTTATGGGAAGTTGTCCCGCCGCCAGCCGGAGGAAATGCTGGCCGGCGCCCGGGTGGAGATAGACGAACGTAAAAAAAGTCCTCTGGATTTCGCCCTCTGGAAGAAAGCCCGCCCGGGCGAGCCGGCGTGGGATAGCCCCTGGGCTCCGGGGCGGCCGGGATGGCATATCGAGTGCTCCACTATGGCTTTAAAATACTTGGGGCCGGGGTTGGATATTCACGGCGGGGGGGCAGACCTTATTTTTCCCCACCACGAGAATGAGATAGCCCAGGCCGAGGCCCTGACGGGGAAGCCTTTTGCCCGCTTCTGGTTGCATAATGGATTTATCACGGTTAATCAGGAAAAGATGTCCAAATCTCGCGGCAATTTTTTCCTGCTGCGCGATATTTTAGAGCGCTTTAGACCCCAGGCGGTGCGGCTATACTTGCTCAGCACCCATTACCGCAGCCCTCTGGATTTCGCTGACGAGTATCTGGAAGAGGCGGAGAGGAGTTTTGAGAGGTTAGCCAACGGCCGGGAGGCCCTGGCCGAAGCTCTGGCCGAGGTTAAGAAGAGAGGAGAGGAGGGGGGAGAAGACCCCCGGTCTCGGCAGTTGAGCGACCGGCTCGATGCCTTGCGCCAGAAGTTCGAGACGGCTCTAGACGACGATTTCAACACCGCTCAAGCGCTGGCCGCCCTTTACGAGATGGTGCGTGAAGTCAACAGTTACATTCATAAAAGGGAATGGGGATCGGGAGCCGCCGAAGTTCTGAGGAAAGCCGACGGCATTATGGATCAACTGGGAGAAGGAGTGTTGGGGCTCTTCGGACCGGCCGAAAAAGAGGCGGACGCCGGGCTGGTGGCCGGGCTGGTGGAACTCGTAATCAGCCTCCGGCAGGAAGCTCGGCAGCGTAAAGACTGGGCTACGGCCGACTTTTTGCGCGACCGGTTGAAGGAGCTGGGCATTGTTTTGGAGGATACTCCGCGGGGGGTACGTTGGAAGATAAGACGGTAATAAAAGGGGGAAAAGGTTACGGAAGATTGGCGGCGGACGGAAGACGGCTGGAATAACCCTCAGGTGGATACCCTTTCGCCTTTGGTACTGGCCTATGTAGGCGATGCGGTATACGAGCTGTTGGTCAGAAGCTACCTCGTTTGTTTGGGGGGAGGAGGAGCGGTAGACCACTTACACCGTAAGGCCGTGAAGTTTGTAGCCGCCCGCAACCAGGCGCGGCTGGTGCCCCGGCTGGAAGAATTCTTGACTGAAGAAGAAAAAGAGGTCATGCGCCGCGGCCGTAACGCCAAGTCCGGGCACCTGCCGCGGCATGCCAGTGTTCTGGAGTACCGGTACAGTACGGCCTTGGAGACCCTGTTCGGTTACCTTTACCTTAAGGGTAAGTGGGGCCGGCTGCAGCAGGTTTTTGCTATCATCTGTCAAATTATAGGCCGAGGAGAGTTGTCTCCGTAGTCCTTGGGGTTTAAGTCTCATTTCACGCAGCCAAACTCAAGCCTGGCGAGAGGCGAAGACGGGCACGGGGTCCCAATAGCCTTGCGGCCGGCAACGGAGACCAGGAGGTTTAAATTCTGCCGGGAAGCCTGCCGGAACCCTTAAGCCAAGCCCAAGTCCTGCCTTGAGGGTTTTCCGGAGCAAGCTTTAAGCCCAGCAAATAGCATCTTCTTTAGGAGAGGAGCCAAAAATGTGCGGGTGGATCTCATAAGCTATACTCCTGATCCGGAGAGGATAGTAGCTGCGGCAGCGCGGCTTTGTTATTCTCCACGGGGAGCACAGGAATTATTCCGGGATATGGAAGATGCGGAGATAGGCCGCCTTTTAGAGCAATTGCTGGCCAGCGGGCATGAATCTCCGGCCGAACATGTTACTTTCACCTTTGCCATCGAAGGGGTAAGCCGGGCTCTTTCTCACCAATTGGTAAGGCACCGCATAGCCTCGTATTCCCAGAAGTCACAGCGTTACGTAAAGGAAGACGGCTTTCTCTATATCGTGCCTCCCAGCATCGCGGCCTCTCCTGAGGCCAGCCAGATCTTTCACCGCTGTATGGAAGAGATACGGCGGGCCTATGCCCAACTGGACAGGCTGGTGCCGAGGGAAGATGCGCGGTACGTGCTTCCGACGGCCTGTGAAACTAAGCTGGTGTGCACTTTTAATGCCCGCAGCCTTTTCAATTTCTTCCGCTTGCGCTGCTGCTTCAGGGCGCAGTGGGAAATCAGAGAGCTGGCCTTAAAAATGCGGGAAAAGGTAAGGGAAGTAGCCCCGCGGTTGTTTGCCCGGGCCGGGCCCGACTGCGAGGTGTTGGGCGTTTGTTATGAGGGGCGCTTCAGTTGCGGACGGGCTAAGGTTATTAGAGAAAGGGGCCGGGAATTAGATGGAGGAAATTCTGGCAGGCCGCCATGCAGTTTGTGAAGCCTTAAAGGCCGGTAGGCCCCTGAATAAGATCCTGCTGGCCCGCGGGGCGGCCGGCGGAGGGCTGAGCGAAGTTTTGTCCCTGGCCCGAGGGAAGGGCATTCCGGTTCAATGGGTAGACCGCCGCGCTCTGGATAAGATGGCCGGCCATACGCCTCATCAAGGCGTGATAGCCTTAGCCGCGGCCAAGGAATATGCGCCTCTGGAAGACCTTCTCGGCCGGGCCAAGCTCAAGGGAGAACCCCCTTTTCTAATTATGTTGGACGGAGTGGAGGATCCCCAGAACTTGGGGGCTATTTTGCGGGTGGCGGAGGCGTGCGGGGTCCACGGGGTTATTATCCCCCGCCGGCGTAGCGCCGGGCTTTCGCCCGCGGTAGCCCGGGTTTCGGCGGGGGCCTTGGAGTATGTGCCCGTAGCCCGCGTAGCTAACCTGAATTCCACTTTGCGAAGTCTAAAGGAGCAAGGTATTTGGGCCATAGGTACCGATGCGGGAGGCGAGAAGCTGGTGTTTGATGTGGATCTCACCCTGCCTCTGGTATTAGTGTTAGGCGGGGAAGGCAAGGGTTTATCCCCGCTTCTGAAGCGCCAGTGCGATATGGTGGTAAGGCTGCCCATGCTGGGCCGCATTAACTCCTTAAACGTGGCGGCAGCGGCTGCGGCTCTTCTTTATGAAGCAGTGCGGCAGCGCAAGTTTGTGCCCTCTATAAGAACATGATTAAAAGACGGGTTCAAAATGGGTGTATTAATAATTGACGGCTATAATGTGATCCATAGCTGGCCGGAGCTTATTAAGCTTAAAGAGTCAAATTTAAGCCACGCCAGGGATAAACTAATAGAAGAGATGGTCAATTTTCGAGCCCTGCGCGGGGAGAAAGTGATTATTGTCTTCGATGCTCATCATTTCTCCGGCAGCGAGGCGAGGAGGGAAGAGGTCGCCGGGGTGGAAGTTATTTACAGTCATCAGGGAGAAACGGCGGATACGGCAATAGAGAAGCTGGCCGGTGAACTGGTGAGCCAGGGAGAGCAAGTTCTGGTAGTTACGGCTGATTGGCTGGAACAGAGGTTGGTCTGGGGGAAAGGGGCATTGCGGTTGTCTCCTACCGGGTTGAGAAGATTAGTATATGAGGCCCGCAAAGAGGCGGAAAGCTATGCGCGCAACCACGATTACAACCCCTTAGATGCTTACTTATCTCCTTTTGATCGAGAGATACTGGAAAAATGGCGGCGCGGGTAGAGGAAATTTTCGAGTCTTGCTCGGAAAGTAGATTTCCTGTATAATTAATGGTGTCGTTGGACAAGGATATATAGCCTCCCGAGAAAGAAATGATAAAATGGAGAAACCGGAGTGGAGGCGGTGCCATGAGCGTTAATCTCCAGCGCGAGACCTTCCACACCTATGAGGTCATGGGGGACGAGGAAATTGTTAGCTTAGCTCAGGAGGGGGACGATGTAGCTCAGGAGTATTTGATAAACAAATATCGCAATTTTGTACGCGCCAAAGCGCGCTCCTATTTCCTGGTGGGGGCCGACCGTGAAGACATCATACAGGAAGGCATGATCGGTCTCTATAAAGCTATTCGTGATTTTCGGGGGGATAAGCTCTCCTCCTTCCGCGCTTTTGCGGAGCTGTGCATTACGCGGCAAATTATTACGGCGATTAAGACCGCTACCCGTCAAAAACACATTCCCCTCAATTCCTATGTTTCCCTGAACAAACCCGTTTATGATGAGGATTCGGATCGCACCCTCCTCGACATAATCTCCGGTTCCAAGATCGCCGATCCTGAGGAGTTGATAATCAGCAGGGAAGAGTTTGACAATATTGAGGAAAAGATGGGAGAAATCTTAAGCTCTTTAGAATGGCAAGTCCTGATGTCTTACTTAGAGGGTAAGTCCTACCAGGAAATTGCCGTCGACCTGAGACGGCATGTCAAATCCATCGATAACGCCCTGCAGCGGGTTAAAAGAAAACTGGAACGGTATCTGGAGAAGCGAGAAGGTTGAAGGACACCGGGCGGGGTGAGAACTGCCATCTAAAAGGCCTTGACGCTGGCCGGGAGAGTTGCTATAATAACACTTGCGTCAGATAAATGGGCTAAATGGGGAGGGGTACCCAAGCTGGCCAAAGGGGGCAGACTGTAAATCTGCTGGCGATGCCTTCGCTGGTTCAAATCCAGCCCCCTCCACCAAAATAAAATATCTATTCCATTGCGGGGTGGAGCAGCTGGTAGCTCGTCGGGCTCATAACCCGAAGGTCGCTGGTTCAAATCCAGCCCCCGCAACCATGCCCATATAGCTCAGTAGGCAGAGCGTCGCCTTGGTAAGGCGGAGGTCGCCGGTTCAATCCCGGCTATGGGCTCCACGAAGTCAATTGTACCAACGGTTTGCGGGTTGGCAATTTTCCCCACCCTCCCAGGGCAGGAGAGTGGGGCACAAACCGGGCACAATCAATTATGGTAGGGGCTGTCGGAAGAGAGACAGCCTCTTACTTTTTTAGATTTTTTATGAGGTGAAGAAAAGTGTCCCTAACTTGCGGTATAATTGGCCTGCCTTTGGTAGGCAAAACCACTTTGTTTAACCTTTTGACCTGGTCCGCGGCCGAAACTTCAGCCTTTGCCGGACGTACCAAAACCAACGTAGGCATAGCCCCTATTCCGGACCCGCGCCTGGATTTTCTGGCTAAGCTTTATCGCCCTCGCAAGATTACGCCGGCTACTCTGGAAGTTATCGATGTTCCGGGATTCACTCCTGGCTCGGGGGCGGCTTTTCTGGCGGCGGTGAGAGAAGTAGATGCTCTGATCCACGTGGTCCGCGCTTTTCGCCAGGAGGCGGTACCGCATGTGGAAGGAAGCCTTCATCCGGTGCGGGACCTGGATATGGTGAACACCGAGCTCCTTTTGGCGGACTTGCAGATGGTAGAGACCAGGCTGGAGAGGTTAGCCACTAGCAAGAAGATCAAGGGCGAAATGCTGGCCGAGCAGGCGGCCTTGCGCCGCTGCCGGGAGGCCTTGGAGGCCGAAAAGCCCTTAGCGGAAGCCGGCTTAACGGAAGAGGAATGGCGGGCCTTGCGCCACATAGAGTTTTTAACCACCAAACCCATGATTATTGTAGTGAATATTGACGAAGAGCAGTTGCAGCAGGGGCATTACGAGGGTAAAGAGCAGGTGGAGGCTTACGGCCAAGCCCGGGGCATCCCGGTGCTGGACCTGTGCGCCAGGTTGGAGGTGGAGATAGCTGGCTTGGAGCCGGCCGACCGGGAAACCTTCCTCCGGGAGATGGGTATTGGCGAGCCGGGGATTCACCGCTTGGCCCGAGCCCTTTACCGCCGCTTGGGGCTGATTTCTTTTCTTACTGCGGGGGAAGATGAAGTGCGGGCCTGGACCATCCGGGAGGGCACCCGGGCTAAAGAAGCGGCCGGTAAAGTTCACTCCGATATGGAGCGAGGTTTTATCCGCGCCGAAGTAGTAAGGTTTGAAGACCTGCAAGCCTTAGGAACCATGGCCAAAGTAAGGGAAAAGGGATTAGTCCGGCTAGAGGGCAAAGACTACGTAGTGGCCGACGGGGATATTATTAACTTCCGCTTTAACGTGTAGGGCCAGCCTCTCCTCTGGCTGTATATGTGAACCTTAATCCTTTGGGCGGTTTGCAGCAACGGTGCTTTGAGGGGGATATTTTTTGACCGGAGAGACCGGGATTTTAGAAAGGTGGAAACATGAAGTAAGAAAGCTGAAAGCCAATGTGGGGTTAAAATCCACCCTGCAGCAGAATGGGGAATTAATGGCAGGTGAGCGGACGGTGACGGATGTACTTGTAGACACCCCGGAAGCAATAAGTTATTCCCTGGAACAGGTAGTAAATAAGGTCATACTGGGTGATGCCTTAGAAGTTTTAAAAAAGATTCCTGCCGAAGCGGTAGACATGGTGTTTATGGACCCACCGTACTTTCTTCAGCTGCCCAAGAAGAATTTAAGGAGATGGACGGTGAAGACAGTCGTAAAAGGCGTGGATGACGAGTGGGATAGATTCGGGTCGTTCGAGGAGTACGACGAATTTATTCGCCGCCTCCTGGGGGAAATAAAAAGGGTCATGAAGCCGGAGGCCACTATCTGGGCCATAGCCACCTATCATAGCATCTTTCGCATCGGCAAGATTATGCAAGATCTAGGGTACTGGATACTTAATGATGTCCTCTGGGTAAAGACCAATCCTATGCCCAACTGGCTGGGGGTGAGGTTTACCAATGCTACAGAGACTCTAATATGGGCGGTGAAGGATAAGCAAGCCAAGAAGTATACCTTCAACCGGGAACTGGCCCGGGAATTCGGCCTGGGAAAGGTGGCGGCCAATGTCTGGGTTTTGCCCATTTGCAGCGGTTCTGAGAGGCTAAAAGATGAAAAAGGGGAAAAGCTTCATTCTACTCAGAAGCCGGTGGAGCTTCTCCGGCGGGTAATACTCACCTCTACCAAGGAGGGCGATATTGTTCTGGACCCGGTGGCCGGAGTGGGCACCACGGGGTATGTGGCTCGAGCTTTGAAAAGAAACTTCATTATGATAGAAATAAACCCCAGATATGTAAACGCTATAGAAAAAAGGCTGCGCCGGGGCTAGAGTTATGGTAGAAACTCGGTAGGAACTCCAAAAGCGTTTCCTACATAAACTGGGTATAGCCGAGATTCAGAGCGGGAGGGATTGAATTATGGATGAACTGACTCCGGTGGAAACGACGGCTCCAGCGCGCGACTTAACAGCCGACGGGGCAATAATATTCCTCTTTCTGATCCTGCTCATTCTCCTGGTCACGTGGCTGTGAAAACCATCCCTGCCTCTTCCCGCAAGGACCTTGCGGGGATTTTTTTAGCTGCGACCCAGCAAAATGATGCCCAAAAGGATGAAGGCCAGCCCCAGAAGGCGCCCCGGCGGGAGGCTTTCGCCTAAGAGAAAATGGGAGGCCAGAGTAACTATCACGTAGCTCAGGCTCACCATAGGGTAAGCGTAGCCGAGCTCGTAGGTGCTCAGGACGCGCAACCATAAGATAAAGCTCGCCGCGAACAGCAGGATCCCGGAGAGTATATAGGGCCGGGCCAGAACGGCTATAAGGCCCGGGAAACCCCAACCAAGGCCGCCATGACCCACCCCCAGTTTGAACAACACCTGGGCTAGAGCTCCTAAAACGATAGACAGTATCAGCAGAAGAAACGGCGGCATGATATTCCCCCCTGATGGGAATTGTTATACACTTTAAATATATACCTAAAGCGAGAGGCGCAAAAGAGACAGGCGCTAAAGTAAGGTTCGGAATTATTCTTCAGATCTGCGGCCATAACCGGCAGGAAAAGGCGGACAAGCGTAGAATCATTGATGGCAAGAGAGACGAAAGGTAGAGCCGGGTAAGGAGGGAATCTTAAGCGTGGCCAAGCAGAAATTTGAGCGGAAGAAGCCGCATGTTAACGTAGGGACAATAGG
>JBNATU010000050.1:0-11123 GCA_049701195.1 Neomoorellaceae bacterium
TCCTGCTACCTATGGTAATCTATCCCTTTTTCCTAGATTTATTTTACTGCTACCTCGGACGCCCTCTCTTCACCTCTATCCCCGATAAACCTTTTAAGGCCGGTATCTGTCTTTCCCTTCCCCGAAAGCCGCCCGCAAAGCCTGAGCTATGCTCCGGACAAAGTGCGTGTCTGTAGCGCCGGAAAGGGCGCTCTTATTGCCTTCAGGAACTATGAACCGGTTGAAGCCCAAGCGCCGCGCCTCTTCAATACGTTTTTCCACCTGGGCTACCGCCCGCACTTCGCCGGCCAGCCCGACCTCCCCCAGTACCACGAGGTGCGGGTCCAGGGGCATTTCTTTCAGGCTGGAGGCGATGGCCAGGCATACGGCCAAATCGGCTGCAGGTTCGCCAATATCGATTCCGCCGGCTACATTGAGATAGACATCATAGTTACTTAAAGGAAGGTGAGCTCTTTTCTCCAGCACCGCGGTCAACAATAGTGCCCGGTTATAGTCCAGACCGGTGGCCAGTCGTCTGGGATGTCCGAAGCTGGTGCGGCTGACCAACGCTTGAATCTCCAACAACAGCGGTCTGGTGCCTTCTAGACAAGCCGTCACCACCGAACCGGCTGCTCCGCGAGGGCGCTCGGCCAGGAGTACCTCCGAGGGGTTGGGTACCTCTACCAATCCCTGAGAGGTCATGGAAAAAACCCCCAGTTCATTAGTGGAGCCGAAACGATTTTTTGCCGCCCTGAGGAGCCGATAAACCTGCAGTCCCTCTCCTTCCAGATAAAGCACGCAATCCACCAAGTGTTCTAAGACTTTAGGTCCGGCCAGCAAGCCGTCTTTAGTTATGTGCCCGACGAGAATCACCGCCGGGCCACCCTGCTTGGCCGCGCGGAGGAACGCACAGGCAGACTCCCGCACCTGGGATAGGCTGCCGGCCACCGCCGGTATCTCCGGCAGAAATACGGTCTGAATGGAGTCCACGATCAACAGCACGGGTTTCAGGGATTCCACCTGTTCCAGGATGGCCTGCACGTTGGTTTCGGTAAGGAGATAGATGGGCGAACCCACTACGCCTAAACGCTCTGCCCGCAAGCGCGTCTGGCCGGGCGATTCCTCGCCGGAAACATAGAGGACCGCCCCGTAGCACCGGGCTATAGAGTGCGCCAGTTGCAGCAGCAGGGTGGACTTTCCCATACCCGGCGCCCCGCCCAGCAGTACCAAAGAACCGGGAACCAGACCTCCTCCCAGAACGCGGTCCCATTCCCTCAGCCCGGATACCAGCCGCGCTTCACCCAGTTCCGGCGCTTCCACCAGGGTGACCGGAGCCGTCCGGCCGGCCGTGGGGGCCGCTCCCTCCCGGGGAGGGACCCCCTCTTCCCGGGCCAGGGTATCCCATCCCCCGCATACCGGGCAACGTCCCAGCCAATTGACGCTCTCATAGCCGCAGGCCTGACAGACAAAGCGCACCTTATACTTGATAGGTCCTCACCTTCTCGCGGTTTCCTGCCCTTTAGTAGTCCTGCGGCGACGGTGCCACCCTAAATATTCTTTGACGCGGTTGGCGGTCATATTGATTATCTGCTCTTCGCTTATACCCGCGCCCTTAACTACCTGCCACGCTCGGGCAAAATTACCCACGGCAGTGTAGATATGGGCATCGCTGGACACCACTACGGATATTTTATGCTGTTTGGCCAAGCGGGCCAATTGCTGGCAGCGCGGGAGGCTTCCCGGCCGGCTGAGGGAGAAGGAATTGTTATTGAATTCCAGGGCTTTACTGGTCGCCGCGGCAGCCTGCGCCACGGCTTCCAAATCTACGGGAAAGTCCGGATTGCCGGGATGTACTAGAAGGTGAACGTAAGGGTTGTTCAGCGCCGCTATAGCCGCTCGAGTATATTCTTCCGGAGTGCGGCCGTCAAACCCCGTACCTGCGTGAAAACCGGCCAATACTATATCTAGCTGGTCGAGTATCTTTTCCGGAATATCCAGATTCCCCTCTTCATCCACAATGTTGGCCTCCACCCCCCGCAGTATCTCCACCTCTCCGATTTTACGCGGAATAGATACTAAATTATGGAAATAGTGCTCATCAGGCCCTCCCGGCATCCTCAACCCATGGTCGGTGATGGCGATCATTTTTAACCCTTTAGCCGCAGCCGCTTCCGCCAGTTCTTTAACGGTGCTGTAGGCATGGCCGCTGGCTATAGTATGAACATGAAGGTCGGCTTCACAATACATTTCTTTCGCTCCTTTTCCGCCATATTGCTCCTTAACCAAAAGTATAGCGCAAGGAGAGGCTCCTTGTCTTTTAAATTTAGTCTTAAAAACCAGGATTTATCAAGAAATAAATTCGCTAAGCATAAATAATTCTCCTGTCCGGGGCACATAATAATAGCGTCAGGGTTCATAAGGGCCGAGCCCAGAAGGTTGTCGGGTCCAAATTCATCAGGGCTCGACAATCTTCGGCCAAAGGTCAGCACCGGGTCAAGCGGCTCGGTGCTGGCCGGCGGGCAGATCACCGGTAAGTCCGTCAGGGCTCGCCGGCAGTCCGAGGATTGTCGGCGGGTCTGCAAGGATGACCGGTGGTCGAGCTAAGATAGTCGTGGGTGCCGCAGGCTATCGACCCAGCGTCGCTAAGCTGGGGGTCAGTAGCGGGTCGGGAGATCCGTACTGGCTCTCCAGGTATCCACGTTCTGTCGAGCTAAGGTTGCGGCAGTCTCCGTAATGGTCTGCGGTAGTCGAAAGATTGCCGTGGGCTATGTAGGGGTTTACCGCAGCCGGAGCGAAGGTCCTTATGGGCTCTTTTCACCAAAAAGGCCGCTCCTAAAAGGAGCGGCCTTCCGTTTAAAAAGAAGGGCCCAGACCGAAGTTCTGGACCCAAGTTAAGTATATATACTAAAAAGGAGGTCAGAGGACGCTGGTTTTTTTAGGGGCTAGCGGGTTGCTCCTTCGATTGAAAGTATAACTCATTACTGTTAAGACTCAATGTTGTTCTGATTAAGATTCTATTAATTTTCTCCTTCCCCTGCCTCCAAAATAGGAACCACAAAATAAAAGGTGCTACCTTGGCCCAGAAGGCTTTTTACGCCTACGGTCCCGCCGTGCGACTCCACCATATGCTTCACAATGGCCAGGCCCAATCCCGTACCGCCCATTTCTCGCGAGCGGGCCTTATCCACCCGGTAAAACCGCTCGAATACCCGGGGTAGGCTTTCCTCGGGTATACCTATACCCGTATCTCGCACCTCCACCCGAGCTTTTCCCCCTTCCAGCGACGCGGCCACCGTAACCGTCCCCCCGGTCGGAGTATACTTTATGCCGTTATCTATTAAGTTTAAGAGAATTTGTTCGAGAAAATGTTCCGGCAAGCATAGGGAGGGGAAACTAGGAGGAATATCTACCTGCAGCTCCACCCCTTTTTCCTCGGCCAGCGGTCCTACAACCTCCATTACACGGTCCAAAGCTTGGCTCAAGGATGCGCCTTTGATTACCGGTTCCGGACTATGGTGCTCCAGCTTGGACAGGGTCAACAGATCCTCTATTAGCCGCTGGAGGCGCCTGGCTTCACTATTGATTATTTCTAAGAATCTGCGGCTGATTTTTTCGTCTTCCAGGGCTCCTTCCAAAAGTGTTTCCACGAAACCGCGGATGGAGGTTAGGGGGGTGCGCAACTCGTGGGAAACATTGGCCACAAACTCCGTTCGCATTTGCTCCAGTCGCCGAAGTTCAGTAATATCGCGCATAGATAATACAGCTCCCACAATACGGCCTTGTTCCGCGATTATAGGAGCACCGTGCACCCTAAAAATACGGGGAGAGACAGGAAAAAGGCGCAGCTCGATTTCGGCAGGCTCTCCTTTATGCAGAATATCTTTGGCCACCCGGTCTACTTCATGATGGCGGATAACTTCCAACAGATACTTCTGCCTAACCTCTTCCTCCCTCTTGCCCAACATCTCCTCCGCCGCCGGGTTCAAAAACATAACCCTGCCCACCTGGTCCACCGCCAAGACGGCATCTTGGAGACTGGCCAGGATGGCCTTAACTTTATTCTTTTCATTCGAAGTCTCGCGGAGATTGCTGCGCAACCTGTCTACCATTTCATTCAGGTTTTTAGCCAGAAGGCCCAGTTCGTCGTCGGTATCTACCTCTATGCGCTGTTCCAGATCTCCGGCGGCTATACGCTTGGTAGAAGGGAGCATGATTTCCAGGGGCTGGAGAAGGTTCCGCGCCAAGCCATAAGCGACCACGGTCCACGCGGCTGCCATGCCTAGGAAAAGGAGAAATAACCGACCTTCTAGGGCCTGCAAGATGGACACCGGCGGCCCAGGGCCGGCGGCTGACCACTGGGTTAGCAGGGGATACCATATACTGTAACGGATCAGCAGGCAGCCCAGCAGCATAAGAAAGAAGCCTGCTCCCGCTAAGTTAAAGGCGAATTTGCGCGCTAGGCGCCGCACTGGCCTTCACTCCTATTAACCCAAAGGTTTAAATAATCAAGGACACCTGCCTTCCGGGTCAACCAGCACCGGAGCCACGGCCACCACCTCCGGGTCAAACTGGGTACCGGCCGCTTTCTGCAACATTTCCAGAGCTTGGGCCGGCGTGCGGGTCAACTGGTACGGTCTGGGCGAGGTCATGGCATCGTAAGCGTCGGCTACGGCGATAATCCGGGCGGCCAGCGGAATTTCCCCACCCCGAAGCCCGTAAGGATACCCTCGACCGTCATACCTTTCATGATGCAGGCCGGCGAGTTCGGCCACCTCCTTTAAGCCGGAAACCTGGCTTAGGAGGGCGATAGTCCGTCCTGGATGTCTCTTCACCACCTGCCATTCTTCCTGACTGAGGGGCCCCGCTTTGTCCAATACCGGCCGCGGGACGGCTACTTTCCCGAAGTCATGTAAAAGTCCGGCTACTTCCACCTTTTCTCTCTCTGCTTCCTCCAGGCCCAAGCATTGGGCCAGTTTAACCGCATAGACCGCGACCCGCTGGGAGTGCCCGCCGGTATAGCCGTGCTTGGCGTCGATAATTTGGGCAAAAAGAGCGATTGCTGCCTTCAAAGTCTGGTCCGGTGAAAACTCTACCGGAGGTAGTTCCTGCATGGCGGCCTCAATGGCCCTTTCCAGAGCCACCTCAGCTACTAGATTATCCCACAGGGTTCCGGACATCAGGCGGTCGAATCCTTGCCATACCTCCCCGGGGTACGCTCTCCCCGCCAGAGGCGCCATGCTGCGCCGGACTTTTTCCCAGGTCGCACCGGGTGCGGCCCGCAACTGGAGATCAAAAACGTCGGCTATATTTATCAGCAGCGCCCCGGGCGAGATCTCCTGCCCTCTCAGACCCTTAGGATAACCGGAACCATCCCACCGTTCGTGGTGCTCTTCGACCATACGCGCTACTCTTTCGCCCAGTGCCGGCATCACCCGCACCATAGCCGCTCCGCGCCGCGGGTGCTCGCGTATTTCCGGATCTTGCTCGGCCCCCGGTCTTAAGACCTGATGCACCAGGTGGTCGGGTAGCCCGATACCTCCTAAATCATGCAGAAGTCCCCCGTAAAACACCAAAGCCTCTTCGGCGGGTAGAAGATGGCGTGCCAGTTCCCTGGCTATCAAAGCTACGCGCCACGCATGGTAGAGTTTGTACTCGTCTTCCATGTCCAACACCGTAGCCAGGGTGGCGACCAGCTCGCAAAAGGGCCGATCCGGAGGGCAGGGCATGTGTATTACCCCCTAAGGCCGTTAAATAAAAAAATCGCCCTTTATGTGTTAATCCTATGACCACCATAAAGAGCGATGCCCCTGCGTAAGACTAAGATTCCGTCTAGACATATTAGTCCCCGTTTACGAATCTTTCTCCACCGCTCGGTTCAAATCGGCAATCAAACTATCCACATCTATCCCGTGCGCCAAGGCTCCCTGTTCTATATTCTCAAACCTCGCCGCCGCGCAGCCCAAGCACCCCATACCGTGTTGCATGAAGACCGGAATGGTTTCGGGATACTTGCTCACTACTTCCGTTATGCTCATGCTCTTGGTGATGGTCACCAGTTTACACCCCCCAAAAGGTTTCTGGGATCTGGCGGGAGTGTGTGGGAATCGAACCCACCGCGCCCGAGTTTATCTCGCGCGCCGGCTGGATTTGAAGTCCAGGCAGGCCACCAGGCCCGATCCACCCCCGCTGCAACCCGCTCAGCTTATTTTAGCACAAACCCGGCCTTGAAGCAAGGAACCTACCACGGCCCGCAGAGCCACCCTAACCGCCCAGGTAGGCCTTCCTCACCTCTTCGCTCCCGGCCAGTTCGGATGCCGGCCCGGCCAGCACGATACGTCCCGTCTCCAGCACATACCCCCGGTGGGCTACCTGGAGGGCCATGTGAGCATTCTGCTCCACCAAGAGAACGGTGGTGCCGCTCCGGTTTATCTCCTGGATAATGGTAAATATTTCTTTAACCAGCAAGGGGGCCAGCCCCATGGAAGGCTCATCCAGTAGCAACAGTCTGGGCCTGGTCATCAGCGCCCGGCCTATGGCCAACATCTGCTGTTCCCCTCCGGAAAGGGTGCCCGCCAGCTGCTTTTGCCTTTCTTGTAGGACGGGGAAACGGCGCCATACCTCTGCCAAAGCGGCCTGTACCTTTCGCCGGTCGCGGTTCAAGTAAGCCCCCAGCTCCAGGTTCTCCATTACCGTAAGGTTGGGAAATATCCTCCGTCCCTCGGGTACGTGGGAGATCCCCATTTTTACCACTTCCTGCGGCGATAAACGGTTAAGGAGGTGACCTTGGTAGGTTATCTCCCCCTTCTGGGGTCGAACCAATCCGGAGATGGCCCTTAGAGTAGTGCTCTTACCGGCTCCGTTAGCGCCGATAAGGGTTACTATCTCCCCTTCCTCTACTTCCAGGGTGATCCCTTTAAGGGCATGGATGGCTCCATAGTAGACGTGCACATCCTTAAGCGCTAGCAAAACCAGGAGACACCTCCTCACCCAAGTAGGCCTCGATGACCCGGGGGTGGCGCCGGATTTCATCCGGCGCACCGTGGGCGATTACCTCCCCGTGATCCAGGACGTAAATCCTCTCGCAGAGGTTCATGACCAGGGACATGTCGTGCTCGATCAGCAAAATGGTCAGAGAAAATTGTTGTCGCAGCCAGCGGATGAAATCCATAAGAGCCTGGGTTTCTTGGGGGTTCATTCCTGCCGCCGGCTCGTCCAGAAGCAAAAGCCGCGGTCTGGCCGCCAGTGCCCTGGCGATCTCCAGTCTTCGCTGCTCTCCGTAAGGCAGATTTCTGGCCTTCTCATGGGCATAAGCCAGGAGCCCAAAGACCTCCAGCAGTTCCGCCGCCCTTCGCCGCATCTCCTTTTCCCCGTGGTAGTAGGAGGCCAGCCGCAGGATGGCTCCCAGCACGGAATAGCTGCTATGCCAGTGGTAAGCTATCATAATATTCTCCAGCACACTCAGATCCCCGAACAGCCGGATGTTCTGGAAGGTCCGGGCTATACCCAGGCGGGTTATCTGAAAGGGGCGCAGCCCTACCAGACTGCGACCCTCCCACAGAATATCCCCTGCATCGGGCCGGTAGAGGCCCGTTAGCAGGTTAAATACCGTGGTTTTACCGGCGCCGTTGGGCCCGATCAGGCCCACCAGCTCCCCTTGACTGATTTCCAAATTTACCCGGGATACGGCCGCCAGACCACCAAAGGAGAGGGTTAGATTATCAGTTCTCAGCAGAACCACGGATAGTCTTCCGTCCTTCCCCTAACCAATTAAGGCTGAATTCCCGCGTCCCCATGAGGCCCTGGGGACGAAAGATCATCACCAGAACCAGCAGCAAGGCGTAAATTACCATACGCATAAGGGCCAGATCTTGCAACAGCGCATTCACTACCGTTATGCCCACGGCAGCCACTATGGAGCCGCTCAAACTTCCCAGCCCTCCCAGAACCACCATAACCAGTATGTCGAAGGAGCGCAGGAAAGAGAAGGTTCCCGGCTGGATAAGATAAAAATAATGGGCATAGAGGGCTCCGGCTAAACCCCCGAAGAAAGCGCCGAGGGTAAAGGCCAATACCTTATAAAAGGTGGTATTTATGCCCATAGTTTCCGCCGCAATCTCATTCTCTCTGACGGCGCGGCAGGCCCTACCATGGGTGGAATTTAGAAAATGCTTGATCACCAACACGGTAAAAAGCGTAGTGCCGTACAACCATGCCCAATTGGTAAGGCGGGGTATGCCCATGATACCTGCGGCCCCTCCCACATATTCCAGGTTAACCGCCAGTCCCCGAATAATCTCGCCGAAACCCAGGGTGGCTATGGCCAGATAATCGCCTTTAAGCCGCAAGGTGGGCAGTCCTATAAAGACGCCTGCCAGGGCCGCGGCCGCCGCTCCTACCGGGAGGGCAATAGCCAGGGGTTGCCCTGCTTTGAGGGTTAAAATAGTAGACACATATGCGCCGATGGCCATGAAACCGGCATGTCCGAGCGCCAGCTGGCCCGTGATGCCCACTATCAGGTTTAAGCTGGTGGCCAGTATAATATTGATACCCAGAAGCATCAGGTTTACTTCCTGAAATTTACTGATAATGCCTTGCTGAAGAAGCAGGTCCACCAGAAAATATACGGCCACTGCCCCTGCGGCAAGGGCCATATTCTTGCGGTCAAACCAGCCCATGGCTTCTCGCCCCATTTGCTATAGTTAGAAGTGCGCTTTGCACAGTGCATTTTGCGCTTTGGTCTTTTACACTTTTTCGACGGTGTGCTTGCCCAGGAGGCCCGCCGGCCGGAAAAGCAGAACTGCGATAAGCAACAAGAACACCACCGGGTCCCGCAATTCACTGGTCCAATAGCCGCTGACCAGGGCCTCCACAATCCCCAGAAAGAAACCCCCGGTCAACGCGCCGGGAATCAGACCTATACCGCCGATAACTGCGGCCACAAACGCTTTAAGCCCCGGCATCAGGCCCATGAGGGGATGGATGGTATTATAATAAAGGCCCAGGAGCACGCCGGCTACGGCGGCAAAGGCGGAGCCCAGGGCAAAGGTTAGGGATATAATGGTGTCCACATTGATCCCCATAAGGGCCGCAGCTTCCTTATCCACGGCTACAGCCCTCATAGCCTTTCCCGCAGTAGTATAATGGACAATATATTGCAATATGATCATGATAAGGAAGGTGAGGGCTAGGATGAGAAGCTGCATGGTGGTAAGGCGCACCATTCCCCCTAAAAGGCTATAAGTATGATTGTTAACCGTGCCTAAGGGAAAAGAGCGATAATCTGTGCCCAGCAACCACAGCCCCCCGTTTTCCAAAAACAGAGAAACACCTATGGCCGTGATCAGAGCCGCCAACCGGGGCGCCCGGCGAAGGGGGCGGTAGGCAATCCTCTCGATAAGCACTCCCAGCAGGGCGGAACCGGCCATAGCCAACAGAAGGGCCCAGAAGATGCTCCATTTCAGGATCGTAACGGCGAAAAAGGCTATATAGGCCCCTACCATGAGAATATCCCCATGGGCAAAATTGATAAGCTGGATGATACCGTAAACCATGGTATAGCCCAGGGCTATCAGAGCATAAATACTGCCCAAAGTCATTCCGTTAACCAGCTGTTGCAGCAACTCCGCCACTTGGTGCCCACCTCTTATTTAATAAAGGGGGGTTTAGCCCCCCTTTATCGGCCCTGCCTCTAAGTTTTTATTTTACTCCACGTTAAGCTGCGGCGCCAGCTTCTTGGCTTTCAGAGTTTGCTTCCCGTCCACCAGGGAGATGATGGCCACTTCTTTCACCGGATTATGATAGGCGTCCATGGTGATCTTACCGGTTATGCCCTCAAAATCTTTGGTGGCCGCCAAAGCGTCCTTTATAGCTACGGGATCCACCTTACCCGCGCGCTTTATAGCGTCGGCTAAGAGATAAGCCGTCTCATAACCGAGGGCGGCAAAGGAATCCGGCTCGGCATTGTATTTGGCCTTGTACGCCTTGACGAAGGCCTGCACCTTGGGGCTCGGATCGGACGAAGAATAATGGTTGGTGAAATAGGTATCCTTCAGGTTTTGAGCGCCTCCGGCAAACTTAACCAAGTCCGGCGAATCCCATCCGTCGGCTCCCAGCATAGGTACCTTCAGGCCCAGCTCCCGAGCTTGGGCCACGATCTTCCCCACCTTCTCATAATACGCCGGCACATATATAAGCTCGGCTCCGGCCTGGGAAACCTTGGTCAGCAAAGGCCGGAAGTCCTGATCGTCCTTGCCGAAGCTCCCTTCGGCTACTACTTGTCCTCCCAGTTTAGTAAACTCATCTTTGAACACCTTGTACAAACCCTTGCTGTAGTCGTTGGTATTATCATAGAGGATGGCCGCTTTCTTCGCTCCTAATTCCTTAAAGGCAAACTCCGCCCCTACTACGGCCTGAGGAGGATCGGTGAAGCAGGTACGGAAAATAAACTCCCGTACTTTTTTGCTCTGAGGATCATAGGTTACATCCAGGGCCGTGGCTGAAGGCGAGATAAGAGGTACCTTATTGTCCGTTACTACGGGAATACAGGCTTTCGTAGCGCCCGTAGTAGCAGGTCCCAAAACGGCTACCACCTTCTCCTGGGTCACCAGCTTGGTGGCTACGCTCATGGCTTCCTCAGCCTTGCTGGCATTATCGCGGACTACCGGCTCTAATTTTTTACCCAGCACTCCCCCGGACTGATTGATCTCCTCCAAGGCCAGGAGGATGCCGTTTTTAATGGCCGTTCCATAAGTAGCTACCTCGCCCGAAAGCTCCAGGTTGAGCCCTACTTTAATGGTGTCCCCTGTTCCCTGCTCCTTCCCTGCCGGCTGCTGTCCCTCCTGCTGGGTCTGCTTGGACTGCCCGCAGGCCGCCAGCAGTACCGCCATGGCCAGTATAACTACCCAAAGAGACGCCTTTTTGAGCCTTTTCACTCCATAAGACCCCCTTTTTGCCCGTTATTATTTTTTACGCCCAAGGCAATGCGCACTTGGCCTTATTATAAACCCGGCCTGGATCGGCTGTCAATCAGCAGTTATCCTGGCGTATCCCCACTTTTGCTTCTAGGCCTGCTTGGGTTGCGCTCGCTCCAAAAACCCTCGCGGGTAGGACTTTTGCTCGGCTAAAGGCTTCGGCAGGCTTCCCGG
>JBNATU010000051.1:0-11058 GCA_049701195.1 Neomoorellaceae bacterium
AATGCTCCAAGAAAAAATATTGGTAATTGTACCCAAGGGTGCGGAATGTAGGTTAAAAAGGTTTGCTGAAGAATTTTCTCTTTCGTTAGATGACACTTATGAGCTTTTTTATGGCCATGGAGTTGCCGAAATGGCACAAATTACAGGTACAGAGGGGTAATGTGGGAGGTAATACCACTTAAGAGAGCGGTTGGGTTGTGCTTTTTTAAGACAGATCAAAAAGTGTGGGGGAGGGTAAAACAATACGGTGCATCTAGTAAAAATCACACTTAAACGAGAAAGGAACCAACTGGTAAAGGTTAGCGAAGAAATAATCGAAGAACTGCCAGATGATCCTTGCTTTTTGGATCCTCTCGTTGAGATACTGTTAAACCATCTTGAAACATATTTGGAAAAGCAAGGAGATAGTGGATATGGCAGCGAGGTTGTGATTTGCCAATAAATGTAATTCTTTGTGCTGGTACCTACACTACGTTAAGAATGGAATATAAGGAAAGGGGCGGAAGTACATCGACTACATAGAGAGGAGGTGAACCGCATGGGGGTCTGCCCACTTTTAGCAAAAGCGTGCGAAGGTGACTCCTGCGAATGGTGGGACGCGGAAGAGGGGAAGTGTGCAATATTACTTATGGCAGAAATTTGGCGTAGTGTTACCGGCGAGGGGGAATAGCAAATGTTAAGGGCTTATAAAGCACCAAATGGGCGCCTTATACCTAGAGACAGCAAGGGCAGGTTTAGACAGGTTACCCTGAGGGATCTAGGTATAGCTGATGAAGAGATACAACGAGGGCCTGCTGTTTGTGCTAATTGTGGCTATGGTAGCGGAGAAGAAAAGTGGTATCCAATCCTAAAGATAGGGATATGCCCTAAATGTGGAAGTCAAGAAAAAGTCAACTAGGTGGGCAATAAAAAGAAAAACGGCTTTAGAAGCCGTACAGTAAAACCTATGACCTAAGCTCATTCTATCACGGGTTGGGGAGCGCGTCAATGCTTACGAAGTGGAAATGATTGCGTTATCCACATAGCGCGCTCACCAGCCCAAACTTCGAGGGACAGACATTGTTCGAAAGGGGTTAAGGAACAAATGCTGGTATTTTGTGATAGTGACTGCCTGCACCGCGATGACGATGGCTTCTGTACTCTGGAGTGTATAGAAGTGGGTGGCGGCGATACAGGGTGTGTTCAATACCAGTGCTCACGCTAGAAAGGAGAGGTAAAGGATGAGGATAGCTGCATTTCTGGGTAAGGTTAAGGACTTTAGAGTATACCTGGTGCAGATGAGGCAGTGGTTGGAGATGAGCCACAGTACGGGCCATAAGATTTATAAACATTAACTGGGAAAGAGGGGATAAATTTGGGGATAAATTTAATATTCGAATGCGACTGCGGTTTCCAGTTGCAGTTTGAAGAAAAATGGAACGGAATAGCTTGGTATCCAATCTTTTTAGATGACGAGGGAGAAGAAATCACCCATTGCCCAGGCTGCGGAGAATGGCTTAGGGGGTGTTATGACGATAGAAAAATGTGGCGTCACTACTGGTCTCCCCTTAAACGCGAACCTAGATTGGCAAAAAAGGACTTTTGGGAGATGTGAAAATATGTACAGGGTCCTAAGGCATGGAGGAAATGCTAATCACGCTTGGAGGATAGTTTTAGAGACACCCGACCGAGAAAAAGCTTTTGAGAGATATAATGCTATCTTTACTGAAATGCGGCAAGGTGGGTTGAGGTTGGAAGAAAATGGCCAACTGTTAAAAGAAAACTGGGCGCCGAGACTGCGAACCCGTTGGTGAAGGAGGCAAAACCGTATGCAAGATTTTCTAAAGGAAATATATGGGTTTCTGAAGGATGAGTTGTGGTTTGTACCTGACTGCGGGGGCGATTATTGCGAGCTAGTTGTTAATGAAACTTACGCCAAAGGAGGCTGCAACCATAAAGGATATTGCAAGACCTTCTGGTGCTTGGAAAAGCGTCGGGACGAGCTACTAACCAAACTTACAGAACTAATTCAAAAACGACCTGAAACTAATGAAAGTGACCGAGAGGGTAGACGATAGTACAAAAGGTTGGGAAGGAGAAAAAAGTAAATGGAACCCCTCGATAAATGCTTATACTACCTTGTCCGGGCCGACTGTAACGGCATACCGGAGGAAGATAAATACTTCAATGCTGCTTTGGAACACATACGGAGAAAGGGGTTTGAGAACCTGGAACTTTGTGCGGTTGAAATCAGGGCACTTGTCAATGCCGCCCGCCGGCGGTGGCGCTTAGAAGAGCTTGATGAGGCGGTGGGAATGTGAACCGTACCAAGATCGAGTAGACCGAAGTAACGTGGAATCCAGTAACAGGCTGCACCCCCGTTAGTGAGGGTTGCGGAAACTGCTATGCCCGACGGATGGCCACCAGGCTCCGGGGTAGGTGCGGGTACCCGGAGGATGAGCCGTTTAGGGTGATGCTACATCCTGAGAGGTTGGACGAGCCGTTAAGGTGGCGGAAGCCACTGAGGGTGTTTGTGTGCAGCATGGGGGATTTATTTCACCCTGATGTTCCAGAGGACTTTATTGAAAAAGTTTTTGACCGCATGCATCAAACTGACCACACCTTTATTGTCCTAACTAAGCGGCCAGAACGAATGCTAGAGTTCGTACAAAGCAGGGTTAATGATGGTTACTGGGGGCCAATACCCCCGCATATCTGGCTAGGAGTTACAGCAGAGAACCAGGCCCGGGCCAATGAGCGCATACCCGTTTTGCTGGAGATACCGGCTTCGGTACGGTTTGTGAGCTGCGACCCGTTGCTAGGACCAATAGACCTAACTGACATTGACTTAGGAGATAAACGTACCCAAGGATACGGACTGCAACGCATAGTATGGGACGTTTTAAGGGGCTGGGAAAAGCAGTATCCGCCCGGAAAAAGGCCACAGCCAATGCCGGAGCAATTTCCTAACCGTTCAATTAGTTTAGGCAAACGGATAGATTGGGTCATAGTTGGGGGTGAAACTGGTCCTAATGCTCGACCCATGCACCCGGATTGGGCGCGGAGCCTGCTCGACCAGTGCCATAAGGCGGGAGTACCATTTTTTCTCAAACATTTAGGGGAATGGGCACAGATAGAAGCTGATCAAGTGCCACGTAAGGGCGATAAATATTGCAATTGTATACTGCTTAACATTGACGGACGGATGCGGCCTGTTGAAGATAAGCCATTTTTAGAAGAAATAGGGACTGTAATTATGTACCGTTTTGGTAGAAAGTTAGCTGGGCGTGAGCTGGACGGCCGGGAGTGGAATGAGCATCCGGAGGTGTTATAAGTCGTAAAAAACGTAATGGTGATGAGAGGTAAAGGCCTAGTTAGTTGCACATTCTGTTTAAAATGCGTAACGGAGGGTGGCTAATTTTGATTAACTCAGAATACGGTTTTCATCCCTGCGGCTTGTGGCTACCGCGTCAGAAGCGCCCGACGGCTATAGACCTGTTTTGTGGTGCTGGCGGGGCCTCGCTTGGGCTTATCAAAGCCGGGTTTGAGGTCTTGGCCGGGCTGGACAATGACCCTGCCGCAACCGTAACCTATACGCATAACCTGGGCAGTTATCCACTTAAATTTCATTTCATTACTCCGGACGATGGCGAGCGCTTAGAAAAATGGATTGAACGTGATTGGAAACGGATTAAAGAGGAAAAAAAGGCTGACGTTCCTATAGTGCCTTACACTACAGGTGGTGGATGGATTAGCCGCCATCCCGATATGCCACCCGTACGGCACTTCTTCTTCGGGGACGCCAGGAAGATCACAGGACAGCAGATACTTGATGCTCTTGGCCTTGAGGTCGGCGAGGTGGATTTAGTCTTCGGTGGCCCACCCTGCCAGGGGTTTAGTACGGCCGGCAAGCGGGACGTTATGGATACGCGCAATAGTCTGGTATTCGAGTTCGCCAGGTTGGTGCTGGAAATTAGGCCTAAAGTTATGGTCTTTGAGAATGTCCCCGGTATTCTTACTATGGTAACGCCGGAGGGCTTGCCGGTGGTGGATGCTTTTTGCCGCATCCTTGCGGACGGGGGATTTGGGACATTCGATGCGCTTAAAAAATCCCTACTTGCAACGTCTGGTGCCGGTGCAGTCTTGCAAAGCAATTCACCGCAACCGGCGAAATTTCAGGAGCAAGTAGAGCAGATGGCCTTGTTTTAGTTGCATACGGCCGCCTTCTTGACGGCCGGACGTGGGATGAGTTCCCGGCTTAGAGAGTTACTTGGTTTGTTTAGAATGCGAAGGAGGAAATTATTCCATGAAAGTCTATCAAGTAAAAATGAATTATTTTGATGGTGACCACGACCACGGTTATTATCAATCTCCCCTTTTCTTAAAAAGAGAAGATGCAGAGGCGTTTAAGCAAAAACTAATAGAACTTGCAAAGACCAATGAAGATGACAATAGGATATGGTGGTCACAATGGGGATGGGATACTGTTGGGCCAGAAGAAGCCTATATTACCGAAATCGAGGTTATTGATAATTGGGATGGAGTTATAAAACCTGCGGATGATTATTTGCATATCACATATACTTAATACACCTTTCAAAGAAAAAGTATCCTCCTTGGGTGGGTGGAATAGATGACCAAACAGGAGAGATTGGATCTGATCGCTAGATTAGAACACATAATTGACGAGGCGGAAAGGCAGGCTAGAGAGGCTGATCCTGACCAAGATGATTACTACTATGCGGCTAAGGCGGGCTGCCTCAATGGGGCTATAAAACGCCTAATATGGGATTTAAGGGAAGGAGCAATATACTTTAGTCCAGTCAAAACAGAAAAATAAACGTGTAAGAGGGGTAAGAAATGTCAAGAAAAAGAAGTATTAGCACTGATATTTCTACCGATACAAGAGTAGCGCAGTTAGCTCAGAAGGCAGGGCCTTTGGCTGTATTACTTTTCACATGGCTTATACCCCATGCAGATGATTGGGGTAGGTATACGGCCGACCCTATGCAGGTAAAATTAACAGTCCTACCAGCCTTTGATGTCAGCCCGGAAGAAATAGACAATGCCCTGAAGGCCATAGCCGAAGTAGGCCTTATAGTCCTGTACGAAGTTGAAGGTAAAAGATATTTGTCTCTAAGGCCCGAGAGTTTTTACAAGTATCAAACCTATATACCTGCCAGTAAAAGAAAGGTGGACAACTCTCAATATCCTGCTCCACCTTCTAACGCTGATAGTCACGTTGTACAGCAAAATGCCATTGACCAGCGCAAACCACCGCAAAATGCCACTCATCTCCGCGAAATGCCACAAAATGTACCTTCCCCTTCACCTTCACTTTCTCTTTCACCTTCAGTAACTAACGTGGATCTAGATACAGATGAAATAACTGAGGGGGATATAACAGAATCGAGGGGGGTTAAGGGGGGAGAAAATCAGCCTCCGCCTACGGCTACGGCTGTGTGTGTCGCTCCATCCCTTGATTTGAAACAGAGTCATTCTAGCCCCGATAAGGTTCAAGGCGTGAAGAACAAAGTGCAAGAAGTCTATACGGCCGAATTCGAGAAGTTTTGGAGTATGTACCCCCGCAAAGTAGAGAAACGGGCTGCTTTTAGAGCCTGGAGAGCCAGGCTGAGGGAGGGTATTAGTCCTGAGACACTGATTTGTGCTGCGGGCTACTATGCTGAATACTGCACGGCAAACCGGCTTGAAGAGCGTTATATAAAGCACCCGGCCACGTTTTTAGGTCCCTCCAGGCCGTTCGAGGACTACCTTAAACCCAGAGCGGAACCAACTGCTGGCAAAATTCGGCAGCCCTGTTATGAACCTAAGGATGATAAATACCGAGATTTATACAGGCTGGTCTAAAGCGAAGTTGGGTAAAACTTTATCCTTATACATGATAGGGGGAAGGTTAATGGATCTTGGTAATTATGATTTTCTTCTGCGGCATTACGACCTTCTTAGCCCCACTCAGCAAAAGATGGTAGAAGATTTTATTGCGGCCTTGCCCGAGGCTGAAAGGTATTTCGCTAGACGAAAATATATTGACGGAGCTACGGTTGAGCAAATTGCTGCGGAAATGTGTTACACCGAGAGAAATATATACCGCATTCGCAGGCGGGTCCTGGAAAAGCTTAGGATATACATGACTAGTCGGGAAGTAGATTTACTGGCTAGGACCATGAGAAGAATAGTCTAGCCTATCGAGTCTAACAGATAGGGAGGGATTGTAAATGCTGGAAGAAATTCTTTTTTGGATAGCCCGGCTTGCTATGATAGTTCATACGTGGGCGAGGGATAGGGCTATTGATTTGAGTTACAGGCGGGTATTACGAGAAATACATGCCCAAAAAGAAAGTGGGACCTAAAACCCTTCAGTTTTTGTTCATTGTTTTCTAGCAACTTTTCATCTTATCCTGAAAACAGGGGTGGCGACTTTGGAATATTTAGTACAGACGCCCCACGGTTTATTCAAGGTACTTCAAGAATTAAGCTACGGTGACATGATTATAGGCGGCCTCTTAGCCCTTATTCTAGCAGTAGTGAGTTTCAAAGTGATTTACGACATAGCAGATCGGGAAGGGTTTATATAATGTGGCAGATTATACCCGGTCACGATTTGGTGGCAATTTACAGCATAGCCTTCATAGTTCCTTTCGCTACCTTATACTTTGTTTTAAGATTAGCCAAATGGTGGCGGGGAATTTGATGATTTTATGGGATTAAGGATAAATGGGGGTTCATAATCAAAATGCTTGATTTAGGTATTAGTTATATGCAAGTAGCAATAGACTTTTGGAATACCTTTGGATGGTTTTGGGGTTCATTTTGGACATTACTTACTATTGCAATTTCCATAATGATTGGTCATGAATTAGCAGTTATTTGTAAACGGATAATTGAAAGACGCCTTTTTTATTAACTAATGTTAACTGCTTCGCTGGAAATTCCCTTATCAACAATGACTTCGAGGTTAAAATAATGGATTACAATTTCGCCTATGCAGTCATGTGGTTCTTCAGCAACCCGTGGATCATTAAGGCGATCTTTTTCGCCATGATGTGTTTGTCTCTCTTAGGGATAGCTCTGGTACTACTCAGGTAGATGGAGGGAAGCCCGGTGAGTTTTGATGTTAATATGCAAGAGGTATACAGGCAGTTCGCTAACGTTTTTGGCTCCCTCACCCCTTTGCTCTGGCCCTTTATTGGGGCATTGCTTGCGCTTTTCGTTTTTGGAGGGTTAATCATGATTTTCCGCCACTACGCTACTAAGTAAGGCGGGAGTCCTATGCCACAGTGGACCCTACATTACGACATAAGCATGTTCTATCAATCTTTCGCTAACTTTTTTTATTCGATATGGCCTATTCTGGCCGCTGCTATTGCTATCGGTTTGGCTACCTTGTTGCTTGAAGGTATCGCCAATGCTTTCCGCAAGTTTATCGAAGATCATCGGGGTTAATTAACCGCTATTAAGCGGTTGTTAATAAAAAACTCTATGGGAGGCGTAAAAGGATGAGTCTTAATATTGTTCCTACTGATGTTCTAAACTATATCGGCCAGGTGTTTGGCTCCCTGTGGCCTTTACTGGCAATAGGTCTTGGTATAATGGCTGTGCCCATGGTTATCGGGGCTGCCAAGACTGTTTTCTCCCGGCGTAGGGCTTAATCGTGGTTTACTTTGGCTGGCACCAGTACTTTACTCCATTACTGGGCACTCTTATGAGGGGTGCCCAGTTAACTAAAATTAGAATGCATATCCGTAGGAGCCTACTATGAAAGTGAAAGTTATACTGACGGTTATTACATTTTTTTACTTTTATCACTTAATATGGTTCTTGCTTTCTCTCTCTCTATCCAGGAGAGCAACCTTAAAGGAAAGTAATGCTAAAAACCGGTTTGCCATTCTTTTCCCTGCTTATAATGAAGAAGGCGTTATTAAAGCTTCTATTGCATCAGTAAAGCAGTGCTATTACCCCAAGAACCTGTTCGACCTTTATGTTATAGCCGATAACTGCACGGATAGAACTGCTCAACTTGCCCGGCAGGCGGGAGCAATAGTTTTAGAAAGACAAGACCCCCAAAAGGGAAAACAACATGCCCTAAAGTGGGCATTTAATGTGATAGATCTCGAAAAATATGATGCAGTAGTGATTTTGGATGCGGACAATCGAGTGAACCCTAATTTTTTAAATGCTCTAGATAGGGAGTTACAGAAGGGGCACCAGGTGGTGCAAGGATACCTGGAAACGTTAAACCCTAGCGATAGCTGGGTTTCTTCCAACTATGCCTATATGTTTTGGTACTTATGCAGGTTAAATATGGTCCGGTCAAAACTAGGTTTATCAAGTTGGCTAGGGGGAACCGGCTTTTGTATAAGTACCTCGGTTTTAAAGAAAGTAGGCTGGAACGTAGATACGTTAACTGATGATGTTGAATACACGTGCCAGCTTATTTTAAAGGGCGAAAAAGTCAAATTTGCACCGGATGCGGTTGTGTATGATCAAAAACCCAGGACCTTGGATATTTCGGCGCGGCAAAGGGTGCGTTGGATAAGAGGCCAGACCCAGGTAATAGCAAAGTATCTACCTAGGCTGGTTTTTTACGGGCTAAAGGCTTGGGCTAGAGGAGATATTAGGGGGGCTCTTCAGGCACTTGATGCAGTAATGTGGGTTCCTATGCACCTTATAATATTGACTTCGGTTTTAATATCCTTGGCTTTTTCAGGTTGGAAATACATTTTGGGCGTTTTGATATACTCACCAGCGATTTATGTTTTACCTATGGTAGCAGAAAAGGTTAAGAATGTACGTTCGTGGGCTTATCTTATCACCGCAGGATTATTTTTCTTTACCTGGCTGCCGGTTACGGCTTACGGGGTGGTAACAAGTGGAAATAAAACGTGGTGGCGGACGCCGCATTGACAGGAAATGCAAGCAAATGGTGAGGCTTATTAAAAGCATTTTTATCATGTTGGGCATCTTGTTATCTTTCCCCACTCTATCTTTTGCTGCTACACCCCTGCATGATAAACCACCAGGAACTATTATTACATTTTCCGACAAGCAGTGGATGATTCTTGACCAGAAACCAGATGGCACTACTTATATCATTCTCAATTCCAATAACGGCGATAGAGCATTTGACCCCGATAACACCCAGTTATTCAATCCCACCGATAGTAATAACATAGGTTATTACCTTAACAACACTTTCTACAATAGTCTTTCTCAAAAAGATTTAATAGTCACTCATTCCTGGGATATAAAGTTTGAAGACGGTAGCGGCAGTCAAGAAAATGTAACGTGTAAAATCGCCCTTATCAGCTATGCTGAATACCAAACTTATCGCTCCCTATTTCCTGCCAATGGTACCACGTACTTATGGTGGACAAGAACGCCTGAGAGAGTGTTTTCTAATAGGGTATATTACATAGATGCTCAGGGCAAACTGACCAGTTACTACGCCAATTACTCGCGTGGAGTTCGACCTACTTTATATCTTCAACCCGGACTCCTAGTAACTGATACTAACGAGGTTTTTCAAGTTCATCCCCCACTACCTCCAGCAGGCCTTTCTGCCACCGCCACCGGGCCGACCCAGGTTGAATTGACCTGGCAACCTAACACCGAACCGGACCTGGCAGGTTATATTATCTACCGTAACTATGTAGAAATAGCCAGGGTTGGAGCTAATGCAACCAGTTATACTGATAGCAACGTTCAGCCCAATACGACCTACACTTATGGGATTAAGGCTTATAATACCTCCAATGTAGAAAGCGGTATGAGCAATGCAGCAACGGTTACTACGCCGCAGGCACCTACTCCGGCTACTCCAAATTCTCTCACAGCCACGGCCATAGGACCTGCTGAGGTAAAATTAACCTGGCAACCCAATACCGATCCGTACTTGACCGGATATATTATCTACCGTGACTATGTGGAGATAGCCAGAGTGGGGGCAGAGGAGACCAGCTATACTGATACCGGCTTGAGCCCTAATACTACCTATACTTACGGCATCAGGGCCTACAATATTTGGGGTGTTAGCAGTGATATGAGCAACGCGGCTATAGCAACTACACCGCCCTCAATAGTGGCTACACCGCAAGGACTAACGGCTACTGCTCTTACCTATAATCAGATCTTGCTTACCTGGCAGCCCAACACAGACCCAGGTCTTGCTGGCTATATAATTTACCGCAATTATGTGGAGATAGCTAGGGTAGGTCCTTCAGAAACGAGTTATTTAGATACCGGTGTCCAACCAAATACGACCTACACTTATGGGATAAAAGCCTATGATAGCAGCAACAACCTTTCAGATATAAGTAACGCCGCCACGGTAACCACGCCGCCGGAAATAGCCGCTCCTACGGGGCTCAAGGCGACCGCGTCATTTGACCATGTGCAGCTATCGTGGAACCCGAATACAGAACCAACCCTGGCAGGTTATATAATTTACCGTGACTATATCGAAATAGCTAGGGTAGGGGCCGGGGAAACAAGCTATGTGGATAATAACATCAACCCTAACACCAGGTATATTTATGGGATAAAGGCCTATTCTACCAGCGGCTTCATTTCCGCTATTAGCAATGCTGCTACCGTGACTACGCCGGCGTCGCCTAAGCCAATTGTGACGGCCAGGGTGGATGGCAGAACCATTAAAATTTCCTGGACAAGTTCGGGAAGCGGTTACACCTACAAGGTGTTGGTCAATGAACAAGAAGTCACTAGCACCAGTACGACGAGTTGTAACTATACGGCCAGCACTCCCGGATATTACACGGTCCAGGTTGTGGCTGTAGCTACGTCGGGGGAGCAGTACCCATCAGATAAGGTGGGAGTGACTATCTCCTCTATTACAACCCCAGGCGCTTCACAGATGGTAACCGACCTAATATCAAATATAGGAATGTTAATGGTCCCGACCGGTGGACTGGTGGCCCTTTATTTTGGCCTTAAAGCCTCTCCAATTTTGATTGAAGCCATAAAAGCCTTTATGGCAAGGAGGTTATAGCCCATTTTCCGCACCCTACGAGCAACCCCAAAATAATTTTTATAGGGTGCAGA
>JBNATU010000052.1:0-10706 GCA_049701195.1 Neomoorellaceae bacterium
CCTATTGTCCCTACGTTAACATGCGGCTTCTTCCGCTCAAATTTCTGCTTGGCCATGGTTGTTATTGCCTCCTTACTTAAATTCTTAAATTGGGTATTATTCATCCCCGGCGGGTAGACCCGCCGGAGCTAATTACCCTCCCTGATGCTTTTTGATAATCTCTTCTGCCAGATTTTGGGGCACTTCGCTGTAGTGCGAAAACTGCATTACATACGTACCTCGCCCCTGGGTACGAGAGCGGAGATCCGTGGCGTACCCGAACATCTCCGCCAACGGCACATACCCGCGTATTATCTGCGTGCCTCCACGAGCCTCCAAGCCTTCGATCCGGCCCCGGCGGCCGTTGAGATCGCCGATCACGTCTCCCATATATTCCTCGGGCACCGTGACCTCCACCTTCATAATGGGCTCCAGAAGCACGGGCTGCGCTCTTCTTACTCCGTCCTTCAGGGCTTGGGAGGCAGCGATCTTGAAAGCCATCTCCGAGGAGTCTACCTCATGGTAGGAGCCGTCCACCAGAGCGGCCCGAATGTCCACCAGGGGATAGCCGGCCAGCACCCCCGTCTCCATGGCTTCCCGGATGCCGGCATCCACAGCAGGAACATATTCCTTTGGCACCACGCCGCCCACGATCTTGTTTACAAATTCATATCCCTTACCCGGTTCGAGCGGTTCCAGCTCCAGGATCACATGACCGTACTGGCCGCGCCCGCCCGTCTGACGGATATATTTGCCTTCGGCCCTTACGGGCTTGCGAATGGTTTCTTTATAAGCCACCTGAGGCTTACCTACATTAGCCCCTACTTTGAACTCCCGGAGCAGGCGGTCTACAATAATCTCCAGGTGCAGCTCTCCCATGCCGGAGATGATGGTCTGCCCCGTTTCGGGGTCCGTATGCATCCTGAAGGTAGGATCTTCTTCCGCCAGTTTTTGGAGAGCCAAACTAAGTTTCTCCTGGTCGGCCTTAGTTTTAGGCTCGATGGCCACCGAGATGACCGGCTCGGGGAACTGCATGGATTCCAGCACGATAGGATGTTGCTCATCGCAGAGGGTATCGCCGGTAGTGGTACCCTTTAAGCCTACGGCCGCCACAATATCGCCCGCATAGGCCTCTCCTACTTCTTCCCGGTGGTTGGCGTGCATACGCAGGATACGGCCGATTCTTTCCCGAGTACCTTTGGTAGAGTTATAAACATAAGAGCCGGAACGAACGGTACCGGAGTATACCCGGATAAAAGTAAGCTTACCTACATAAGGATCGGCCATGATCTTAAAAGCCAAGGCGGCGAAGGGTTCACTGTCGCTGGAACGCCGCCTATCCTCTTCGCCCGTCTCCGGATCTATCCCGCGTACCGCCGGAATATCCGTAGGCGAAGGCAGATAGTCCACCACCGCATCGAGCAAAGGCTGCACTCCCTTGTTCTTAAAGGAGGAACCGCACAGAACCGGGACCATCTTCAGGGAAATAGTAGCCTTGCGGATACCCAGCTTGATTTCCTCTTCGGAGAGTTCTTCGCCCTCCAAGTATTTAAGCATTAATTCTTCATCGCTCTCCGCCACGGCCTCCAGAAGCTTTTCGCGGTACTCGGCCACCATCTCGGCCATCTCCGGCGGAACGGGCCGCTCCTCTATGGCCGTACCCAATTCGTCCACCCAGTAAAGGGCTTGGAGGCGGACCAGATCCACTACCCCTTGGAAATTCTCCTCACTGCCTATGGGAAGCTGAACCGGTACCGGAGTAGCCCCCAGCCTATCGGCTATCTGCTTTACTACCTGGAAAAAATCGGCTCCTATGCGGTCCATTTTGTTGACGTAGGCAATCCGCGGCACCCCGTATTTATCGGCCTGCCGCCACACCGTCTCCGATTGAGGCTCCACGCCCCCCACGGCACAGAAGATGGCCACCGAACCGTCCAGCACACGTAAGGAGCGTTCCACCTCCACCGTAAAGTCCACGTGTCCAGGCGTATCTATAATGTTAATACGATGCCCCCGCCAGAAGCAGGTAGTAGCTGCCGAGGTAATAGTAATACCCCTTTCCTGCTCCTGGACCATCCAATCCATGGTAGCCGTTCCTTCATGAACCTCGCCCATCCGGTGTACCCGTCCGGTATAGAAGAGTATCCTCTCGGTAGTAGTCGTTTTACCTGCATCAATATGCGCCATAATCCCAATGTTTCTGGTTTTTTCCAACGGGAATTCACGCGGCATTCTTCTCACCCTTTCGTATCAGGTTGCAGGCCTCGGGGGTCTTCACTTTTGGACCCCTGTACCTGGGCCCCTGACCCCCACAGCTACCACCGGTAGTGGGCAAAGGCTCTGTTAGCTTCCGCCATCTTGTGGGTATCTTCCTTCTTTTTCACTGCGCCGCCGGTATTGTTGGCCGCATCCAGCAACTCGGCGGCTAACTTCTCCTGCATGCTCTTACCGTTGCGCTCCCGCGCATAATTCACTATCCAACGAATACCTAAGGTCTGGCGCCTCTCCGGACGCACTTCCACCGGTACTTGGTAGTTAGCCCCACCTACCCGGCGCGCCTTTGTCTCCAACACCGGCATCACATTCTTTAAGGCCTGCTCAAAAACCTCCAGCGGATCTTTACCGGTCTTCTCTCTTATAATTTCAAAGGCCCCGTAACAAATGCGCTGAGCCAGTGATTTTTTCCCATTTAGCATAATCTGGTTTATCAGCTTAGTCACTTTGGTACTCCCGTATACAGGATCCGGTTCAACCTCCCGCCGGGGTACACTCCCTCTTCGCGGCACCTTTATCCCTCCTTCGTCGGCTTAGTTCCGCAGTTATTTCTTAGGCCGCTTGGCCCCGTACTTGGAACGCCCCTGCCGCCGATTCTGCACCCCTGCTGCATCTAAAGTGCCACGGATGATATGATAGCGCACACCCGGCAGGTCCTTAACTCTGCCTCCCCGTACCAGCACTACCGAGTGTTCCTGTAGGTTATGCCCGATGCCGGGGATATAGGCGGTCACCTCAATGCCGTTGGTCAGGCGTACGCGAGCCACTTTGCGCAAGGCCGAATTGGGCTTCTTCGGAGTAGTAGTATATACACGAGTACACACCCCGCGCCTCTGAGGAGCCCCTCTCAAGGCCGGTGCGGCCGATTTTTTCTCCACTTTTTGGCGTGCGTCACGCACTAGTTGCTGAATGGTCGGCATCTCTTTCCCACCTCCTTCCCCAGCCGCTTATTCTTCCAGAATAGCAGCCGAGGCCGAGCCCACCTCTATACCACAAGCCTGCCCCAGCTCTTCCATGGATTCCACCATTATCACTTCCACACCTTTTTCCCGGCAGAGGGCCAGCAGAGGCTCGGTTATGTGAGCCTCTGCGTCTCGAGCGACAAAAACTACCCGGGCACTGCCTTTTTGTACGGCTTTAATAGTTTGTTTAGTACCTACGGTCTTTTTCTTAGCTGCCCGTATGCGCTCATAGGACATACACCGACCCTCCTACAATCACACGCTTAGATATATTATCATTTTCCAGCAGCAGTGTCAACATCACGCGCCGCCTCTTCTGCCTCGGAGGAAATGACTTTTATATTGCGATAGCGGGCCATGCCTGTTCCGGCCGGAATGAGCTTGCCGATGATCACGTTCTCTTTAAGGCCCATGAGCGGATCTACCTTCCCCTTAATGGCCGCTTCCGTGAGAACCCTGGTCGTCTCCTGGAAAGAGGCCGCCGAAAGGAAGGAATCGGTGGTCAGGGAGGCTTTGGTGATGCCTAAGAGTACAGGCCGCGCTGTGGCCGGCTTGCCGCCCTTGATCTTTACTTTTTCGTTTTCCTCAGCAAACTCAAAAGCATCTATAAGGCCGCCGGGAAGGAGGCTGGTATCGCCGGGGTCCTCCACCTTAACCTTGCGCAACATCTGACGGATCATAATCTCAATATGCTTATCGTTGATCTCCACACCCTGCATGCGGTAGACCCGCTGCACCTCGCGGAGTAAATACAGCTGTACTCCACGCACGCCCTTAACCTTTAGGAGGTCATGGGGGTTAACCGAGCCTTCGGTCAACTCATCACCGGGCTCCACCCTCTGCCCTTCTTCTACCCTCAAACGCGAACCATAAGGTACTTGGTAGGTGTAACGCTCGCCGTTATCGCCTAATACTTCAATCTCCCGCCGCCCTTTTACTTCATTGATCTTTACTACCACCCCGCTCACTTCGGTAATTACGGCCTGCCCTTTGGGCTTGCGGGCCTCAAAAAGTTCCTCCACCCGAGGTAAACCCTGAGTAATATCCTCCCCGGCCACACCGCCGGTATGGAAGGTCCTCATGGTAAGCTGCGTTCCCGGCTCGCCGATGGACTGAGCCGCTATGATACCTACAGCTTCCCCGATCTCCACCAATTTGCCGGTAGCCAAATTCCTGCCGTAACACTTGCAGCATACTCCATACCTGGTCTTACAAGTTAGGACCGAACGGACGGGCACTTTATGGATGCCGGCGGCAAGGATGGCCTCCACTGCTTCTTCATTTATCTCCTCATTTCGGCGGACGAGGATCTCCCCGGTTTCGGGGTGTACGATGTCCTGAGCGGCATAGCGGCCCAGAATGCGTTCCGCCAGCTTTTCAATGATCTCGTTTCCTTCCCGGAGCTCTTCGATTTCAATACCCTCATCTGTGCCGCAGTCCTCTTCCCGCACAATCACGTCCTGGGCCACATCCACCAAACGGCGGGTGAGGTAGCCGGAATCGGCCGTACGGAGAGCCGTATCCGCCAACCCTTTGCGGGCTCCATGGGTAGAGATGAAGTACTCGAGCACCGTCAGGCCCTCCCGGAAGTTAGCCTTAATAGGCATGTCGATTATGCGCCCGGAGGGGTCGGCCATAAGGCCGCGCATACCGGCCAACTGGCGAATCTGCTGGATATTACCGCGGGCTCCCGAATTGGCCATCATAAACACCGGATTGAATTTGTCCATCTTTTCCACCAGACATTTGGTTACTGCATCCGTGGCCTCATTCCAGAGTTTGATGACCCTCTGATAACGCTCTTCCTCGCTGATAAGGCCTCGGCGGTACTGCTGATCTACCTTTTCTACTTCTTCCTCCGTCCGGCGGATTATTTCATATTTCTCTTCCGGTACTTCAATATCGTTCAAGCCGATAGTAATGCCTGCCAGCGTCGAATAATGAAACCCCAACCGCTTCATGCCGTCCAGCATGCGGGCCGTGGCTGCAGTACCCAGCTCTCGATAACAGCGGGCCACAATCTCGCCCAACTGCTTTTTGCCGATCTCGCAGTTGTAAAATCCCAGCTCTTTGGGAATGGGCACTTCCTTGTTAAAAATCAGGCGTCCGATAGTAGTTTCCAAGAGTTGCCCGTCCTCCATGCGCACCTTGATCATAGCATGGAGGTCTATGATCTTGTTGAGATAAGCCGTATACGCTTCTTCATAGCCGGCAAAAACGCGTCCCTCTCCCTTGGCTCCCGGCCGTGCCACGGTGAGCCAATAGGAGCCGAGAACAATATCCTGGGTAGGGGTGACTACCGGACGGCCATCTTTAGGGTTTAATATATTGTTGCTGGCCAACATCAACAGCCGCGCCTCGGCCTGGGCTTCCGCGGATAAAGGCACGTGTACCGCCATCTGGTCGCCGTCGAAGTCCGCGTTGTAAGCCGTGCAGACCAAAGGATGGATCTGTATAGCCCGGCCCTCCACCAGCACCGGCTCGAAGGCCTGAATTCCCAGGCGGTGTAAAGTAGGGGCGCGGTTCAGCAGGACAGGATGCTCTTTAATTACTTCTTCTAATACGTCCCAAACTTCATTTCTCACCCGTTCTACCATGCGCTTGGCGCTCTTGATATTATGGGCGAACCCTTTGTCCACCAGCCTTTTCATGACAAAAGGCTTGAAAAGCTCCAGGGCCATTTCCTTAGGCAAACCGCACTGGTGCATTTTGAGTTCCGGACCCACCACTATAACCGAGCGGCCCGAATAGTCCACGCGCTTGCCCAACAGGTTTTGTCGAAAGCGGCCCTGTTTCCCCTTCAGCATATCACTCAAAGATTTAAGGGGGCGATTGCCCGGCCCGGTTACCGGCCGTCCACGCCGGCCGTTATCCACCAGAGCATCCACCGCCTCCTGCAGCATGCGCTTTTCATTGCGCACAATAATATCCGGGGCTCCCAGGTCTAGAAGCCTCTTTAAGCGATTGTTGCGGTTTATAACCCGGCGATAAAGGTCGTTTAAGTCGGACGTAGCGAAGCGGCCGCCATCCAGCTGGACCATGGGCCGTAGTTCCGGAGGAATTACCGGAATAACGTCCATAATCATCCATTCCGGCCGGTTGCCGGACTGGCGGAAAGCCTCCACCACTTCCAGCCGCCGAATAGCACGTATGCGGCGTTGACCCGTGCTCTCCTTAAGCTCCTGTCTCAGTTCCTCGGCCAGATGGTCGAGGTCTATCTCCTGGAGCAGCTCTTTGATGGCCTCAGCACCCATACCGGCCTTGAATCTGTTGCCGTAGCGTTCACGGTATTCCCGGTACTCCGCCTCGGAAAGGAGCTGCTTCTTAGTCAGACCTGTGTCCCCGGGATCGATCACTATATAAGAAACGAAGTAGAGCACACGTTCCAGAGAGCGGGGAGACATATCTAAAAGCAAGCCCATCCGGCTGGGAATGCCTTTAAAATACCATATATGGGAGACCGGCGCGGCGAGTTCGATGTGCCCCAGGCGCTCACGGCGCACCTTGGAACGCGTGACCTCCACGCCGCAGCGATCGCAGACTACCCCCTTGTAGCGCACCCTTTTATATTTGCCGCAATGGCATTCCCAGTCCCGGGTCGGTCCGAAAATGCGCTCACAAAAAAGGCCGTCCCGCTCGGGTTTCAGAGTCCGGTAATTGATGGTTTCCGGTTTTTTTACCTCTCCGCTGGACCAAGCCCGGATCTGTTCGGGAGAAGCCAGGGCAATGCGTATACGGTCGAAATTGCTAACATCCAGCACGAGAATCCCTCCCACAGAGGTTATTCTTCTTCAAACTCGCCGTTCGGAACCGCCTTACGCTGGTAGCGCCGGGGGTAAGACAACGTTTCTTCGCCTTCCAAATCCTCGTCTTCCATGAAGTCGGCTTCTAAGTCCCCCAAATCCAGCTCTTCGCCCGTTTCCTCTTCCTCCAGTTCCTCCTCCTCTTCTTCCTCTTCTTTTACTCCGGTCCGGCGAACCAATTTTTCTTCGGGATGGAAATCAAATCCTAATTCTTTGCTCGCTTCACCTATGTCTTCATCCTCATCCTTGATCTCGATCTCCTCGTTCTCCTCCGAAAGCACCTTGACATCCAGGCCCAAACTCTGCAACTCCTTAATCAGCACTTTAAAGGATTCCGGCACGCCGGGCTCAGGAACGTTCTCTCCTTTGACTATAGCTTCATAAGTCTTTACCCGACCCACTACATCGTCCGATTTGACGGTGAGGATCTCCTGGAGAGTATACGCCGCACCGTAGGCTTCCAGAGCCCATACCTCCATCTCCCCGAAACGCTGTCCGCCGAACTGCGCCTTGCCGCCCAGAGGCTGTTGCGTCACCAAAGAGTAAGGTCCGGTAGAGCGCGCATGGATTTTATCATCTACCAGGTGGGCCAACTTCAGCATATACATGTAGCCCACGGTAATAGGACGGTCAAAGGGTTCCCCGGTCCGGCCGTCATAAAGGATAGTCTTGCCGTCCTCCGGCAGGCCGGCGCGGCGCAGAGCCTCCTTGATTTCCTCCTCATCAGCCCCGTCGAATACCGGGCTGGCCACATGAATACCCAGCGTTTTGGCTGCCCAGCCCAAATGGGTCTCCAGAATCTGGCCCAGATTCATCCGGGAAGGCACGCCCAGGGGATTAAGCACAATATCTACGGGAGTACCGTCGGGCAAGAAGGGCATATCTTCTACCGGCAAGATGCGGGAGATAACACCTTTATTCCCGTGGCGGCCCGCCATCTTGTCGCCCACGGAGATCTTGCGCCTCTGCGCGACATAGACGCGCACCAATTTGTTTACTCCCGGAGCCAGTTCATCGCCATTGTCCCGGGAAAAAACTTTAACGTCTACCACCTTGCCGGACTCTCCGTGGGGCACCCGCAGGGAGGTATCCCTTACCTCGCGCGCCTTTTCTCCAAAGATGGCTCTGAGCAACCTTTCCTCCGCAGTAAGCTCCGTCTCTCCTTTAGGAGTAACCTTGCCTACCAGAATGTCTCCCGGCCTCACCTCGGCTCCGATACGAATGATCCCCCGCTCATCCAAGTCCTTTAGTACGTCTTCGCCCACGTTGGGAATATCCCGGGTAATCTCCTCCGGGCCCAGCTTAGTATCCCGTGCTTCGCATTCATACTCCTCAATATGAATGGAAGTGAAAACATCGTCTTTTACCAGCCGTTCACTTATAAGAATAGCATCTTCGTAATTATAACCTTCCCAGGTCATAAAGGCCACCAGCACATTTCTCCCCAGAGCCAGTTCACCGTTTTCCGTGGAAGGCCCGTCGGCTATCACTTCCCCTCTTTCTACCCGCTGCCCCTTACGCACAATAGGTTTCTGATTGATACAGGTACCCTGGTTGGAGCGCACGAACTTCTGCAGCCGGTACACATCCACCGTACCCTGATCCGTACGGATTACAATCTCCTGCGAAGTTACCCGTTCCACTACACCGGCATTCTCCGCCAAAATTACCACACCGGAATCCCGAGCCGCCCGCCATTCCATACCCGTCCCTACCAGAGGAGCCTCGGTCTTCACCAGAGGTACGGCCTGGCGCTGCATGTTAGCCCCCATAAGAGCGCGGTTAGCATCGTCGTGCTCCAGGAAAGGGATCAGTGAAGCCGCCAAGCTTACCATCTGCTTGGGCGAAACGTCCATCAAGTCGACACGCTCTACCGGTACCACCACGATTTCCCCATGATAGCGGGCGGTGGCCCGAGATACCAGGAAGCGTCCCTCTTCATCTACAGGCGTATTGGCTTGGGCGATGACATATTGGTCTTCTTCGTCGGCGGTCAGATAAACCACTTCGTCGGTAACCACGCCCCGCTCCTTATCCACTTTGCGGTAGGGCGTTTCAATAAAGCCGAACTCATTTACCCGGGCATAGGTGCTCAAGGACCCGATAAGCCCGATGTTGGGGCCTTCTGGTGTCTCAATAGGACACATGCGGCCATAGTGGGAAGTATGCACGTCGCGCACTTCAAAGCCGGCCCTCTCTCTGCTCAGGCCCCCAGGGCCCAGGGCGGACAGGCGACGCTTATGGGTTAACTCCGAAAGGGGGTTGGTCTGGTCCATAAACTGCGACAGTTGGCTGGACCCGAAGAACTCCTTAATAGCGGCTACCACCGGCCGAATATTAATCAATATTTGAGGTGTAATCACTTCCACGTCCTGAATAGTCATACGTTCCCGTACGACCCGCTCCATCCTGGCTAGGCCGATACGGAATTGGTTCTGCAGGAGTTCTCCCACCGAACGTACCCGGCGGTTGCCTAAATGATCGATATCATCGGGCTTAACCTGGCCGTCCATTAGTAGCAGTAAATGTTTTATTATATGCACAATATCTTCTTTGGTCAAGGAACGGATATATTCCTGTCGGCCGTTAACTTCCTTAGTGAGAACGCCGTGATTCAATTTCTTATGCAGCTTGTAACGACCTACCTGGCCCAAATCATAGCGCTTAGGATCGAAGAAAAGGGATTCCAGGAGATTCTTCGCACTTTCTACCGTAGGGGGCTCACCCGGGCGTAACCGTTTATAAATTTCTACCAGAGCCTCTTCTTCCGAATCCGTCGGGTCCTTTTCCAAAGTAGTCTGGATACGCACATCGTAATCAAAAAGTTCCAGTATACGGGCTTTAGTGTTATATCCTAACGCCTTCAGCAAAACCGTGGCCGGTATTCTGCGGGTACGGTCCACCCGCACATAAACACTGCCGGTATTATCCGTCTCAAACTCCAGCCAGGCTCCCCGGTTAGGAATCAAAGTAGCGCCGTAGATTTTGGTCCCCGACGGGTCCATGCTCTCGGAATAATATACCCCGGGAGAACGTACCAGCTGGCTGACGATAACCCTTTCCGCCCCGTTAATGATAAAAGTGCCCTTAGAAGTCATCAGCGGAAGGTCGCCCATAAAGACCTCCTGCTCCTTGACCTCTCCCGTTTCCCGGTTAATCAACCGCACCTTCACCCTTAAAGGAGCAGCGTAGGTCATGTCTCGCTCTTTGCATTCATCAATGCTGTACTTGGGCTCACCTAGAGAGTAATCCACAAACTCTAAGATGAGATTGCCCGTAAAATCCTGAATGGGTGAAATCTCCTGGAAAGTTTCCCTTATACCCTCTTCAACAAACCACTGGTAGGACTTACGCTGTATTTCGATAAGGTTGGGAAGATCCAGGACCTCTTTTATGTTGGCGTAGCTCCAGCGTTCCCGATTGCCGACCTTGACGGCATAAGGCATGGCCAGGTCCCCCCCGAAAGAAATTACAAAAGCAAGGTTGGGAAAACCTCGCTTTTACTCCGACAAAACTGACGCTGCGTAACTAATTATTGCCCTTTAAGGAAAAGTTTAATCGTGGGGCCGCAAAATAATGGCAGTGTAGTATACTATCATAACAGCGGAAAGATGTCAAGCTCTTAGGCGGGAAAGCAGTGCTGACGCACGAAAAATATATAAAGCCGAAGTATAGGGAGTAAAAGCAG
>JBNATU010000053.1:0-9787 GCA_049701195.1 Neomoorellaceae bacterium
CTGAGGCAGGATGCTTAAATCCTGCCGGGAAGCCTGCCGAAGCCTTTAGCCGAGCGCTAGTTTGGCCCGCGAGGGTTTTTGGAGCGAGCGCAACCCAAGCAGGCCTAGAAGCAAAAGTGGGGATACGCCAGCTCCCGTCACGGTTGTGCCCGACAGGTCTGAGAGGCTATAATATTAACCGGAGGTGTAAAGGTGGGCCGCGAGGTTACTCTGTTCACTTTCCCCTCGACTTATTATGCCTTGAAGGCGGAGAAACTATTGAAGGAGAAAGGCTTTCAGGGGTGGCTAATACCCATGCCTAAGGAGATAAGCTCGCTATGCGGTCTGGCCCTGGAGATTGAAACCGTGGAAGAAGAGAAGATCTGGCCTGTATTGAGTTCCGCCGTGAAGTTAGAAAAAAAAGTGAAAGCCGTCAAAACCCGAGGGTTTCTGGAGAGGATTTTGGAAGTGGTGGAACTCAGCACTCCTCCCGAGTGATTTAGAAATACTGCAAGAGGTGGTATACATTATCCCGCTGAGCCGGCCGGAAGCCGGCGTCTTTAATTATACGGATGATGTCTTCTTGGGAACAGCGGTAGTGAGCCCCGGCGGCCCGGACTACGTTTTCTTCCAGCATGGTGGACCCGAAGTCATTGGCGCCAAAGGATAGGGCTATTTGAGCTACTTTGGGTCCCTGGGTTACCCAGGAAACCTGGAGGTTGGGTATATTATCGAGGTAAAGCCGGCTTACCGCCAAAGTGCGGAGGTAGTCCAGCGCCGAGGGGGAGGTACCCCCCAGGGCGGTGTTTCCGGGCTGGTAGGCCCAGGGAATAAAAGCGGTAAAACCGCCGGTTTCTTCTTGGAGCGAGCGAACGGCTTCCAGATGGGCTATGCGGTCGGCCAGGGTTTCCCCGTAGCCGAACACCATGGTGGCCGTACCTTTTAAGCCCAACTGATGGGCGGTGCGCATGATTTCCAGCCATCTGGTAGCCGAAGTCTTGCGCGGGCTGACTATCTGCCGCACGCTATCCACCAGGATTTCCGCACCGCCGCCGGGCAAGGAATCCAGACCGCTGGCCATGAGGCGGCGCAGCACCTCTTCTGCGCTCAACCCGCTCTTTCGGGCCAAATAGTCTATCTCCACCGGGGAAAGAGAATGGATCTTAATCGGATAGCGCTCTTTAATGCTTCGGAACAGATCTTCAAAATACTCCAGCGATAACTCCGGATGCAGACCCCCTTGCATGAGGATCATGGTGCCGCCCGCGGCTATGGTTTCTTCGATCTTGGCGAAAATCTCCTCTCTGCTCAACACATAGCCTTCCGGGTGGCCCGGGGGACGGTAGAAGGCGCAGAAGCGGCACCCGCAAGTGCATATATTGGTATAGTTAATGTTTCTGTCTACCGCAAAGGTAACTATGTTTTCCGGGTGCCATCGCTGGCGGACCATATCGGCGAGATAGCCGAGGAGCAAGAGGTCGGCCGAGCGCAGGAGTGCCAATCCTTCCTCCGGGGTCAGGCGTTCACCTGCCTGGATCTTAGCTATGATGCTTTGCATCTTCTACCCTCCAAAGCTTGACGGAGACCGGCTCAGGGAGCAGGTCTTGCTCATAAGCGTATTGATAAAAAGTATGCAATCCCTCCAGGTGCGCGGTAGTCAAATCGTACTGGAGACAGTGGAAATACTCTAAAAGGTCGGCGAAGGGTAATCCGGTTAGAGAAGAGGCTCGGGAAGCCAGGGCCTCAGGATGCTCACATCCCCAGGTTTTGGCCTCCAGCAAACCCTGCCATATTTCTTGTAGCAGGCTCGGAAAGGCTTGCGCGAACTCTGCGGCGGCCACTACCAGGGCGAACACCATATGTTTACCTGTAAAGCGATACCACTCTGCCCCCAGGTCGTATACATATAGCCCTTCCCGACGACTGGTTTCCAGCAAGGCTTCGTCGCCGATGACCAGGGTAGCCTCCGGATCCGACCACCAGGGGGAAGTGCCTGCCGGGCGCGTAAAGAGTTCCGCTGAAATCCCATAAAACCTCTGTAACAGGATAGACAGTAAAACTATGCTGGTAGCCGAATAGGGCGTAAGGCAGACTCGTCTACCCGCCAGGTCGGGCAAAGGCACTTTGCTCAGCAGAGCCACGCTCTTGACGGGGCCGCAGGAGGAAATAGAAAGCTCGGGCAGCACCAGACAGCGGTCCTGTTGCTTGGCATAAGCCAGAGAAGATACCACGCTTATTTCCAACCGGCCCTCGGCCAAAGCCCTATTTAATTCGTTAGGGTGGCCGTAGACCATCTGTACCGGAACGTCTCTTACCAGCTTTTCTTCCAAGGCATAGAAAATAGGCAGGCAATTGATATAATTTATCCTGCCCAGGCGTGGCTTGGGCATTAATTCCACTCCTATGCTTCTAATTTATATATAGGGCAGGGTCGCCCCGCCAGGGCAAGGGTGCCCTAATGGTAACTCCGTACCACGTTATAAAGGGTGTCGCGTTCTACCGGGATTCTTCCCGCTTCCCGGATCAGCCGGAGGAGCTCCTCGGCCGGTTGGTATTGGGGCGTCTCGGCTCCCGCATCGTGGGCTATGCGCTCCTCCCGTACCGTACCATCCAGGTCGTCCACGCCAAAGTTTAAGGCTATCTGGGCTAATTTGGGAGTTAACATTATCCAAAAGGCCTTAATATGGTCGAAGTTATCGAGGAGCAAGCGGGATACGGCCAGAGTCTTCAGATCATCGTAGCCGGTAGTAGGCGGCAACTCGGAAAGCCCCGTGTTGGCCGGGTGGAAGGGAAGGGGAATAAAAGCTTTAAAGCCCCCGGTTTCATCCTGTAAGCGACGCAGAGCCAGCAGGTGATCCACCCGGTCCGCCGGACTCTCGATATGACCGTAGAGCATAGTAGCGTTGGAGTGTATTCCCAAACGGTGGGCTACGGCATGAACTTCCAGCCAGCGTTCACCGCTGATCTTCCGGGGGCAAATCTGCCGGCGCACCGCAGGATTAAAGATCTCCGCTCCGCCGCCGGGTAAGGACCCTAACCCCGCTTCCCTGAGGCGCAGCAAAACTTCTTCCAGGCCTAAGCCGGATATTTCGCTCAAAAAATCTATTTCCACGGCATCAAAGGCCTGGAGGTGGGCTTGGGGCAGGATCTCTTTTATAATCCTCAGCATATCTTCATAATAGCTGAAGGGGAGTTCCGGATTAAGCCCCCCTACGATATGGATTTCCGTGGGGTTATATTTCTTGAATTGCTCCGCTTTCTCGGCTATTTCTTCCAGGGTCAAAGTATAAGCCCCTTCGGCTTCGGACCTTCTCCCAAAAGCGCAGAAGCGGCAAAGGTTGCGGCAGACGTTAGTGTGATTAATATGAGCGTTATTGATAAAATACACCACCTCGCCTACCTTCCGGCGCCGGACATAATCGGCTAAAAAGCCGATAGCCAACAGATCGTTGGATTCCATCAGGCGCAGGCCGTCCTCCCGGCTCAGCCTTTGGCCTTGAAAGACCTTGGCGGCGATATCTCCCAAAGGCCCGCGGATAATCGCTTCGGCCAGCATCTCCTTCCCCTTTCTACAGCGAGTTATTCGGATGGGCGACGGGCGCGGCCGATGTTTTCCGGGCGCAGCAGGGTGTCTTTACGCAGCTCCCGGCACCCGCAGGAAGAATCCAGGGGGAGCTGCATCAAAGCCCGGAGAATAAGGCGACCGAAGGGTTCCGCCGCTTCAAAGAAAATATCCTTTAACACCCTATGCTCCCACGGTTTTACGGTACCCTCGGCATAATTGACTACCAGATAAATACCGGCATAACAGGCACCTATCTCCCGCGCCAGATAAACTTCCGGGCATAGGGTCTGGCCCACGATATCGGCCCCCCACTGGCGAAACACTTTAATTTCCGCCTCGCTTTCAAAATGGCGGCCTTCGGTGACCAGATAAGTCCCCCGGCTGAATACCCGGTTTAAGGGTTGGGCGCCGGCTACCTTGACCAGCGTCTCTCTTAAGTGAGGACAAAGAGGCTGCCGCATGACGCACAGATAATCTTCGCTCAAAGCCACATCCCGTCGCAGGGAAAAATCAATATAATCATCAGGAACTACTATATCCAGGGGGTCCAGAAGGGGGTTAATGCTGCCCACTCCGCCTTCGGCCACCACTTTCTTTACTCCCGCCTGGCGCAACACCCAAAAGAGGCGGCGCGAAGCTTCCCCCCACGACACTCCCGGCAATCGGCCGTGCATTTTGACGGTTAGCACCAGGCGAGGAGGATCGGCAGGCAAGGAAAAGAGCTTTAGGGGCGGGCTAGGCCCCCAAGGAGTGGTGTAAACCATATCCTGCCCCAGCACTTCTACCCCGGGCTGATCCAGGTCTTCAGGAAACCTGAGGGAAAAAGTGCCCGACCCCCCGATGAAGGCTATAGGAACTCGCGGTATCTCGGAAGTTTGGCTAAGGCTCATACAGACTCTCCTCTTCTAGTTACTGTACCTCTTTTCCCTCACGGGCGTCAAGAGTTCTTCGGAACTGACGTATCCCCAGTTTTGTCCCGAGGCCTGCTTGGCTTACGCTCGCTCCAAAAACCCTCGCAGGCCAAACTATCACTCAGCCTCAAGCTCCGGCGGACTTCCCGGCAAATTCGACATCCTGTCTCAGTTGCCGGCCTCGGCCATCCGTGGCCTCGTGTCCGCCTCCGCTTTCGGCTTCGTTAAGTTTGGCTACCGCTCGGGTTTAGTCGCTCACTTCCAAGCCTAAGCAGGCCTGCCCTGTAAAAAGTGGGGATAACTCAGTTCTTCGGAAAGAAGCCAGGTGCTCCGGCTTGGGAAGGCAAAAGAAAAGCGCAAAGGATTTGCGCTTGAGCGGGAAACCCCAGCTTTCTGGGAAAGTGTACCGGGGAAGTGCGCCGGCAGAACCCGGAATCAGAACGGGGGTACAGCCGGTAGTCGCCTTTTATGCTGGCTACGGGCCATAAGATGATTGATGCGTTGCGCCGTTTCGGGCGGGGCCTCGCCCGTCAGAAGATAGCGGTCCAGCACGGCATAGGTTAACCCCATTTCTCCCTCATCGGTCTGCCCTTCCCACAACCCTGCCGACGGCGGCTTATGGATGATGGATTCCGGGAGCCGGAAGTACAGGGCCAGCTCGCGCACCTGGCTTTTCACCAGATTGGCCAGGGGAAGAATATCCACTCCGCCGTCGCCGTACTTGGTGAAGTAACCCACTGCCAGCTCACTCCGGTTGCCGGTGCCCACTACCAAATAATTCAACTTATTGGCCCAGTAATAAAGGACGGTCATGCGCAGGCGCGGTTTTATATTGGCCAGAGCCAGGCAACGCTCCTGAGGAAGGTAGGGGCTACCGGTCAGAGCTTCTACTAAAGCATCGTAAACGGCATCTAAGACTATGGTCTTGGTAGGCAGTGACAGGGTTCTGGCTACCAGCTCGGCATCTTGGGCATCCTCGGGATGGCTATAGCAGGGCATGATTAGTCCCAGACTGTTTTCCGGGAAGGCCTGCTTGCACAGGGCGGCCACCACCGCGGAATCGATACCGCCGCTCAAACCCAGCACCACGCCTGAAGAACCGCTCTCCTGCACCTGTTCCCGGATCCAGGCAATTAGTTTTTCGGCCAGCTCCTGCATTAACCTCACCCTTTCTGCGCTAAAATAAGAAAAAGCCCGGTGTCTCTACAGACCACCCAGGCCTCGTCGCCTGCTCTCATTATACCGCCCTGGCCTCAAAAGTCAAGGTTTTTCTTGACAAACGGGTCTACCGTGTTATGATCTATAGTAGACAGCCACATATATCTCTCCGGTGAGCAAAGGTGCTCCCGCGAGGTGTGGGCAATGAAGTCCCTGCCTTTCCGGCATTTTTTATATGCCGGTAGGGGGGACTTTATTTTTCCAAAACCTTATCTTGAGGCCCCGGCACTTCTGGTCCCCTTAAGCTTAACCCCCATTTTCTCCATCAACCAGACCGGGGCCTCAAGATTTGGTTACCGTCTCAAATCCTGCCGGTCATTCCGCCGGAAGGTCTAGTAATTGGCCGGTAGCAATTCAAAAAAGGCGCGCGGGTGAGCGCAGGCGGGGCATACTTCTGGAGCCGCATTACCCTCGTGAATGTATCCGCAGTTACGGCAACGCCAGGTGACTTTTTCTTCCCGCGCGAAGACCCGCCCCGCTTGCAGATTGGCCAGAAGGGCCCGAAAACGGTCTTCATGTCCCTTTTCCGCTCTGGCTATGGCTCTCAGGACGGCAGCGATTTCAGTGAAGCCCTCCTTTTCAGCCGTAGCCGCGAAGGAAGGATACATGCTGGTATGTTCATAATTCTCTCCGGCGGCACTGGCGGCCAGGTTTTCGGCGGTAGAGCCGATCACGCCGGCCGGGAAGGAGCCCGTTATTTCCACTTCTCCCCCTTCCAGGAACTTAAAGAGCCGCTTGGCGTGTTCTTTTTCCTGGTCGGCCGTCTCCGAAAAGATGGCAGCAATCTGTTCGTAACCTTCCTTTTTGGCCTGACTGGCATAATAGGTATAGCGGTTACGCGCCTGAGACTCCCCGGCAAAGGCCAGCAAAAGATTCTTTTCCGTCTGGGATCCTTTGAGACTCGCCATACGATTCACTCCCTTATAGTGTTCTCTTGGGTTATATTTTTACTAACCCATTAATTCGCCATGCTTACGATTTTTTCCTTCCAAGCTCTCCTGGAGAAGCGGTTAAGTTTTATTATCCCCGGATGGCCCCACCGGTTTTCCGCTTTTTCTCCGCTTCCACTCCGCTTTTGTGCCGAGCTTCACCAGGAAGTACAGCTTAAGGGCCAAACCATGCCGGCAGGGAACCCGGGCCCTTCGCCGGATACTTGGTTGACCTTAAAAGGAGTCCGGGCAAATTTGTCGAATAGATATTTTATAGATATTTTATGAGGCCAGGGTGCGGCGGAAAGGGAGTGGTGAAGAAAGGGAGTGATGAGGTGTTCGCGCAGAAATTTCAATACCGCCATCTCAAGCTGAGTATCCGTCCCTACCGCAGGTTTCTTTGGAAGCGCAGATCCTATCAGCATAAAGAGCTTCGCTTCCGGCCTTATTCCAACAAAGACCTTATGTGGCGTGAATATCTATACTTGGTGAACAAGGAGGAAAAGGGTTATGCAGGAGGAAGTATTGCGGACGGCGATCTTACGTTCCCAGGCTTTGAGCCAGATACTGGAGAGGGATATCAATGCTCTCTTGAACTTGAAGCCGACAAACTTGCTGCAGAAGGAAGAGATGGTGACCCTAGTAGAGCAGGCAAAAGACGAAAAGTCCGGTCTGGAGATCAAAGCGATAAATGAGAACTGGAAGGTTTGGGGACAGGCCTATTCCAAGGTGCTGCAGAAGTTCCAGCAGATGCAGGACAGGTATGGGGAAAAAGAGATAGGAGAGCTGTTTGAAGAAGTACACAATAAAATGTTAGCCGAGGGAAAATCGTCAAGTGGAGAACCGGCCTTCGGGAGCACCTCGGTATAACTAAGTTTTTCCTCGGTGTGGAGCCCATTAGTTTCATACACCGTTTTATGGACGAAGAAGTGAGGCGGTTTGCCTGGGGTCACCGTTTGCTCCGGCATGACTATGAGACGGCCAGGAGCTTTGCCCAGCTTTACCGCCGGGAAGGTCTGGAGCAGCAGGCGCTGTTGGAAGTGGCCCTGCACATTGCGGCGGACTATTGGATAATTTCTCAGGAAGACTATGAGATTATGAAGTCTCTCTACCCCGCCAAGCCGCGGGGAAGGCGCAAATAAATGCAAGGCGCGCAGGGGAGGTGGACACACCAAGGCTTCCCCTGCGGGAAAGCCTTGGTGTGCGTTAGAAAGTTCTTAGCAGTACAAAAAGGGGGGCGAGATGACTGTTGGCATACCCTGGGTAGGCCGGTGGGGAGGGGGGAGAAGGGCTGCCTGTGGGGGAGAGAACCAGCGAGAAGCGACAAACTTTTTGATTGACGCGAAGCAGAAGTAAGACCATAATAGAATTTAGAAGTAAATATCAAAGCTGCTTTGAAGGGGAGAGTCTAAAGTTTTTACCTGGGTTTTAAGGAAAGTGTTATTGCGGCGTTACGGGAATATGACTTCTTTCACAAGTATGGTGGGCATGCGAGGAGGGGATGTGCTTGTGAGGGAGAGGGAAAGACTAGGTTTACAGAATATGTCGGAGAGGTCTGGGATTTCAGAGAGGTTAGGCAAGTAAGCCCCTGCGTTTCTTCCGCTTGGCGTCCCGGTTTGGCGTCGAAGTTTCGCAGGGGCTTACGCTGTAAAAAGATGACGGGAAGCGGAAGCAAAGAGACTACCATGTGGAGGGAGTGCTACCGGCAGAGAAAGGGGGAGAGGTAAAGCTCATTTTAGGGATATAGATGCTTCTTATAGAGGCTCATGCTGCGGGTGCGGTACCGGGAGAAAGAAGAAAACGGCAAAGAGCGCATTTTGGGGATAGCGAGTTGAGGGTTTAAAGTTGAGGGTTATAAGATGAGATTTAGAGGGTGGAAGAGGGCATGATTGCATCTTCCAGGGGGGAAGGGGTTGACCGACCCATGAAACCTCTAGAGAATCTTTTAAGCTGTGCGTCTTTAAATACTTCTTGCCTTTCCAGAGCGCGCATTTCTTCGCTCAAGGAGATGGTGAGGCAACAACGTGACCTGGCCGATAAAATCCGCAGACTTAAATACGATGTCGTCTATCACGGCCTGGAAGCCTGCAAAGTATCTTTTGTACGCCCGGAAATAGTGCAATCATGGATAAGATCTAAAAATTACGGTTTGGAAATCTCCCGCTTCCATTACGGTCCTGTTTTGGAGAATTTCGTACTGCGCGGGCTGTTGGAAGAGAAAAGGTTGCTCCTGAGAGCGGCGGATGGATACCTGGAGCGACTGGCCGGCATGTTTTCCAATCGCCGCTCCTCGGTGCTCTTGTTCGATGAAAACGGAGTTGTGCTGCGGGTACTGCACAGTGAGGATGGGTCGACCAGGAGGAGAATAAGAGAAAGGCTGCGGTTGGTCCCCGGAGCGGTGTGGACCGAGGCGACCGTCGGAACCTGTTCTCATGTCCTCTGCACCATAATCAAAGAGCCTATCCAGTTATGGGGTCCCGAGCACTATAGCGATGTGGGCTGGGATCAGATTACCTGTTCGTCGGCACCTATCTTCGATGCTGCCGGCAACTTGGTGGGTACTCTGAGCATCGGGACCAACTGCTACCTTCGGCAGAACTCGTATGCCTTAGGCGTGGTGATCTCTACCGCCTGGGCCATCCAGAATCAATTACACAACTTCGAGAGAACCGAAAAACATCTGCCCTTGGACCCGGCAGAGGCCGACTGTCAGGCCTATTTTATAATTAACAAGCAAGGCATCATTACTCAAACTAACGGACAAGCGCGCCGACTTCTGGCGGAGATGAGCAGGGAACTGATCGGGCAGCATTTCGAAGAAGTGCTCGGCAAGCAACCGGTTATCGATCTGGTGCTCCAGCAGGGAGAAGCTTTTAGCGGCGTGGATATGAAGCTGGAAAAGGCCTGCCGCGTATTGACGGGTTGCACCGTGATGCCCGTTAAAGACGGAGCAGGTAGAATATATGGATGTTTGGTTGCCGTCAAAGGTATAAAGTCCAACGGCCGGCGGAACGGTTTTTCGGGGGTTTTTAACAATGCGGTTGGCGGCACGCCTGTAGGGGAAAGATTTCCGGAAAATGATTTTAGCTTTAATACTACTATAGTAGGTAAGTCTCCTCAGATAATAAAGGCTATAGACATAGCTAAGAGGGCGGCATATACGGGCGCCAATATTCTTTTGCAGG
>JBNATU010000054.1:0-8828 GCA_049701195.1 Neomoorellaceae bacterium
ACCATTGGAGGAAATAAAATCAAAAAAATTACCTAGATACACTTGACAGCTTCGCTAGTGATATACTCCTTTACCGAGACTCCCAGATAGGTTACAATCATGTTGGTATCCAAACCTAAAGGGGAAGCCTCGGTGTGTAGTGTGAGAGGAACACTTGAGCCGGGGTTTCCCCTTTCCCTTTCCATCAATTTTCTTTGCCGTACGCCATTCTCCATCCATGGCGCTAATTCCTGCTAAATCGGCCAAATAATTTGAGCAGGTGAAAGCTAAATAAAGACAGCAGAAACATTCAAAGTCTGCTCACCCTCTATAAAAATTTAAGATAGTAAGCGTCAAACCCAATCCACCTGGCACCAAAACCCGATTTATAGATAATCTCCCTCGAAAGATCACCGACGGAGGGAGATTTTTTATGACCAAAGCCGAACTGCAATAACTATGGTAAACCTGGATAGCCGAATACCAGGGGGCAATTCCGAGATTTTGTGTGTAAAAACCCCTATGGAAGTTAATAAATTAACCTTGTTGCCAATACAGCCGCCTCAGCACGACTTAATTCTTGGTGTGGTCGGAATGTACGGGAGTGTAAATTATTTTACGTTAAGTTCAGGTTCAATTAGACTGGGGTCGTATCTAAATAAAGATCTCGTATACGATGCGTTAGAGTTGAAAACAATTTTTTTATTAAACCAATGGTTCTTTTGATCCCAGTAATAGTCAGCCAATTGAATATAGCCAGTATGCATCACATAAATATGCCTTTCTAAATCCTCAGTGTCAGGGCTAATAATGCGAGATTTGTTAAAGATACCTATCCAGAATTCTATTTGCCCCAACTGCACATAATCATTAAACAGGGGAAATATTTCCCCTCCCTTTTAATTGTACTGTTTCCTAGTTTTGCCTGGAGTTTTCTGGGGATTTACGAGAGCCTACTATCTAAAGGCTTTGATGGTATACTATTTTTAGTCAAAGGAGGTTAACCTCCTTTCTGCCCGGGTAGCGGCCGGGCTTTTACTTTTTATTGAGTTAAGCGGTTTCCCGCAGTTTCCGAATACCTTCTTGTAGCTCCCCCACTACTTTAGGCAGATTAAATACAAGGTGTAATACCCCCTGCCCTGGGCTTTTTAGTACGCTTATCAATTCCTCCGGGCTTTGCACCAGCAAAACGTCATTGCCGACCACCACCAGCCTAGCTTCGGCCAACGGGTTTTCTAGTCCCTTAAACTGGCGCAGGTAACGCACTACCTTACGTAAGGTCTGCAGAGGTATACCTAAATGCCGCAACTCTTTAGCTGTCTTTAAGGCCACTAGGTCACGGAAACTATAAAGTCGCTTGGAACCTTTTCCTTTTGCTCCTGCCACGCTTGGTTTTATGAACCCGCTTCTAGCCCAATAATCCAGCCGGTCATACGGTACGCCAGTTAGCTTTTCGGCTTCTCCAGCAGTAAATCCCTCCAAAGTACATTTCCCCTTTCTATCGAATTGACTCAATTCCATTATCCAGATTAATAAAAAAGAAACTTAAGTGTCAAGCGACCTACCAGAACTTCCACCACGGCTTTCTCCTCTCCTGCAACACCCGCCGTATGTCCTCTACCAGTCGTTTATCCCTTTCTTCTAGTAAACGATCACGCTCGGCTTCGGCCAGACACCTTTCTTTCCCCTGCTTAGCTAGGAGCTCCCTGGTGGCCGCGAGCTCCTCCCGCAGCTCCTCCAGCTCCCGTGCCATGCGCTTCTGCTCTTCGGCCACGGCGGCCACACGGCCACATAGGATCAACATATTGCGGCGCAAGCATTTCCAGCGGTCACGGTCATGGCCACGGCTACGATTTTACCTTTGCGGCCATGAAAGAATATCAGCGATAAGCTTCCCGCCTGTGCCTTATCCGCAAAACATAGAGAACACCTTGCTCCCGGTCGAGTCGCAGGATAACCCGCCAGTCTCCTACCCTCAGCCGCCACATATCCCGGCTGCCTTTGAGTTTCTTCAAATCTACGGCCTGGGGGTAGCTTAAAAGCCTGTCCAGGGCGGCCTTAATACGCCTTTGTGTTTTTATATCCAGATCGGCCAGGTCTTTTTGAGCCGGCTCCGTTATCTCAAGCCTCATATTCCCAGTTCCCTTTTGACCTGCTCCCAGGGTTTGGTCTTACCCTGTGCTATAGCCCTTTCCGCTTCGGCAATGACCCTTTTTTCCTCTTCGGTCAGCGGCTCGTCATCTTCCGGGGCCGTTTCCAGGGCATAAAGTACGGGGTCCAGGAAGGCCTCTAGATCGCATTTTCTTATCCGCCAGAGCCTGCCTGCTTTGACACCCTTAAGCTTCCCCTGGCGTAGCCATTCCCTAACACTTTTAGGGCTTACAGCAAGGATCTCCGCCGCTTCTTCCGGGGTCAAAAGCCTATCCATCCTATGCCACCTCCTGATATAAGCTATTCTGCAGGAGATATCTCACCGTAGAGGCGTACCACCGGCCTCGCTGCTTTGTGGGTACCCCCCACCTGTTCAGCTCCGCCGCAATTTTCCTTAAGCTCCAGCCGGCCCGCCTCCAGGCGAAAATTTGTGCTATTATCTCCTGCTCCTGGGTGTTTTCCTGCAGTGTGTCTCCCACCCGCTCAAAGCCATAGGGAGTGGGAGCGTAGGCCTCCCGGTGGGCTTTTTTATGGGCCAGGGCGGTGGCCGTCCTTTCCGCAATCAGGTTCCGCTCCAGCTCGGCGAAGGCAGCCATCATGTTTAAGAAGAACCGGCCCATAGCCGTTGCAGTGTTTAGGGTCTGCCCTCCCATATCCACCAGGTGCAGGGCTATCCCTGCTTTATCCCAGGCCCTGGTCTGGCGCAGGGCGTCTTCGGCGTCCCTGAAGAGCCGGTCCAACTTCAAAGCCACCACGTGCTTGACTTTCCTCCGGGCCAGTAGCTTAAGTAGCCTTTCTCCTCCCGGCCGGGCAGCTAAAGGTTTGGCTCCTGAAACGCCTTCCTCCCGGATTACCTCCACCAATTCGAGCCCGGCCATGCTGCAGTAAGCTTTGAGCCTCTCTTCCTGGGCCGCCAGGGACACCCCACCCCGGGCCTGCTCCTCGGTCGAGACCCTTACATAGCAGACGGCTTTCTTCATGCCGTTCTATCACCTTCTTTGACTATTTATATCCTCATTGTAAGCTCTATATCCCCTTACGTCAACCCGTTTCTGCCCATTTTCATCCCTCTATGCTGTACAAAACCGTGCCGAGCAATATAAAAGACTACTTTCATTTCGGCTAGGCTTCTAAACATTGGCAGCCATTTATCGAAAAGCTCGTTTGGTATTAAAGTAAAATTAGCCTCTAGTGGTGGTAACGCCTGAATACCCTCCCCGTTACCACCTTTCCCCTCTTGTTTATCTAAAGTCGGAAACTCCCAAACGTTGGTACTCAAGCCCTTCAGGAAGGGCTTTTATTTTTTTCTCCCCATCCCCCAGGGGGTATAGAGAGAAAAAATTGATACCGAAAATAGGCGACTGAGTTAGTACGTATGCGATTTAAGTTGCAATGCTTAAAATTTTATTCATCACGGTATAATTTAGCCCTTGACTTCTTCAAAACACCACCAAAGAGGTTAATGAGTATGGCATCCCGCGCTGCTCGGCCGGTCATCTTATGGTCTACAAAGGCTTCGATAAAGAGCGTTCGCGTCTTAAGTGGCGTTGCCTATTGATCGCTGGCAGCAAGCGGGTTAAACGGGAGATTAATTGTCCCCAGTCCTTGTTCGCCTTCTACTTACGGCCGTACGGTCTATACTAAGCCTCATGATGACCTGCGCCTCGCAACTCAAAACGCCGCGCAACTCTTTGGCCTGGAAAAAAGTCTATGCCAATCGTTCCGCCTGCGAGCGCTCTTTTAAGCGGGCCAAGGTGGATTATGAGCTGGAACGTTGCCGCGTTAGGAGCAAGGAGGCCCGGTTCTGGCGCAGCCACCTGGTGACTATGAATCAGCATCCGGATGCCTGGATTTCCGAGGCCTCAGCACAGGGCTGGGACATCTGGACTGAAGTGCTAGGCCAGCACGTGGGGGGCCTAAGCTTTCTCGCGCTTAAACAGCAACTTACTTCCAGTAAATCCCTGAAATACGTTTGCTTTGAGGATTAGCTTGGCTATTCTCTTGTTCGTTTCCCTCTTTTCCTTTATTGCCCAATTATGGCTTATATTTGTCGCCGCTACAAAATCGTTTTAATCCACTCTCATAATATCCCTTGTATCTTTGCCATCACTTCCCTTTGATTGTATTGTTTCCCGGTTTTACCTGGGGTTTTGTGGGGATTTACGAGAGTCTACTTACTTCAAAAACCTAGCGACATCAAGACATTCCAGTTTTAGTACGAAAATAAATCTATTTTCATGCATGGTTATGCCGGGCAGGTGTGGCCGGCATGAAAGGTTAGTCGGTATTAGAGATCATTGAATAACCCCGCTTCTTTTAACTCTTCCTGGAGCGCCGGGAAACGAGCATATTTTCTCCTCAATGCAGCAAGGTAATCTGTCCAACTCTCCTGTGCGCCGGTGCGCTGGCAGAGGGTTTTAATCCGGCACAGGTAGCCTCCGGCTTCCCGATAGGCAACACGCTGCCGGCGGCCGATAGCCTCTTCCACCAGCTCTTTATATAGCGCTATGGCGTCTTCCGGTCGTTCTTTTTCAGCAGCCCTGGCGACCCTCTTTTTGTAATCACGCAACCCCCAACCGGGAACCCGGGATAGCAACTCCAACGCCCTCGCCACGTTGCCCTCGTATAAAGCGATCTCCAGCAATACGTGGGGTTGTTTCTCCATCTCCGGAGTATGTAGTATTTCAGAGCGCACCTGTTCCCAAATACCAAGCTTTTCACTTATGTGTTGCAGGACGGTGAACGAATTAATTTTCGGGTTTTGGAGAAAAGCCCTGCGCTGCCACTTTAAAGCTGCTTCCCAGTCTTCGTGTGCTCTATAATGACTTGCTAGCCATTCCACATAGCTCCAGTGGGAATTGGCCCCTTCCGCCAGTTCGGTCAGCAGGGTTACGGCCTGTTCCCGGTCCCCGGCTTCCACCAGCTCACCGGCCAGCGTGGTAATCACGCCGGGTTTGTCTAAGCAATGTTGCCGCGCAATGGCCACAGCCTCATCTGGTTTCCCCTCTTTGACCAACCACCGCATCCACTGTTCCGGAGTACCCAGTTCGCGGACGATACGGCCTGCTTCCTCATGCCGGCCATGTTTCTCCCGCCAGGAGACGAGCATCCCGACCAGCATTTCCCTCCCCCAGTCAGCGCTTCCCCTAAGGGCCTCGCGTATTCGTTCCTCCAGGATAGGCCACTCCTCTACGGTGGCGTGTTCCAGGAGAACATCAAAGGCCCCGGACGCAAACTCAATACCGCCCAACCTGACGTCGGTCAACTCGGCTTCCAGCAGCGTTTGCAACCATTCCCACCGCGTACGGGCCTCAACGTCCCCTTTCTCCAGGCATTCGCCCAAAAGGTCAACACAATCGCTGGCAACAACCGCGAGACAACCCTCTTCGTCCATGAAATTAATATCCTCATATCCGTAAGCCAGGACACTTAATAAAGCGTGACATGCCACACCCGCGCCAACCCAGTTCTCTTCCATAGCCAAGCCTTGGGCTATGTTGAGTATTCTCCGCAAATCCGCTTCGATAAGGCCCGGATCCTCATGCTGTAGCGCACGCAACGCCTGCTGGCGGCACGACGCCGCATCTACATTTCCTCGGGTTGCGTACACCGACAGTTCCACCAGGGACATCAAGGACGGCTCACGATCAAGCATCTCTCTTATTAAAGAGATGAGTTCCTCCTTGTCGAACCGGGCAAGCATTTCTTCTAGCGGAACCAGTTCCCGAAATGATTCGGGTTCATGTACATAGGTAAGCAATAGGGCCACAATATGCTTGCAGAAGCCGCCCCGGGGGCAGGTGCAGAAAGCTTCCGTAATGCCTTTATCGTTAAACCTAACCCTGACCGTGTAGGGTTCGTATTGAGTTCCGCTGCATTCCGCACGTATTTCCCTCCCTTGACGCACGGGTGCTATAATAGCCCTGTTGTGATAATAATTCCTGCCGCGCTCGAAACTCTGCGGGTCTGCAAGATTGCGGATGTAGGCTTCGGTTAGTAGTGGTAATTTGTCGCTGTTCGTCTTGCCTTTTTTCCCATTTACTACGACCATTAATTTTTCTCCTTTCACCGTTCGGTTAGCAAGCGTGAACGTGAATATAAAAACTTTATTTCTGTTTTCACCAGAGGAATTCGGCTAGATTCGGCGAATCATTAAAGCATGAATACTTCCCTGTTTTTTCGATATCTTAGCTGATTCAAGTATACCACAGTCACCTCGGGGCATGTAATTATTTAACCACTCCTATACCCAGTGGTAGGTTATCGTCATAATATGGTAAAATAATTGAGGTACAATCATTTCGATTTTAAAAGGGAGTTAAAGCCTTATGGCTTATGGGGAACTTAATATAGCCCGTCTCAGTCAAAAAGTTGCTGATATCAAGGAAGCTTTGGCTGTGTTGCGCGATTATGCAGCCCGCAACGATGAGGACTTTTTAAACAATGCGGAAGCTGTCAGGTCAGCCAAGTATGCTTTTATTATTCTCATCGAAGCGGCTACCAACATAGCCAACCATCTTTGTGCCAGGTTATTAAATCTAGTCCCTACCAGTTATGCCGAAAGTTTCTTATTGCTGGGGGAAAATAAGCTAATTGATGATGCTCTGGCAAAACGGCTGGGAAAAATGACCGGTTTCCGCAACCTTTTAGTACACGGCTATGGAAAAATTGATAACAAAAAAATGCTCAAAACTATGCGTGAAGATTTGGGGGACCTCGATGCTTTCCTGGCAAGTTTGCAAAACATAATTCAAAGGGAGAATAAACCGGATGAGCTTAAATAGATATTCCTTTACCCGGGAAGAAAAGGAAGCCATTATTAAAATCATTAAGGCCTATTTAGCTAATATACCATCAATAAAATTCGCCTATCTCCACGGATCTTTTTTAGTAAATTTACCTTGTCGCGACATCGATATAGCAGTTTATTATGATCCCGCCCTTACCCCCGGCGAACAACTAGACTTATCTTTAACTATCTCCGCAGAACTGAGTTTCAAGTTAAAATTGCCGGTTGATGCTCACGTTTTAAACGAAACTTCTCCTGCTTTCGCCTATGAATCAATTAAAGGCCTGCTTATTATTTCCAATGATGAACTGGCGCGACTTGACTTTTTAGAAAACACATGGATAAATTATTTTGATTTTGAACCGCTGATGCGGGAAACCCTATTTGACCTGCTGCGGTTAGAAAGCTAAAATGAATTTGGTGCCCTGGACGGTAGGATTCCAGGCCAACATTAGGTTAAGTTCTTTTGACGGGTAGAAATGAGGTGATGGGCTGCATAAAATAGTATCCTTCTGCTGGTCTATGGCCTAATCGATACAGGAGGGAGGCCTTGTTCGGCGAGTATCTCCCTCTTTTTTACCTTTACTTGAGCAGTCTTGATAGTAAAAGGTTTTCTAGCCCATGGCTTAATAGTCAGGTTATAATAAGGCTAGACGCAGAATGAATAACTTTGCGGAAGATAACGGGAGATAATAAATTAAACGGGTTCGATTTAAAGTTTGAAGAATACATAGACAACATTTTTTATAAAATATGGAAATAAAGATTGCCTGGAGCAGCAAAAGAGGTGGAGTAGATGTCGATACCGCTAGATAATCAACAAAAAAAGTATACCTATGCTGACTACCTCAAATGGCCCGAAGACCAAAGATGGGAATTGATCGAGGGTGTACCTTGGGCCATGACTCCTGCCCCCTCTACCGAACACCAATTGGTTGTAGGTGAATTGTTTAGACAGCTCTCTAATTACTTTATGGGTAAAAACTGCCTAGTTTTTATAGCTCCTTTTGAAGTCCGGTTACCTCAGGGCGAGGAAAAGGATGAAGAAATAGAAACCGTAGTCCAACCTGATATAGCAGTAATATGCGATAGGTCTAAGATTGATACGAGAGGTTGTCGAGGTGTACCAGATTTTATCATCGAAGTTGTGTCTCCAAATACCGCTTCACGGGATTACATTCAAAAACTTGCTTTATATGAAAGAAATGGTGTTAAAGAATATTGGATAGTTCATCCCCTTGATAAGATCGCTATGGTTTACAGATTAACAAAAAATGGTCAATATGGAAGGCCAGAAATTTATTCTGAAGAGCACTCTGTCCCAGTTTCAATTTTTCAAGATTTAGCCGTAGATTTAAAGACGGTATTTTCCTTAGCTAAGCTGTAGCCGGAAGAAAATTCATAGACCCCAGAAACTCGAAAGACACGATGGGGGCCTAGGAGCAAGAAGTGGTGACGACGCCCTTTAATTCAGCAGGTTGATTAATAAGGTGAGGCCGGCGATAGTTATAAAACTCTAGATATCGAGATATCCCTTGCCTGGCTTCACGGGGACTCTGATATTCGTTAAGATACACTTCTTCGTAATTTAAGGCTTCGCCAGAGGCGTTCGGTGAAGATGTTGTCGGTAGCCTATAATGGTCGAGTAGAGGCATGCCTCACGGCATACCTCTACTCGACCATTATAGAACTCCTAAATGTGGCAGGCTAAAAAGTAGGGCTCAGGGAGCCTGCATATTGCCTCTGTGAAGGCCGCCATGTTATAATTTTACCGTGCACGAAATAAAGAATAATCTTCGGGCGATGCAGCCCCCTTACCGCTTACGCATAGCGGGAAGGGGGTTTAATATTTATCCCATTTTCCGCACCCTACGAGCAACCCCAAAATAATTTTTATAGGGTGCAGAAG
>JBNATU010000055.1:0-8495 GCA_049701195.1 Neomoorellaceae bacterium
AGGTCTCATCCAGAAAAAATTTTTCTCAACGCACCTACTAACTCTTGACACGGACGGCATAGAGAATTTTTCTTGACACCGGGAGATAACTTTGCTAGTGTAATAACTAGATAAAAGTACCAACTAAACCCTTACCCATCAGCCCGACCCTGGCTGGTGCGGGTGGAAGCCCCGGAGCGGTCGTCATGCCGAAGAGGAGACGGATACGCTGGTGAGAGGTGCTTCACGAAAAGTCCCATAGCGAAGAGCGGGGTGTACTCGTGAAGCGGGAACGTCACGGCGATGAGCAGACGTTCCAGATGTGCCGTCATAGCGAGGAGCAGACGGCACCGGTGGGACCCAACCGACATTCGCGGGCAAAATGGCGCGACCGCCACGGCGAGGAGCAGGCGGCGCGAACCGGAAGATGGTCGGCGCTACAGGACCGGCCCCTGATCAGGTAGGGTAACGCCTACAGGCATGGGAGAAGGGGAACTTCCAGGGTTATGCTGTAGATCAGGTAGAATTTCTCCCCTAAGCACCGGGAGATATGGCGCGCTATCCCCCCAGCCCGGTGTTACGAGGAAAGGGATGGCAAATATATACGGTCCCTGTTAAGTAGGGCGAAACAAAAAGAGAATAAAAGGCTTTATTTAAGCCGGTAAATTAGTGAAGTAAAAACACTTTGGCCTTAGAAAGCAAGTTAAGCATTCACTTGCAAGGTCATGGTGTTTTTTGCTTTTATAAGGCCCTCCCACGGGCGCATGACTTAAAGGCGCCCGTGGGAGAAAAGCCCCGGGCGCTTCAATTTAAGGAAAGGAGCGTACCGGGATGAAAGGAGAATTTTATGAACCGGGAAGAAGTAGCACGTGTTGTCGAGCAATTACCTCGGGAGGACCAGATCTGGTTAATGAACCAGATCATCTGGCGGTTCTGGCCGCAGTTCCAGGGCAAGGCGGTGGCCTTCTATGACCCGACTGAAACCTGGGATGACTGGGACGACAAAGAACTGGACGAGTATTACCGCAAAAAATGGGAAAAAGCAAAAGAACGACAGGAACGGCTTCAAGCCAGGAGACGTGGTGATAGCTGAAATCCCGTATGCGGATGAAGGAGGCGGGAAGACCAGGCCCGCCCTGGTACTGAGCTCGTATGAGCACAACCAGAACAGGCGGGACCTGGTGGTCGTCAAAATCTCCAGCGCCGGAGCTTTCAGTTCCTGGGATGTAAGAATAAACAAATGGTCGGAAGCGGGCCTGATGAAACCTTCCAAGGTGGTCTGCGACCATATCACGGTGGTTTCCAAGGCATCGGCAATAGTAATCGGGCATATTGATACCGAAACTTTTGCCGGGGTCAAAAAGAAAGTTGGCCTGCTTTTGAGCTTATAGGGCTTCAAGAGCTACCGGCCCTAAAATACCAATCCAACGAAAGGAGGATTGGGTGCGGGCCGGGAAGGCCCGTACCCGCAAAAAATGAGCCTAAAAGAACGCATCAAGAATGCCAACCGAGAAGGAAGCGGCTTAGGGTTCTTGCGCGGCCGCGAGAAAGGTGATTTCGAGAAGCTGATTGGGCGGGAAGTAACGTTGGAAAATGCCGCTATTGTCCAGTCTAACTACAATGACGGCGCCGAAAACGTGATCTTCACCGTCCAGGGCGATAACCGGTATTACTATCGCACCGGGAGCAATGTAGTTGTCAACGGCTTCAAAGAGATCACCGAAGGGCTGGAAGAGGAGGGCCTAAACTGGGACATAATTGGAGTGACATTCAGCCGGGTAAAATCCAAGAACGGGCGGGCTTACTACACCGCTAGGTTCCGCGATTTACGTAGCCCGGCCGAAGGGGAAGACGAGGCAATTTAACCTTGCCAGAACGCCGTCGGCGTAATAAGATGGAGGTGAAGGCAGGTGATTGCCGTGGAAGAAACGAAGAAAGAGACGGCAACGGCAGGTGAACCCCCGCGCCGCCTGGTGTCGGAAGAATTTTTCTTCCTGCTGAACCGGATCGACCGCCTGGACGAAAAGATGAGCCTCAAGTTTGAGGAGATGCGGGAAGAAATTACTGATGTCCGCAAGGAAGTTAACGATGTTCGCAAGGAAGTTAACGATGTCCACAAGGAGATCGGTGGCATTAGCCGCTGGGCTTTCGGACTGCTGGCAACTATGCTGGTAGGTTTTGCCGGCGTAATCGTCACCCTTGCCTTGGGACTGCGGTAAAAGATTAACCCGGCATAAGCCGCAAACTATGAAAGAGGACGTTAAGGTTAAAAAACCTTTGCGTCCTCTTTCGTTTTTATAGGAAAACCTGGGCCGAAAGGCCTGCCCTAATTCTACTCGCGGAAGAAGGAAAGGGGTGGGCCGCCGGCCCGCCCGGAAAGATGAAACCCACATATCGAGTATACGAAGCGCGAAAAAAGGAAGGAGGGCCAGCGATGCAGGCGTTAAAGGATACCTGCGAGCCTTTCCGGCGGGTTTCCCGCCGGGAACCCTGCCCCATCTGCGGCAAAACCGACTGGTGCGGGATTAACTCCCGCCTGGCGGTATGCATGCGGGTCAAGAGCGATTACCCCGTAAGCAACGGCGGCTGGCTGCATAAGCTGGCCCCGGGTGTGGTAAAAGAAGCAGTCTATTCGCCGTATTCGCCAGCGGGAACAAATCCTGCGCCTGCGGCGCCCATTGCAACAAGGAATCTCGTCTACCGGGCTTTTTTAAGTTGCCTGCACCTATTGCCCGAGCATAAAAAAGACCTGTTGCGGCGCGGTTTATCCGAAGAAGAAATCAAAAGAAACGGTTATAAAAGCGTACCATCGCCAGCGGAGCGCTGGCGGCTATGCAAGGAGCTAAAGGAACGAGGATACGACCTGACCGGCGTGCCGGGCTTCTATCAGGCCCGGGGCTGCTATGGCGGCCATTACTGGACTTTAAAAGCGCTGCCGGGATATTTTATCCCGGTACGCGACGGACACGGACGTATCCAGGCGTTGCAGGTACGACTGGATCGACCGGAAGGGCATGGAAAGTACCGCTTTTTCAGCACTCCCGGTCAAACCGGCGGTTCCTCATCCGGTGCCCCCTGCCATGTAGCCTGGCCGGAGAAACCCAAAGACCGCCGGGTCTGGGTGACTGAAGGGCCGCTTAAAGCCGACATCGCCTCCCGATATCTGGGTTCCGTTTTTATCGGTGTTGCCGGTGCCGGCAACTGGCGCTCGGCGGTAGAGGCAATCCAGGAACTGGGAGCAAGGGAAGTTGTAATAGCTTATGACCGCGATAAGAACTTGAAAGACGCCGTAAGGCGTGCGGAAAAAGAACTAAAGGCGGATTTGAGAAGAAGAGGCATAAGAGTATTTATAGCCTCTTGGAATCAGGGGAAAGGGATCGACGACGCTCTGGTTTCAGGATGCGAAATAACGGTAAAAGAAGAATAATAAGATGTAGGATAAGCAGTTACCGCAGGCATGGCCGGCCTGTGGGGGCTGAATAAGCCCTAAGGCCTTAAAGCAGCAGCGGCGCTGTTAAATCGCCGCCAGCCCTGACCCGGCCCCAGGGCCGGGTCGCCCCCCATGGGGGTAAGGGCTGCTATCTGCCCCGCAAGCCTAGGGCTTGCACCGCCGAAGGCGGCATGGGCAGTATGAATACTCAACTCGAAAGGACGGCGTGCGAGGCCAGCCACGGTGACAGGCGGCAAGCCGATGACGTGGCGGCCGGCAGGAACACGCGGACAATCGAATAGGGTGGTAAAACGGGAAACAGCCTTGACGTTGACTGACGGCAGGAGGGCAACGTTAAGGCGGGCCACCCGGATCGCCGCCAGATGGGAAGCTGGCGGGGATACGGGGGCCGGAAACGGGCGCAGCCCGTCTCAGGCACCCCGGAGGGGGGCACTGAGACGGGCTAGGCGCCGAAACCGCGAAGCCTTAAATCGCAAGTAAAACGCGGTAAAGACAAAAAAGGTTTCTCGAAAAAACTATGAAACGCAGCCTACGGGGGTTAAAGCGTTTAGATAGCTATTGCCGTTTGTAAAACGTTGAATCGGGGAGGAAGGCCGGGTGCAGGTAAAATGGAAACCTACCGGAAACGAAAATTTTGACAGGCTAATGGGTCAATTTGTAGACCGAATAGCACGTTTTGCACGGGGAGGCTCAGTGGAAAGTAGGAAGGTTAAAATCCGGCGTTACCGCCTTTTCTTAGAATTTTTAGCGGCGAGGTTTGCCCCTCAGGACATCCGCAACATCCAGCCGCGCCATGTGGCCGCCTATATCGCCCACCGCCGCCAGGCGGGAGTGCAGGAAAAGACGATCCTGGCCGAACTGTCAATCATCAGGTGGTGGCACAACCAGATCCCCTGGCGCAAATACGAAATGCCGGATAACAAGACCCTGTTTGAACTGGAGGAGAAACTGGATGACAAAACGTTTAGCGAAGAAGTCCGGTACCGGTATAAAATCACCCACTCCCGGAGACGGCGGCTTATTTCACAATCTCGAAATCCAGTTCGAGAAAGTCTACCGGGAGGCCGTTAAAGATACCCAGGGCAAGGTAAGTATAAAGACCCATTTTCGCTACCGGGACAGCATGAAAAAATTCCTCTCATTTTGCGCCGCCAGGTTCCGGCTGCAAAACCTGCGGAATATCAGCGACAAGCACCTGGAGGCCTACATCGATTACCGCCGCGGGAATGAAACAAGCGAGAAAACGATAAAAGGCGACCTGGCGGCAGTCAGATTCTTTCACCGCTATATTGAGGGTGCCAGGTTCCAGTTATCAGGGAACGAGAAATTCGGCTTAGCTTCGACCCCGGACGGCCGGGCGGACCGGGCCTGGAGCGACGGCGAATACGAGAGGATGATAGCCTTGGCGGAAAGACTGGATCGGCCGGAGGTGGCCCTGGCCATGCGCCTGGCCAGGTATGCCGGACTGAGGGTGCACGAAATTACCCGCCTGTCCCGGAAAGACGCCGAACAGGCCCTTGCCGCCGGTATGCTGCACGTGAAGGGTAAAGGCGGGAAAGAACGCGATATCCCCTTGGTGGCGGAAGCAGCCGCGACCTTAAAAGAAGCCTGTGAAATGGCGGCAAGTGAAAATGACAAACTCCTTGTGCCCCCCGGAGAAAAGACACACCTGGTTATTAAGCGGATCCAGAATTTCATCCGACGGCACCGAGATAAGGTAATGGAATCAGGAAAGGAGGTCAAGATTACTTTCCACGGCCTACGGCACGCTTACGCCCGAGAGCAGTTCCGGGTAAAGGTGGACGAGTTGAAGAAAATAAGGCGAGCCCTGGCGGAGGTATCGGAAAGATTGGGTCACAACCGGCCGGAGGTAACCAGGATTTATTTGGGATCGGAGTGGAGAGGGAAAAGGTGAAACCGACGTAAGACGTAAGTAGCAGTAAAGAAGCACCGGGTGACTACTTCCCGGGTCTTTTCTTTTTGGGAGGTGTTTTTTATGTTCAGCAAGATATTTGCAAGTTTCACGGAGAAAACCGGCAATAACGGCATAGGGCTTTTTTTGCTGGCAGTCGGCTTTATAACGAGCTTGGCGGTATTGTACATCATCGACGTGTGGTTTCTCGGTCCTGTAGCTGCCATCTTTGCGGCAGCTTATAAATGGTTGGCCGGGGGGCTGCACGGGTATCCCAATTATACTGCAGCTTGGTGGTACTTTCAGCACCCACTGGCAACCGCCAGGGCTTGGCTGGGCGGCCACCTCTACCAGCCGGAAGTACGTTCCTGGTGGATCGGCCTTAATGTATTAATTGCGGTAATGTGGACCATGCGCCGGATAGCTTGGCAATTTGACTGGATGATTAGTAAAACCCCCGGCATAAAGATAAAAAAAGATGACGCCACCTACGGGAGCGCCAGGTGGGCCGTGAAAAGCGACCTGGCGCGAGTTTGCGACTTCGGCTTCGGCCCGGGAATAGTTCTGGGGGCTTTAGGGAGAGTACCTGTGCGTATTCCTCCTAAGCCCAAAACCTGGATGAACCGCCATGTACTCGTGGTCGGTGCCCCAGGTTCCGGCAAAAGCCGTGGCTATGTCCGGCCCAATATCTTCGCAGCGGTCCGTTCAGGGGAGAGCGTCCTAGTGACGGACCCCAAGGGCGAGCTTTACCGCAGCATGGCCGGCTGGTTAAAGTCAAAGGGGTACGCGGTTAAGGGCTTCAACCTGGTACAAATGGAACAATCGGATCACTGGAACCCTCTCGGGGAGATCCGGACTCCCCTGGATGCCGACGTTTTTGCCCAGGTAGTTATCAGTACAACTGAAGCCGGGCCTAAAAAAGGTGGCGATGCTTTCTGGGACCGTGCCGAGCAAAATTTATTAAAGGCCCTTGCCCTCTATGTCACCACAGAACTGCCTGCAGATAAGCGCCATTTTGGCTCTCTTTATGATATATTAGCTGCAGGTGATTTTGAACAAGTAGATGCCTTGTTCGCTAAACTTCCACCGGGCCATCCAGCAAAAGGACCGTATAATGTTTATGCCATGGCCGGCGATAACGTCAAGGGTGGAGTTGTAATCGGGCTGGGTACCCGGTTACAAGTATTCCAGCAAGAAATGGTGCGACGTATAACTGGTGACAGCGATATAGATTTAACGTTACCAGGCAAGGGAAAGTGCGCTTACTTCATCATTACCCCGGATACTCACGGGGCATTTGATTTTCTGGCTTCGCTGTTGTTCACTTTTTTATTCGTCCGGCTGGTAGAGGTTGCCGATATTTCCCCCAACGGCCGTTTACCGGTGCAGGTCAGATTTCTTCTGGATGAGTTTGCCAATATCGTAAGCATTCCGGAGTTTGAAAAGAAAATTGCTACCGTCCGCAGCCGCGGCCTCGACTGCCACGTTATAGTCCAGAGTATTCCCCAGCTCGAAAGGAAATATGGACGGACCTGGGAGGAAATAATGGCTTGCTGCGATACCAAGTTAATTATTGGTGTCAAGGACGACACGACTGCTCGTTACGTAAGTCGTATGCTAGGGGAAAGCACTGTGGAAACGAGAAGCGCTACCCGGGAAGTTAACCCAATATGGGGACAAGGGTTATTTGACGACAAGCATAGCCTCGGCATTACCGGCCGGGAACTGATGACACCGGACGAGATCCAGAAAATGCGCTCAAAGTTTTGCCTGGTATTCCTCCCCGACGGCACACCGCCAGCCAAGTTAAAAGTGTTGGATTATGAACAATTCCCGGAAGCGAAGGAGTTGAAGAAGGTTATAGTTACGGAAAAGGAAGAAGAAAAACTTAAAACTGAAGAGGAGCTCAATGAGGGTGAAAATGAAGATTACCACGATACCATAGACCAGCAACTTGTAGAAGATAGGAAAGAAAACTCGAAGGAAGAAGATATAAAAGAGGGAGATAGGGCTATAGTGACAGAAAATAACATAAGTAGCGAAAAAATCATTGTCCCATGGTGAACGCCGGGAATAGTTGGCTATTAGCGCATCGTAAGTCCTGGTCAGTATGATAGCTTGAAATTCCGTCCATATCTGAGGTAACACTTTTACTATTCTAGCGAACCGACTCCCGCGCCAGGATGCGTTCGCCCGGGGTATGACCCGAAAAATGACTGTCGCAGGCCCCGCACTTTAGGGCTGGGGATAAGGCGACCAGATTTTTGTAACAGTAAAATAACTCTAGGTAAAAGGGATAGATTACCATGGGTAGCAGGAAAAAATGAAAAAAGGGAGAACCTCCAATAGTAAGGGGAAAAACGCGGTAAGCGGGACCAAAGGAGGCACTCCTATGGAGAGACTCCTATGCTGGGAAGCTTGCTCCAAATACGGTTTTACAGATGGCGCGTTGCAGCACTATGCCGTGGAGATACGGCGCTCCTGCTGGATAAGGGATCAACTGGACGTCCACGTCGCCCAGAAGCTGGGTAGTAAGGCCTTTTGCGCCGCTAGAAAAGTGCTCTTCGGACAGGCCCGCAGGGTCCGGTTCAAAGGAAGGAACCAGATGGACACCGTCGAGGTATTGCTGGCGTATGAATGCATGCTCTTGGACGGGCACACCGTACGGCAAAATGCTGACGTACGTTGGGCCGGCGGGGGAAGACTTGTGTGCGCTTGACTTTACACCGGCGGATTTGCCCATTGTGGAAAATATAGGAAATATTTTGGTAAAAAGGTAAAATCAAGCGCAGTTTAACGTATCGGGGAAGGTGATATGCCAGATGGACCTCTCTACTTTGGAAAACTGGCTTTGGGACGCCGCCTGCGTAATCCGGGGCCCGGTTGACGCCCCTAAATATAAGGACTACATTCTCCCACTGATTTTTTTAAAGCGTTTATCAGACGTTTTTGAAGATGAGCTGGAGGAACTGGACGATATGGCGCGTTTTGTTTTAAACCGCGAAGACCGCGACCTGGTACGCTTCTTTATCCCTGAAAACGCCCTCTGGCACAACATTGCTAAGCGGACCACGGGGTTGGGGGAATACCTTACCCAAGCCGTGCGGGATGTGGCGCGCGAAAACCCCAAGCTGCAGGGCGTCATCGATATTG
>JBNATU010000056.1:0-8194 GCA_049701195.1 Neomoorellaceae bacterium
TCTTATTTATTCAACCACCTCAAGGCCTCCCTTTTTGATGCGTCAGCACTGGGGGTCGCCTCACAGACTGATACTACAAGCTCAGTAGATTATACTACATAACAAAATAATATGCTGTATATGCTACACTACCAGGCCAGTAGAGCGAATTAGGCTGGGGATAAAAAGCTTATCTTACTGATTACTGATGAGGAAGGTAAAAGGGAAACCCGTGGCGAAAATACAAGTAAACCTATAATATGGTAGGGGATAAAAATTTTTGAAGTGAGTTTTCAAACGACTTTTTGCAAGACCGCTCTTAGCCGGACCGGTATACCGGGTTACCGCTATTGCCTTAACCCCTATATTGGGTGTTCTCACGGCTGCCGTTACTGTTACGCAGATACAGTGTTGCGCTTTTCCGGTCAGGGGAAAAAGTGGGGGAAGTTCGTGGCTGCGAAGGTGAATTTCCCAGAAGTATTAGAGGGCGAATTGCGGCGCAGGCGAACACCACTGGGCAAGGTTCTTCTGGGTACGGTTACCGATGCCTACCAGCCGGTGGAGGAGAAGTGCCGGTTGACCAGAGCATGTCTGGAACTTTTCGTCGAGAAATGGCCCTTTATACACGTAGATCTGCTTACGAAGTCGGATTTGGTTCTGCGGGACTTAAGCCTGCTGAAACAGCTTAAGAATTGCTCGGTAGGTTTTACTGTAACTACTGCCGAGGATGCAGTGGCGGCTGTAATCGAGCCGGGAGCCGCACCGCCGTCGGCGCGCTTGGAAGCTGCCAGGAGATTGATCGCCGAGGGAATAAGCGTATGGGTGTTTGTAGCACCTGTTCTCCCCGGCGTGGGCGATAGTCCGGAAGCGTTGGAAAAACTGGCGACTGCGCTAAAACAAGCGGGGGTCAAGGAAGCAGATTTTGACCCCTTAAATCCTTATCCCGCAGCCGTTCAGCGTTTGGAAACGGCCTACCGGGAACGGTTTCCCTGGGCTTTAAAACATTTGAAGCAATACCTATCTGATACGCGCGGCTATACCCGGATATTGGCCGAAAGGTTTAAAACCGCTCTACGGAAGACATAATTCACCATTCCCGCTGAATGCGGGAATTATTTTTTTGGAGCAGCAGGAGGAATTCGGGCTCGGACGTCGAATAATTAAAACTGAATTGTCGCACACATCAAATCACAAAATAAGCAAGTTACTTTGTGTACTGAGGATTTACCCTTGCGGATTATAGAAGAGAGGGTTCTAAAACCATCCGCACTGATGGTTCTCAGTACGAAAATAGCCCTGTTTTCATGCATGGTTGTGCTAGGCAGGTGTGGTCGGCATGAAGGGGTTAAAATAGTTGTACCTTTCGGGCATGGCCGGTTAGTGGAAATACCTTTCAACCTGCCTTTGCTATCCTACCATCTCTTACGAAGATCAAAGATTCAACAGACCTTTGCAATTATTATCTTATTAAGGAGTGAAAAGGCGTGAGAGAAAACCGAGTGAAGAAAGCGCTGGCCAACGGTGAGGTAGTAATCGGGACGATGATTTCCGAGATCCGGGGTCCCGGAATTATTACTATGTTGGCTACGGCGGGGTATGACTTCGTCTTTATTGATATGGAACATTCTTCTTACAACATGGAAACCGTATCCGACATGATAGCTGTAGCCCAGGGGACCAATTTAATGGCCCTGGTAAGGACTCCCGGCCTTTCCCGTCTGGCTTTATCCCGACCCTTGGATGCCGGTGCCGACGGACTGCTTATTCCTCAAGTAGAAACCGAGGAAGAGGTAAAGCAGATCATAGAGTATACCAAGTACTATCCCCTGGGCCAGCGCGGTATGGCCCTGCGGCGCGCTCATTCCGCTTTTGCCAAGGTCAACACACCCGAGTATATAAAGCGGGCCAACGAAGAAACCCTAATAGTTATCCAGATAGAAAGCCAGCTTGCCCTGCAAGATCTGGAAAAGCTGGTTGCAGTAGAGGGAGTGGATGCGGCCTTTATCGGCCCGGCCGACCTTTCTCAGTCCTATGGTGTGCCGGGCCGTTCAGATGATCCCAGGATTCAAGAGGACCTTAAGAGGTTTATCCGAGTTTGTGAGAAATTCGGAGTGGCCCCCGGTATTCATGTATACGACATGGAGGCCGCCCGCAGATGGATACAAGCGGGTATGAGGCTTATAGCCTACTCCAATGACATAGCGATGATAGTGGACACCGCCACCCAATATGCTAAAGACCTAAGAAACTATATCCAAAACTTACGGTAACTTAATTATTCTAATCTCAAAATAGTCCTTAGCCATTTTGTTTCTTCTACTGGTGCCGCACCAGCGGCATGGACGTCTAATCTAAATTTCTAATCTCAATTGCATTTGGGGAGGCAGCCGCTTACATGACCAAATTCGTACCCAAGGGCATTATTCCGGCTATGGCTACTCCTACGGATGAGTGGGGTAACCTTAATGAGGCCGCGCTGCGCAAATTAGTGAATCACCTGATCGATGGCGGAGTGCACGGGCTTTTTCCCGTAGGCAGCCAAGGGGAGTTTTTTGCTCTTACTATGGAACAAAAGAAGAAAGTAATAGAAATAGTCATTGATGAAACTAGAGGCAGAGTCCCGGTATACGCGGGGACCGCAGCCATGACCACCAAAGAGGCTATAGAGACTACGAAAATGGCTCGCGACTTGGGCGTAGATGCCGTATCTATTTTGACGCCCTATTTTACCAACCTAAGCCAAAAAGAAGTCCTAGAGCATTATCTGGCTATAGCCCGAGCGGTGCCCGACCTCCCCATCCTACTTTATTCCAACCCCGCCCGGACTAAAGTGCCTATAGCGGTGGAAACGGTCAAGGAACTGGCGGCAGTAGACAACATAGTAGGCATAAAAGATTCGAGCGGCGATATGACGCTTACGGCTGAGTATATCCGGGTCACCAGGGGTATGGATTTTTACGTACTGGCAGGCAGGGACACCCTTATATATGCTACGCTATGTTACGGCGGTACCGGCTCTATCACCGCCACCGCCAATGTGGAACCGCGCCTTGCCGTAGAGATTTACGAAGCCTTCATGGCCGGGGACCATAAACGCGCTTTGGAGGCGCAGTACCGGCTGGCGCCACTACGTTTGGCCTTCGAGTTGGGTACTTTCCCGGTGGTGATAAAGGAAGCCCTGAACATGATCGGAATTGAGGCGGGCCAGGCCATCCGGCCGGTGGGGCCGTTGACCGAAGAGAACAGGGCCAAGCTGCGGCAGGTCTTGGCGGAAATGGGTATTTTACCTGAGAATTAGGACGGTGTAAAGGCGAACATGAAAAAGAAAGTGCTCATAGTACAGCCCATTCATGAAAGCGGCATGCAACTGTTTGGCGACGACTTTGAAGTAAAAGTGGCTCCTGATCCTTCGATAGAAACGGTAAAGCGGGAGATAAAGGGAGTAGAAGGAGTAATAGTCCGCACGGCGCCCTTCCCCCGAGAGATAATAGAGGCTGCGGACCGGCTCAAAGTTATCGCCAGGCACGGTGTGGGAGTGGACAACATCGATGTGCAGGCGGCTACAGAAAAAGGCATACTGGTTCTCAATACGCCTGATGCCAATGCCGTATCCGTGGCCGAACATACGCTTACAGCCATAGGGGCACTGGCTAAAAGATTGGTCCCTATGGATAGGGCTACCCGTAAAGGTAACTGGGAGATGAGAAATGAGTATAAAGCCATAGATCTGGACGGCAAGGTATTAGGTTTGGTGGGGCTGGGGAGGATCGGGACCCTGGTAGCCAAGAAGGCCTCGGCGGCCTTCAACATGAAAGTTATAGCCTACGACCCTTATGTCAGCCGCTCTATAGCGGAAGAGAACGGCATCACCCTTTATGATGACCTCGACCGGGTGTTTCGGGAGGCGGACGTAGTATCTCTGCATACGCCCTTAACGTCGGAGACTAAGGGTCTGGTGAATGCTGCCCGGATATTCATGATGAAGCCCACGGCCTTCTTAATAAACTTTTCTCGGGGCGAAGTGGTGGATGAACAGGCCCTTTACGAGGCTTTAAAGCGCGGGACTATTGCGGGAGCAGCCCTGGATGTTTTCCAGGAAGAGCCTCCGCCGCGCCATCATCCGCTGTTCGAGCTGGATAATGTACTGCTTTCTCCCCACAGCGCGGCTCTTACGCAGGAGTGCGTGGTGCGCATGGCCACCGGTGCAGCTCAAGGAGTGCTAGACGTGCTATCCGGGAGAAAGCCCCAGTTTGTGGTGAACCCTGAGGTGCTTAAACATAAGAGATGGGAGTGAGGTTGGCGAGTGGCTAAGTACGCGGTGCCCAACGGCCACAGAATGGTAGAATTTGAAATCTCCGACCGGGTGAGCGTGACGGTGGTACGATCTAATGAGCTGCCGATTATAACCGACCCGGAAAGAGCTATCCGGGAAGCCCTGGAGAATCCTATAGGGTGTCCCCGTCTTTCCAGGCTCGTACGGCCGGGGCAGAAGGTGGCCATAATCGTTACCGATATTACGCGGAAGCTGCCCGAGGACATTATCTTACCCCTGCTCCTCGAGGAGCTGCTGGCCGGCGGTATCCGGTTGGAGGACATTACGGCTGTGGTGGCCACGGGTACTCACCGGCCCAATACCCGCGAGGAACTCATTGAGAAGTTCGGGAAAGATACAGTTGAACGTTTAAGATTTGTTAATCATCAGGCCTGGGATAAAAACGAACTGGTATATCTCGGTACCACCAAGCGAGGCATACCGGTGGTAGTAAACAAGCACGTGGCTCAGGCCGACGTAAAAATTTCTACCGGCGTCATAGAAACTCACCTCTTTGCTGGCTATAGCGGAGGGGTAAAGAGCATAGCCGTAGGCGTAGCCGGGGAGGAGACAATTGCAGCTACCCACAATTACCGGATGATCTCCGAAACCCGGTTAGGGGTAGTGGAGGGGAATGCCTTCCGGGAATTTCTTACCGAGGCGACTGCGGCTGTGGGCCTGGACTTCATAGTCAATGTGGTTCAGACCGGAGATAAGAAGCTGGTGAAGGTAGTAGCGGGCGATCCGGTTCAGGCCTTCTTAGAAGGTGTCAAAACCGCCCGGGCTATGTACGAAGTAGAGATCGAGGAACCGGGAGATATAGTGGTGGCGGGGGTGGTCTACCCTAAGAACCGGGACCTTTATCAAGCCACGCGAGCTGCCAACACCTCGGTTTTTGGCCCCCGGCCGGTGGTGAAGAAAGGAGGGGTAATCATCATCCCTGCCAGCTGTGAAGACGGGTTCGGTCACCCCGGGTACGTGGAGTGGATGGCCAGGTCTAACAGTCCCGAAGAGATTATTGATTATGCGAAGAACAAAGGGTTTGCTCCCGGGGAACAGAAGGCGCTCATACTGGCCTGGATACTTAGACATGCTCGAGTGATAATTACGGAGTGCCTGCTGCCGGAGGACAGATTAAATAGTATCTTTCTAGAGACTGTACCCAGCCTGCAAGAGGCTATAGATAGGGAGCTGGCCATAAGACCCGGGGCACACGTGGTAATCATTCCGGATGCATTACTCACCTTACCCATAGTAAAGGGAAGTTAGTTGTTCAGACTTTTTCAGATTCTATCTACTAACCGGCCATGTCCGGGGGGCACAACCACCTAACCGGCCATGCTTGGAAGGCACAACCAATCATGAAAATGGGGCTATTTTAGTACTAACCCTTCATGCCTGCTGGGCTGGTAGGCACAACCATGCATGAAGATGGGACTATTTTCCTAACAAGTTAGGAGAGTGATGGGGAGGCAGTATCTAGCAAACTGTTATGGAGGTCGAGGGTTGATGAAAAGGCATTCGCGGATAGCGGGAGTTTTTCTAATAATCGTAGGCGTATTAATAATGGTCGACTCCTATTTTGAATTAAAGCTTGGCAATTTTCGGCACCCCGATTCAGGATTTTTACCGTTTTGGTATGGCTTAGGGTTGGTAGTTCTGAGCATGGTGCTGGTTTTAACCCATCTGGGTGCTGATAAGGAGCCTTTACCGTTTTGGTCCAAAGGACAATGGGTAAGGCCTTTAATGGCCGTTATTATAGTTCTGATATATAGCTTAATCCTCGAAAGCCTGGGCTACGTACTATCCACGTTTCTATTTCTGTTGAGCTGGGAGGCCATAATAGAGCGAGAAAAGTGGGGAAAAACCTTATCCATTTGTGTCCTGGGGACGCTGGCCATGTATGTAATTTTCGAGCGCTTATTGGGGGTACCGCTCCCGACTGGAATACTGGGTTTATAGGGGCAAAATAGAAAACCCGCTACTTTATACAGGGAGGTCGGGCGATGAACATATTTCAAGGATTAATTGACGGCTTTTCTATAGCCTTAACTCCAGCCAACCTGTTGTTTTCCTTTTTGGGTTGCCTGCTGGGTACGGCGGTGGGCGTGCTTCCCGGTTTAGGACCAGCAGCGACTATAGCCCTGCTCCTTCCGATAGTATACAAGATGGGTTCGCCGGCAACAGCGGTTATCTTCCTGGCAGGTATTTACTATGGGGCCATGTACGGCGGTTCCACTACCTCCATTCTTCTTAACTTGCCTGGTGAGGCCGCGTCGGTAGTCACCTGTATTGATGGCTACAAAATGGCCCTAAAAGGCCGTGCCGGGGTAGCTCTGGGAATTGCCGCTATAGGGTCTTTCGTTGCCGGTACGGTGGGAGTATTAGGTTTAAATTTTCTTGGTCCGCCTTTAGCCGAATTCGCCCTGCGTTTTGGACCTCCGGAGTACTTCGCTCTGACCCTAATCGGGCTTTTACTGGCAGTGTTTCTTTCCGGCTCGTCTATTATCAAGGGGCTCATCGTACTCTTTCTGGGTTTGTTATTGGCCAGCGTGGGCCTCGATCCTCTAACAGGTAAACTTAGATTCACCTTCGGGATTATCGGCTTGCAGGGTGGTCTTGACTTTGTAACTCTGGCCATGGGCGTATTTGGCGTGGGAGAGATTTTCTACAGCCTAGAGCAAGAGATAAAAAGCGAAATTGTGACTAAACAAATCGGCAGGATTTTTCCCACTATAAAAGACTTACTAGAGAGCAAATGGGCCATTATACGCGGCTCACTTATCGGGTTTTTGGTAGGTATACTTCCTGGAGGAGGCGCAGTAGTGGCCTCGCTAGCTTCCTACGCCGTGGAAAAAAGGTGCTCGAAGAATCCCGAAGAATTCGGTCAAGGGGCCATCTGTGGCGTAGCCGGTCCGGAATCGGCTAATAATGCTGCTTCCAGCGCTTCGTTTATTCCCCTGCTTACTCTAGGCATACCTGCTAATGCCTCTATCGCTATGATCTTCGCGGCATTATTAATCCAGGGCGTCACGCCAGGTCCGTTTCTGATAAAAGAGCATCCGGACGTCTTCTGGGGAGTAATAGCCTCGATGTATATAGGCAACCTAATGCTTTTAGCTCTAAACCTGCCGCTGGTCGGTATATGGGTTCAGCTGCTCAAAGTACCCTTCGGTATATTAGGTCCTACGGTCGTGCTGTTTACCTGTGTCGGCGTATACAGCATTGCTAATGACACGTTTAACATATATTGTCTGCTTTTCTTCGGTGTAATGGGCTATCTCCTGCGAAAGCTGGACTTTGAACTCGGGCCCTTACCACTGGCCTTTGTACTGGCGCCTCTAATAGAGAACGCCATGCGGCAGTCTCTTTTGATGTCCGGTGGGAGTCTGGCCATCTTTGTCACCCGGCCCATTTCGGCCACCTTGCTAGGTATATTTGTAGTTTTAGTGGTGCTTCAAGCATTACAGTCCGTGCGAAGGCGCAAAGCAATGACCGACTAATATGCCGTTCTGGACTAACGCCTAATCAGAGGGTGGAGGGTATGCTTTTTTCAGGTGCCGTGGGGGCGTTCATCCCATCGCCGGAGCGCGGGACGAGGCCGGAGGAGAGTTATAAGCTAAAAGGATAGAAGAACATCTGGGGGCTTCACTCCACAGAGGGGGACAAGCTTTAATGGAGTATACCTTTGCCCACCTAGGCTCCTTTCTATACGCCGTCCTGGCCATAGTGATAATAGATTTAGCCTTATCTGGCGATAATGCGGCAGTTATTGGTCTGGCCATAAGAGACCTGCCGGCAGAGCAAAGAAAAAAGGCGGCAGCGATAGGTGCAGGCGGGGCCATTTTGTGTATTTGATACACTAAAAGTTGACCAGATGATCAGCGAAAAGTTGACCACCCC
>JBNATU010000057.1:0-6244 GCA_049701195.1 Neomoorellaceae bacterium
CCCCCACTACATGAGGGCCCGTCTTCTCCCAGACGAGATCCTCTACTCTTCCTAACTCTTCCCCTGTTTCCAGGGCTATCACCGGCAGACCCACCAATTCTCGCCCCTTAAGCAAATACCTCGCCTCGCTCCAGAGATATTATTGCCTGGAAGCTTACAAAAAATGCGCCTGAGTTTACGGCCTTTTGCCCTCCCATGGCGCTACAATTATACCTCCTCCTGCTACCAGGTCGCCGCTGTAATAAACTACCGCCTGCCCGGGCGTAACTGCTCTTTGAGGCGCTTGAAATATAACTTCTGCCCGCCCGTTCTCTTTAGGCCGCAATAAGGCCGGAACTTCGGCCGCCCGATAACGGATTTTTACCGTCACTTCTGCTTCTGCCGGCGGCTCCCCCCACAGGATATAATTGTTGTCGCGGGCTATAAGGGACCAGCTTAAAAGATCCTTTTCCTCTCCTACGATCACGGCATTGCGCTCCGGGTCTAAGGCCACAACAAAAAGTCGCCGTCCCGCCGCCAGCCCCAAGCCCTTGCGCTGCCCCACGGTATAATAGGGTAACCCGCGGTGGCGCCCCATAATCCTCCCTTCAAGGTCTAGAATAGGGCCCGGCCGGATGGCCGTTGCCGCCTTTTCTCTTATAAACTGGCGATAATCGCCCGTAGTTATAAAACAAATTTCTTGCGATTCCCTCTTCCCGGCTACGGGGAGGCCGTAACGGGCAGCCAGAGAGCGTACTTCGGACTTGGTATAATCGCCCAGAGGCAGAAGAGTCCGGGCTAGCTGCTCCTGGGTAAAGGTATAGAGGACGTAACTCTGATCTTTCTCCGGGTCCCGGCCCTTGGCCAGAAGATAGCGTCCCCGTTTCTGGTCGTAAAACACCCGGGCGTAATGCCCGGTAGCTATATAATCCATGCCTAAGGCCAGAGCTTTACGTAATAACCCTTCGAACTTAATGAAACGATTGCAGGCTATACAGGGATTGGGTGTACGTCCCTCTAAATATTCTTGGATAAAATACTTGATTACCGTCTGAGCGAAAACCTCACGAAAGTTAAGCACATAGTGAGGAATGCCCAGTACGGCCGCTACCCGACGGGCATCTTCCACCGCACTAAGTGAGCAGCAACCCGTTTCTCCGGGCGGGAGGGGGGCATCCGCAGGCCAGATTTCCAGAGTAATACCGATAACTTCATATCCTTCCTCTTTTAACAGAGCGGCGGCAGTGGAACTATCCACCCCGCCGCTCATAGCCACCATGACTTTCCCTTTAGACAGCTAAGTCACCGCCTTCACTTTGCCGTTTTTTATAATCCTCGATGGCCTTATGGAGGGCGTCCGCAGCCAAATTAGAACAATGCATTTTCTGAGCCGGCAGCCCGTCCAGGGCCTCGGCTACAGCTTTATTGGTTACCTTCAGGGCCTCTTCCAGGCTTTTACCCTTGACCAACTCCGTAAGCATACTGCTGGTAGCTATAGCCGCACCGCAGCCGAAGGTTTTAAATTTAACATCGGTGATGATTCCGTCCTCTACTTTAATATAAAGGCGCATGATATCACCGCATACCGGATTGCCCACTTCACCGATACCGTCGGCATCGGGAATTTCTCCGACATTGCGCGGGTTGGTAAAGTGGTCCATAACTTTAGGGCTATACATGCTTGGTCACTCCTTAAGGTTTAAGGTAAACCTTATTAAACTCTTTTCTGATAGAGAGGTGACATGGCTCGCAGCCGTTCAATTATCTCCGGGAGCACTTCCAATACATAATCAATATCTTCCTCGGTATTATCCCGGCCCAGTGTCATACGCACCGAACCGTGGGCTATTTCATGAGGTATACCCATGGCCAACAATACGTGAGAGGGGTCTAAAGAGCCTGAGGTACAAGCCGATCCGCTGGAGGCGGCTATTCCCTTCATGTCCAGGCTTAAAAGAATGGATTCGCCTTCTACATAGCGAAAGCTGAAGTTAGCATTGATAGGCGACCTCCGCTCCCGGTCACCGTTCAATTGGACCTCGTCAATGCGGTGCAATACCCCGTCGATGAGTTTGTCCCGTAGGCGCTTAAGCCTTGGGGCTTCACTCTCCAGCTCCAAACCCGCCAGTTCGGCAGCTTTACCGAAACCTACTATACCGGCGACATTTTCCGTCCCCGCTCTACGCTTGCGCTCCTGGCCTCCGCCGTGTAAAAGCGGCTGGATACGGGTACCTTTACGAATATAAAGGCAACCCACTCCCTTGGGACCATAAATTTTATGGGCCGAGGCGCTTAAAAGGTCTACGTTTAGCTCGTCCACGTTTACCGGAATCTTACCTACACTCTGGACCGCATCGGTATGGAAAATGATGCCACGCTCTCGCGCCAGCTTCCCTATTTCTCGGATAGGCTGTATAGTCCCTACTTCATTGTTTACATGCATAATGCTTATAAGTATAGTCTTATCGGTCAGGGCTTCTGCTACATCTTCTACCCGTACCAGTCCTTCTGGGGTGACCGGCAGGAAGGTGACCTCAAACCCTTGCCGCTTTAAGTATTGAGCCGTATCTAACACCGCATGATGCTCGATACTGGAGGTAATTATATGGTTTCCTTTTTTTTGATTAGCGTAGGCCACACCTATTAGGGCCATATTGTCGGCTTCGGTACCACCGCTGGTGAAAACAATCTCCTCCGGCTGAGCACCGATAAGCTTGGCCACTCGGGTCCTTGCTTCTTCCACGGCGCTTCTGGCATGTCGTCCCCAACTGTAAATGGTGGAGGGATTCCCGAATTGGTCTTTCAAAAAGGGCAACATCTCTTCCAGTACTTCCGGCCGCACCGGCGTAGTAGCGCTGTGGTCAAGATAAACTCTGCGCATGGCCCTCACCTTTTCTAAATCAAATGTAATACATATATTTGTCGCTTTGTTGCAGCTTGTTGGCTTCAGCCACCATATCCTCCAGAGTAATGGAATCTAAGACTCCGGTAATACTGTCGCGTACTTTTTCCCATATGGTGCGCGCTACACAGGTTTCTGCTCTGGAACAGCACTCGCCTTCCTTTTCACTTACACAATCTACGGGGGCAATAGGACCCTCTAACACCCGGATAACATCACCCACCTTTATCTCCCTCGGTTCTTTGGCTAGTATATAACCTCCCTGAGCGCCGCGGACACTGCGCACCAGCCCCGCCTTGCGTAAGGCAGCAATAAGCTGTTCCAGGTAATGCTCCGAGATATCCTGGCGCTCGGCTACACTTTTTAGAGAAATAGGTCCTTCCCCATAGCGCTGAGCCAGGTCAAACATGGCGCGCAGCCCATATTCTCCGCGGGTGGAAAGTTTCACAGGCCTTCACCCCCAATATCTACCTGGGCTCTCAGTGATAATATCTTAGCAATTTACTCGGGTATTGTCAAGAACAAAACCGACCGTTATACTCTACTTTAATAGAATCTCCCTATCGGCCTCCGCTCTATACAGGCCGGGGCTATACTCCAGAAGTTCACAGCAGGCGTTCTTTGGCAGGGTCAATAGTGCTATAATAATAAAATAAATAATTTGGAAAACCTTTTAAGCGAGGCATCTGCGATACCATGAATCTTTTTGAACAGGCTGCGCAAGAGGAGATCCAAGCCCATGCGCCTTTAGCGGTAAGAATGCGCCCTCGCACTCTGGATGAATTTGTAGGCCAAGAGAAGATCGTTGGCCCGGGTACTTTATTGCGTCGGGCCATTGAGAGCGATAGTCTGACTTCCCTGATCCTCTGGGGGCCCCCGGGTAGCGGCAAAACTACTCTGGCCCATATCATTGCCAACATGACTAAAGCCCATTTTGAATCCCTTAATGCCGTACTGGACGGTATCAACGACATACGCCGCGTAGTAGCTGCTGCTAAGGAACGGCGGATATATTATCGTCAGAAGACGGTAATATTTGTGGACGAGATCCACCGGTGGGCCAAAAATATCCAGGATGCACTGCTCCCTTGCGTAGAGGAAGGTCTCATAACCCTTATCGGAGCTACGGTAGAAAACCCTATGTTTACAGTTAATGCTGCCCTCCGTTCCCGCTCTCGCCTCGTTCGACTGGAACCCCTGGAGGAAGCGGATATATTGAAACTCTTATGGCGGGCTCTGAAAGATGCAGAACGCGGGCTGGGAAAACTCGACGTGCAGGTAGAGGAGGCGGCCTTGAGGCATTTCGCCCGGCTGGCCAACGGCGATGCCCGGGTAGCTTTAAACGCCCTGGAATTTGCGGTCTTGACTACTCCTCCCTCGGAAGACGGGAAGCGTTATATTTCTCTCTCAGTGGCCGAAGAGGCAGCTCAAAAAAGGGCGGTGCTTTACGACCGCCAGGGCGACCAGCACTATGATGTAGTTTCGGCCTGGATCAAGAGTATAAGAGGTTCCGATCCCGACGCAGCCCTGTACTGGTTGGCCCGGATGATTTATGCCGGAGAGGACCCGGAATTTATCGCGCGCAGGCTCATGATACATGCGGCCGAAGATATAGGCCTGGCCGATCCCCAAGCTCTGGTAATCGCTACAGCAGCAGCTCAGGCCGTGGAGAGAGTGGGGCTGCCTGAGGGACGCCTTATCCTGGCCGAAGCCACCCTATACCTGGCTCTGGCACCCAAAAGCAATTCGGTGATCCGGGCCATAGACGGTGCCCTATCCGCCGTAGAAAAGGAGCAAGCACCTCCTGTGCCGCGGCACTTGCGTGACGCCAGCTATCCTGGGGCAGCCTCGTTAGGACACGGCCAAGGATATAAATATCCGCACAATTATCCCGGAGGCTGGGTAGAGCAGCGCTATCTCCCCCCTACTTTGGAAGGCCGCGTCTTTTACGTGGCATCTCCCTACGGCAAGGAAAAAGCACTTAACCGTGCCTGGCAAAAGCGGTGCGGTAAAAAGCCTAATCCGTAAATCTGTAGAGCACATCGACCAGTTCTTCAATGATCGTGTCTCCCCGCTCCTCCGCAAGAGCCTGCCGGACACAACCGCGCACGTGCTGCTCCAAAAGGATGTGGCCTACGGTCTTGAGAGCTGCGCGCACGGCGGCAATCTGAATGAGAATGTCAACGCAATATTTCTCCTCTCCTACCATACGCTGGAGCCCCTTGATCTGCCCCTCGATCTTCCTTAGACGCATGAGGAGTTCGTCCTTGACCGCCCTGTAAGAGCTCATCTCTACGCTCCTTTCTTTAGGCTTCAGGTGCTTAATCCCAATAAATAACGCACTACCAGGCTGGCCAGGATCAAACCCGCTGCGGCCGGTACAAAGGATATACTACCGGGAGGCTGGCGCCCTTCCCCTGCAATTTTGTGCGGCGGCTCTACCGAATATACCACCGTGATTCCCTGTTCGATACCCCTCCGGCGCAATCCCCGACGCACGGCCCGCGCCAGAGGGCAACCGCGGGTGGCCGATATGTCCGCTACTCTTAAAGCGGTGGGATCCAGACGATTGCCCGTTCCCATGCTGGAAAATATCTTTACTCCGCTGCGCAAAGCTCTCTCCAACAGATCTACTTTGTCAGACACCGAATCGATGGCATCTACTAAGCAATCCAGGTCTTGGCGGACGAAAAGATGGCCGGTTTCGGGGGTATACCATTCCCGGCGAGGGACCACCACCACCTCGGGATTAATGTCTCGGAGACGGCCCGCCATCACTTCCACTTTAGGTTGTCCCAGAGTGGAATGAAGGGCAAGGAGTTGCCGGTTAATATTGCTGGGAAAGACGCAGTCGTGATCCACCAGCTCCATATAACCGATCCCCGCTCGCCCTAAAGCTTCGGCAACATAAGAACCTACGCCTCCGAGCCCGATAACGGCGACTCGGGCTCTGGCCAGCTTAAGAATAGCTTCCTTGCCCAGCAAAAGTTCTGTTCTGGTGGTAAAAGTTTCCTTCATAAGAATGACACCCCATAAAAATAAAACCCCACAAATGCCGTGAGGTGCCGCAGTTTCATGAACCCGCTCTCGCAGGTGGGTGCCCTCCTAAGCGCTTTTTGTTTCCCCTCCTTGGGGGCCTACAAGCCACGCTCAGAGTCCGGGCTCCCTAGGTGTTGGTGTTGGCTCACAACTTGCGGCCTTTACACGGGCATTGCAGGGTGCAACTTCAGACCATTATCTGGGCTTCGCTTTCTCTGCCTCTTATCTTAACACAATCTTTACTTTCGCGCAAGGGGGAGCCAAGGCTGACAGTGCTGACGCACGAAAAATATATAAAGCCGAAGTATAGGGAGTAAAAGCAGG
>JBNATU010000058.1:0-5258 GCA_049701195.1 Neomoorellaceae bacterium
ATCTTTCCACGCTTAAAATTTTTAAATTCGTGTCTTGACAAAGGGGTCCACCTTACAGAGCGTGCGGGAGAATTAAGGAAGATATACCTTAACGTGGACAAGGCGGCTCGGGATCTGGGCTGGCAGCCGCAAGTGAGCTTGGAGGAAGGGCTGAAGCGAACGGTGGAGCATCTAAGAAAGGCTGGAGATTCAAAGAAGAATCTCGAACTTGCTCGGGAAATAATCAAACGATACCTACCGGCATTAGAAGAACTTAGCAAGAAATAACTTTTGGCAGACAAAAGTGCTTCCACCGGTGTTTTGAAGCTCTTAATCCCTGTCACCAAGAGGCCGCCTCAAAAAATAATGGCGGGAAATAATGGCGGGCAGGAGTCCAATGGGCAACCGCTACTGGACCCAGCTACCTGCCCGCTTATAATTTCTTTCTATTATCTGCCATCATGAATTACCTACTCCAGAAATTCCCCACGATTTTTGCCAGCGGGTTGTCACAAATCACCTTCCGTAGATCCCAACGCGGTAACGTGTGCACGTAAAGTTGCGTGGTAGTGATGGAGGCATGGTTAAGGAGTTCCTTGATCTCGGCTATATCGGCACCGTTTTTCCAGAGGTTGGTGGCGAAGCTGTGTCGCAGGCAGTGGGAGGTGATCTTTTTAGGTATTCCCGCCTTCGCACATAGAGACTTTAAGAGGTTATTCACCCACTGCCCGCTAAGTTTCCTGCCCTGGGGCGTAAGGAACAATAAGGATTCCGTTTCCGGCCTCGCAGGTACCAGCCTCCTTTCGCCCCTTATATACGTTAAGATACTGTCCATGACCTGGGGAAGCAGGGGTAAGAGGTACTCCTTCCTGGTCTTGGGTGAGGGTACCAGCAAGGCCCGCAAGTGGCCGATATCTTCCACAAGGGGTAAATTTATAAGCTCACTTACCCGGAGGCCCGTCCCGTAAAATGTAGTTACCACCGCCCGGGAAAGCTGGGGATAGCTAGTTGCTCCGGCACAAGCTATCATTTTAGAGAACTCACCGGGGGTTATTACGTCTCTCATAACTATTCGCTCCGGCACCTTTACCTGTATACCTTCAGCCGGGTTGAGTAGGCCCTCCAAGGGGCCTCCACTACTGCAAAGCACCCGGAAAAAGGTACGCAGCTGGCTTAAGACTTGCCTCTTGTAGTAGGGCTCGGGTATGGTCTTGAGGAACTCCTCGATAAAGGCAGTATCTATCGGGGATACGCTCAAGAACTCACCCCGCTCATTATAGTTTTCATAGAAGTTGCGGAAAGAAACTTTAACAGGATGTTCCCCGATAAAGCGGAAGAGTTTGCGCAGGGTAATGGCATAATACCTGGCGGTGCTGGCGGCCATCTTATAGTGCTGGAAAAAGTACCGGCACTCTTCATTGGCCATGATATCCAAATCCGTCATGGTGATGCCTCCTTTGTAACCTCTGATTCCGGTATCTCAAAGGTAAAGTGCTTGCTAAGAATATCCTGCTTTTGTTTCGGGTTTAGGCGGGTATAGACCTGGGTTGTGGTCAGGAATTCGTGGCCGAGCAACTGGCGGATCACTTCTATACCGATGCCGTTAAGGAGGCAGGTGACGGCAAAGGTATGGCGCAGGACATGGGGGGTAACATTTTTATTTCCGGGTACGGCGATACCGAGCTTATTTATCAAGCTCTCCACCAATTGCTGGACTCTCCTTACCCCCACATTGAAGAGTAATTTTTCGGGGCAGTCTTTAAGGCCATATTTTCGCAGGTAACGTGCTAAGTAAGGGTAGAGTTCCCGGTGGATGGGAACCTCCCGTTCCTTGCTACCTTTGCCGTAAAAGCGGATGGTGCCCTGCTTAAAGTTTATATCCCCAACCTTGAGGGCCACCAGCTCACTCACACGGCATCCGGTATAGAGCATGGTGGCGATCATGGCCTGGTCACGCTCGCCGTTCCTGGTGCGACCGGCGATCTCGATCAGTTGCAGGGCTTCCTTGGGAGCGAGGGCTACCGGGAGCAGTTGTTGCAATGCTCTTGTTTTTATCTCATGGGCGGGAGATACCTGGATAAAGCCCCGCATCCGCAGAAACTTAAACAGGGACTTGAGGGTGGCCAGTTTGCGCATGGCCGTCCTTTCAGTGGTACCGGCACCCCCATGCTGGAGTTCGGCTATAAAACGGGCAATGTTTGAAGCCTTGATCTCCTCCAAGAGAGGTTCATAACCGAACTGGTGCACCATGGATTCATAAAACTGGCGTAAGGTTATACCGTAAGATTCCCGGGTCGTTGCCGGGTGAAAGCGCAGTTCTTCCGCTTGGTAGACTTTTATGGCCTCCCCGAGCAGCAGGGACTTTTCCGGCCGCCTGGAGGGCAGCTCTCCCTTCTGCCTGAGAAGCTCTTCCAGATCTTCTGCCGAAAGAAGGGAAGCGAGTTCCTTTATTTCTTTTAAAGAGAGCTCAGTGGGGATTACACGCCGCAAAGCCCGAACCTCCCAGGGCAAATTTTTCCTGGAATTCTTCCATGACTTCACGTTTTTCCAGGTCCAGGTAGATATGCAGTTTATCGAGACTCTTGATGCCGACGATCTTCATAATGTCTTCCAGCGGTACCCTGTTCCTTTCCTGCTCCGTAATGAAAGTATGCCGGAAGGCGTGTGCTCCTGAGGGGACGTCCGTTATACCTGCGAGAGCACGAGCCCGCCGCAGGTATTTGTTGAGAAGGACATTATAATTGTTCTCATTAAAGCCCCTGCCGTACCTGTTTAAGAACACCCTTTGCTCACCAGGGTCGGAGGGTTTGCGCTGGGCGATATAACGGCGCAGGGGTTCTACAATAGCCGGAGGGAGGGGCACCGTCCTTGCTGTTCCCTTTTTGCCGTGATAGATAATCACCATACGCTCGAAGTCAATGTCATCGAGGGTTAAGCGGGCAATTTCGCAGCTACGGCAACCCGTAAGCAGCATAAGGCTTACGGCTATCTGATCCCGTAAGGGAGCCACCTTCTTCATGGCCTCCAGGATTTTCTCGCATGTCTCTAAAGAAAGGCGGCGGTTTCCCGGCTTCTTAGGGTAAATTACTTCTATACCATTTGCTACCCGGGGGATACCTTTCTCTCTTTCCAGCCATTTAAGAAACATTCTTAGGTATAAGGCGAAGCCACTCACTGTGGCGGCAGAGTATTTTCCTTGCTTATATAGTAGCTGCAAACTATTGCTGTAAGAGGCCACAATTTCCGGTGTTAGCCTGCTTAAGGGTAGGTCAGCGCCCTTCCTTCCCGGCCAGGGGCCGTTTGCACCCAGCCACCTTATAAAACGGGACAAGGCATATTTTTCCGGTTGGAGCAGGACCACCTGATTTCGGCGGAATTCAAGGTATTCCTCCAACCAAGGGTGGAACCCCCAATCCCTTCGCCGCTGGAGTTCCCGCCTGTACTCCTCCCGGTGGGCCAGCTTTTTAAGACGTTTTTCCTCTCTTTGCAGGAATCGAGTAAAGGATTGTAGAATACACCGTACGGAAGCTGGTAAATCTGTCCTGGCCGTATATGCGGGAAGGGCAACGAGAAAATCGGAGAGGGAGACTTCCGCTTCTTCCTTACCTAGTTCCCTGGCCAGTCCCGAGGTTAGGGAGCAGAGGAGAGAAGCGATCTTCTCCAGCTTGGTATAGCCCTTGTAGCGGTCGTAATAAGCGAGGACTACGGGGTTTTTGAGAGTCCTGCGGTGCCGCTCCCTTTCCCGGGCCAGAAATGAGGGCGCAAGGGTAAGTTTCATATTTAGCAGGGCGGCATCGAAGATAATGCCGTGGCTATTAGCGTAGCGGAAAAACTCCCGGATGACTCTGAAGTATTTCTGTACACCTGCCAGGGTATTCTTTTCCTGGGCATCGGCCAGGGCCGCCTGGAGCAGGTCGCGGTTAAAGACGGTCTTTGTAGTAACCCGGCCGGTTCTATTAATCACAAAGCCAATATATTCCTGTAAGAGGTTGTTTCCTCTTTTCAGGCTCATGAATTTATCGGCCAGGTAAAGAAGGACCGGATCATCCTTGAGGGGGAGAGGTCGGGCCATTATCTTCAGCAGCTCCTTTCTGCTTATTATGGTCCCCCATCTTCTCCCAACTATTCGCAGAAGGTGTTTTCTGTGAATAGTTGGAAAGACCTGGGAGGAAAAGTTTATCGATGGCGGCAATACGGTGGGCGTTGCTGGTGTGGGTGTACTTCATGGTGGTCTGGATATCTTCATGCCCCATGAGATCCTTAACGACGGCCACATCCACACCCTGGTGAATGAGGCTGGTAGCGAAGGTATGGCGGAAGGTATGGGCGATGACCTTCTTTTCGTTTATCCCGGCGGCCTGGATATATTTCTTGAGTATCCGGGCCAGGGAGTCCTTATTAATGCGGGTTTTCTGGCGGGAAAGGAAGAGGGCGTTATTGGTCAAAGGGAGTCTAGTTTGCAGGTAGTCCCAGAGGTCCTGTAACACCTCCTCTTTTAGCGGTATGATCCTGTCTTTCTTACCTTTACCCTGACGCACGGTCAGGGTTTTTTCTTTGAAGTTGATGTCCTCCCAGTTTAAGTTTATAAGTTCCGAGCGCCGGATCCCCGTGGTAAGAAGGAGCTTTATAAGGGCGCGGTCACGCTTGGCAAAGCAGTGTTTGGCCTGGTTGACGGCGTTAAGCAGCCGGTATACTTCATCCTCTCTTAAGTAAGAAGGAAGGGTTTCGGCTATCTTGGGCGCTTCCACCGACTGGGCGGGGTTGCGCTCCAGCCATTCCTGGAGGACGCAGAACTTGAAGAAGGACCGCAGGCAATTAAGCTTCCGGGCTACCGAGGAGGTGGATAGCCCCTGGCGGCGTTTTTCCCGCAGGAAACTGCGTATCCACACTGGCCGGATTTCCTCCAAGGTAGTGGGACCCTGGTTGGCCCGCAGGAAAGCCAAAAATTGCCGGAGATCAGAGCGGTAGCTGGTTATGGTGAGGTCGGAATTGCCGTGGTCCTCCAGGTATAAAAGGAAGTCGGCAATGGCATCCTGTAGCTGCATAGTATCCCCCCTTTATTGAGCTCTGTTAGTTAAGAGGCCCAAAAGGCAAAAGAATGGAGATCTGGCTTACTGAGCAGTACCGGCTCAGTTAGAACAGAAGTTATGTCGCTGTTGAGAAATTCATAACCTGCAAACCGTTGAGAGACAAAGATGCCGAAAAAGTTATCAGAATAATCTGTAACTCGGATTATATCGGCAGTGGTTATGCTTAAGGAAAAAGTGTAAAATTTCATC
>JBNATU010000059.1:0-4324 GCA_049701195.1 Neomoorellaceae bacterium
CCTCTTATTTATTCAACCACCTCAAGGCCTTCCTTTTTGATGCGTCAGCACTGGCTACTGGCGTATCCCCACTTTTACCTCTAGGCCTGCTTGGGCTTAAAGCTCGCTTCCAAGCCTAAGCAGGCCTCTCCAGCAAAAACTGGGGATAACTCAGACCGTCCTACTGGTGGAGGGCCGCCTCCATTCTCCGCCAGGGAGCAGGATGAGAGTAAGTCAACCATTCGATAAAAGGTGCCGGGGCTACATCTTGCAAATTGCTTCGCGCCAGGTGCACCTGCAGTTGTACCATGGCCGGTACATTGCCCGTGAGTTCTAAAGCTATGCGGTCGGCCTCAGCCTCCCATCTGCGCGAAATAGCGTTTTGGACCGGCAAGCTCAAAAAGGACGCGAGTTGCCCAAAGAGCAATACGATGATGAGCAGATGGGGAGAGTAGGGCCTGCCAGGAAACAATTCCTTAGGTGCAGTTATGCGCAATACGCCATATAATAGCCCGAAGAAAGCCAGACCGGCGACCATACCGAGGATTAGGCTTCGCCAAACATGCCCCTGCTGCCAGTGAGCCATTTCGTGAGCTAATACAGCCTCTACTTCCTCTAGGGAATAGTCTTTCAACAGATTATCGTAAAGAACTATACGCTTTGTTCGGCCCCAGCCGGTAAAATAGGCGTTGGCTTTGGTAGTGCGCCGGCTGGCGTCCATCACCCATACCTCATCTATGTGCAGACCCGCTTGCCGTGATAAGCGGACCACCATGGCTTTAACCGGACCTTCGCTTAAAGGCTCGAAGCGGTTAAAAAGGGGGGCCAAAACAACAGGCCATATCCAAGTTTCCAGCGCCAGCCAGACCGCCATCAAAAGCCCGACCACGGCCCACCAAAGGTTGGGCCAACGTGCCGTGCTCCAGAAAAAAATCAGAGTTCCAGCTCCCGATAGCATTAAGTCCAGTCCGGAGTTCTTTCCATAATCCACCCACCAGGAATATAAGCTCTGAGTGGAAAATCCCCAGCGGTGCTGGAGTAGGAAACCGCTGTAAAAAGCAAAGGGAAGGTTTATGATTTTCAGCAGAAACCAGAGAAGTAGAAAGAACAGTAAAATTGTCAGGTAGTACCGGTTTCCCGTCCAACGCTCCAGCCTCCTGGATACGAGTTGAGCAGCGGTACTCCACCAAAGGCAGCCCAACAAACCGATTTTGGTGACCCAAGCCCCTATATCGACTAAACCCAATACCTGCTGGTAGCGCCTGGCACGTTCTACCTCCTCCGGGCTAAAGTAGCGCCACACTATGGAAGGTACCGGAGCCGGCAATAGGATGAATAATAAGTACAATAACACCAGCAACAGGGCCGAGCCCGCCAGTATACCCCATAGTACATGAGCTTTAGACATCCCGTTTTCACTTCCTATTCCGCTAAATAGCCTGTTACGAGGCCCGGTTGAAGGTCACATCACCTATCCACGCTCGGGCAAAACCGGAATACGGCTTTCCGCCACCTTCATTTTCTCCGGGAATTCTTTTTCCTATTCTTCCGCAGCCGTCCACGTCCTCAGGCATACGCTATTGTCTTGCTCCGCGCTCAGCCTTTAGGTTAGAATAAGGAAAAGGCTACCGTACACCAAGTGCGGAACCAAGTGAGGGGGTGCAAGAGCATGGCGGCTGTACCTTGGGAACTGGCAGCCGGTAGAAGCAGGTACACCTATAAGGATTATTGCCTCCTTCCGGAAGGGGCACCCTACCAGCTCATCGGGGGTGAACTGGTGATGACGCCTTCGCCTACACCTTATCACCAGATGGTATCCATGAAATTGGAACTGCAGATGGCCAGCTTTGTCCTGGAGAAGGGGTTAGGCATTGTCCTGGACGCCCCTATTGATGTCTACCTGGAAGAATCGGAAACCTACCAGCCGGACCTCATTTTTATCTCTAACGAAAGGCTTAGTATCATAGAAGAGAAATGCATTAAGGGTGCCCCGGACCTGGTGGTGGAGATCCTCTCCCCTGCTACGGGTTATTATGACTTGCGGACTAAATATAAAGTTTACGAAAGAAACGGCGTACGGGAGTACTGGATAGTCGATCCCCAGGATAGATCGGTCCAGGTTTTTTCCCTGCGGGAAGGGAAGTTCGTGCCGGACCAGGCGGCGGAAAAACAGGGCACTATCGCCTCCAGGATCATAGCCGGGTTTACCGTTGAGATAGAGAGTATCTTTTAACTTCCTCTCCGGCTACTTCCTGGGGTTACGCCGTAAGTTTGCCTATACAGGTACGGCCTTATGCTTAAATCTTGACGCCTACCCCGACCAGAAGCCCGAACCTATTGCTCCAGTTTTTTCTGCCCTTTCTTTTGGTACATCTTCAGGTCGCTTTCCTTGAGGCTCTCTTGCCTTTTGAGTCGGCTTCTGGGGTCCCAGTCAGTAGTTTCGCTACTAAAGTTGAATTTCCTCCTGGTCTTCGGCTGAACGAGCAATTTTCTTAGGAACTGCTCAGCGTTTAGATAGTTTTGACCAAAGGAAGGCTAAGATTATGCGGCCTATAGCCGCAGCCGGAACTGCCAGCAAGAGCCCGGCTACGCCGAAAATCTCCCCTCCGGCCAATAGAATCAGGATAATGGCCAAAGGAGAGAGGTTGACGCTCGGTCCCAGGATGCGGGGTGCGAGAAAAGCTGCTTCTATCTGCTGTACTGCTACCACCACCAGTACCGCGTAGAGGCCCAACCTCCTAGATTCCAGCCATCCCAGGGCCACTATGGGTACGGCTCCTATCAAAGGTCCGAAATAGGGTATGAGGTCGGCAAGCCCCATAACTATACCCATAATTACAGCATAGCGGCTGCCGGCCAGGAAAAGCCCGGCCCCTGTCAGCAAGCCCACCAGCATAGAAACTATTAAATGCCCCCGTACAAAACTGGTGAGGACGTGGTCAATTTCCATCCATACTCCCGAGAGTTCTTCTCTCCAAGCGGCAGGCAATATTCTGGCGGCTCCCCGGCTTAAGGCTTCACTGTCTTTCAGCAAATAATAGGCCACTACCGGAGCTAAGATCAGGCTGGCCAATCCCGAAAACAAGCTCAAAACTAGACTAACTGCCTGCCGAGCACTATTCTCCAGTCTCAACTGAATGTGCGTCAGCGTTTCATCCACTACCCGGCGCAGGCCCAGCGGCATACCCGGGCGTTGGTAAGATTGATAAAAGTTTTGCAGCCATACCTGCACTTCTCCACTCAGCACCGGCAACTGTTCAAGAAAGTTATTCAGTTCACGTAAGAGTTGGGGAAGTACATAAAATATGAGGGGTAGCAGCGCTATGGCTCCCAGAAGATATAGCACCAGGATGGCCGTACTCCGCGACCACCCCCGTTTCTCGAAGGCGGCAACGGCGGGCTTTAGGAAATAGGCCAGCATAACGGCCAACAAGAAGGAAGTAAAAAGTTTGCGCACTAAATAAAGAAAAAATAAAGCCCCGGCCAGCAGCATGCCGAGGAGAGCCAGGCGCCAGATCCTATCATGGGTTATCTGCATAGAAGGTATCTCACCCGTAAATGCTTAGTTTAAACTCGCCGATAGGATACAATGCCCTTCCTACGGGGGTTTTCTGTACCCCGGACGGGAGCTGAAGGGGGTTCCGGGGTTACTGTCTTGGGTGACGGGTGGGAAAGCAAACCTATCAAAGTCCCTATCAGGCTCCCGGCTAGAAATCCTCCCCAGAATCCACGCCGCCAGATCACCTTTTTAGCCTCCTAGAGGATCATAAGCTACCAATGTACCATCTTCGGCGATGGCAAAGACCTGGTTCTTCCCGTTAAACTCCAGCAAGCAGTCCCAGCAATAGTACTGATCCACCCCAATACGGCCTACCGATCTGCCGCCGCAAACAGGACAGGTACGCATCATCATTCGCCTCCTTAGTGAACCTCCTTAGTGCAGTATTACTATATCTGATCCCCAAGTTAGGGAGCGGTCCTTTAAGCTTGCGGTCTGACGCCCCTCCAGCAGGTCGTCTACTAAACCCAAAGAGAGCTCCAGGCCCACAATCCGGCCCGAAGGCCATTCTAACTCCACGTCTTCCAGCAAGCCCAGCTCCTTCCCCTGAGTATCGAGAACTTTCTTCCCTCTGCAATCCCTCCAGTGTAACGTTCCTTCCGGAAAGGGAGTGGTCAGAGAAGTCGTGCCGTCCACCATCAGAGCGTCAGGCCCGTAACCCTTGAGCTTCTTTAATTCCAAAAACCGCCGGTTCTTAAACAATCCGTCCTGAGAAAAAAGTACCCCCACTACACTAGTGTTGCATAAAGAAAATATAAACTTGTCAAGAGCCATGATGCCCAAAAA
>JBNATU010000060.1:0-4262 GCA_049701195.1 Neomoorellaceae bacterium
TAATTTGATTCCCAATCTGATCCAGATCGGCCCTCAATTGCCCGAGCGATAAACCGAGAAATTGGCTGGAAAAAAACAAGGTAAGAGCCAGAGAAGCCAAGGCCACCAGCGTTCCAGCCGCTACTGTTATTCCGGGCCTTACTTCCTTTTTAAACAGATACCCATACACCCATCCGGTAGCTCCAAACTGCACCAGAAGAAAAAAAGCTCTAACCCACCCGCCCAACAGGCCTACCAGAATGCCCGCCACCGCCGTAGCCAGTATGCCGGTACGCAAATCCTGACGTACGACCACTACGGTGATGGGAAGCGTCCAAATAACGTTAATTATAGCCTCCAAAGGAGGAAAATATATACCGGTCAGCGCTAACACTGCTGCCAGAGCCGCCATCAAGGCGCCCTCAGTCAAAGCAGTTACCTTTTCCCCTGCGCCCATATATCGCCGCCTCACTCGGATAAGGAAAGAGGGAGCTATCGTCCTTGCCCCCTCTTAATACGTCTAATAACACCCTTGCAATTACGTCAACTATCCTTTCCGAACCGAAAAAATGGCCCCTCCATCTCCTTATTCTACTTTTACTTATTCCACCGTAAAGGGCAAAAGCGCTACGATACGCGCCCTCTTGATCGCTCTGGTTAACTGCCGCTGGTGACGCGCGCAATTTCCCGAGATACGCCGGGGAATTATCTTGCCCCGCTCGGTCATGTATTTGCGGAGTCGATTCACATCTTTATAATCTATTTGGTCGATCTTATCTACACAGAAGCTGCATACGCGCTTCCGACCGCGCTTGCGATCTCGTGCCAAATTAATTCACTCTCCTTCTTTTAGAAAGGAAGATCATCTTCCCCCATTTCCACTTCTGTACCCAAATCATCCAGATCCGGAAAGTCGCTTAACCCTTCGCTGCCGGCGCTACCGCTTCTCTCCTTGGGCCAGTCTAAGAAGCGTACATCGTCAGCTACTACTTCGGTAACCTGACGCCTCTGACCCTCAGGGGTCTCATAGGATCGTACCTGGAGACGACCCTCCACGGCCACCAACCGTCCCTTACCTAAATGGCTGGCACAGGTTTCCGCCAATTTCCGCCATAGAGCAATACGAATAAAATCCGTGCCACGCTCGCCCTGCTGGTTAAGATAAGGACGATCCACAGCCAAAGTAAAATTGGCTACTGGTACTCCGCTGGGAGTATAGCGCAGCTCCGGGTCCCGTACCAACCGGCCGATAAGGATAACCCGGTTTAACATGCCCCTCCCACCACCTTGTTAGAACTCTTATCCACCGGCACACCGGCAACTTAATTGGCCGAACTCGCCTTTTCTTCGAGACGGGTAATCATATAACGGATAACCTCATCGGTAATCTTGAAGACGCGCTCCAACTCTTGAGCTACGGCCGGAACCCCTTTAAATTGCAGCAGAACATAATAGCCCTCTCGAAATTTCCGTACTTCATAGGCCAGCCGCTTTTTGCCCCATTTGTCGACCTGAACGACCTCTCCTCCATTTTGGGCGATTAAATTGGTGAATTTGTCTATCACCGCTTGGGTCTGCTCAGCCTCCAAGTCGGGCCTTATAACAAACAGGGCCTCATAACTCCGCACGCCTCACCACACCTCCTCCCTTTGGACTAAATCGGCCCCACCTCTCCGATGGAGCAGGGAAGCATTTTCCGGTGTATTATAGCATACCGGCGTCCAACGGGCAAGGTCCAACGCTCCTGAGTTATCCCCACTTTTTACAGGGTAGACCCTCATGCCGCCGGTGCGGCATCAGCAGGAGGAGGAAAATAACCGAGAGCTATTTTCGGGGTAGGCCTGCTTGAGCTTGGAAGCGAGCGAGCAAGCTTTCGCGGTAGCCAAACTTAAGCCTGGCGAAAGGCGAAGGCAGGCCCGAAGGCATGAGACCTTTGGCCGGCAATTAAGGCAGGATGCTTAGATCCTGCCGGGAAGCCTGCCTTAAGCCTATATGCCAAGTGCTAGTTGGGTCCGCTAAGGAGGCCTTTGCGAGCGTAAGCCAAGCAGGCCTGGGATCAAAACCGGGGCACGCCAACCAACAACCCGGAGTTCTCTCGTGCTTTCCTCCGGAAATATTTTTCTTACGGAAAGAGCCTCGAGAATGGTAGCGGAAAGGTCAAACGCGAGCAGTAGGCGGTTGATGTAACCCGTGCGGGGACGTGGGGAGGAGGAGACCACAGCGGAAGGATCAAAGGCGAACAATAGTCCGGCTTGCAGGCCAGAAAAAACCCGGAGCCCCGGTGCCTGGCGGGTACCTGCGAGGAAGGCGTGCCTCCTGCGGCAGTAAAAGGACCGGGGCCTCGGGCTAAGAAGAGCAGGGCGGTAGGGAAACAACGGGCAAGGTCCCACTCGGAATCCCTTATCTAACCATCTGTTAAATGTTCGGCACCGGCAGCTTTAGCCCGACCGCCCCAAAGCTTCGGTCAACTGGCGGATAGCTACCGTGAGATCGTCCAGCTTTTTTTCTACGCGTACCAAAAGGTAAAACGCAACCACCATCGGAAAGCCATAATTGCCTATTTGGGCCCATAGGTTTTCCATTGTACCGTCCTCCTTTACCGTTAATCGGCCATACCTGTGAGACACAACTAATCATCAAAGTGGCGCTATTTTCGGGCTAACCGATCATGCCCGGAGGAGTACAACCATTTTATGGAAATATGCCCAAAAGCTATTTCCGAACCACCACATAACACGCCAGCGCAGGCCAAGAAGGGACAAATAGGGCCAGGAAGCCCTCATGAAGCTCCCCGGCCGCCGGTCATAAGAACTGCCATAAGAACTAAACAGAAATAAGATCCGCACTCTCTCTGCTCACTATGCGGGCCCCGCTGATAGCCACCAAATCTCCGCCGGAAGAAGTAAAAATGTTGCGAGCCAGGATAAGCTCCATAGCCGCCCTCACCTCAGCGGCCGTAAGATTCGTCCGGGGATCCGGCAGAGCCAGAACAGTGCGGCGGCCGGCGCTATTCTGGAAAGTAAGCTCCAGACGTTTGGACAGCATAAGGCGCACCTCCTCAGGTTGAGTCTCACTCACTCCTCAAATGGCTTTCGTTTACCCGGACTATAGCCGCCACCGGGTACATTTGCAGCGACGCTAGAGTCCGGCCCACCTCATAAACATCCTCATCGGCAGCCTCGGGCTTTACCCGGGTGAAACTTCGCAGTCGGTAAACCGGTTCCCCATCAGCACCGGTGCCGGTCTGCACTTGTAGCCTTAAGGTCGAACTTACCGATATGCTTCTCACTGCCACGTCCCTCCACCTCCTTTCTGGCTTTCAGTCTATCAGCAAAGCTGGTGCCGATCTAATTCCGCTTCGCGACTAAGAAACAATCTTGAAATCCCTAAACTTTCAGGCACAAGCCGGGGCAAGCTTAGTTTATGTGGCCAAAAGATCTTTCTTTTTCGTATCTTTCCCTCGACCTACAAAATATTATTTCTGTCTCTCCATATTACGACAGTTTTTGCGCCTCCTCTGTGTTAGACTAAGTATCGTTGTCGTATTATTGTCCGGACTGATTCTTATTAACTTCTTATTAACCGGCCATATCTGACCGGTACACTCCGTTATAAAAATAGTGAGGCTATTTATGTGCTAAAGTACTTACTTTTAAAACCTCACCATTAGACTCTGGTAAAACCGAGCAAGGGGGCCGTAGAGCTATGCGCGTGGGCATTATTGCGTGTCGCCATTACTGGAATACCGGCTGTCCCGGGTACGGATCACATGTCCTATGCTTTCAATCCGTGGCGGAAAAGAAAGGTCCCCTCGGCCAGTTTCAGGGCGCGCAGATTATAACTTTGCGGCCCTGTCCGGGCTGCCCGGGGGACCAATTATCGAGCCTAGTTGCGGACATGGTAGCGAAAGACAGAATACAAGTTATCGCCCTGGCTTCCTGCCTTTTCTTAGGCGACCATTGCCCGGCGGCTGCGGATATATGCCGGGAACTGGAAAAAAGTTTTGCTCAACCGGTGCTGCGAGGCACTTATATAGCCGCCGAGAAAGCCGTACAATATCGCACCGTACGGCGCCAGCCACCCGGTATACCTAGCGTTTCCGAATGTCTGCGGCGCCTAAGCACTCTGAGATACTTGGCCTCTTTATAGCTTCTTTATAGTGTCTGATAGCCTTCTTTCCTGATAGCTTCTTTAATGATAGTTAATGATAGTTCCTTCTTCAAAAAATATCACTAGCGTTGCATAAAAATTTTTAGCGTACTGCAAGGCAATATATGGAAGAC
>JBNATU010000061.1:0-4254 GCA_049701195.1 Neomoorellaceae bacterium
TTTTGGAGCGAGCGCAAGCTAAGCAGGCCTGGGATCAAAACTGGGGATGCGCCAGGTTTAGGCCGGGTTTACCTTGGGTAAATATGGTAGTATAATAAGAATAGGGCCATCAGCCCCATTCCCAACTTTATCTATCAACATAAAAAGCCTTATTTGCCAGGGGGTAGAAAGATGCGCGAAGCCAGTATTAGCGAAGGCCTGGGCCAAATAGTATGCCCTTGCGCAGTAGTAGGAGCCAAAAAGGGAGATGCCCACGATCTTACCACCGTAGCCTGGTTTACCCAGCAATCCCTCGACCCGCCTCAGGTGACTATATCTCTCCATCCCCAGAGGTATGTGCTGGAGCTGATCAGGGCAACGGGCGAGTTCGTATTATCTCTTCTCGCTCAGGACCAAGAAGAAATAGCCAGCTTCTGCGGCTCTCACTCCGGCCGGAACACGGATAAAATAAAGGCACTGGGTCTGGAATTAGAACCCGCCAAAGCAGTCAAGACCCCGCGCCTGAAAAACGCCTTGGCCAATCTGGAATGCCAACTGACCGGCGAATATGCCAGCGGAGACCATGTTATCGTGGTCGGTAAAGTGCTGGCGGCCAATGTAGACCCCACACGCAAGCCGCTTCTCTACCACCACCATAGAATAACTCGCTGGGAATAACTCTGGAGCAAGGTCAGCAGCTATGGATACCGGCGCGAATCTATGCTTCGGGTGCAGCCGCGATAATCCCCTCGGGCTGCACCTGGAATTTTTCTTGCGGGACGATGGCTGTGTATATACCCGTTTTATCCCGGGCATTTACCACCAGGGCTATCCCGGTATACTCCACGGAGGATTGGTGACCACTATACTAGACGAGCTTATGGCCAATCACCTGGCCAAACTCGGTTACCGGGCCGTTACAGCGCGGCTGGAGGTGCGCTTTCGCAAGCCCCTGCCCATAGGGCAAGAGCTCACCTTTATAAGCCGAGTGACCAAAAAAAGGCCGCCCCTTTTTCAACTGGAAGCCTGGGCCGAGCTGCCCACAGGCGAGGTAGCCGCCGAAGCCCGGGCGGAAATGATGCTGCGAAAAAAAGGTTAAAAAATTATTAAAGAAGTAAATGAGCAAACCGGGTCTGAAGTGCCCAATATTCTCTCACCGGCTTGGGATTATCTATTCTTTTAACAGTCAATCTTCCCTTTTCGTATTCAGCCAAAGGCCATTGTCTTGTCTGTACCGCCAGGCGGGCCAGATGGACGGTCAAATCGCTGCGGTAGCCCCAGCCTGGAGGGCAGGGGGATAAAACCTGTATATAGGCCGGCCCCTTTATATCTTTGGCTTTCTGCACTTTTTTCAGGTAATCCTGGGGATAGCCGATGCTGGCGGTAGCCGCATAAGGAATATCATGGGCGGCTACAATGCGCAGCATATCTTTCTTAGGACGATCCTCCCCGGCCGCCCTCTCCCCGACCGGCGTAGTGGTAGTATGGGCGCCCAGAGGCGTGGAACCGCTCCGCTGCACACCGGTGTTCATATAAGCTTCGTTGTCGTAACAAAGGAAGATAAAATTATGGCCTCGCTCTATGGCGCCGGAAAGGGCCTGGAGCCCAATGTCCACCGTACCCCCATCCCCGGCGATACCCAGTACGCGTACGTTTTCCTTGCCTCTACGTTTAAGACCGGCTACTACACCGGTCACCGCAGCCGCCGTGCTGGGAAAAGTTATGTTAACGCAGGGTACTTTAAAGGCCAGCTGAGGGTAAAAAGTAGTGACCCCTAAAAGGCAGCTAGGGGTAGTCACCACTACGGTTTCCGGTCCTAAAATTTTCAGGGCCAGCCGCACGGCCAGGATTCCGCCGCAACCGGCACAGGCATAAGAGCCGTAGACCAACTCTTCCTCCGGTAGTTCGTGGATCTTCACTGCCTTCACCCCTCTACTTGTTATAGATTATAGACTTTGGTCGTAGCCACTTGTTGAGCTGCGTTACCATAATTCCCTTCCAGACAGCAACGAAAAATGCCTTCAATGTCGGTTTGGCGGATGTCCTGACCTCCCAGGCCCAGAATAAAACCGGCTACTGCCGGCGGACGCTCCAGCTCCAGCAAAGCCGCTTTAATCTCCGTGCAGACCGCTCCTTCATAGCCAAAAGAACAGTTGCGGTCCAGTACAGCCACCGCCCGAGCTTCTTTCAATATCTGCCGCACTTCTTCCGTCGGAAAAGGACGTAAAGCCCGCAGGCGTAAAACTCCTACTTTTTTCCCTTCCTGACGTAACCGGTCCACTACTTCCCGGGCGGTACCGCTGGTGGCCCCCAGGGTAACCAAAATTACTTCCGCGTCCCGGCAGCAGTAAGGGTCGACCATCCCGCCATACCGGCGCCCAAAAAGAGCGCCATACTCTGCATCCACCCTTTTGATTACCTCTCGGGCCCGCTCCATGGCCGCCTGTTGGGCTTGTTTAAAGATAGGATAAATATCCGGACCGGCACCCACCCCAAAAACCGCCGGCCTTTCCGGATCTACCACCAGGTCTGGTTTATAAGGCGGCAAAAACCGGTCCACTTCCTCCTGGGAGGGAACCTCTACTATCTCTTCAGTATGGGAAAGCACATAACCGTCCAGGCAGAGCATTACCGGGGTTAAAACCTCGGGATCTTCAGCTATCTTATAGGCCTGCAAGCAAGTATCTAAGGCCTCCTGAGCCGTTTCTACGTAAAGCTGGATCCAGCCGGTATCGCGGCAGGAAATGCTGTCCTGGTGGTCGGCCCAAATAGTCCAGGGGGCCGCGAGTCCCCGGTTGGCCACCGCCATAACCAGGGGTATCCTGCATCCGCTAACATAGTGCAGCATTTCAAACATGTAAGCCAGGCCTTGGGAAGAAGTAGCCGTAAAAACCCGGGTACCGGTTACCGCTGCACCATAACAGGCTGCCAGAGCCGCATGTTCGGATTCCACCCGGATGTATTCCGCGTCCATCTGTCCCCGGGCAATCTGGGCGGCTATCTCTTCGACTATAGTAGACTGGGGTGTAATAGGGTACGCGGCCACCACCTCGACCCGCGCCAGGCGCACAGCTTGAGCCACTGCTTCATTGCCGTTATAGTATTCACGCACCCATATCACCTTCTCCACGAATTAGAGAAACTTCCTCTACCATGCTTAAAGCCTGGCGAGGGCACTCCCGGGCGCAAATGCCGCACCCCTTGCAATAATCCAGATCGATACTTATGTATTCTTCTTCCCGCCGGATGCACCCCTCCGGGCAAAAGAGCCAGCACAGAAGACAGTTAGTGCATTTTTCTACCTGCAAAACCGGACGCGACATCCGCCACGAACCGGTACTGAATTTTAGATGAGGCGTAGGTAAATTAGGAATCATCTTTATACCTCCCCTCCGGCAGCCCGAAGCTAGCGAAGCAAAACACGTCGACTACACACGGGCTAAAGCCGGGCATCTAACTCGCTTCCTCCTCAAGCCTAAAAGACCATTATCTTCCAGCAAAACTTCAACCGCCGAAAAATCATACTCGTTTTGAAGACATCCTTAGCTCCTTACCCAGGCGAAAACTTGCCTCCGCCACCCGCCAATTTTTTTCTACCAGATGAGCAGGCAGAATATCGCCGATGGCCTTCTTCACCGCTTCCCAACTCACCCAGCCCGTAACGCCGGCTAAAGCTCCCACCATGGCCGTATTAGCTATAGGCACTCCCAAAATCTCTCGGGCCAGTCCGGTAACCTCCACCCGGTAAAGCGCCACCCTCTCGGGCAAAGAAAGCTTCGCCGAAAGGGCAGAAGCATTGACCAGCACTGCCCCCCCCGGCCGCAAGCCCCGTAAAACCTCCGCGCTTCCCCATAAAGTTCCATCCAGCACTACTACGCAATCCGGTTCATATATTTGGCTGCGATCCCTTATGGGGTGATCGGCCAGCCGCGTAAACGCCATAACAGGCGCTCCCCGGCGCTCGGTACCGAAAGCGGGAAAAGACTGCGCATAGCGACCCTCATAAATAGCTGCTGCCCGTCCCAATATGCGGGCAGCAGTTACTACCCCCTGGCCTCCCCGACCGTGCCACCGTATCTGTAACATGACCACCCTCCTTTGCCTCGCCTGCACTATTTTGGTGCTAATACAATAATTATACTCCAGGTCCGGGGTGTCGGAAAATAATCTCACCCCCTGGCGTATCCCCACTTTTGCCTCTAGGCTTGCTTGGGCTTAAAGCTCGCTCCAAAAACCCTCGCGGGCCAAACTAGCGCTTGGCTCAAGGCTCCGGCA
>JBNATU010000062.1:0-4035 GCA_049701195.1 Neomoorellaceae bacterium
CCAGTGGGTCAATTTTATTTGCACATAGTGGGTCAATTCTATTGACAAACAACACAAGTGGAGCTTGCAAAACCGCTATATATGTTATAATCGCTCATAATAGCGTAACCCGGATATGTTTTAAGGCCAAGTACTCGTTTAAGCCGTGGTGCGACAACTCCACTCCCATCCCGCTCTCCTTCCAGCCGCCGTAAGGAAAGGCCACTTCTCCACCGGTCACATTATTTACCCCTACCGTGCCGAACTGGAGATGTTCGCTCAAATAAAAAGCGGTCTTGAGGTTGCTGGTATAAACATAGGCCACCAAACCATAGGAGCTATCGTTGGCTAAAGTAACCGCCTGTTCCAGGTCAGAAAAAGTCATAATGGGCGCCAGAGGACCAAAGGTTTCCTCCGTCATAACCCGCATTTGGTGATGGACATTAACCAACACGGTAGGCATAAAGAAATAGCCGGGTCCGGCGTTCTCCGGCCGTTTGCCTCCGTATATCACCTTAGCGCCCTTCTTCAGAGCATCTTGAAGGTGGGTGAGGGTCTTCTCCAATCCTTCTGCCGTAGCCATGGGCCCGAGATCCACATGGGGGTTCAGCAAACCATCTCCGATGGTTAATCTGCTCGCCTTTTCCACCACCCTCGCGCAAAAAGCCTCGGCTACCCGCTCGTCAACATATATCCGGTTAATGGCATTGCAGACCTGCCCCATATTGCGGAAAGAGCGGTAGACCGTGCCCTGCGCAGCAGCTTCAAGGTCCGCGTCCCGACACACGATGATGGGGCAGTTGCCCCCCAATTCCAGGGAAACCTTTTTGAGATAGGGCGCGGCCAGGCTCATTATTTGTTTACCCGTTTCTGTGGAGCCGGTAAGGGTTACTTTCTTGACCAGGGGGCTGGATATAAGCGCGGGCCCGATCCGGGCACCGGAACCCAGAACTAAATTTACCACGCCCTCCGGTTCCAAACACTCATCTATGAGGCGTACGAATTCACCGGTGGCCAAGGGAGTATTGCTGGCGGGTTTGACGATTACGGAATTACCCGCAGCCAGCGCAGGTGCAATTTTCCATGCAGCTAACAACACGGGATAATTCCAGGGTACAAAGGCAGCAACTACACCGAGGGGCTGCCTTATCACCAGACTTCTGGTATTATCCTTGTTCGTAGGCAATATTTCCCCCCCAAATACGCTGCCCTTCTTCCGCATAATAATCCAGGGCCTGGGCCGCGGCCTTTACTTCTTCCCGGGCCTCCGCCAGAGGTTTGCCCTGTTCCATAGTCAAAAGCCGGGCCATGCTGTCAGCCCTAGCCCTAACTTCGGAAGCGGCCCGGTGCAACATTTCCCCCCTTCTGGCGGGACTTATCCTGGACCATTCCCGGTAGGCCCTCTCGGCGGCATTAAGCGCCAGCCGGATCTCGGTCTCCCCTGCTTCCGGTAGGGTCCCGATGGGTTCCAGGGTGGCCGGATTGATGATCGGTTTCCTCGATAGGCTGGAACTTTCATGCATGATTTTTCCATTTATTAGCATGAAGGCGTGGTATTCCGACAAAGATGTTCCTCCCCCTCCCTGTTATGCTGATTTAAGCATAACGGACAGAAGTATTCATGTCAAGATGTAATTATGTCTTTTGCATTCCCTTCCCAAGGTATGGTCAGGGCGAATACCTTCGTAAAAATGTCGTTATAGACAAGGCTCCGGTACCGGGGTAGAAAAAAGGACGTTTTTACTCAACGTCCTTTTCTCGAATATTAAGTTATATAGGCACTTTTCCTCCTTCGACTGATATATAATCACTCGGTAAACAACTTAAATTTATCGGGGCTAATGTTGTTGGGGAAACTTATGGACACAAAGTATACACTTCGAATCGGTTTATCGGTGTCATAAATGACTGTTTTTAAGATAATCCCTGTTTCCTTATCAATCCAGAACTTCTGGAGGTCCCCTAATTTAGATTCTTTGTATCTAACCTGGAGTATGGTCGCTTCGCGATCCAGATACTTTTCATCACCCAAAACCTCCAATTCACCCCTACGGAAAGCACTTTGAGCAAACATTTCAGGGTGAATCATTTCGTTAACCCCACCGATGGGCAAAAATGTCCCATTGTAGTCCGGAATTATTACGTTATCCTCAATTTTATCTGGTTTTTCCATAGGCTTTAGGGGTTTAGATCTTTTAATCTCCGACTTCAAATCCTTTACTTGCACCTCATTTCCATCATTAACCGCCTTGATTACAACTTCTGGTTCCTTAATATTCGGGATATACTCCACATAAAACCGGTCTGGCTGTTCAATCCACAGATTAACTTTAGCTTGCCTTGTGGCTTCCTCTTTGATTATTGTACCTTCTAACGATTTGTATTGATTATTGGCGCTAAGTACTTTATCTTTAATAACCGGCAGTCTCGCTACCTCTTCAAGGGTATTTACGTATTGGGGTTTTGTTTTATCCTTTGTGTTATCCATAGAAGCTTCAGTGAAATTAAGTTGTACCAAGGATGCCAAAATAACCGCGAACACGCTAACAAAAAGAATTATGCTTGGCTTCTTAACAACATTCATTAAGACAACCTCCTTCTGAGTTTTTTTGTTTGCTCGTACTTCTAAGTTTCGATCTGGAGGATGGGAACCCCTTTTGCTACAAAATTACTTGGTTTTCTGAGAGCCGCTAGCAGTTTAGTCACCAACCCATGAACACGCTCTGCAAGGGACAGGATAATTGGGGTTAGAAGTTAATATGGGTGTCTTCTATCCAGGGCCTCTTTATTGCGTTCACATCAACCCAATATCTTCCCTCAGTTTGCCCGCGAGAGGAAAAGAGGCATGTCCATATATATCTGCCCATGGCAGTAATCCCAAAGTAGGGGTGAATAAACGACCTGACCGTTAAGGAGCATCCAGTCCGGTTCGGGGGTGCAGCGCCGTCCACCCGTAGTGGTAGGTTCACAGCGCACTGCTTCAACCACGGTATCCTCACTTCCGTCGGCAAAACGAATATACAACGTGACCCTGTGCGGCGGGGCAACCGGGAAATCACCCACTCCGGGCGGAAGTTCGCGCTTTTCTACCGTACGGAGTGCCATGAGCAACCGGTTCAGTGCGGGCCAGTCTTCCATGTTTTCGCCTTTTAAATCTCGGCGCGATTTTCCTGTCACCGGAGGCCAGCTTAGACGTACTTCCATGATGCGGCCGCGTCCTGGTATGACGGGCTCGTCAATCTGAGGTAGCTGGGCGGGTAAGGTGGCTCCCGATTGAAGACGTTGGAGTAAACGTTGCAGTATGGCTACCATTTGTCCCCGGGTTATCATTTCATTGCCGCCGAAACTCCCGTCCGGGAAGCCCTTAATCAGTTCTGCTTTAACTGCTTGCAGTACATGAGCTTTTGCCCCTTCACCTACCGTGTCTCGGAATGGCCACTGGATCTGTTCTAATCCCGTGTGCACAGCCGCCTGTGCTTCCTGCGACCATCCTTCCCTTTGGCGCTCTCTTTTAATCTTAAGGCGCTCTTCCAGTGCAGGGTTTGCGGCCCTGGCGAGCCATATGACGACCTCCAGGCGAGTTGCAGGAGCATCGGGTTCAAACCGCTGGTCTGCCCGGGCATCCTCTAAGGTTACCAAGGAGGTTGAGAAAGCAAGGGGTAAAGAACCTTGTCGCACGGCCCAGTGATCTCGGGTATCCGGGAAAGATTCGACCAGCATATCCGGGGACAGGTGAATGCTAGGCAGATACCGTGCCCGCTGCAGAGCCTTCACCATAAAGGTGACCGCTTCGGCTCGAGTAACCGGACTGTCAGGGCGGAAAGTGCCGTCGGGGTAACCGTTTATATAACCTATGGTGGCTGCTTCTTGGATTGCAGCCTCCGCCCAATGACCGCGGATGTCTATAAAAGCCGGCGCTGGGAGGCTGGTTGCGTTGGTTTTGTAGCCGTCAGTGTCTTGTCCCATAGCCTGCTCTAAAGGTAGTATGGAATGCGTCAAAAGTTGTATTTGATACACTAAAAGTTGACCAGATGATCAGCGAAAAGTTGACCACCC
>JBNATU010000063.1:0-3512 GCA_049701195.1 Neomoorellaceae bacterium
CATGTTGACGCTTAAGACCCCCTCTTTTCGTGTCTAGTTTTTTGGGTCCATTATAAAAGCCAGCGCTATTGTCTACAGTATTATAGAGACAGCCAAGGAGAACGGGTTAAATCCCTTCCACTACCTTACTTACCTATTCGAAAAGCTGCCCAATCTGGACCCGCAGGATAAAGAGGCATTAGATCAACTCCTGCCGTGGTCGAAAACCCTGCCCCCTGTCTGCCGGATGAATAATTAAGCTTGTTTTAGCCCCTACCTTAGATAACAGGTAGGGGTTCTTTTATAATTCCTGCCGTAACCTAAAAGGTGGGTGGTATTTGACGCTTACTTTAAATCTGGGTTTACTGTGCCGCACTTTACACCAATGGGGTAGCTGTATTCATGGTTTCCAGTCCCGTCTTTCTTTGAGCATTTGTACTTTGCCATCTGCATTTGTGGAGACAGAATTCAAGACCACTGCATCTTCTTCTAATTCGGCTCCTATGAAAATACCCGCCGGTAGGTTAAAAGTATCGCGCTTCAACAACTTTTCGTCTTTAATTGTATATACTTCTGCTTGAGAGCTCGTGCCTGAAAGATCAACCACAATAAACTCCTTGTCTGTAAGCCAAGAGAGGCGTTTGCTTCGAGAAATTTCCCCTTTCACGTTTTTGTCCTGCAGGTCGTAGATAAGGGTGAAAGGTTGTTCTTCTTTGGTTAATCCTTTAATCACGGCTAGGTATCTCCCATCAGGTGAAGTGTTAATCAGCTTGGCATTTTCAAAAAGTAGGTATGGAACACCGCTACGTAAGTGATACACTCGATACTTGCCTTCAATATCCACATCATAGTAGATGGTATTTGTTAGCCCCCATGCTATCCGGTTGGTCAGCGGACCAGTGTTTACCGGCTCCTTAAAAGGATAAATTTGAGTGGCGATAACTTGGCGGGTGTTAAGATCTATGATCTTTATAACTCTGTCATTGTTGCTGGTTTTACCTGTTAGCGCCAGTTGAGTTTTATCAGGAGATACCTTAAAAGAGGAAGCATATTTTACTTCTCCCCAGAGGGGACGAAGATCCTCGACTTCACCAGAAGTCTTAATTAACTTCTCTCCATTTATCATAAACCCATCCTTACTAAGCCATACTATATAATCTTTCGCTTCTGCCTCTGCTGGAGAGGCCATAAGAACTTTTTCTGGAACTTCCTTTTTGTCTCCTTCGGGGGTAGTTAAATAAACGTCATACACAATACTTCCATCAACAAAAAACTCCGGTTGTGTTTTGAGTTCTACTACATATCTGTTGTCAGGCGAAGAAAATACCATGTTTAGGCTATCACTTGGTTGGGGATAGGTAGGCACATTATTAACCAGTAATTTGTCTTCTATGAACGAAGAACCGTATCCCACTAATGTTACTGAAATAACGCACGTGACCAACAAGATAATGATTAAACCTAATTTCTTTTTGTAATACATCTTTCTCCCCCTAACATTTTTTGTTTAGTGTAGCTGCTCAGGCTTTTTGACCGCATTCTGCCCACATAAGCCGGCCGCATTTTCGTTTTACTTTGTTTGGCCAGGTGATAGTCGGAGAGGCTATCACCTGGCCAAAAGGTAATAAAGTGCAATAAGGAGTTTCAACCTGAGAACTCGTTTTCAAGGACCACTTTGACCAGATGGTCGTCAATGATCCTCTTCTACTCCACGGCAGCAGCCATGAGGCAGGCTATACAGATGTTGTTAACCTTTCGCGGGATACCCCCGGCATACTCGTGGATTACCCCCAGCGCATGGTCGGTGAATAAATCATGAGCGGCTCCTGCAACTTTAAGGTGGTGGCTCACATATTCCTTGGTTTCCTCTCTTTCCATAGGTGGCAGGTGATAGCGCAGGTTTATTCTCTGAGCGATGGCCTCATAGACCTGAAGTTGCAGCACCCGCTTAAGCTCCGGCTGGCCCACAAGTATCAAGCTCATGGGGTTATAGGAGTCCATCCGGAAGTTGAGGAGAAATCTTATTTCTTCCAGCATTTCACGGTCCAGGAGATGGGCCTCATCTACAATGACCACCGGTACTTTCTGGTGGTTTTCTACAAGATCAAGAATCACCTGATGCAGCTGTCGTTTGGCCTGTCCCCGGTTAAAACGGGGCTCGCAGTCAAGCTGGCGCAGAGCCTCCCAGTAGAAATGCCTGGGGGTCAGTTTAGAGTCGCTTAGGTAGACCACCCTGTACTTATTGGGATTTAGTGTGGCCACGAGCTGCCTCAGGGCCGTCGATTTACCCGTTCCGACCTCACCGGTTATGAGGGCAGACAAGCGTTTTTCGGCAGCATACTTTAACCGGGACACCAGTTCTTGGTGCGCTGGGGTCAGAAACAGGTGCTTTACGGGCAGGTCTCTACCGAAGGGGGTGCGCTGAAAGCCAAAGAAGGGCTCAAACACGGTCTTCCCCTCCTTCCTCGAGTTTCCGGAAGGGAATGGCCCCGAGCCTGCGCCGACGGCGCTCTTTTTCTCTTTCTTCCAGCACGGTCAGAAGTCGAGAACCGTTAGTCCGGACGCTTCCTTCCGCTTCTGGGATAGCCATGGTCTTCGCCACGGTAACATTGTACTCCTGGATGACGAGGGGTTTGAGCAATCCCTGTTTCTGCCCGTTGTGCCAGAACTCAATGGTCTCCAAATCAAAAGGGTCAAAGCGAAGGTCCACGGTCTTGTTGACCCACTCTACTCCGACCTCATAGGCGTCGCCTCTCCGCCGCTTCCACATCCTCGACCAGCAAAGGAACAATTAGGGCAAAGCGTTTCAGAGCAACCTCTTCCTTAGACCTCTCTTCCTTTATCATTCGGTTCATCTCCTTGAGGTAAAATGGTGGGTTGCCTTTACCATACCACCTGCCAGGAGATAACCGAAGACCAAAGTATGTGGAAATGGCCTTAAACGTAAATACCTGCCGGTTCCCAGGTTAGAAAAATATTGACCGCTCCCAGAATGGAGGTGGATTTTATTGCCGGTAGCCTCCCAGGGGCAGACCGTAGACGTCCCCAGACACCCGGCTCCTCCTTCTCCCCGAAGATCAATGCTTTATCCTCTTTTAGAGTATATGCCCGGTTTCCAAGGCTACCGAGCACCTGCTCTACTATTCCCAAGAACCGCTTTGCCCACCTTGAGGTGGTGGAGATGTCCTGGCCCCCTGTAGCCCTACTTACAGGCACCTCGGCTTCGACCACTTCTTCTATCACTTTAGCCACCGCCAGCATAGGGTAGTGCCTGTATGGAGCCACAAAGTCAGGCAAAATAGCGTGAGTGCGGCGGCAGTTAACGCAGCGGTAGCGGCTGACGGGCAATCTTACTGCCCCACCTTCCGGGATCTTGAGCTTTCGCCAGTAAAAACCGTGAGACCACATCGGCTCAGAGCAGGCCGGACAGGGATACGGTTCCACCTCGCGGTATGAATAAAAAAGTTCCATATACTCCCACTAGTGTTGCATAAAGAAAATATAAACTTGTCAAGAGCCATGATGCCCAAAAA
>JBNATU010000064.1:0-2754 GCA_049701195.1 Neomoorellaceae bacterium
TCTGCACCCTATAAAAATTATTTTGGGGTTGCTCGTAGGGTGCGGAAAATGGGCTTCATGCTCGCCTGAGGCACATTTTTGACGCACCGGATTTAGATACGGCTAGGAAGCTTTTGAAGGAGGTGGTACAGGAGTTTGAGATCGTGGCGCCCAAGGCAAAAGAACAGACTTGAGGCTGGTTTTGAGGATGCATGGCGGTGATGGCGTTGCCGGAACCGGTTAGGCGGCGGCTGCGTACGACCAATGTCGTAGAACGTCTGAACCGGGAAATTCGGCGGCGGGAGAGGGTGGTAGGGATTTTTCCCCATGAAGAGGCGGCGTTGAGACTGATCGGTGCGGTGTTCATGGAGATAGACGAGGCCTGGGCAACTAGCCATAGGTACTTGGACATGACGGAGTACTGGATGTGTAGAGGTAACCAGGAACAGGTTGAAGCAGTAAAATCCAACAAGCCAGAGAAAGAGGCAGTTTAATAAGGCTTTAATAAGCCTCAAAGGCTACCAGAGGGATTTTACACACAGAATCGGACTTGCCCAAACCGCCTGGCGCTAGCAATAAAAGAGTGTTATAGCGAAACCTATATGAGCCTATATTGCTAACTTGGCTACTACATAGTATCCTATAGCTGGAGGTGATCCCTTTGGAGATACTCACGGCCAAGGAAGCAGCCAAGTTGCTAAAGATAAGCGAATATACCCTGCGGAAGTATGCCAAGAAAGGCAGGATACCAGCCCATAAGATCGGCACCCAGTGGCGCTTCTCCAAAGAAGAGCTTCTCGACTGGTTTCACAGAGATGATTTAGATCTTCTGGCCGAGGAAGCCGAAAAAGAGTACAGGAGCGGGCAGACCGTACGGCTGTGGCCCAGGGAGTAGCCAGGTATGTGGGAGGTACACGGCACAAGAAGGGTAGTCAAAATCCTGGAAAAGCTTGCGTCAAACATCAAGGAGGCTGTAGAGAGGGGGTTTGCCGAGCTAAGCCAGCATCCCACTAAAGGGAAAATCTTACGTGGACATAAGAGTTTGCGGTCTCTGGCCGTGACCACGCCAGGAGGTGAGTACCGGATAGTCTATAGCCTTAAGCCGGAGGATAAGGTGGTTTTGGTTATCCTGGTAGGACCTAGAGAAGGTTTTTATGAGCAGCTAGGTCGAATATTGCGTGAGTGAAGGATAATTTTCCGGGGAGGAGGTAAGCGTGGATAAGAAGAGAGGTAATAACGTCTATTTCTCCACCACGTGCTCAAAAGGTTCATGACCAATATATCATACACCGGCGCGGCTTTCAATTATGCTGTGGTAGCTACCTGTCCGTTTAAAGAACCCTGCATTTTTTGCGCGGACAAGCTCTCTCTCCGCCACAGCGATGGCCGGAGGGGGCCTACCACCTATCTTAGGAGATCTCTGCGGTACACAAGGAGCCATTTCCCGGCTGTTCCCTAGTTAGTTTCCCCGGAAAAAGTCCTCTTCAGGGATTTTCTTGGGGGAGCATATATATTTTTATTTTCTTATAGCACGTTATAGTTCAGCGGTCTTCCCGTTACCCTAATTCCTGCTTGCTACTATATCAATGGCCAATCTGAACAAGTTATGGGCCAAAATTCCATAACCCACCCACGCAGCAGTGCCTTCATATCCCCTGGATAGGCTGCGGCGTAAACCGTATTTGCGTTTCAAAAGGCTGATACTAATCTCCCCTCCAGTACACCGCCGCTGCAGCCGTTTGAACCACCCCTGTGATTGATATACCTTGCGGGCTTTGACTTAAGTTTCCCTTTCCGGGGTAGGCTGACCTGCTTTACCCCAAGCTCCCAACATCCCTCTTCGTTCCCTGAACTGCCAAAACCTCTATCGGCAGCTAAAGCATGAGGTGTTCGCCTGAAAGTCTCTTTATGCTGTTCTATTGCTTCAAGAAGCAAGGTATCATCCGCAGGGTTACCCCGTAACACCTCATAACCGGTGATCATATTGTGTTCCGCTTCCTGAAGCAGCACTTTGTAGCCAAACTCTACCGGGGCATTGGCCTTGCCCCTCTTTATGGGCCGGGCATCAGGGTCAAAAATACTTACCACCCGGTCGGGAATATGTAAATCCCCCTCCTGTACTGCCGCCGTCTACGTTATTATCCTCTCTGTGCGGCTGATACTTTCCTTTAGCTTCTCTATCAGCAGCCAGGCTTTCCTCTTGACTTGCTCCCCTTGGTGCCTAAGGCTTGCCTCCGCCTCCCTGACTATACCAGCAGCCTCCTTTACAACTTTACGCGCCGTCTTAAGGATTACTCCTGTAATTTCTCTCACTTCCTGATAGGCTTCGTGGCTGCCGTCCTTGAGCACAATCCCGGTCTTCCGCGCCGACCCGATCCCTACGGCCTCGACGCCGGCAACGATGTCGCTGTACCGCGCCACCAACTTTCCCAGGTCAAGAGGCAACCGCCTCACCTGCTTCCAGCCGCCGGACCAGCCCCTGCAGGGCTTCGGTGTGCCTGGACAGCTCCTCCCACAGGATCACGTCCTCCCAGGCGGGGTGCTCGGGCACGTCGCCCCTCCTGATTTTTTCTTCCAGCTCTAGGTACCCCGAAGCGCCGTACTTCTCCTTCAGGGACTTGATGAGGCTGTTGTTCTCCTCGACCTTGGAGAGCAGGAACTTCTTTACACCCTCTCTGAAGATAACTTCCCCCGGTATGCCGAGGACGTCTTCGGCCTCTTTAATCCTACATTCCGCACCCTTGGGTACAATTACCAATATTTTTTCTTGGAGCA